>NZ_CP064706.1:0-234934 GCF_023101105.1 Bradyrhizobium sp. 155 | reverse complement strand
TTTGTGACGAACTCGCAACTTTGGGCGTGCGACTGTCCAATGCCGATGAAAAGAAGCTTTACCGAGAGCAGACCGCGGCGCGATCGGCGGATGCTGTCCTACCGGTATATCTGGTCGAGATAGATGGATAATTAAGAGTGATGTCTGACCAAGAAACGCTATGCGGCGTTGCGTGAAGGTCAGGGGGCCTGCTGACCGGCGGGCTTGTCGGCTTGGCGCAGGAGCTTCCATTCCCAGGGCAGCAGTTCGTGCAGACGCGACGCGGGAAGATCGGCGATACGGGCGAGGACGTCGGCGAGCCAGGCCTTGGGATCGACGTCGTTGAGGCGACAGGTCCTGATCATCGTCAGCATGATGGCGGCACGGTCGGCGCCACGCTGGCTGCCGGCGAAGGTCCAGTTGCGCCTTCCCAATGCGATGCCCCTCAATGCGCGCTCAGCGCAATTGTTGGTCAAGCAGATCCTGCCATCCTCGAGGAAGCGGGCGAAGTCGTCCTAGCGCCTGAGCATGTAGTTCATAGGCTTCAGGACCTCGGAGTGAACCGCCCCGGGTTTGCCGGAGGCCATTTGGTTTAAGTTATGCCGCCATGGCGGAGTGTTCCATCATGGCGTAGTAGCGTTGCTCGGCTTCGGCCGGCGGGATGTTGCCGATCGGCTCCAGGAGCCTTCGGTTGTTGAACCAGTCCACCCATTCCAGCGTCGCGAACTCGACGGCCTCGAAGCTGCGCCATGGTCCGCGCCGATGGATCACCTCCGCCTTGTAAAGTCCATTGATCGTTTCGGCGAGAGCATTGTCATAGGAGTCTCCGACGCTGCCGACGGAGGGCTCCACGCCGGCTTCGGCCAGGCGCTCGGTGTACTTAATGCGGAATCCGGGGCAAAGCGGCCACCGATTCCGACGGAAGGCGGCCACCGATTCCGATCGAAAGCGGCCACCCGATCCGAACGAATGCGGCCACCCTGTTGATAGGGTGAGACGGGGGGCGTTGTCGGCAATCTGAACGGGGCAAGGTCCCTCCTTTTGCGGTTGACGCAATGGGAGGTCCGATGCCCGCCGAGAGATTGCCGATGCGGAAGATTCGAGAAGTTCTACGCCTGAAGTATGCCTGTGGGGTGAGCGATCGGGTGATCTCCCGATCGGTCGGGATCGGTCGCACGGCGATCGCGGAGTATGTCCGCCGGGCCGCGGTGATCGGCATCACCTGGCCGATCCCGGAGGAGCTCGACGACACAGCCCTGGAGCGCAAGCTGTTTGCGCCGGCCGGCTACAACCCGCCACGATCGAAGCCGCTTCCGGATTGGGGGCATGTCCATGCCGAGTTGCGCCGCCGCAGCGTAACGCTGGCACTGCTGTGGGAGGAATACCGCGCCCATCATCCCGACGGCTACGGCTACAGCCGGTTCTGCGACCTCTACGTCGAATGGCGCCACGGCATCACGGCGACCATGCGGCAGACCCACGCGGCCGGCGAAAAGCTGTTCGTGGACTTCGCCGGCGATACCATGCCGGTGTTCGACGGGCTCACCGGGGAGGTGCGCGCCGCCAAGATCTTCGTCGCGGTCATGGGAGCGTCGAATTACACCTTTGCCCAAGCCCGGTTCAGCGAGGCGCTGCCCGACTGGATCGGCGCCCATGTGGATGCGCTCACCTTCCTGGGCGGGGTGCCGAAGGCGCTCGTCTGCGACAATCTGAAGGCCGGGGTGACGGTGGTGAGCCGCTACGAGCCAGGCGTCAACCGGACCTACCAAGATCTTGCCGCCCATTACGGCACCACCATTATGCCGGCGCGGCCCCGCAAGCCGCGCGACAAGGCCAAGGTGGAGGCGGCGGTTCTTATCGTCCAGCGATGGATTTTGGCGCGGCTGCGCAACCGGCGCTTCTTCTCGCTCGCCGAGTTGAATGTTGCGATCCGCATCCTGGTCGACCAACTCAACGCCCGCCTGATGCGCAAGCTCGGTGCCAGCCGCCGCGAGTTCTTCGACACCATCGATCGTCCGGCCCTGATGCCGCTGCCGGCCGAGGCCTATCAGTACGCCGAATGGCGTCGTGCCCGTGTGGCGCCGGATTACCATGTCGAAGTTCAGGGACACTTCTACTCGGTGCCATCCCGCATGATCCGCCAGGTTGTCGAGGTTCGGGCCACCGAAGCCACCATCGAGGTGTTCCATCGCGGCACCCGCATCGCCAGCCATGCACGCTCGGGGGTGAAGCGCCGCCACACCACGATCCCCGAGCACATGCCGAGCGCGCATCGCCGATACGCCTTCTGGACGCCGGCGCGTCTGCTGGCCGCCGCTGAGAAAGTCGGTCCGTCCACAATCGCGCTGTGCGAGGCGATCATGCGGACAAAGCCGCATCCCGAGCAGGGCTTCCGATCCTGTCTCGGCATCCTGCGGTTGGAAAAGACCTATGGGACGCAACGTCTCGAAGCCGCTTGCCGCCGCGGGATCAGCATCGGCTCAGCGAGCTATCGGTCGATTGCCTCGATCCTCAAGACCGGCCTGGACAAGTCCTTCCTTCCCGACACCACCCCCGACGCCGATCCCATCCAGCACGAGCGGCTACTACCACTGACCAGCAACAAGGAGGCATTATGCTCAGCAATCATACCCACGAACGTCTCGCCGCTCTCGGGCTCGCCGGAATGGCGAAGGCCTTCGATGATCAGCAACGCCAACCGGACGTCACCGCGCTGACCTTCGAGCAGCGCCTCGGCCTGATGATCGATCGCGAAGCAACTGAGCGAGAGAACAAAAGGCTCATCGTACGCCTGAAGTTTGCCTCGCTACGGCAGGCCGCAATCGTCGAAGATGTCGATCTGCGCGCTCCGCGCGGCATCGACCGCGCCTTCTTTGCCAAGCTCGTCGATGGCGATTGGATCGGCCGCAAGCAAAATTTGCTCATCACCGGGCCGACCGGCGTCGGCAAGAGCTGGATCGCCTGCGCGCTCGGTCACAAGGCATGCCGCGATAATCGATCGGTCTTATACCATCGTCTGCCAAGGCTGTTCGAAGCTCTTGCGCTCGCCCGCGGCGACGGACGCTATGCGCGGCTCCTCAAGACGTTATCGAGGGTCGATTTGCTCATCCTCGACGACTGGGGCCTCGCTCCGATTACCGGCGAGCAGCGTCGCGATCTCCTCGAAGTCGTCGACGATCGTCACCAGCGCGGATCGACCATCATCACCAGCCAGGTACCGATCGAAAATTGGCATGAGATCATCGCCGACCCGACCATCGCCGACGCCGTCCTCGACCGCCTCGTCCACAACGCTCACCGCCTCATCCTCAAAGGAGACAGCATGCGGAAAATAACTGCCCAACGCGCCAATCTTGACGCCGCGAAGAAAACCTGACCCAACTCCTCATGCCGGCAACGACACCCCGGCCGCCTTCGTCGGAACAGGTGGCCGCCTTCGATCGGAATGCATGGTCGCGTTCAATCGGAATCTCTGGCCGCAATCCCCGGAATCCGCAGTACTTAATGGATACGTATTGGCTGCCCCTATCGCTATGATGCACGAGCCCGCCACGATGGACCGGCCGTCGATCATGCAATGCCTGCTCCAGCGCATCGAGCACGAAGCCTGCATGCGCCGTGCGCGAGGCTCGCCAGCCCACGATCCTGCGGGCATAGGCGTCGATGACGAAGGCGACGTAGACGAAGCCGGTCCAGGTCGCGACATAGGTGAAGTCGGAGAGCCAGAGGACGTTCGGCCTCGGCGCCTTGAACTGGCGGTTGACGTGATCCAGCGGGCATGGCGCGGCCTTGTCGCTGATCGTGGTCTTGACGGGCTTGCCGCGGATGACCCCTTGTAGGCCCATGTCCCGCATCAGTCGCGTCACGGTACAACGGGCAACATCGAACCCTTCACGCTTGAGCTGCCGCCAGACCTTGCGCACGCCGTACACGCCGAAGTTCTGATAGAAGACGCGCCGGACCTCGATCTTCAGCGCAGCATCCTGCCGGGCGCGCGCCGACAGCCTGGCGGGATCTCGCCGCTTGGCCACCTGGGCGTGATAGGTCGAGGGGGCGATCGGCGGCGACTCGAGCAAGGCCCAGTTTTCTGTCCCGATTTCATGACCGGCGAAGAGCGCATTTTTCCTGGTCAGGCAAACTGGCCGGATGGCGTTCTCGACCGGGTTCGTGTCGAGCTCGAGGCGCCCGTCTTCGAAGAAGCGGGTCAGCCCCTGCCAGTGATTGAGCGCGTACCGGATGTCCTCGGCGAGCGTCGAACCGCTGGAGATCATCGACAGCTGTTTCTCGAACCAAGTCTTTAACGCGGCGATTATGGGCAGCGAGTGCTCCCTGCGCGCGGCCAGCCGGATGTCCGGCGATGAGCCGCGCACCATGGCTTCGATGGCGTAAAGCTGTGCGATGTGCCGAACGGCGGCGTCGGCGATCGGCGATTTGCTGGTACGGGCCAATTTGACGAAGCGCCGGCGCAAATGGCTCCAGCAATGCACGAGCGTCCACGGCCCTTGCGGTCGAGCGACTTCGGTCAGCCGGTCATAAGCGTCATAGGCATCGCATTGCAGGAAGTGTCCGCAAAAGCCATCCAGGAACTGCTCCGCAAAGGCACCGCTGCGACCGGGGGCATATCGGAACAGCACGATCGGCGGACTTGGGCCGCTGTGGCCGCGGTCGTCGGAGACGATCGCCCAGAAGTACCCCTTCTTCGTGTGGCCTCGCCCGGGATCGAGCACCGGCGCCGTGGTTTCATCCATGAACAGACGATCCGCCATGGCTAGGCGCTGGCGCATGTGGTCCGCGATAGGCTGAAGATGGAAGCAGGCGCGGCCGGACCAGTTGCCCAGTGTCGCCCGATCAAGCCGGATGCCCTGACGCGCATAGATTGTCATTCGGCCTGCAATATTGGCTCTGACTCATATGTGGAACGGCCCGGGCTGCAAGATCTTTCGCTGGTTGAACAAGGGATGGCGGTGCGGTCATATGTTCGGCCTGTGAAGCGGCGCCTGGCCGCTGGCCACGATGATATCCGCAGAAGCAATCGCCCAATCAATTTCTCGCGCTCGAAGCGCAGTGAGTCAGGCGGTCTGATTGCTACCGGGAATGACGTTATTCGGGGTTCATCCAGATTTGCACCTTGCCTCCTCGGCAGCTTTCTTCTTCCGCCGGAGACTTCTTAAGATTAGGTTTCAGCATTGCACGCGACGCATGATAGATGCCGCCTCTGACCAGCAAGGCCCAGATGGTGCGCGCAAGCTATTGGCGAACTCCACCGCTATGAGCTTGACGGCCCGTCTTTGCAGCATGGTCCGAATCCAGAGTGGGACTTTCAAGCCTCGTTTAGCAAGCTTGATGATAGAGGTCGCACCAACGATCAAGAGCGTCCGTAGGTGCCGATTTCCACGCTTTGATATCGCGCCGAGCCTTTCTTTTCCGCCGCTCGACTGTGCCCTCGGTGTGAGCCCCGTCCAAGCCGCAAAATCTCGTGCGGTCGCAAAACTGCGAGCATCCGAGACCGATGTCCGAACGGTAGCGGCGATGAGAGGACCGACCCCCGGAATGCTCATCAGGCGCCTGGCATCGGGGTCCTGTCTGACGGCAGCCAAAATCTCGCTGTCGAGCTTCTCTATGCGGATTGTAAGCAACTCAATCTGTTCAGCGAACTGGATCAGGCAAAGCGGGCGGCGCCGGGGATCCTATTGTCTTTTTCGTCCCGGAGAAGCACCAGGAGTTTTGCGATGCTTGCCATGCCTGTGCCGGCGATAATGCCCAATTCGGCCATATGAGCACGTAGGGCATTTGCAGTCTGGCTGCGCTGCCTCATCAGCAGCTCTCGCGTTCGCAAAATCATGCTGGCCGCTTGTTGTTCGGCAGTCTTCACCGGTATGAACCGCATTGTCGGGCGGGTGACCGCCTCACAAATGGCTTCAGCATCCGCCACGTCGGTCTTGTTTCGTTTGACGTAAGGCTTCACGTAGGCTGGCGGCATCATGCGGACAGCGTGGCCCAGCGCCGCGATCTCGCGTGCCCAGTGATGGGCACTCGTACAGGCCTCCATACCTACCAAGCAAGCTGGAAGGCTCCGAAAGAAGGGCAGAACCTGCGATCGCCGCAATGTGCGACGAACCAAGACTTTCCCGTTTTCGGCGATGCCGTGAACTTGAAAGATCGACTTGGCCAAATCCAAACCCACCGTGATAATCTTCTCCATGGAACGGTCCTTCCTTTGTGGCGCCTCTCTACGCGACCACGTTAGGCACTTTTGATGCCGGTTCGAAGGGCCGTTCCACACCATCACTTTTGATGAAGTTCAAGCGTCGGCTCGCGTTGGTTTCACAAAGGAATCAATATGATGCAGCGAGCCCTACGTCCGTCGGCTCTGGTCCCTCACGGGTTTGACGTGGAAAGCGCCTTTTGTGATGGCGCTACGACCGTGATCACCGTGCGTCCCACGAGCGGGACGAGTCTCTGTCCCGGATGCGGGACCAGTTCTGGGCGGATCCATAGCCGATATCAGCGGCGTTTAACCGATCTGCCGCTTGCGGGGCGGCAGGTTCGCCTGGTGGTCGTGGCGCGCCGCTTCCGCTGCGTTACTGTTCTGTGCGGTCGGCGTATTTTCACTGAGCGCTTCGACGACGGCGCTCTGGCACCGTGGGCGCGGCGAACGACCCGGCTCGATCTGATCGTCCATCACCTTGGCCTTGCCTTGGGTGGCCGCCCGGCGGCGAGTTTTGCCCGTCGACTTATGCTGCCCGTGAGCAACGACACATTGCTTCGGGTGGTTAGAAAGCGCGGGTGTCCGCCCTTTGCTGCGCCGAGCGTTATCGGCATCGACGATTGGGCCTGGCGGCGCAATCAGCGGTACGGAACGATTATCTGTGACCTCGAGCGGCGACGACCGATCACTCTCTTACCCGACAGAGAGCCAGCCACTGCGCAGGCCTGGCTCGCGGGGCAGCCACAAATCGCTGTGGTCGCGCGCGACCGCGGCGGCGGTTACGCCCTTGCTGCGGCCAAGGCACTCCCGCACGCCACCCAGGTCGCCGACCGTTGGCACCTCATGGAGAACGCCAGCCACGCCTTCCTGGATGCGGTACGCAAATCCATGCGCCAGGTCCGGATCGCGGTCGGCTCCGCCACCATAAATCCCAACTTGTTGACCGCCGCCGAGCGCATTCAATATGAGGGCTATCTTCGGCGAGAAGACACCAACGCGGCAATTCTCAAACAGGCTGAGACGGACGTCTCCATAAAGGAGATCGTACGGCTCACCGGCCATAGCCGGGGCCTCATCCGCAGGGTATTGCGAGGTCAGCGATCCGACGTGTTCAGGGTGCGCGAGAGCTCGCTCGAGCACTACCTGCCATGGCTCGAAGTTCAGTGGGCCGCTGGCCATTGTAATGGCGCCGACCTTTGGCGTCGCCTCAAGGCGCAGGGATTTAGAGGCTCGGTGCGAGTCGTTGCCGAATGGGCGACACGCCGTCGGCGTGCCGAAACGCCCGATGCTCAGAGCCTGCAGCGGGTACCATCCGCGAGAACGATCGCCCGCCTGATGACCAATGGCCGCGATACGCTATCAAAGTCAGAGACCGTCACCATTGCGGCGATTGAGCAAGGCGTTCCTCTCCTGGTGGAAGCTCGAGAGATCATAGCCACTTTCCATGCGATGATCCGCAAGAAGGCCCACGGAGAGCTTGAACCATGGTTGAAACGAGCATGCGCAAGCCTCGTCATGTCTTTCGCCAATGGCGTCATCAAGGACAAGGCCGCCGTCAGCGCAGCGATCACGACGTCCTGGTCCAACGGCCAGACCGAAGGCCAGATCACCAAGCTCAAACTGGTCAAGCGCCAAATGTACGGACGCGCTAAGCTCGACTTACTGCAGGCTCGGCTAATCGGCGCCACTTGACCAGTGCTGCACCAAAATTGCTCAGAGCGCATTGCCTCACTAAAAATGTTACCGGACAACTTCCCTGTCGAGTCTGGGGCGGAGCTGCCGAATCAGTTCGGTGGCGGCTATGGCAGGGAAGATCAGCATGCGCGCAAAGCGCGAGATCACATCCGCGCTGGCCGAGCGTTATCGGTCGAGCGGGCGGCTCGAGAAGGGACGGATCCTAGACGAGCTGTGCGCCGTCACGGGCTGGCATCGCAAGCATGCGGTACGTGCACTTCGGCCACGCGAGACAGTTGGGCCGGACAAGGTCGAGGCACCGCAAGAGCGCAAGCGTAGATATGGCGCGACGGTCAAGGATGCGATGACAGCGCTGTGGGAGGCGTCGGATCGAGTGTGCGGTAAGCGGCTCAAGGTGATGATCCCGACCTTGCTGCCTGCTCTCGAGCAACATGGCCGATTGCAGCTTGGCCAGTCGGACCGTGATCGTGTTCTGGCCATCAGCGCCGCCACCATCGATCGCCTGCTCGTCGATGTGAAGATCGCAGCGAGCGGCGGCAGACGGCGCCGTGCCGGATTCTATTCGGCAATCCGGCGCGAGGTCCCGATCCGCACGTTCAATGACTGGAACAGCCCGGTGCCCGGCTTCTGCGAGGTCGATATGGTCGCCCATGGCGGCACGTCGGTGGCTGGCTCGTTCATCCAAACCCTGACGATGGTCGATGTCGCCACCGGCTGGACGGAGTGTCTGCCGCTGCTGACGCGGGAAGGTTCGCTGGTCGTCGAGGCGATCAACCGCGCACAGACCCTGTTCCCGTGGCTGTTGCGCGGCGTCGACTTCGACAACGACAGCGCCTTCATGAACGATGTCGTCGTGCCATGGTGTCGCGAACAGAAGCTCGAAGTGACGCGCTCGCGCGCGTACAAGAAGAACGATCAGGCGTTCGTCGAGCAGAAGAATGGTGCCGTCGTCCGCCGCCTCATGGGCTATGGCCGCTTCGATGGCGTCGAGACGGCGCGTATGATGGGCCGCCTCTATGCGGCGGCACGCCTCTACGTCAACTTCTTCCAGCCGTCGTTCAAGCTGAAGGAGAAGCGTCGCGAAGGGGCTAAAGTGATCAAGCGCTATCATCTCCCATCGACGCCCTATGAGCGTGCATTGGCGCATCCCAAGGTGACCGCGGCCGTGAAGAAGCGGCTCCGCGATCAGTATCGCTCGCTCGATCCGGTCGCGCTGTTGGCGGAGATTCGCGCAACCCAGGAGGAACTAGGTAATCGCGTCGATCGTCGTGCCGGACAGGCGCGCGGCCTGCAACCGGCTCACACTAGCGCCCTGCCAGCGACCGCGGCGACGTTCGCGAAGACGCTCGGCAAGACGGTGACCGTCGGCGAGCCGCGTGCCACGCACCGGCGAATTCGTCGGCCCTATAAGACCAGAGTTCGCATGCCGTCCAAGCTCGACCCGCATCTTGCTGCGATCGAAGCCTGGCTCGCAGAGCAGCCGCAGCTGACGGCGCTCGCAATTGTCGGCCGGCTGAGCGAGAATCACCCAGAGGAGTTCGGGACGAGACAGCATTCGATCGTGCAGCGCCTGCTGAGGGCGCTTAGACGGAAGACGGCCGAGCAGTTGCTCGCGGAGGAGCCGCTTGCGGGCGCCACGACCGCTGCCCCATTGCCCGGGGTTGTGGACGGCTCGGGCTATGTAGGGCCCGACCCGCCCACAGCCCCTCTCGTCGAGCAAGCCGGGAAAGCCATCTGGCGCGGCCGATCAATCGACATCGGATCGTCATCGGCAATGGCGCCATCAGGGTAACATTTGCAGATGCGGCAATACGCAGAGCCCTTATTCCATGCCGAAACACAGAACTTCGTCTCCCGGACGGTAATCGTGCCGACCTGAAGATCGATGTCAGCAAGGTCCAAGCGTGCGAGTTCGCCCAGCCGCAATCCCGCGCAATAGGTCAGGACCAGCATGGTGTAGAGACTGATCGGCCGTAACGGTGAACGTGGAGAATGGTTAGGCTCGAGCGATATCCAGGAGACGGCGAACCTCTTCCGGGCTGTAGATATAGGGCCGACGCCATTGCCGCGCGACCTGCTGTGCGGGACGCGGATCCGGGCGTCTTGGCTTGCTACCGGGATCGAGATGATGCTGCGCCTTGGCCAAGGCGCGAGCGAGCTTTTCGCATTCGTCGGCATGGTTGGCGGTTGATCGCGCGGCCGCCCAATGCAGCAACATGGTCGATACCGGCTCTCCCGCCAACTCCGGATGCGCCTGCAAGAAGCGATCGAACCGCCAGAACCAGCGAGCCTGTGTCTGATAGCGATAACCTCTCGCCTGCATCAGCGCGATATGGTTGCGCATGAGGTCGCCGAGAACACTTCCAAACGGCTGGAACTGCCGCAGCGCTTCAAGTGCCTGATCGGGATCGGGCGCGAGCAGCGCTCGTACGATCGCCTTGTCGCTTTTCGCATGGTACTCGGCACGCAAATCAGCAATGGGATTGCTGACGATCAGCGCTTCCCCCACGAGGAAGTCGAGGAAGCGATTGACGATGCGGGCGCGATGCAGCAGCGTCGCCATGGGCCAGTGTATGGCATATTCGCGCAACCACGTTTCGAGCACTTCTCGGCCAAGCTGGCCGGGTGTGCGCTGATCCCGGATAACCACTTCCTGGAAGGTTCGGAGCGCCTGACGGTAATAGATCGGACTGTTCGAGCAGCGTAGCCGGAGCTGACCAAGATAACGGGCAATCGTTCTACCATCGGTGTCGGGCCAAGCGTTCATGAGCGCACCTCCTGTCCCGGGATCTCTAGGGCGATTGCGCGCAGGTCCTCCGTGGCAAGTTTCAGGTAGGGGATCGTCGATTCCGTTGAACGAGGACCCAATACGTCTCCGATTGTGTTTCGGCATGGAATAAGGACCCCGTTTTCGGGGTGATCGGCATCCAATCGGGGCTCTGATGCGCATTTCGCTGATGGTGAGCGGTGATTTCACGCGATGGTGAGCAGGGATTTCGCGCGATCGTGAGCAGCGGCTTTGACCGACATGGGTGATTGGTTCAGGGGTTTGAGTTGGCATCAAGAGTGTGATTGCGGGCGTTTTGTTTTCGCATGCTTTCTCCGGAGAGTTGAAGGCGGTGAGCGTTGTGAACGAGGCGGTCCAGGATGGCGTCGCCGAGGGTTGGGTCGCCGATAACGTCGTGCCAATGTTCAACAGGGACCTGACTGGTGACGATGGTGGAGGCGCGACCGTGGCGATCATCGAGGATCTCCAGAAGGTCGCGCCGTTCGGGCGGATTTAGAACTGACAGGCCCCAATCATCGAGGATCAGAAGTTGAACGCGGCCGATGGTTTTGAGCAGCCGGCCATATCGGCCGTCGCCGCGAGCCAGGGCGAACGCCTCGAACAGGCGCGGGACGCGGTGATACTGGACCGAACGATTGTCGCGGCAGGCCTTGTGGCCGAGGGCGCAGGCAATCCAGCTCTTGCCGAGCCGGGTTGCCCCTGTGACGAGCAGGTTCTCGTTGCGGTCGATCCAGTCGCCGCCGACGAGCCTGGCGAAGACGGCGCGATCGATACCGCGTGGCGTGCGCAAATCGACGTCTTCCACGCATGCGCTCTGGCGCAACGCGGCGAACTTGAGACGGGTCGTGAGACGTTTGGTGTCGCGCTCGGCGGCTTGGCGGCCAAGATTGCGCGGATCGCATGGGTGGTGATGACCAAGCCCGGCGCAAGCTATGAACGACGGGATCCGGCCTTTAGCTGATCCCGTTTGTTCCAGACTGCGAGGTTCGTGAAGGTGATGACGAAACAGTCGATCGGCGCGCCGTAAACCCTGTGCAAAAAAGCGGGCTTCGAGCCCGAACCATTTATCTGGGAACGGCACGCGCGGATCTCATCATGGCCTGGCCGCAACAGCGGCCCACTTGCAAGAGGCCGGATACATTTGTGCAGACTGCATCGTCCTCATTGAACGACCTTGCACGGGCGGGGCGGGTCATACATTCTTTCCCACGAGATCCTTCAGCGCCGCATTGTCCAACATGGCGTCTGCCAGAAGCCGCTTCCGCTTCGTGTTCTCGTCTTCCAGCGACCGCAGTCGCTTGGCCTCCGAGACGTCCATCCCGCCGAATCTGGCCTTCCATTTGTAAATGCTGGCGTCGCTGACGCCGTGCTTGCGGCACAGATCGGCCACCGAAATCCCGGCCTCGTGCTCCTTCAAGATCCCGATGATCTGCTCTTCCGCAAAACTGCGCTTCATGCTCTGGTCCTCGTCTTGGGCCAGAGCGAACTTCAAACTGGATTAAGCCTGAGGGGCAAGGTCACCCGACCTTGCCGTAAAGTCGATCGATGCAGGCTGCTGACTCTCGAATTGAACTCGATGCCATTTTGCATTGCTGCGCTTCAACGCAGTTCCGTCCATCGCCTTCATTCAACTACCAACTTTGACAGGTTGTCGTCCGGCGTTTCACATGAGAGAGTTTGTTGTGGCTCGACAAAGCTCTCGGTCACTTCCTTCGTTTTCTGACGTCTAAGATGTCAAGACATAATGCAAGTGTGTCCACTCAGGTCTTGAAACACTAGCCCCGGACGGGACCGCGTTTTCTTGCGCAGGATCGCATCCGTCACGGAGACCTCGGGGTCCTGCCTCACCAACGAAACCAAGCGACGGAGCAACAGACATGGCCGATCTACGCCAGGACGAAAAGTCCGCCCAAAAAAAGGAAAGCGCCGGCGAGAAGACGGCGGAGCAGACCAGACGAACCCAGGCCGGCGAGGAAGTCGCCCAAGCCAGCACCGATTTGCTGCAACAGAACTTAGAGTTGCTGCAAAACTCGTGCCGCGTCGGGGTCGAGGTGGCGACCGCCATGATGGGCCGCTCTACTGACCAGCTTGGTCGCACGTTCGGTTTGACGGGCGATGAAGCGCAACGGGCGACGGAACGCTCGGCCCGCAACGCCGGAGCAATCATGTATTCTGCGAGTGCCGTCGCCAAAGGGATGAACGGGGCCTCGCGCGAGTACTTTGAGTTCGTTCGACAGCAGATCGATAGGAGCATGGACAGAATGAACGAACTCTGGCGCTGTCGAACTCCTCACGATTTGGCAGTCGTGCAGACCGATTCGGTGCGCGACGCAATCCGC
Organism: Bradyrhizobium sp. 155; assembly: GCF_023101105.1. Taxonomy (NCBI): domain Bacteria; kingdom Pseudomonadati; phylum Pseudomonadota; class Alphaproteobacteria; order Hyphomicrobiales; family Nitrobacteraceae; genus Bradyrhizobium; species Bradyrhizobium sp. 155. Next base: position 221,925 of record NZ_CP064706.1, on the reverse strand, counting down.
AGCGCAATGGAAACCAGCCGCCGGATCGCCGATATGTCCCTCAAGGTAGCGGACGATGCGGGAAACCACATAGCTCAGAGTGTCGAACGTATGCAGCGCGCTTCATAGCTGAGCCTCTCACCACGAGGGTCAACCGTGAGCGGCAGCATCTGAGCCGCTCACGGAATTGTTGCGCCGATACGCGGAAGTCCGGCATGGCGGCCGGGTGCGGCTGAACAATAATCCAGCGGGCGCGAACTGTCTCGCTACTGCGAGCACGCGGCCCTCGCACGTTGCAAGCGCGATCTTCTGGGCATCATGACGTCTCCGATCGGCAGATTGCCCTGGGGGAGGAAACATAGGCCAACCCTCGGTCGAGGGCTTCGTCACTGCGCAGACGTTTGTCGCGGATCCCGTATAGAACCTGTGCCGACAATGATCGGTGAATTGAGGGAGGCATCGCAGCCCTGGCCGCAATCGCGATCCTATGCGCGGCCCGTGGGGCGCGAGCGCAGACCTGCAATGAGATCCTTGGCATGCCCTGGAGCGAGGCAATCAAACATCTCTATGCGGCCTTTGCGCCGGGATCGTGTGTGGCGCAGGTTGCGCGGGATCACGATATTTCAACGGGGCTGATTTACACCTGGCGGCGTCGGCTTCGCCAGGACCTTGCTGACCAGGGCTTTGTGGAAGCGGCGATGGAAGCGGAGCCGATCAAGGAAGCGGCACCGTCCGGTGAAGTGATCGTGGTGGAATTGACGGGGAGCGGACGGATCAGGATTTGCGGGTCGGCGCCGCCCTTGCTGGTGTCGGCGGTGTTGAGGGCGCTGCGATGATTCCGATCCCCTCTGGCGTGCGGGTATGGCTGGCGACGGGCCATACCGATATGCGGCGCGGCTTTCCGAGCCTGGCTTTGCAGGTGCAGGAACGCGCGGGCGAAGCTGTCGGACAACGCGGCGCTGATCGCGCATCTCGAGTTGCGGATCGAGAAGCTCAAACGCGAACTGTACGGGCAGCGCTCCGAGCGCACGGCGCGGCTGATCGAGCAGTTGGAATTGGAGCTCGAAGAACTCGTCACCACGGCGAGCGAGGATGAGCTTGCCGCGCAGGCCGCAGCGGCGAAGACGCAGAACGTCCGCCCCTTCATGCGCAAGCGGCCGGTGCGCAAGCCATGGCCGGATGACATCGAACACGAGCGCGTCGTTATCGAGGCTCCGACGACCTGTGCCTGCTGCGGTGGATCGCGGCTGGCGAAGATCGGCGAGGATGTGACCAAGACGCTGGAGGAGATCCCGCGTCGCTTCAAGGTCGTCGAGACGGTGCGGGAAAAGTTCACCTGCCGCGATTGCGAGAAGATCAGCCAGCCGCCCGCGCCGTTCCATGCCACACCGCGCGGCTTCATCGGCCCACAATTGCTGGCGACGATCCTGTTCGACATTTGGCATGCACATCCCGCTCAATCGCCAGAGTGCGCGCTTTAAGGAAGACCTGCCGTTGTCGACACTGGCCGACCAGGTCGGCCACGGGACCTTCGCCGTCATGCCGCTCTTCCACTTGATCGAACGCCATGTGCTTGCTGCCGAGCGCCTGCATGGCGACGACACCACCATCCGCATCCTGGCGAAGGGCAAGTGCAAGACCGGTCGGATCTGGACATATGTGCGGGATGACCGGCCCTTCGCCGGACCTGCGCCGCCGGCGGCGGTCTATTACGCCTCGAGCGACCGTCGAGGCGAGCATCCACAGAAGCATCTGGCCGCCTTCGCCGGTATCCTGCAAGCCGATTGCTACAACGGCTTCGAGCCGCTGTTCGATCCGCAGAAGAAGGTGCTGCCGATTACGCCGGCGTTTTGCTTCGCCCATGCGCGGCGGGGCTTCTTCGAGCTGGGCCGACATCGAGAAGAACGCCAGGGAAGGCAGGGGCAAACCGGTCTCTCCGATCGCGCTGGAGGCGGTCAGACGCCTCGATGCGTTCTTCGAGATCGAGCGCGCCATCAATGGCTGCGGCGCCGACGAGCGGCGCGCCGTGCGCCAGGAAAAGAGCAAGCCGATTCTTGAGGGTAAGCGCTTAGCCGGAACCCTTGCTTCGGGATCGGTATAGCTTTGCGAAAGAAGCCTCCGGCTTGGACGGAGGTTTGGGATGGGATTGGACAGCAAAAAGGACGTCCATTTGGACGGCTCATCGGTAGGGCCGGTGAGCCGGCTGGAGGTTCTTGAAGGACCATCGGGGCGCCGCGTGCGTTCGGAAGCTGAGAGAGCTCGGATCGTCGCCGAGAGTCTGTTACCCGGTGCCCAGGTATCCGAGGTGGCGCGCAAGCACGAAGCGACGCGCTGGCAGATCTACGATTTGGCGACGGCGGTTTCGACAGCGAGGCATGTTGCCGCCGTGCGAGGCGTCGCATCCGACATTCGCGCCACTGGTTGCGCATTCCAGGGATGGTGATCAGGTGTTCCAGGCGATGGTGATCACGGATTCCAGTGATCGCGATCAGGTGCGGAGGCGAACACGGCTGACGATTGCATCTGGGCTCGAAATAGTCTCCTCGTCAAGATTGGCGGGTTGGTTTGGAGATCGTCCCGGCGGTCCATGGGCGGGCCCCGTGCGCGGCGCGGAGTGGCCCCACGAGCGACGTAGCGACGCGCGCGGGAGGGGCCTGTGGGCCGGCGGGGCGATCGTGCGCGAGGTGCTCACGGTTTTTTCTTTTCGCCAGCCTGACGCCGTAGACTGTCGCCCTTGAGCTCGATGCGATGAGCATTGTGAATGATGCGATCCAATATCGCATCGCCGAGCGTGGGGTCGGCAATGACATCATGCCATTGCGACACGGGCACCTGACTAGTGATCAACAACGATCCCTTGTCGTAACGATCATCGACGATCTCGAGCAGATCACGGCGCTGGTCGGCGGTGAGCGGTTCGGGTCCCCAGTCGTCGAGGATGAGGAGATTGACGCGCTCCAGGGCAGCGATCAGGCGTCGCCAGACGGCCTTCGCCGCGCGCCTGGGCGAGATCGGCGAACAGGCGGGATGTTCGCTTGTAGAGGACGGAAAAGCCATCGCGGCAGGCCTTGTTGCCGAGTGCACAGGCAAGCCAGGACTTGCCGGTGCCGGTTGGGCCGACAATGACCAGGTGGTTGCTGTCACGGATCCATTGACAGGTGACGAGGTTCTGGAAGAGCGAACGGTCAAGGCCGCGAGCGGCGCGGTAGTCGACGTTCTCGATGGCGGCGGCTTGACGGAGCTTGGCGCTGGTCAAGCGACGCGTGATGCGACGGTTGTCGCGGGCGGTGGCCTCGCGATCGACGAGGAGGCCGAGCCAATCGGCATGCGGCATCTCGGCCGCCTCGGGATTGTTCTGCAGTTCGACGCAGGTATCGGCCATGGCGGCGAGGCCGAGTGCGCGCAAGCGATCGACGGTGGGGTGAATGAGCATGCTGATCTCTCCTGATCATTGTAATAGCTGCGGCCACGGATGTTGGTGTGGAAGAGGATGGGCGCCTCCTCGGCGGGAGGCGCGGTTCTGTCGGTGCCGTTCTTGAGGATGGCAGCGACCGATTTGTACGACCGGGCGTTGAGCAGCAGCGCCCGGGCACAAGCGGCATCGACGCGTTCCTGGCCGTAGCGCTTGACCAGCCCGAGAATGCCGATGGCCGAGCGGAAGCCCTGTTCCGGATGTGGCCGCGATCGCAGGATGACGTCGATCAGCGTCTGGACATCGGGACCGACTTTGGCGGCTTCCGAACGAATGCGCTCAAGGGTCCAGTCGCGATAGCGGCGATGTGAGCTCGGCATATGCTCGGGAATCGTGGTCGGACGATGTGGCAAGGTGCTGCGCAGATGCGAGGCCACCCGCTTGCCGCGGAGAAATATCTCGACGGTCTTTTGGTGATGCGGGCCTCAACCTCCTGATGAACGAGGTTGTGAGGGACGCTGTAGTAATGCTTGGCGATCTCGATGTGATAATCGAGGTTGACCCGGCAGCGCTTCCACTCGGCGTACTCGTACGGCTCATCCGGCAAAGGGGTCAGCGCCGGACGATCGAGCTCCTCGAACAGGTCGCGGCGACTTCGTCCCCAGCTGCGCAACGGTCGATCGTTCAGGTCGACAAGGAGCGCGTGGATCGCCTCATTAAGGGAGGCGAGTGAGAAGAAGTGTCAATCGGCCCTTTAATTGCGGTTTGTTGTCAAGCTACCATTCTTCCTCCTCCAGTGACACGCCGATAGCGATTGCTCCGTCGGAGCTGGTCAGGTTGCGGAGACGGAGCGATCGCGGATGGCGAGACGATTGCTTAGCGGGATTGGCAATCGACGTCGTTGGCGGCTTCAGCGGGTTGGGTTGATGTCGTAGCTGGGGTCATGGTCCTTTCCGAGGTCGCGAGCGCCTCATGATGATGTCCGGATCGGGTGCCTCAACGTTTGCAGCGGAGTGCGGGCGAACCGCCACCAGCCGATTGACCGAGGTCACCACGACCACCGTCCCAGCGGGACATCGCCAGTCCGGCGGACCGGACCAGGAACTTGCGAGCAAATATCAGATTGGCTTCGGCTGGCCCCAGTCGAACGACGTGCCATCGACCCAGATGCAGTGGAGAATCACGGCGATCTTTCGGGCGATGGCGACCTTTGCCTTCTTCATGCCGATCCGCTTGGCGAGCTTCATGCCCCAGGCCTTTAGGGAAGACCACTTTTTGGTTCGATAAAGAAGGACAGTGGCGGCCTCGAACAAGTAAGTTCGGAGAAGCCGGTCGCCCCATCGAGATATCTTTCCGTTGGTGTCGGTTTCGCCGGATTGGCTGCGCCTCGGCGTAAGGCCTAGGTAGGCGCCGACCGTCGACGCCGATCGGAAGCGCGAGGGGTCATCGATCGTGTGGCGGAACGTTAGGGCCGTCACGACGCCGACCCCCGGGACCGTCATCAGGCGACGCGTCGTCTCGTCCAGCTTTGCCAACCGGCGGACCTCGTTGTCGAACTTACCTTGTTGTTGACAAACGTTCTCATGGATCGAGAGCAGCGGCGAAATCACGCTGAGAAGCAAATGATCGACGCCCAAGAGTTCGCTGACCTGGTTGCGGAACTGTTGGCCGATCGCGCGAGGGAACAACAATCCACATTCCTTGATCAAGCTGCGAACCTGGTTCTCGATGTCTCGGCGCATGGACACTAGCCGAGATCTGGCGACAAGGATCGCTCGGATCTTCTGGCTTTCCTCACTTTTGACTTTTACCTCTCGATACCATCCAACCCGCACCAGTTCGGCAAGGCCTCGCGCATCATTCTGATCGCTCTTGTTTATTCGGACGGACAAAGCTGCGTGCGCATGCCGAGCGTCGATGCAGACCACCGGCAGCTCTACCCTGCGGAGTTCATGCCATAGCCAACTTGCCATCGCACCGGTCTCGAAGCCGATACGCTCGGCATGAGGCGCATGTTTGCTAAGCAGTTCAGTCAAGGCACCAGGATTAGACTTGGCTTTTCCTTCGAAGATTACTTGACCAGTCTCGTTGACAACGCACACAGCGGTTTCTTTCTGTGAGACGTCCAGTCCGACGTACTGCTTCATGGGAGCTCCTTCGAATCATTTGATTGCGAGGGCTCAATGATAACGGAGCTTGTCTGCCACGAGCGCCGACCGCAATTACGTCATCGTGTTCAAAATTTGGGTCTGACTCATTTCCGATGAAGTTTGCCGGGCGACTGTGGTTCCAAACGGAGAATCAGCGCCATGCGGACGGGCTTTCAAATCTCATCGCTAGTACCGAGTGGTTTGGTGTTTGATGGTGTAAGTGACTCAATGGATTCGGTTATTCTGGCTGTTCGGTCAGAGGCTACGGAGGCCCAGTGCCCTTTGTGCACGACAGCATCGCGCCGAATCCATAGCCGTTACATCCGGCACGTGGCTGATTTGCCGTCAGCGGGCAGAAGGGTGCGCCTCCGATTGCTCACGCGGCGCTTCACATGTGAGGTGCCGCATTGCCGCCGGCGGATCTTCGCGGAGCGGTTTGGAGAAGACATCGTCCCGCTTCGACGGCGCCGGACGGCACGGCTGGAATACATCGTCCATCACTTGGGGTTGGCGCTCGGCGGCCGGCCGGCGGCAAGCTTCGCCAAGCGGCTCATGCTGCCCGTCAGCAACGATACCTTGCTGCGGGTGGTCCGCCGGCGGACGGCGATGCCGACAGATCCATTGCTTGTTGTGGGCATCGATGACTGGGCGTTCCGGAGAAACCATCGATACGGGACGATCGTGTGCGATTTGGAGCGCCGGCGGATCGTTACCCTGCTGCCCGACAGGGAAACTGCGACTGTTCGGGCGTGGCTATGGACCCCGCCCTTGCCGCGGTGGAATCTCGAGCGTCAACTGCAGCGAAGGAGGATGTTATGCAGGTCGTTCGGATAGGTCTAGATCTGGCGAAGTATGTCTTCGAAGTTCACGGCGTCGACAACCACGGGAAAGTCGTTGTGCGAAAGAGGTTACGTCGCGATGCGGTGGCCGGCTTTTTCGCCAATTTACCGGCCTGCCTGGTCGGCATGGAGGCTTCCAACGGGGCACACTATTGGGCTCGCGTGCTCACGGAGCTTGGCCATCAGGTCCGACTAATCAGCCCTCAGTTCGTGACACCATACGTCAAGTCGAACAAAAACGACCAGAACGATGCGGAAGCCATCTGCGAAGCGGTCGGTCGTCCGTCCATGCGCTTCGTGCCACCGAAATCAACCGATCAGCTGGCGGTACAGGCCGTCCACCGCATTCGCCGGCGCCTGGTCGCCGATCGAGTCAGGCTCGTCAATCAGATTCGCGGTCTTCTGTCCGAGCATGGGATTGTCATTGCCCGTGACATCGCGCAGCTGCGGCGTGGCCTCGCGGTCATCGTAGGAAACATCAATGACGCCCTCAGCGAGATGCTCCGAGCGCTCATGAGGGAACTGCAAGAGGAGTTGTCCGAGCTTGATACCCGCATTGCAGCCTATGACCGGCGGATAAGGGAAATCTTCCGTACGAGTGAGCAGTGCCAGCGGCTCGGCAAAATCGAAGGCGTCGGACCTGTGACAGCAACAGCCTTGGTCGCCGCCGTGGGCGATAGAAGCTGTTTCAAGAACGGCCGACAGTTCGCGGCTTGGCTTGGTCTGGTACCCAAGCAGCGATCCAGTGGAGGGCGGGCCCGCTTGTTCGGCATCAGCAAACGGGGCGATCGATACCTGCGGACGCTGATGATTCACGGAGCTCGCGCCGCTTTAAGCCGTGCTAATGGCAAGCAGGATCCGCGAAGCCTCTGGCTCGGCAAGATGCGGCAACGGCGCCATCCCAATGTCGCGGCCGTGGCTCTTGCCAACAAGAACGCGCGGATCGTGTGGGCTATGCTCACAGGCGACGCGGCTTATGAGCCGGCGCTTTCGGTGAAGGCGGCCTGAAGCGAAGCGGCAATCAAGGAAAGGAGGTCTCACCGGCAATTGCAACAAATGGCAGGAGATGGCGAAACGGTCACCCCGTCGCTTCCCGAACCTGATGTGTGGACCGGCACGGCTTGCGCCGATGTCTCGGGGCCGTTGAGGTGGAAGCGGGCGAAAACCATCGAGGCTCGCGGCGGAGACGTTGTCCAGCCGCATCAAGAAGCCGGATATACGTCAGCAGTTGTGGCCGTCGATCCTGATCAAGCCGGTCGTTGCAATCGGGCGGGGTCCATATACGTTCCACATATGAGTCAGAGCCAAATTTGGACGCCGGTTGACACGATGCCGGTCATCACCTCGCGCTCCGGCAGGTGAGTCAGAGCCAAATTTGGACGCCGGTTGACACGATGCCGGTCATCACCTCGCGCTCCGGCAGGTGACCGTGGCGGACGACGCGCTGGTGGCCGTCCCGGGTCTTCAAATCGGCATGCTGGCCTAGAAAGTCTGCAACCTCGGCCTCGACCGCCTGGGCTAGCAGGGCACGCGCTCCATTGCGTAAGACTTCTGTGAGTTGATCGTCGAAGATTCCTGGCTGAATCAGATGGATGACGTTATCGTTGGACACGGCATATCGCTCCTTCGGTGGAGAAGTGGAGGCGTCAAGCACCCGCACGATATGCCGCCTTTCCGATTCCCGCCGTCACCAACTTTGGGCGATAGCTCGCCATTTCAGGAGTACGGAGGGATGGCTCTTTGGATATCGGGCGAGAAGGGGGCAAGCCAGCCGGGAGGAATGCGGCGGGACCGAAACTGATTAGCTTGATCGCCGGATCGGAAGCCTTAAAGCCTCCCATCCGCAAGTTTTCAACGGCCTCCACGACGGGACACGTCCATCGGCCGATGAGATCAACGAAGTGTTTTCAATTGCCTGACGATAGGATCAACCCCGGTACGAATAGGATCCACGCAAGGCAACTTCAACATGGCACTCGTCGTTGCCAAGGCGTGGCGAGCTTCACCATCGCTCATGGATGAGGTGTTGAGTGATATGCCGACGAACCGTACCCCGGGGTTTGTCAGTCGGGCCGCCGAAAGATGAGTCGAGATGGCCTCATCGAGTTTTACAATGGGAATATGTGGAAAGCCCCCTAGTGACTTGAGGGACGGATTGTGACAGAGAACCAGCGCGTCAGGTTGTGAGCCATGGAGGAGTCCAAGGGAAACGCCGGCATATGCAGGGTGAAACAAGGACCCCTGCCCCTCGATAATGTCCCAGTGATCGGCGTCGTTGGCTGGCGAAAGCGCTTCCGCCGCTCCCGAAATAAAATCGGCCACGACTGCATCGACGGCGATACCGCTCCCTGAAATCAGAATTCCCGTCTGACCAGTAGCACGAAAACGGGCATTCATGCCATCTCCTACCATGGCTTTGGCGATTGCCAGAGCTGCGTATTTTTTCCCGAGGGCGCAATCGGTTCCCACTGTCAGAAGACGCTTCCCAGGACGACGGATACCGCTTCCAACAGGAAAGGCAGTGTCACAGTGTCGAACATCATGGATCTTCCGGCCAGTGTTTGTTGCGCATTCAGCTAGTGTGGGAATCTCCTTCAGCCGCTGATGCAGTCCTGCCGCGAGATCCAGCCCCGCTTTCAGGGCATCTGCCAAAGGAGCGTGCCAGCTTTCCGGCAATTGCCCTCCGGGAGCCGCAATTCCGATAACGAGTGTCTTAACCCCTGCCCGCGCTGCTCTCTCCGGAGTCATGTCGGGCAGGCCAAGACTTACCGCCTTCTCGGTGAACCGGAATTGACCGAAGCAAGCGTCGGCCGCCCAGTCTCGCAGTCCGAAAGCGGTTTTTGCATTCCCCGGCTCATCCATGTCGCCGATCATTAGCAGATACGGCTTTTGGATTTGATGTGTGCTCATGTCGCCCTCACTTCCTGCCAATCTTGTGCGAATAACCCCATAGAGCTTCCGGACAAGTGATATATCCGTCCTCATATTGAGCCCTGATGGACCGATCGCTTTTGAGTAATATCGGCCCATCCAGATCCACAACAGTGCAAAGCTGGCCTACGAGAAAGGCTGGCGCCATGGCAAGCGACGTGGAGATCATGTTTCCGATCATTGCCTCAAGCCCGTACTGGCGTGCCGCCCGGGCCATCGCCAAGCTTTCAGTGAGCCCGCCACTCTTGTCGAGCTTGATATTGACCACACCGAATCGCCCGACCAGGTCCGGAATGTCGCGGAGTGATTGAGCGCTTTCATCTGCGGCGATCGCGATCGGCGAATCAAAGCCGTCCAGAAGCGCCTCGTGTCCTACAGGATAAGGCTGTTCAATCAGCTCCACCTTGCTCTCCACCATGATCGGCATTAGGTGCGTCAATGAATGAGGTGTGAACCCCTGATTTGCGTCTACACCAAGCCACGCGCTCGGCTGCGCCTCGCGAACCGCGCGAACGCGATCGCCGTCGCTGGCTTCTCCAGTCAATTTGATCTTGATAGCCCGAGCCCCGCGATACGCGCGGGCAGCAGCTGCCATTTTTTCCGGGGTATCGGCACCGCACGTAAATGTCGTGACTAGAGGCTGCGGCGGCTTGTGCAGCCCGGCCAAACGCCAGGCCGGCTGCCCGCTGGCCGACGCTTCGAAATCCCACAAGGCGCAATCCAGCGCATTGCGCGCACCACCAAGCGGCAATAGCTGTTGCAACGATCGGGCGGTGAGCCCGCGTTCGACCTTGGCTCGCACTGCTTCGAGTTGCTTGCGCATCGATGCAGTCGTTTCGTTCCTGTAATCGACACCCGAAGCCTCTCCGCGGCCGTCAAAGTCATCGTTCTCCAGAACCACAACAAGAACTTCGGCAGCATCCAGCGTTTGGCCCGTGATACGAAAGGGCGCAACCAGCGGCCATTTTTCCGTTTCCACTCGCATTCTGAGGGGACCAGTGTGTTCGTGCTCCATGAAAGCTCCATCGACAAACTAGACAGGCGTCAAAAAAACAAGCGAGCCCGTATCGTTATAGCTATGGGCTATTGTCCACCGAGCGGGAGATTTTCCAAAACCCATAACTTACAATCCACGTATTTGCGCTCCTAAACCGCATCTTCAGCACTGGCCGTGCGGCCGGAATGGCGATTAAGCAGCGCGTTGATACCGGCGGCCGGGACGGCAGCGCTGAACAGGTAACCTTGCCCTTCTGTGCAACCATTGGCCACTAGATAGGCCAGCTGGCCAGCGCCTTCGACGCCCTCGGCCGTGGTCGTCAAGCCAAGTCCCTCTGCAAGGTCAACGATTGCACGAACAATCACCTGGCTCTCGATACTGTCGTCGAGATGCGACACGAAGCTGCGGTCTATCTTGATCTTGTCGAGACGAACCGAAAGCAGCTGGCTAAGCGTAGCATAACCCGTTCCGAAATCATCGAGCGCGACGCGGACTCCGGCTCGACGGAGTACTTCAATCACGGTCTTCGCAACGTCGGTCTTTTCAACGAACGCGCTCTCGGTAATTTCAATCTCCAGGCGGCGCGGACTGAACCTGGTTTGCCTAAGGATCGATAGAATGCGATGCGCAATCGCGGGTCACGCAACTGAACGGGCGAAATATTGAAGGCACGCGTAAACATCTCCGGCCACGTACTGGCATCGAAACAGGCACGGCGAAGAAGCTGATCTCCGAGAGCGTTTATCAGGGCCGCTTCTTCTGCAATCGGAATAAACACGTCGGGCGGAATATGCCCAAAAGTCCTGTTTTTCCAACGCGCCCAGGGCTTCGAACCCGCCGATGCAATTACTGCTAAGCGAAACGATCGCCTTGTAGTGCGGCTCGATAATATCTGCCGTGATAGCGCTGCGAAGCTGAATTCGTCGCCTCCAATCCTCGCCAGGACGCCATCCGCGCGCAAGACGTCGCCGAGCCTGTCGGCAAATTCGCATAGCGCCTTCTCTCCCGCTGCGTGGCCATGCGTGTCCTTGATCCTCTTGAAGCCAACAAGGCGAAGCATCAGAACGGCCACCCGCCGAGTGTTCCCGGCGAGGCGAAGGCACGCATGAAGTTTTTCATCAAACGAGCGACGGTTAGGCAGGCCCGTCAATTGATCATGTGGCGCCAGATCGCGCGCTTCTATTTCTGCAATAGTCCGCGCTTTCGTTTCCCGGGCGAGGTCTCCATAGCGGCGAACGGTAAAAAGTGTCAGCGCAACGCTCACGAAGAATGCGACGATTATGATGAACACGATGCCATCGAGTGTCGAATCCGAATAGCCCGGTCCCAGCTGAAACAAACGAGGGCCAAGTTCAGAAAAATACGCCAAGATCGACGCAAGAACGACGCCCCCAAAGAGAGCAATGAAATCTCGTTTGGCCGAACTACGCCAATCGATCGCCATCCGCGTTTCACCCCGTACTTCACGCCCACCTCATCCACATGGCTCAATGCCGTCGAAGGAAAATTCGCCAAGTTCTCCAGACGCCGCCTCAATCGCGCCGCGGCTGATCGGTCCGCGAACTCAACGCCGCCATTAACCGCTTCCTGCACGAAACCAGTAGTGATCGCCTTTTAACATTCGTATCCTCTAGCGCGAACTCGCCAGCCCGGGTGAGAACCGGCCTCACCGCCGAAGCACCTGAGACGGAGCGCGGGACTGAACGAACCCCTATGCGACAATCACACGATTGCGACCTCCAGATTTCGCGCGATAGAGCCGATGATCGGCCACGGTCAGGAATTCGTCAAGCGTGTCTCCATCGGCCCCGAACTCCGACACCCCAACACTGATGGTGACGCCGACTGACGGATGGGCTCCGACGTCGAATGCGGTGCGTTCGATGGTCGATCGAAGGCGTTCGGCTACCGCGCAAGCCGTGTCGAGCGTCGCCCTCGGCAGCAGCACCATAAATTCTTCACCGCCCACGCGCGCGACAGAGTCGTAAGGGCGGATCGCCTCCAGACACGTTCGCACGAATGCGCGGAGGACTTCGTCGCCGACACTGTGACCACGTGAGTCATTGATATCCTTGAAATGATCGAGGTCGATCGACAGCAGAGATAATGGAGCACCGCTTCGTTTGGCCCGCGCAATCTCGGCGCTGATATGCTCGATGAAGTGGCGCCGATTTCCGGCACCGGTTAGTGGATCGGTTGCGGCCAGGCGTTCTAATCTTTGATTGCTCAGTTGCAGTTGCTGTAGCGCCCTTTTGGTCTCTCCCATCGATTCGGCCAGGCGGGCCATCATTTCTTCCTGGCTATAGATCGTCGAAAACGACTGCGTGGTTCGGAACGCCTGGACAACGCCATAGCTGAGCAGGAAGAAGCCGCCAGCAAAGATCGCGTGGGCGAGCCACCACATATGATTCCAGGGCGCCGCCAGAATGAATGCTAGCGACGATAGCCCAAACCATGCGACTGAAATGCCGAAAATAACCATGAGCGGCGAGTGAAGCCGCCGAATAAGCATGGCCGTGACGTTCAGCGCGCTGAACACCAGTGCGCCGCCCTCCATGGACAAGCGGATCGCGGGGTGTCCCGCATAGGGGGAGTAGGCGATCAGAGCGACGGCTATGTCCATAGTCAGGAATAGGCCGATCCAGATCAGCCATGCGCGCGGAACCGAACGCCTCTCGACCTCGTCTGACGGCTGGTTGTAGCTGAGCAGCCCGACGAAAAGCAGAATCGACATTGCGAGACGCGACGCTGGCCCATAGAGCAGAAAAAGCCAAATATTGCGGTGTGCCATCTCGGTGAAGGCGCCGTGCGGCGAATAGACCAGCACGAAGCCCAGAAAACCCACCGTCAACCAACGCAACAGAGGTTCGCCTGAAGACTGGTAGCAACGCCACGTCACATAGGTGACGAACAGCCCTTCGAGGGTGGCGACGGCAATCGCCAATTCGTGGAACAGGTGATTCTCGAATTTTAGCGTGGGATCCTGCTGGAAATACAGGTAGGCGATGAACTGGGCTGGCATCAGGGCGAAGGCGATGAGGAGAAGGCTCATATACGCCTGTGTGACCAGCCGGAGCGCGTTCGTCGGTTCGTGTACCGGAAGATGAGCGTTCATATGCATACACCGTCTCCCAACATGAGCTGCGCGGTCGCTCAGGGACCCTTGGGCGGCTCCGAGCGAGACTCTGTCCCAGAGCACCTTCGTCCTTACTGTACTATCGAGATGAGGAATCAGGGCTCGCGCGGTCCGAAGGCCCTTCAACTCGATACGGACAGCGCTGCACCGGTGAAGACGCACACATCGAGCTCCAGTTTTCGTTGGATCTGCGGGCCTTCACTCGACCAGGTGGCGGCGCGGACAACATCGGCGTTGTCGACGAGGACCGGCGAGCTCGCGCCATCGCGATCACCAGCGTCGTGTACCGCGTGTATATGGATTCGACTCTCCGCGTCAGACCGCCCGCTGCGTTGATGGTCAGCGTATCGTGTGTGTTCGGAAGATTGTTCCGGCGGCTGCCGCGGGTCGTCACGTCTGTGAGGCGCTCGAGAACGCCCATCGGAAGACGAGGAACTGACTAGCCTGCTGAAAAAAGGACTTTGCCTATTCACCGTACTCAACCTTCGGCCTGCCGCCGGCGGGTAGCGGCGCCGCAACAATCGATCCCTTGCTGGGGTAACACGCCTAAAGAGTGACACGGAAGGCGTCCCGCTTTGATTGGCGAGTTTCGTGTAGGCGATCTGCGATCTCCCTCGTCTGAATGTCCCCGCACTGCACGACCGAGGCCGTAGGATACCTGAGCTTGCTGCGTTAGCCGCCTGCCAAACCTTGTAGGTTCCGTTCCAGCCTTGCCTTCGTTTCACCGTCACCATCAGCCCAGACCGACGAAATCCCACGACTACCTTGCAGATCTATTGTCGCTCGGCTCATTCAAGCAGGCTCCCGTAACCATCAAGAACCGCAATTCTAGAGCCTGACTGCGTCACCCTGTTTCACGAGCGGGTTGAGTCGGAACGCTGCCTCGAAGCTGCCCTTCGTTCCCTGCAAGCTTCTGGACAATTCCTTGAGTTTTCAATTAATGGCGAGCAGGACGATGGTAACTCAAACTGCTGTCCGTGACAGATTCCTCGAACTAACTTTAGAGCCGGCTCCGCGAATTTGAACAGGTTGCGGCGTCTCGAGCGGCTGCACCTGGAGTTTCCCTTCGCCGGCTCGCGCATGCTGAGACGCCTGCTGGCTGCCGAGGGCGTGCAAGATCGGCCGCCCGCATGTGAAGACGCTGATGCGGCGGATGGGGATAGAGGCGCTCTATCGCCGTCCGCGCACCACCAGGCCAGAGCCCGGCCACAAGATCCATCCATACCTGCTGCGCGGCATGGAGATCACGCGGCCGAACCAGGTCTGGGCGATGGACATCACCTACATCCCGATGGCGAGTGGCTTCGTCTATCTCGCGGCGGTGCTGGACTGGGCGACCCGCCGTGTTCTGTCATGGCGGCTGTCGATCACCATGGAAGCAGCCTTCTGCGTCGAGACGCTGGAGGACGCCTTGGCTCGTCACGGCAAGCCGGACATCTTCAACACGGATCAGGGCGCGCAGTTCACGGGACAGGCTTTTACCGGCGTGCTCGCCGACAACGGCATCGCGATCAGCATGGACGGCAAGGGCGCATGGCGGGACAACGTGTTCTCGAACGGCTCTGGCGCAGCATCAAATACGAGGAGGTGGGGAAGTAAGTTCGCGGAAGCCAGGTACGGGTGGGGCGGTGAACTTCCAGGCTCAAAGTGCTGGTCAGCTATCCGGATGGCTTCGCCGCCATGGCGGACCTTAAGCGCGACATGGCGATCCTGGCGACCAGTGGATGGGACTGGACCGAACGCTCGAAGCGATTGGCGGCCCGGCGTGCCCGACCTGGATATCTTCTCCCAAGGTCTTATCGAGCGGACGAACGGCGGCTGGCGTACCACGCGGCAGGCGTTGGCGATAGACCACGCGACCTTCGTCCAACCCGCCGCCGCGGGTGGCCGCGTTGCGCCGCAGTTCACGGGAGACTGTCGAAGCAGCCCGCCCCAGGCGACGTCCAATCTCCTGTATGGAATGGCCCTGCACCTTGAGAAGTGCGATCTCCTCGCGCTCAATCAACGAGAGGTACCGCCCGGAGAGCGCCTTTGCCGAAGATCTAAACATCGCTGGTGGCATGCCGCCCGCCTTTCGGAACAATCTGCTTCCGACAGGTTGTGACAATCCAGCTTCGAGCGCAGCATCTTCGCTGCTCAACCCCCCCGGCAATCGCCTGCGGGATGAGCTTTTGAATGAGACGCCGTTCACGTCGTTGGCCCAAGCCCCCGTTGCGCTTGGATGCTGGCGCGCCGATTACAACCTCACAAGACCGCACTCGCAGCTCGGATAAGAGCGCGTCGAGATCACAAGCCATGAGTCAATCTATCGTTTTATCTATCATCGGACGGCCCAGAACGATTACCGGTACCGTCTTCTGCCGCGTCACAAGAAAATACAAGGGCGCCGGCGACGGGGCGGCAGCTCCGCGAGCCTGATAAAACACCGGCGCTCGATCCCGAGCGGCCTGCCGCGGTCGATGGTCGCAAGGCGCCGGCCATTGGGAGGCCGGCTTCATGATGTTCTCCCGATGTGGTCAGGGCTGATGGTTCTTCACGAACGACAAAGCCGTTTCAGCATGGTTTGTCGTCCGGCCGATCGAAACGCTGTTCCCACGGCCCAGACCATCGCTCGTCAGCTCGGCACTGCCACAGCATCTGCGTCGGACTATCAGCTTCGCCAATGGAAACGGGTTCGCCGAACACCACCAGCTCCACATGACGCTCGGCGTCCAGATGTTCTTCTTCGATCCTCACAGCCCTTGGCAGAAAGGCGGCGTGGAAAACTCAATCGGCCGCTTGCCACGCTCGCTGCCTCGCAAGACCGACCTCAATCTCCTGACCGCCGCCGATCTCACGACGTACACAAAGCGCCTCAACGATACGCCACGCAAATGCCTGGACTCAAGAGACCCGCCGAGGCATTCTCTGAGCTCAAATCAACCGTTGCACTTCAAACGTGAGTCCATCCACCCCCTCTGAGTTGGCCATGGCCTGCCACCCGCCGCCGAACAGGCAACTCCAACGGCAGGGGCGAACTCATTACCCGATAAAACGTGGGGCAAGATCAGCTTGGATCCAAAGATCGTGGAGTGGGGAGCGCATCTTGTTCCTCAGTACTCGGTCAAGTTTGGTCATTACCGGCGACCACGATCGACATCCGCGCGTGGACCGATACGGTACGATCTTTCGATCACAATGCCAATTCTCGTTCGCACAATGAAGCAGAAGCTTGAATATATCCGCAACTCCTGCTTAGTGCCGATTACTCCGCGGAGTACAATGGGGAGGGCGTGAAGTGGAAATGAGGCAGGACGATCCGACTGCGCCGTACGTCACCAACTTGTTGGCGTATCACTTAAGAGAGCTGCGCAGCGTCATGGGCGAGCACGCGCAAGCACTGGACGCGAGCGGCCTATCGGACCCAGCCAATACTTTCTGGACGGCCTGGCAGGGCCAGGAACTGGTTGGATTCGGCGCTCTCAAGCAACTGGACGACACGCATGGAGAGGTGAAGTCGATGCGAGCTTCGCCCGCGGCTCGGCGAACCGGGGTCGGACGCATTATTCTGCACCACATCATTGCTGAAGCGCGCAAGCGAGGGTATACGCGGCTCAACCTAGAGACTGGTACCGCGCCGCTGCACGCTCCTGCGGTCGCGCTCTACCGCAGCGCTGGCTTCATTTCCTGTGAGCGATTCGCGGACTATCAGGAAAGCCCGCACAACCAGTTCATGAGCCTCGACCTGACCAAGTGAATTCCCTCAGCTTGCAGGTTGGCGGGGAGCTTGCCCGCGCCGCGCTCGCGTCTTCGGTTTTGCCCTTCCGCGCGGAATCGATAGCGTCCTTGAGCGCGGCGAGATCGCCGGTCAGGGGCGGGCCTGCCTGCTTGTCCGAGGGCGCGTCCGCAACGGACGAACGGCTACGCACCCCAACCAGCTGCGCCGATCAACCGTTGCTCCACACCCGCCACTTGGCGTACAAATCCGAGACTCTAACTGCCGCCGGCTGACACTTCAGTGGCAGGTCACTCCGCGTCAGGATGAGTTCGACGAGCCACGTCTCTCACTGCGAGCGCAACGAACGCGCTACAGAGATGGCGCCTGAAAGCTAGAGAGGAATCGGAAGTTCCAGAACAGCCGAGCGCTACCCGGAGCAAGCGCTCCACCACATGGTTGGCCTCGACAGCCTTAAGGGTCAGTCTTTGGTGAACGCGACGACCAGCACGTCACGGTACGCGACTGACATTCTCCTGTTAATGATTTGGATTGGACTCACACCGTGCATGATGATGTTGTCATCAGCGACCATGATATCGCCCGGCATCTTCAGCGTGAAACGGACGAGTTCATTTTGGTTCACATCAGTTACAATTGTTTCGCCGCCATCCACGTTACATTTCCGCACCATTAACGAGCAGATGTAGTCAACGCCGTCGCGATGCAACCCCTCTGGACTGGGCTGCCCAGGCCCCTGGGTCGCGACAATGCGGTACGGGTGCAATTTGATGTTCCAGTTTCGATGGCCTGAGGCCGCACTGTAGCTATTCCCCATCCACTGCATCAGCCCTTTCAAAAACCTGTTCTCCAGAAGCCGATCCTCGATTGCCCCGAAGTGCCTTTGGAAACCTCCGTTGAGCCGGTTGATCACCGCCGGCTGTTCGTACGGAGCGTGAGGAAGCAGCCTTAGATCGCCATCGTTCGCGCTGTAGAAAAGCTGGCTGTAGCGCCGAAAGCGATATGTTCCGCCGTCTCGCATATACTCGTCGAGCAGCAAATCATCCCAACACCTCGCGAAATCATGCCATGTCCGAGGATCGTAGAAATCCCAGCCTTCGAAGTTCTTTGCGCCATGTTCTACCCAGTAACCGACGCTAGTCAACGCATCGACAAGCGGGGCGCCGATCTTTTCGGTATTCAAAGAAGTCAACATCAAGTGAAACTTTCATCGAGGGGAGAACTTTGAGGTCCTTGAGTCTCGTCGAAGCAATTCCGCAGAAAAGGCCCGCGGACCCGTGCCGCGCTCGCGAGCCTTTTTGATTTCCCAAGCATCACGATCAGTGATGTAAAGAGGCTGGTCAGCACGGATTGAGCTTGGCAGGCACGATTGATGATCGATGTCAAAGCGGATGGTTCCGGTCACGCGTTGAGCGAGCGACAATATGCCTGCTTCCGCGGCGGCCTTTACGTCGGATTTCCATCGCCCTTCCACAGCTTCGAGCGTCCAACTTCTCTCCAACGCTTGCTTCAGAATGATGGAGTTCGCAGACAAAGTTGCCGTTTCCAGGTGCCGAAGCGCCTGCATCAAAATGAACGCAGCTGGGGCCTCACGCACCTCCAGAACCTTCTCGCCTTCGTCCAGGTGCTCCAAGCCCAGGAATCGGCCAAAGCCGTAGGAGCCGACCAGCGCATTCAGGTGAGCAATCGCATCTACAAACGCCAGAGCTCCACCGTCGATCCGGACGAGTTCACCCTCCTCGATCCCGAGGGAAACCGAGCAAGGGGCAAGGTCAGGCTGGCGCCGTGACCAGGTGAAAGCTTCCTCTGGAAGCGTAAAGCCTTCGGGGTTGTCCAATGGGCCCGATTCAAATTCTCGGCACCAAATGTTCGCGTCACCGCTAAGCTTTCGACGAGTGTAATCCGTCAAACCGTAGCGCGCCAATCCCCTCGCCTTGGTTTCGCGCGACAGGGCGCTGTATTCGTAAGGGCTGCCGAAAAGCCCAAGAAAGTTTTCGGCAGATATCGCCGTATTCAAGCGGCGCAGGCTGTTTTGAGACTGGTTCGCGGTGTGCAGCACAGCGCCCGCATCGCGCTCCAATGCGACACAGACCGCGCGTTGCGCGACCAACGGGCGCGCGAGAGATGAACTCACGGGGTAGATGTCGAGATATTTCGCGTGCGCCTTAAGGGCTAACTTCACGTATCGATTTGCAAACTCAACCTTACCGTCTTCGACCAGCAATTCCGCCCCAAATCGGCGGGCCGTCCTCTCCAGCGCCCCAACGTCGACACTCTCGCCCAGGTCAACACAAAGCGCCGTTACACTCGTGAAACCAGCCTCGTACAAGAAAGAAAGGAGGTACGAACTATCTAGGCCGCCGCTAAACAATGTCACGACTGGCGCGCTCTTGTCTGGAATAGAGAGAAGGTCGTCGAAAGATCGAATCTTTCTGATGGTCATCTGTGACTGCTCTCCAGTTGGCCCCGGCTCCTTGCATCCAGGTCGTTTTGTGCCGATCGACGTAGAAGTTGCGAAGTCTCGTTGAAGACACCACGAGAGCAAAGATATCTAACTTCGTTAGGATTGCCATGCAACCTACCAAAAAGAGCTGGGAGCTATCGCACATCTGGTGACGACCTGGCCGGTCAGGCGGCGGCGGTTATGGGCTGACGGTCGGTCGGCTTGGCGATGACCTGGATCCCATCATTGAATGTCACACCGACAACGAGTTTTGGCAACTGGTTGTGGCCATCGAGACGACGCCAGCTTCTCTGCGCGGCCTCGAGCAGTTTGAAGACCATCGCGAGTGCCGTCTTGTTGGACAGGCAGCCCTTCGATCGGATGGTGCGGTGGCGAACGGTGGCGAAGGTGCTTTCGATGGGGTTGGTAACCGGTATGAGAGTTTCTCGGTGCCGATGTTCCGCTGCGATTTTCAAGATCGTAGCGTATGGTGCGACCATCGGGACAGAGGCACCGGGAGCACGAAGGTGCGGGCAGGCCGATGCATTCGATGAGCCGCGAGCTCGAGTTAGTAGCTGGCCGCCTCTGCGACTCGCCCGGTTGCGCTGGGAGCGCGAATCCGTAGTTGTCGTGTCGCCCGCAGCTCCCGTCATATCAACAGGAGGTGCAAATGCGACGGGTGATTGGCATCGACGTCCACCGAACTTTCGGGGAGGTGGTGATTTGGGAGGATGGCAGGCTCCGACATGCGGGCCGCATTGATATGACGCGGACTGCGTTGGAGGGATTTGGCAAGACCCTGCTGGCCAGTGATGAGGTGGTGGTCGAAGCGACCGGCAACAGCATGGCGGTATCGCGGGTTCTGGCACCGTTCGTGGCACGGGTGATTATCGCCAATCCGCTGCAGGTGAAGGCGATCGCCCAGGCTCACGTCAAGACCGACAAGATCGATGCCGGCACGCTCGCCAGTCTGCAGGCGGCTGGGTACCTGCCGCAGATCTGGACGCCTGACGCGGAGACGGAACGCAAGCGTCGGCTGGTGGCGCGGCGCTACCAGGTCGTGCGCCATCGCACGCGGCTCAAGAACGAGGTGCATTCGATCCTGCACGCGCACCTGATCCCGAAGTGCCCGCATGCCGATCTTTTCAACGGCCGCGGCCGGGCGTGGTTGGCCGCCCAACCGTTGCCGGACGATGAGCGCGCGGCGATCGATCGGCACGTCCGCGAGCTTGACCGGCTGGCGGAAGATCTGGCCCTGCTCGACCGCGAGATCGCGCAGGACGCCATCGACGATTCCGCGGTCAACAGATTGATGACGATCACCGGCGTCAACTTGGCGGTCGCTGCCGGCATCATGGCGGCGATCGGCGACATCAGCCGGTTCAACAGCCCGCAGAAGCTGGTGAGCTATTTTGGGCTGAACCCGCGGGTGCGGCAGTCCGGACTTGGCGCCGCCCATCACGGCCGCATCAGCAAGATCGGCCGCAGTCACGCGCGCGCCATGCTGGTCGAGGCGGCCTGGGCAGCGGCCAAGGCGCCCGGTCCGCTGCATGCGTTTTTCGTGCGCATCCGCGCCCGGCGCGGCCATCAGATCGCCGCGGTGGCCGTGGCCCGGAAGCTCACCGTGCTTTGCTGGCATTTGTTGACGAAGGGCGAGGATTACCTGTGGGCGCGCCCGGCACTGGTCGCCATCAAGACCCGCGCGATGCAACTTCAAGCCGGACATCCGCAACAGAAAGGCAGCCGGCGTGGGCCAGCGTATGCCCACAACATCAAGGCATTGCGCGACCGCGAGATGTTGATTGCCGCACAGGCGGAGCAAAGCTACGAGCGCTTGGTGAGGCAATGGAAACCACGGCGGCCAAAAACCGGCGCGCGGGCGCCTCAGCTCGGCAAGACAAAATAGGGCAGCCTGGTGGCGCTTGCAGCCGATGCGCCACGCTTCGCCACGAGGTCGCCCGCCCACCCAGGATAATCCCGCCTGACGGCAAGTGCCAGCCAGGAATGCAGTCCCGTTCCACGCCAGCATGCCGCCGTGCTCGGGCCGGTCAAGGCCAAGCCTTGCGGTGGCCGCAAACGCGGCCAGCCTTGACCGCCTCTGCGCGCGGCGGCTGCGAGATCGATGGCCGGGACGGAAGAATGGCCCGCGGCGCAGCCGAACAAAAGAATGGACGTACGCGATTTCTGCAATCGTCATCTCGGTCATGAAAAAAATCGCTTGTCCATCTCATCCGTCGTCCGCAAGTGTTTCCAGTGCTCGGCCGGGAAGTTCCGGCGTCGCGCCGATCAGCACCGATGCACTCTTTTCGTCTTCGAGGCGCGCTTGGAGATGGATGCCATCGGCCCAGATGTAGACGTAGCGCTTCGCCGACAGATCGCGCCTCTGCCACGCGGCGTGCTCGTCGAGCCAGCCATCCTTCAGGCGACCGATGGCGGATGCCGACAACCCGGCAGCATCCTTGCCGAGCAGCGCAGCCAGCGCCTCAGAGAAGTGGCCGGTCGAGATACCCTTCAGGTAAAGGATCGGCAGCAGCGTCTCGATCGACTTCGACCGGCGCATGTCGGGCGGCAGGATCGACGGCGAGAACCGGATGCGGCCAGGATCGGCGGCGTCCGCTTCGCGATCGCGTACACGCGGCTGGCGGACGGCGACCGGACCGATGCCGGTCATCACCTCGCGCTCCGGCAGGTGACCGTGGCGGACCACGCGCTGGTGGCCGTCCCGGGTCTTCAAATCGGCATGCTGGCCTAGAAAGTCTGCAACCTCGGCCTCGACCGCCTGGGCCAGCAGGGCACGCGCTCCATTGCGTAAGACTTCTGTGAGTTGATCGTCGAAGATTCCTGGCTGAATCAGATGGATGACGTTATCGTTGGACACGGCATATCGCTCCTTCGGTGGAGAAGTGGAGGCGTCAAGCACCCCCACGATATGCCGCCTTTCCGATTCCCGCCGTCACCAACTTTGGGCGATAGCTCAAGAGCTGGTCCCGGTTGTCTGAACAGAATCTCCGCTTTGATAAGTTGAGCCTCTGCCGGGACTAGCACTACTTTGGCAGAATGTGTTTTCGCCGCTGTTTTTCAAGGATTTGCTTTCGGCAATATGGGCACTGCTGGGGCGGCGGCCGAAGGATGAGATCGACGATGGCGTGACGTACGGCGGGCATAGTCGGTTGAGGCGGAGGCCCGTTGATTCGTTTTTTTTCGCCCCGCGTTTGCGAGGCGACGATGTTGCAGGAAGGCGTAGGCAATCATTGTCATAAGGGCGTGGCGATGAAGACCTTGCCATGATCGCCCTTCGAAGTGATCAAGTCCAAGTTCCTCCTTCAACTGTTGATGCGCCTGCTCACAAATCCACCGTGCCTTGATGGTGGCGGCCAGCGTGCGCAGATCCGTCGTCGCCGGAAGATTGGCGAGATAGTATTTCTTCTCCCCGGAGGCACGTTGCTCGCCAATGAGCCAGGCTTCGTCGCCTGGGAGATGCTGCTGACCTTTATCCCATATCCGCTGCGGAGGGCCGTCGGCGGTGCGGACACGGAGAGCAGCAAATCGGGCTTTGAGCCGACCTTTCGTCCCGCTGCGCCAACTCACGGTTTTCCATTTGGCGCTGGCCAGCATTTGTTCTGCCGCAATCGATAAGATATCGGGCACGTGGTGCTTTCGTGGTTTGCCACGGGCTTTGGTGATCGGCCAAATGAGCTTCACATCGACCGGATACACTTTCTGGTGCCGAGGGATACCGACCGCCCAGGCCAGCCCGCGCTCTGTTAGCCCTTGTCGAAACGGCGCGCTGAGGCCGTATCCTGCATCCGCCAGCACACATCCAAAGCGTATGTTGGCTGCCATCGCGCGGTCAATCTCGGCCAAAGCGATCTCCGGCTTGGACCGCGGCGTTCGGTGTTCGACTGGCACGCGAGCGCGCTTCAAGCGAGGCATGTCGCTTGTCCAGCTGTCAGGCAGAAAGAGACGTAACGCGACCATCACGGGCACTTCCCCGCGCGCAAGCGTTAAAGACACCAGCGTTTGGCAATTTGCAGTTTTACCGAGAGCCGACGCGTATTGAGCCGCAACACCGACCGATCGCTCACCCTTTTTCGGCAGTGAGGTGTCATCAATAACCAGCACCGCATCCCTGCCGCCGACAAGTCGGTCCGCCTGGTTGAGCAGCTCTGTCTCTAGCGGCGTCGCGTTCCAGACGCCGTCCGCAATGAAATGGTGCAACTGGTCGTAGTTGCTCGTGGCAAGGCGTTCCGCCATCGGCTGAACGCTCTTGCGATCGCCAGGACCGATCAATCCCGCAACATATACCATCCGCTGTCGGGTCTTATGACCCAGCCGGTCCAAGAACGGCATCAGCCAGCGTTCGAGTTCGTCTTCCCATCCCGGCATGGTCAGCCCTCCAAGAGCCGACCACCCATGAATCATTGAAAAATTGATTCGGGAATCCTATAAATCGCGGCAAAATCAACAATCTGCCAAAGTAGTGCTAGGGTTCAGACTCAATTGATCCAATAAGCGACGAGAGCGGCGAGGTGGACGGCGGCCAAGAAGTTTCTGGCAAGTTTGTCGTAGCGAGTAGCAACACGCCTGAAATCCTTGAGCCGGCAGAAACAGCGCTCGATAACATTGCGCCCTTTATAGAGGCGCTTGCTGAAGCTGTGGAGGGTTACCCGGTTGGATTTGTTTGGAATGACGGGTTTCGCGCCGCGATTGACGATTTCGGCGCGAAAGCCGTCGCCATGGTAGCCTTTGTCCCCAATGAGGGAAGACATGGGCGGCGCGAGCTTCAAAAGGGCCGGCCCTGCGGCAATGTCTGCGGCTTGTCCCGGAGTGAGATGAAATGCGCAAGGTTTGCAATCAGGGTCGCTCAGCGCGTGGATTTTCGTGGTCCGCCCACCGCGCGAGCGGCCGATCGCCTGTTCACACTCCCCCCTTTTCCGCCGCTCGCCGAGCGATGCGCTTTGATCGAGGTGGAGTCGATCGACAAAGCCACTCGGTCCTTGCCGCAGCGGGCGAGCGCTTCAAAGATCGCCTGCCAATGTCCGCGCTTAGCCCAGCGATTGAACCGATTGTAGATCGTCGTGTAAGGGCCATAGTCGGACGGGCAATCGCGCCAGCGTGCGCCGCACTGGAGCATGTGAATGATACCGCTGATAATGCGTCGATCGTCTTGGCGCGCCGGGCCGGTCTGGTTCGTTGGCAGATGCGGCTCTATCTGAGCCCACTGCTTGTCGTTGAGCCAGAACAGTCCTTTGCGCATCGAAGTCCCCCGTGCCGAATCAACTTGGCACCAGGGAATCAGAACTCGCTAATTAGGTACAGACCCTAGCATTACAGTTGCTTTTGTTGCGGGCTTCTGAATCCATGGGCAACCATGATTCGAATGTCGTGGGCGCGGGCCGCGTCGGTTGAGGCGACGCTTGCGTTGTGGGCGGCGTCGCTTCGAGAGATCAAGCAACGGATACGTCCGTTGTTCACGCAAGAGCGTGTTGCGACGAATGCAGGTCTGTTCCTGGAAGGTCTGCTCGGAGATGAGCAGCGCAAGACCGGTTGGATGCGCGCGGAGGCGGCTGGCGATCCCGGCCCATGGCGGCAGCAGGCGATTCTGGGTCGTGGAGACTGGGACGCTGATGCCCTGCGCGATATCGTGCACGACTATGTCATCGAGCATTTGGCGGATGACGATGCGGTGCTCGTGATCGACGAGACCGGTTTTCTCAAACAGGGCAAAGCGTCATGCGGAGTGGCGCGGCAATACACTGGTTCGGCAGGAAAGATCACGAACTGCCAGATCGGCGTCTTCGCTGCCTACGTTTCGCGTCATGGCCATGCGTTCATCGATCGCGCGTTGTATCTTCCGAAGGAATGGACCGACGATCCAGATCGTCTGGAAGCCACATATGTGCCTGCCGATGTCGGCTTTGCGACCAAACCAAAGCTTGCGACGAGAATGATCGCACGCGCGATAGCCGGGTCTGTACCATTCAAGTGGGTTGCCGGTGATACCGTCTACGGTGTTGGCAACATCGAACAGCAACTACGTCGGGCAGGCAAAGGCTACGTGCTTGGGGTCAGCAGCGCTCATGTGTTTCGATCCTGGGGCAAGCGACCGCCGGTCGCCGGTACGGCTGCAGACCTCGCCCGGACGCGGCGCTCATCCGACTGGAAGCGCCTGTCGGCGGGAGCCGGAACCAAAGGACCGCGGCTGCACGATTGGTGTTATCTCGAATTGGCGGATCTCGAGGCCGAGCAGTCCAACAGTGCAAATGACGGTTTGTGGACACGCGGTCTACTGATCCGTCGTCGCATTGCCGATGATGACCTCGCCTTCTTCACCACCTGGTGCCCAGCGGGAACAGCCATTGAAACGCTGGTCGCGGTCGAAGGCCATCGATGGGCGATCGAGGACAGCTTTGAAACGGCGAAAAACGAGTTCGGGCTCGATCACAACGAGAGCAGATCCTGGCATGGCTGGCACCGTCATGTGTCCTTGGTGATGCTCGCCTTCGCCATGATGGCCGCGATCCGACATCGCGCTAATCCGCCACCGCCCAAAAAAACGAAACGGCGCCCCCCGGCAAAAGCCAAAACATAACCACCCCACCACTGATCCGTTGGTCAATCCAGGAAATCCGCCGCATTGCTATCAGACTTGCGCGGAAGCGGATTCAACCCGCACACATCATCGCATGGTCCTTCTGGCGCAGAGCTCACCAGGCTGCCGCTCAACGCGCCCACTTCAAATCAAAAAAGCAACTGTAATGCTAGCATTACAGTTGCCGTTTTTGCGGGCGTCTGAATCCACGCGCAACCATGATTCCGATGTCGTGGGCGCGGGCCGCATGAGGTGAGGAGGCGCTTGCGTTGTGGGCGGCGTCGCTTCGAGAGATCAAGAAACGGTTACGTCCGTTGTTCACGCAAGAGCGGGTTGCGACGAATGCAGGCTTGTTCCTGGAAGGTCTGCTCGGAGATGAGCAGCGCAAGACTGGCTGGATGCGCGCGGAGGCGGTTGGCGATCCTGGCCCATGGCGGCAGCAGGCAATTCTGGGTCGTGGAGATTGGGACGCTGATGCCCTGCGCGATATCGTGCGCGATCATGTCATGGAGCATTTGGCGGATGACGATGCGGTACTGGTTTATCGACGAGACGCGCTTTTTCAAGCAGGGCAAAGCGTCATGCGGAGTGGCACGGCAGTGCACCCCGCCTTCTTCATCACCTGGTGCCTAGCGGAAACATCAATTGAAACGCTGGTCGCGGTCGAAGGCCATCGATGGGCGATGGAGGACAGCTTTGAAACCGCGAAAAACGAGTTCGGGCTCGATCGCAACCAGAGCAGATCCCGGCGTGGCTGGTACCGTCATGTGTCCTTGGTGATGCTCGCCTTCGCCATGATGGCCGCGATCCGACATCGCGCTAATCCGCCACCGCCCAACAAAGAAACGTCGCCCCGCGGCAAAAGCCAAAGCGATCGGATTAGGTCGAGAAGTCATCTCACGGCAACATGCAACGTTCAAGACGAGTGCACGACACTTCTATGACGGCTAAAACAGACATATCATTTACTTTCGATGAGGAATTGTTTATAGACACCCCCTGAACATGAGCAGGATGCAAAAGAGCCGCGGCTATAAACGGATTGTCTTGAATCTAGTTGGGCCGCGAATTCGGGCAGCTGCGGCGCGATCTACGATAGCCGATTCCAGCCACAGAGACCATTGGCTGAAGCAGTCCGTGCTGGAGCTCTTAGAGGGTCCGAAACCGACAACTGAACTCTTTAGCGGCGTACCGATTTTGTCTCGAGCAAACGCCGAGTATCGCATTATTTCCGCTTCGGTTCGCCTGCGCTCGCAAGACGTGCGAACATGATGCTCAAGGGCAGTGCTTATGCAGGCGCGATTGGGGCTGCTGCCTTGTGGGGAGGCAATTTCGTCGCGGTGCGACTTGCTCTTGACCACTTCGATCCGTATCTGCTCACCGCGTTGCGGTTCTCGATCATCGCGATGCTCGTCCCTTTTGTCGGTTGGCCGCGTGTGCCTGCGCGAACCTTGCTCACTTACACTCTAGGCTCTGGCATCGGCCAATATCTGCTCTCGACATTGGCAATCGATTTCGGTTTGTCCCCCGGCCTCGCGGCGTTGCTGATCCAGTTTCAGGTCTTCATATCCTTAGCTCTTAGTTTCCTAATGCTGGGAGAATCGGTGCGAACTACTACGATTGTTGGAAGCGCGCTGGGCGTAGTCGGCCTTATCGGCGTGCTGGCGACGGGTGGCAGCAAGGCGCCTTTGGTCGCAAGTTCCATATGCTTGCTCTCGGCTGCGGGCTGGGCGATCGCCAACATGACCCTCAAACAAACGTCTGAAAGGGTTATCCGTCTGCAGTGCGCGAGTGCGTTGATCTGTCTGCCTGCCGTATGGGTTGCGCGTGCGCTGGCGCGGCCTGCTGCGCCAGCGGTGGGCGAAGCGCTGACGCAAGCGTCGCTCGCCGGCTGGTTGGCCGTGGCTTACGTCGCTATTGCTTCTTTCGCCCTAGCACAGATACTTTGGGGCCGAGCCATTGCTTCCATCGGTCTGGCTTCGACCTCCCCGATCGCACTCTTGATCCCAGTGTTCGGCGTAGCGCTGGCGGCGTTAGTGCTAGGAGAACATCTGAATCTGCAGGTACTGACTTCGGCTGCGATCGTCCTCGTGGGTGTAGGCGTGCATGCCGTCCCGATGGCGTTGAACAGAGCCCCTGTCGCACGCGATGGAATTGTCCTTCGCCGTCGGCTCGACTGAGCGAACGACGCGCAGTGTCTCAGTGCTGCTGGTTGCTGGATTGGCTCGCAACGTGCGCGGTGGCGATACAACATGCTGCACAAGAAGGGGTTCCCATGGAATTTCCGGATCGACCGATAAATAGGATCGCAATCACCAGTGTGGATCCGAATGAATCCACGAGAGGCGTCCGGTTCAGGGGGCTAGACAATCAAGTATTCCGGACAACCCGGGCCGGCATGGTTTTCAAAATCAACAGCATTCGGATTCTGCCGCTCTCTTTTGATGACATGATGCCTCGCTTTGCAGGAATGACCTTACCAGAAGAACTTCTGGCCCTGCGTGATGATCCGGATCGCCACATTGGCCTGATGGGACGCACCGACTCCCGCACAGGACTGGAAAGAATTCCGGATGTCGAAGGCGACGTAATCGCTCAGACAAGCTTCTGGTTGGGGAATGCAGTTCCTTCCAATCGAAGGAAGTCACCATCACGAGTTCGCAGCAGGTCAAGCCGCACTCTATTCTGAGAATGGCAACAGCTTGCACCTACCCACCTCTCTTGTTTATAGCAACCTATTCCTACCGAGCTGGATAGTTGCTGTCAGTTGCGGTTTCTGTATGAGCTGGTCCCGGATCTGAACGGAGATTCCGCGTGGATAGGTGGGAGCCTAAAGCGTCCGTTGATGGTTTCGGCGAGAGCATTGTCATAGGAATCTCCGACGCTGCCGACAGAAGGCTCCATGCCTGCTTCAGCCAGGCGCTCGGTGTACTTAATGGATACGCATTGGGCGGATTCAAATGTCAATCGGCCCTTTAATTGCGGTTTGTTGTCAAGCTACCATTCTTCCTCCTCCAGTGACACGCCGATAGCGATTGCTCCGTCGGAGCTGGTCAGGTTGCGGAGACGGAGCGATCGCGGATGGCGAGACGATTGCTTAGCGGGATTGGCAATCGACGTCGTTGGCGGCTTCAGCGGGTTGGGTTGATGTCGTAGCTGGGGTCATGGTCCTTTCCGAGGTCGCGAGCGCCTCATGATGATGTCCGGATCGGGTGCCTCAACGTTTGCAGCGGAGTGCGGGCGAACCGCCACCAGCCGATTGACCGAGGTCACCACGACCACCGTCCCAGCGGGACATCGCCAGTCCGGCGGACCGGACCAGGAACTTGCGAGCAAATATCAGATTGGCTTCGGCTGGCCCCAGTCGAACGACGTGCCATCGACCCAGATGCAGTGGAGAATCACGGCGATCTTTCGGGCGATGGCGACCTTTGCCTTCTTCATGCCGATCCGCTTGGCGAGCTTCATGCCCCAGGCCTTTAGGGAAGACCACTTTTTGGTTCGATAAAGAAGGACAGTGGCGGCCTCGAACAAGTAAGTTCGGAGAAGCCGGTCGCCCCATCGAGATATCTTTCCGTTGGTGTCGGTTTCGCCGGATTGGCTGCGCCTCGGCGTAAGGCCTAGGTAGGCGCCGACCGTCGAAGCCGATCGGAAGCGCGAGGGGTCATCGATCGTGTGGCGGAACGTTAGGGCCGTCACGACACCGACCCCGGGGACCGTCATCAGGCGACGCGTCGTGTCGTCCAGCTTTGCCAACCGGCGGACCTCGTCGTCGAACTTACCTTGTTGTTGACAAACGTTCTCATGGATCGAGAGCAGCGGCGATATCACGCTGAGAAGCAAATGATCGACGCCCAAGAGTTCGCTGACCTGGTTGCGGAATTGTTGGCCGATCGCGCGAGGGAACAGCAATCCACATTTCTTGATCAAGCTGCGAACTTGGTTCTCGATGTCTCGGTGCATGGACACTAGCCGAGATCTGGCGACAAGGATCGCTCGGATCTTCTGGCTTTCCTCACTTTTGACTTTTACCTCTCGATACCATCCAAGCCGCACCAGTTCGGCAAGCCCTCGCGCATCATTCTGATCGCTCTTGTTCATTTGGACCGACAAAGCTGCGTGCGCATGCCGAACGTCGATGCAGACCACGGGAAGCTCAACCCTGCGGAGTTCATGCCATAGCCAACTCGCCATCGCACCCGTCTCGAAGCCGATACGCTCGGCTTGAGGCGCATGTTTGTTAAGCAGGTCAGTCAAGGCACCAGGATTAGACTTTGCTTTCCCTTCGAAGATCACTTGACCAGTCTCGTTGACAACGCACACAGCGGTTTCTCTCTGTGAGACGTCCAGTCCGACGTACTGCTTCATGGGAGCTCCTTCGAATCATTTAATTGCGAGGCTCCACGATAACGGAGCTTGTCTGCCACGAGCGCCGACCGCAATTACGTCATCGTGTTCGACTGGGGGTCTGACTCATTTCTGATGAAGTTTGCCGGGCGACTGTGTTCTCAAACGGAGAATCAGCGCCATGCGGAAAGGCTTTCGAATTTCATCGCTCGTACCGAGTGGTTTGGTGTTTGATGGCGTAAGTGATTCAGAGGATTCGGTTATTCTGGCTGTTCGGTCAGAGGCTACGGAGGCCCAGTGCCCTTTGTGCACGACAGCATCGCGCCGAATCCATAGCCGTTACATCCGGCACGTGGCTGATTTGCCATCAGCGGGCAGAAAGGTGCGCCTCCGATTGCTCACGCGGCGCTTCACATGTGAGGTGCCGCATTGCCGCCGGCGGATCTTCTCAGAGCGGTTTGGAGAAGACATCGTTCCGCTTCGACGGCGCCGGACGGCACGGCTGGAATACATCGTCCATCACTTGGGGTTGGCGCTGGGCGGCCGGCCGGCGGCAAGCTTCGCCAAGCGGCTCATGCTGCCCGTTAGCAACGATACCTTGCTACGGGTGGTCCGCCGGCGGGCGGCGATGCCGACAGATCCATTGCTTGTTGTGGGCATCGATGACTGGGCGTTCCGGAGAAACCATCGATACGGGACGATCGTGTGCGATTTGGAGCGCCGGCGGATCGTTACCCTGCTGCCCGACCGGGAAACTGCGACTGTTCGGGCGTGGCTATCGAAGCACCCAGCGATCAACATTGTGTCGCGAGATCGCGGTGGTGGATACGGCGAGGCAGCAGCCAAGGCGCTGCCGAACGCCATCCAGGTCGCCGACCGATGGCATCTGATGGAAAATGCGAGCGCGGCCTTCCTTGATGCGGTGCGCCGCTCCATGAACAGAATCCGAACCGCAATCGGAGCGACGACGATCACCCGGAATTGCTGACCTGTGCGGAAAAGCTGCGCTATCAGGGCTATTTGCGGCGGCAGGACAGCCATGCCGTAATTACGGCTCTCGTCAGCGACGGTGTGTCGCTCAAGGAGATCGTCCGCCGCACAGGACATAGTCGCAATCTGGTTCGCCAAATTAGCCGCGGCGGCGGTACGGATATGTTCCGCACCCGTCAAAGCACCCTGGACGGGCATCTGCCGTTCCTGGACGCGCAGTGGTCAGTCGGCTGTCGCAACGGTGCCGAGCTCTGGCGCCGCTTGAAGGGACAAGGCTTCAAGGGATCGCTGCGCGTCGTGGCGGAATGGGCGACGCGACGGCGACGTGCCGAGACTATCAGCCATCAACAATTGCAGAAGGTCCCCGCCGCCAGGACGATAGCGCAGCTGATGACGACGAAGCGCGACCACCTAACCAGGGCCGAGACCGTCACGCTTGCGGTCATCGAACAAAACGTTCCTATGCTGGCCGATGCCCAAGCTCTCGTTGGCCGCTTCCACGCGATGATCCGAAAGAAGGCCGAGATGGAGCTCGAACCTTGGATTGATGAGTCCAAGCGGAGCCTCATTGCCTCGTTCGCGAACGGCATTGCCAACGATAAGGCCGCGGTGCACGCGGCTATCACGCAACCATGGTCCAATGGCCAAGTGGAAGCTCAGATCACCAAGCTCAAGCTGGTCAAACGGCAGATGTACGGGCGCGCTAAGCTCGATCTCCTTCAGGCTAGGCTGATTGGCGCGCCATAAAAACAAACACGATCATCGAATATGCGTCAGAGCGCATTGCCTCACTAAAAATGTTACCGGACAACTTCCCTGTCGAGTCTGGGGCGGAGCTGCCGAATCAGTTCGGTGGCGGCTATGGCAGGGAAGATCAGCATGCGCGCAAAGCGCGAGATCACATCCGCGCTGGCCGAGCGTTATCGGTCGAGCGGGCGGCTCGAGAAGGGACGGATCCTAGACGAGCTGTGCGCCGTCACGGGCTGGCATCGCAAGCATGCGGTACGTGCACTTCGGCCACGCGAGACAGTTGGGCCGGACAAGGTCGAGGCACCGCAAGAGCGCAAGCGTAGATATGGCGCGACGGTCAAGGATGCGATGACAGCGCTGTGGGAGGCGTCGGATCGAGTGTGCGGTAAGCGGCTCAAGGTGATGATCCCGACCTTGCTGCCTGCTCTCGAGCAACATGGCCGATTGCAGCTTGGCCAGTCGGACCGTGATCGTGTTCTGGCCATCAGCGCCGCCACCATCGATCGCCTGCTCGTCGATGTGAAGATCGCAGCGAGCGGCGGCAGACGGCGCCGTGCCGGATTCTATTCGGCAATCCGGCGCGAGGTCCCGATCCGCACGTTCAATGACTGGAACAGCCCGGTGCCCGGCTTCTGCGAGGTCGATATGGTCGCCCATGGCGGCACGTCGGTGGCTGGCTCGTTCATCCAAACCCTGACGATGGTCGATGTCGCCACCGGCTGGACGGAGTGTCTGCCGCTGCTGACGCGGGAAGGTTCGCTGGTCGTCGAGGCGATCAACCGCGCACAGACCCTGTTCCCGTGGCTGTTGCGCGGCGTCGACTTCGACAACGACAGCGCCTTCATGAACGATGTCGTCGTGCCATGGTGTCGCGAACAGAAGCTCGAAGTGACGCGCTCGCGCGCGTACAAGAAGAACGATCAGGCGTTCGTCGAGCAGAAGAATGGTGCCGTCGTCCGCCGCCTCATGGGCTATGGCCGCTTCGATGGCGTCGAGACGGCGCGTATGATGGGCCGCCTCTATGCGGCGGCACGCCTCTACGTCAACTTCTTCCAGCCGTCGTTCAAGCTGAAGGAGAAGCGTCGCGAAGGGGCTAAAGTGATCAAGCGCTATCATCTCCCATCGACGCCCTATGAGCGTGCATTGGCGCATCCCAAGGTGACCGCGGCCGTGAAGAAGCGGCTCCGCGATCAGTATCGCTCGCTCGATCCGGTCGCGCTGTTGGCGGAGATTCGCGCAACCCAGGAGGAACTAGGTAATCGCGTCGATCGTCGTGCCGGACAGGCGCGCGGCCTGCAACCGGCTCACACTAGCGCCCTGCCAGCGACCGCGGCGACGTTCGCGAAGACGCTCGGCAAGACGGTGACCGTCGGCGAGCCGCGTGCCACGCACCGGCGAATTCGTCGGCCCTATAAGACCAGAGTTCGCATGCCGTCCAAGCTCGACCCGCATCTTGCTGCGATCGAAGCCTGGCTCGCAGAGCAGCCGCAGCTGACGGCGCTCGCAATTGTCGGCCGGCTGAGCGAGAATCACCCAGAGGAGTTCGGGACGAGACAGCATTCGATCGTGCAGCGCCTGCTGAGGGCGCTTAGACGGAAGACGGCCGAGCAGTTGCTCGCGGAGGAGCCGCTTGCGGGCGCCACGACCGCTGCCCCATTGCCCGGGGTTGTGGACGGCTCGGGCTATGTAGGGCCCGACCCGCCCACAGCCCCTCTCGTCGAGCAAGCCGGGAAAGCCATCTGGCGCGGCCGATCAATCGACATCGGATCGTCATCGGCAATGGCGCCATCAGGGTAACATTTGCAGATGCGGCAATACGGGGGGTCCCAGTCGGGCTCTGACGCATATTCGATGATAGTGATTGTTTTTATGGCGCGCCAATCAGCCTAGCCTGAAGGAGATCGAGCTTAGCGCGCCCGTACATTTGCCGTTTGACCTGCGCATTTCGCTGATGGTGAGCGGCGATTTCAGGCGATCGTGAGCAGCTGTTTCGCGCGATGGTGAGCAGCGGCTTTGACCGACATGGGTGATTGGTTCAGGGGTTTGAGTTGGCGTCAAGAGTTTGATTGCGGGCGTTCTGCTTTCGCATGCTTTCTCCGGAGAGTTGCAGACGGTGAGCGTTGTGAACGAGGCGATCCAGGATGGCGTCGCCGAGGGTTGGGTCGCCGATAACGTCGTGCCAATGTTCAACAGGGACCTGACTGGTGACGATGGTGGAGGCGCGACCGTGGCGATCATCGAGGATCTCCAGAAGGTCGCGCCGTTCGGGCGGATTTAGAACTGACAGGCCCCAATCATCGAGGATCAGAAGTTGAACGCGGCCGATGGTTTTGAGCAGCCGGCCATATCGGCCGTCGCCGCGAGCCAGGGCGAGCGCCTCGAACAGGCGCGGGACGCGGTGATACTGGACCGAACGATTGTCGCGGCAGGCCTTGTGGCCGAGGGCGCAGGCAATCCAGCTTTTGCCGAGCCCGGTTGCCCCTGTGATGAGCAGGTTCTCGTTGCGGTCGATCCAGTCGCCGCCGACGAGTCTGGCGAAGACGCTGCGGTCGATGCCGCGTGGCGTGCGCAAATCGACGTCTTCCACGCATGCGCTCTGGCGTAGCGCGGCGAACTTGAGACGGGTCGTGACACGTTTGGTGTCGCGCTCGGCGGCTTCGCGATCGACGAGAAGCCCGATGCGCTCCTCGAACGGCAGGGCGTCGAGGTCCGGTGATCGTCGCTGCTCCTCGAAGGCTTTGGCCATTCCGGTCAAGCCAAGCGTGATCAGCCGTTCATGGGTGGGGTGTGTCAGCATTGGAGTCTCCCTGGTTCAGTGGAAATAGCCCTGACCGCGGATGTTGCCGTGGCGCAGGGGCTGGTGGTCGGACGTCTCGTCGAGGAAAGCGCGATCGAGGCCGCTCTTGAGGATCGAACGGATCGAGGCGACGGAGCGAGCCTTGATCAGGATGCCGCGTCGGCAGGCGGCATCGACGCGCGCATGGTCGTAGCTCCTGGCCAGCGACAGAATACCGAGGCAGGTGCGAAAGCCTTGCTCGGGGTGCGGCCGGGCTTCGATGACGACCTGGAAGAACGCCGCCGTCGATGGACCGATCTTCTCGCCGGCGGCGATCAGCCCTCCCGGTGTCCATTTGCCGTAGCGGCGGTGGGCGCTGGGCATATGATCGGCAATCGTGGTGTGGCCGCGCCGGTTGGGCGCACGGGCGTGGCTGGCGATCCTCTGTCCCTTGTGGAAGACCTCGACGGTCTTGTCGGCGATACGGACATCGACGAGTTCACGGATCAGGCGGTAAGGGGTGGAATACCAATGGCCGTCGATCTCGACGTGATAATCTGGGGCGACACGGCAACGCTTCCAGCGCGCAAAGACGTAGGGCTGGTCCGGCAGTTCTCTCAACCTGGGGCGATCAATCTCGGCGAACAGTTCGGTCCGGCTGGAGCCGAAGCCGCGCATCTGGCGGGCGTTGAGTTCGACGACGAGCCCGCGGATGGCGGTATTGAGCTCCGCCAGGGAAAAGAAGCGCTGGTTGCGCAGGCGGGCCAGGATCCAGCGCTGGGCGATCTGGACTGCGACCTCAACCTTGGCCTTGTCCTTTGGTCGCCTCGGCCGGGCCGCCAGGATCGCGGTGCCGTAATGGCCGGCCATCTCAGCATAGGTGCGGTTGATCCCGGGATCGTAGCGATCGGGGTTGGTCACGGCGGCCTTGAGATTATCGCAGACCACGAACTTCGGCACGCCGCCGAGATACCTGAACAGGCTGGCATGCACGCCGATCCAGTCGGACAGGCTCTCGCTTGGGCAGGCCTCGGCATAGGTGTAGTTCGAGGCCCCCATCGCCGCGACGAACAGCTTCATGGCGCGCACTTCGCCGGTGATGGGATCGAAGATATCGATGGTGTCGCCGGCGAAATCGACGAATACCTTCTCCCCACCGGCGTGGGTCTGACGCATGCTTGGCCGGGCCCGCTGCTTCCAGGCCTCGAACGTCGTGCAAAACCAGGTATAGCCAAAGCCGTCCGGATTGGCGGCGCGATACTCTTCCCACAACAGCAGGCGCGTCACGCTGCGGCGGCGCAGCTCCTTCTCGACATAAGCCCAATCCGGTGTCGGGCGCCGGTCGCTTTGCGAGGCTGCCGTCGGCGCCGGAAACAGCAGCAGTTCAAGGTTCTCGTCGTCCAGGCCCTCCGGCAGCGGCCAGGTCAGCCCCGCAAGGCGGGCGCGACGCACATAACCGTGTACGACCCCATTGCTCACTCCCAACGTCCGCGCGATGACGCGCTCGGTCAGGCCCTGGTGCCTCAAACGTAGAACTTCTCGGATCCGGCGCATCGACAATCTCTCGGTAGGCATCAGGCTTCCTCATTGGTTGAATGAGAAATCCGTAGCCCGGTTGAGTTGTCGGTCGAAGCGTCCGGCACCGCCAAACGTTGCTCACGATCGCCTGAAATCGCTGCTCACGATCCTCTGAAATCGTTGCTCACGATGCGCTGAAATCCGTGCTCACGATCCCGCGAAACGCGCATTTGACCAGCTTGAGCTTGGTGATCTGAGCTTCCACTTGGCCATTGGACCATGGTTGCGTGATAGCCGCGTGCACCGCGGCCTTATCGTTGGCAATGCCGTTCGCGAACGAGGCAATGAGGCTCCGCTTGGACTCATCAATCCAAGGTTCGAGCTCCATCTCGGCCTTCTTTCGGATCATCGCGTGGAAGCGGCCAACGAGAGCTTGGGCATCGGCCAGCATAGGAACGTTTTGTTCGATGACCGCAAGCGTGACGGTCTCGGCCCTGGTTAGGTGGTCGCGCTTCGTCGTCATCAGCTGCGCTATCGTCCTGGCGGCGGGGACCTTCTGCAATTGTTGATGGCTGATAGTCTCGGCACGTCGCCGTCGCGTCGCCCATTCCGCCACGACGCGCAGCGATCCCTTGAAGCCTTGTCCCTTCAAGCGGCGCCAGAGCTCGGCACCGTTGCGACAGCCGACTGACCACTGCGCGTCCAGGAACGGCAGATGCCCGTCCAGGGTGCTTTGACGGGTGCGGAACATATCCGTACCGCCGCCGCGGCTAATTTGGCGAACCAGATTGCGACTATGTCCTGTGCGGCGGACGATCTCCTTGAGCGACACACCGTCGCTGACGAGAGCCGTAATTACGGCATGGCTGTCCTGCCGCCGCAAATAGCCCTGATAGCGCAGCTTTTCCGCACAGGTCAGCAATTCCGGGTTGATCGTCGTCGAGGTAGAGCTGGTTCATGGCTTCAACAACAGTAGCCCGTCAGCCGAGCGCGATACCCACGGCCGGTCGCTACCCATGGGTAACTGGGACGGATCGAGCTTGCCGACCCAAGGCTGGGAAAGCTCGCGACCGAGCTGCAGGCAGAGGCGCACGGTCTTGACGCTCGTGCATCGCTTGAGCAAGTCGCGCAGCACCTCGACGCGCAGGCTGTAAGTGCTCTCGACCAGCTCGCGCGCTTCTTGCAGCGGCTGCCGGATGCCAACCTCGCTTAACACCTCCAGCAGTGCGCGCTCGGGCGCCGAGACGAGTGGGCCGCCCTTGCGGTTCTCGAAGGGCCGGACATGAAGCAGCGCGCCGGGCTCTTCCTTGAATAGCCGCTTGCGGTGGTACTCGGCCGGGAAGCGCTGGGTGAACCACTCAGGGAGCCGCCCCGCTTTCCAACCGTACAGATGAAGGATGGGCCGTTGGGAGACGTATTGGCGGATTCCATGCCAGTCGAGCGCGGACTTGCCGCCGACATGCAATCCCTCGAAGCTCCGCTGCAGCAGGACGAGGCTCGGATGTAAGGCGGGCGGATCGTTGGGCCGGCAATAGACACCACGTGCCAGCCGCTGCAGCCAGCCGGCGCGGACATAGTGGACGGCCAGGTCGGCTGATATCCCGAGGGCGGCGAGGTCATCGGAGGTCAGCGGCGTCACGGGTGCCGAGCGGGTATAAAGCCTGTTTAGTTTGTCCCTGTGAGTCGTAGCCATGCTACGATATTATGAACAATTCCAAAATTCCACAAGCTTGAATTGGATACCAAAAATCGTACTCAGGCTACGATAACTAGCACTAATCTATATAGGGGGTGCTTGCGGTCTCAATGGCCGCGCCGTGCTCTAAAGGATTCCCCATGCCCGATAGCGTCCTCGACCGGTCGTCTCGCGCAAGTCGAGTTCGGCGACGAGGTTTTGGGCCGCACGGGGCGTGATCCCGAGCTCCGCCGCGATCATGCCGGCCGAGACGATCGGCCGGGTCAACACGTAGTCAAGGAGAGCTGGCAGTTTTGAAGTGGCGCGCCGCCCGGCGAGTTTGCGAGCGAGCAGGTTTCTGGTCATCAGCCAGCGGTCGTGGTCCTTGCGGCCGGCTTCGGCGGCGGCCGTCATCGCCTCGAGCTGCACGACAAGCCGCGCTGCGCCGTCGCGTGGCCGCCGGCCCTCACGCGGAATGCCCTTTAGCCCGGCATGTAGGCACGGCAGATGCCAGCGTGTCTTGCCGCGGTCGCGC
Organism: Bradyrhizobium sp. 155; assembly: GCF_023101105.1. Classification (NCBI taxonomy): domain Bacteria; kingdom Pseudomonadati; phylum Pseudomonadota; class Alphaproteobacteria; order Hyphomicrobiales; family Nitrobacteraceae; genus Bradyrhizobium; species Bradyrhizobium sp. 155. The sequence goes on along the minus strand of NZ_CP064706.1, from coordinate 183,140 downwards.
AATACGCTAGCTGCGAGCAGGCGGCCTAGCCAAGGCGAGTGTTCGAGCGGTTCGATCGCGTCCCAAGCATCCGCGGCGATCGCCGCCGCCAGGGTCGGCGGCAAGCCGCGGGTCTGGTTGACCACACCGCGCCAGTGATCCAGACGGCGTTCCTCGTCCCAGTCGGGATCATAAACTAGCGGATCCCGCTCCGGCCGCGACCGAGCCTCGTCGGCGAGCCTGCGCTCTGCCCTGGCGTTCGCGGCGTCGACAGCGGCGAAGGCTGCTGCCAGGTGGGGATCGGTGGCGCCAAGCGGCCCTTCGAAACCCACCTCCTCCCGCTCCGCATCCTCGTCAACCCCGAGACTTTCCTCAACTTCCTTCCGGTTGCCCGTCCCCTCCCCTCGCTCGCCTCGGCCCCGGAGGTCAGCTAGTCCGGCAGCTGACAGCGCCCAATCGGGCTTCGCCTCGGCGATGCGCCGACGGACGCGCAACACGGCATGGGCCCGGGTCAGCTCATGGGTGGGGGTGCGGACATCCATGCCGGCGTCGTGCAGTACCAAGTCGTCGAGGTGGACAAGTTCGCCTTCAAGCCACAGACTGGCGCAGGCGTCGGCGAAGTGCATCCGGCTGATTGTGCCGTCGCGGATTAGGCTTTTGGCTAGCCGCTCGTCGAGCCGGGCGACTGTATCCTCGGCGGCCGCCAGAGGACCGGCGAGTTGAGCCCAGGGCAGCGGATCGGGGATTTTGTAGCTTGTCGGCAAGATCTTGATAACCTTAACGAGAATGGACGAAACGGAAGCTAACATAGCATTGGATTCCGTCATAGCGACGCGGGTTCCCGTCACCCTCACTATCGATAACTACCTCTTATCGATTGGGTTGGTCGTCACTGCGTAATCAACGATTCCGCGCCCGCAGCCCGGTAAAATCATCGCGGCCTAAGCTTCAGATCGCACCACAAGCCTCCGTGCCAACCCCCGGCCCTACTCCGGACAAGCCGCTTCCTTTCCGGATGCCGCGGCCGCCCGGCCGGGTCGCTTAGGCGGCTTCGATATCGGATTGCGGAAAGTCTCGCGCCGGATGCTGGGCGCACAAGCGTAGGCAAAACAGCCCTTGGAATTGAAGCCCGGATGCCGGCCCTTTCCGAAGCGGTCGAAGGCGTCGCCGAGCCGTGCTGTCTCAGGGCTCCACCGCGACCGTCGCCTCCCACACCCAACCGTGGCGTCAGACGTGTTCCGCTCCGCTGCAGGCGGGCCAAAAGCTCACGTGCCCCGTCCTCCTCGGTCAGGAGCGCGATCAAGACCAAAGTGTCAATGAACGTCAGGCGTCCTCATACAGACCGTCGCGGAACGCTATGTCGGCGGGCTGCGCCCGGTGCGGATTGCCCCTGGCGCGCAGATCCCGGCAAAACTGGACGCCGAGTTCGACCAAAGACAGCTTACCTGCTCGCGTACGAGCTCATGGGCGAGTGCCGCGTGCACTGCTTCGGTAACGCCGATTGTTTTTAGCGCCGCCACCTTGCGGGCGAGCGCGTCGGTCTCCGACTTCTCGATATGGAAGGCCATGCGCGCTCCTCCAGTCCTCATCGTGCATCCCTCAATATCTCTACGGACGCACTGAAGGAAGGACCGGCCTCGCCGCTGGTAGGTTTGTCAGGATCTTAGGCCTCGCTGAGCTCGGCCCACTCAGGTCGACGGTGCGGGCAGTCCCCGGTCGCTTGCTTCGATCCAGGGGCATCCCCGGCAGTCCGGCCAAGACGCGCGGCCTTCGCGGCGTGTGAGGTCAATCTTTATGGTTAATTGTCTGTGAACGCCTCCCCTCTCCGCCTCCCGGACGCTGCTTCCCCCTGAGGCAATCCTGGTAGATCATCCGGGCTGACGACGACCTCGTCCCGGTCCTCGCCCGCGCCTTTTCCGGGTTTGAATTCCGCGGGGCGCCGATCGACGGCGACTACTGATGCGATACCGGTCTTGTCTCGGCGAGTTGGAGCCACCGATGACCGGAGGGCACAAATGTTGTCAGCTGACAACATCCATCTCTTGGGGAGCCCCTGTTGTCAGCTGACAACATCCGCTCACCGAGTGATTGGTGGCACCTAGCGCGAGTCGGCGTTCCGCGTGTCAGGTCGGCTTGTCCGAGTGCCACGCAGGTATTCGCGACGGCACCCACCATCGGGAAGATCGGATTCGCTCGACGGCCTTGCTGCTCGCCAAAGGAGTACTGCTCCCACGGCGGACGCCTCGGATCAACCTCCTGATCGGACTGAGGCGGCCGATCGGGAGGCGTGCTCTTCGGCTGGTCCTTCCGGATCATGCACAGTTATGGCATGTCGGCCTGTGATCGCCCAAGATCCGACAGCGGGTTCGCCTGCCCTCACCTCGGCATCCAGCATCATGAGTTGGATCCGGCCCCGCGCAAGATTGATCCGCAACACGACATGCCGGTCGAGGCGACGGCCCGACAGCACGTTGCCGTTCCTTCGCCGGATCGCACGCGCCCCGATGGAGCGATGATTGGCGCGCGGCGGCACCTTGCCTCTTGGCAAGGGCAGGAGGGTCCCTTTGCAGCGCCGAGCCTGAGATCGACGTCGCTGCTGGCGGTCCGACGGTGTGCTCACGGCAGCGCGAAGGGAGAGCAAGCGCGGATGGACCTGGGATGTGCTTGGTCGGTTGCGCGCGAGCTGTTCGTCCAACCGGCTGGTGGACCCCTGCGACCGTGCGGTTCTGCTGCTCGTCTATTCGGGCGAGCGGCGGCGCAGCGAAGTGATGCGGCAGCCCCTCGATAGACACCGAGACGGTCCGACGCGCCGCAGAACCCCAGCGAGCCGACATCGCCACTTTAACCTGCCTCGCCATCCAGCTCGGGAGCCTAAGGGTCGTAGACGAGGCGGGGAGGGTGCTCCTCTTGGACCGGTGCGGCGTCGAATGGCAGGCGGGAACCGACACCACAAGGTGGCGCGATTCTTTGGAGTTTGCAGTACAGGGTCTGGATTGTGCACTCAACGGAGGCTGCGCCGTGGAGCGCGTCCCGTTGCCCGAGCTCCAGCGGCGGCAGCACCGTTCAGCGCAGCAGTTGGTGAGCTACGAAGTGAAGCTTGGAGACTCGTAAAGGCCGGCCGACTCACGCCATAGTGGAGGTTCGCCCGACTCGCTGAAGCCGTTGTTGTCAGCTGACAACAGCAAGGAGGTGCATCAAAAAGGCTCTGCTCGCCGTGGAGCGCGCCATCGAGCGTTAATAAGTCATTAACCCTTTAATTCTTGCTCAAATCATAGAATCGTGGCCATCTCTAAAGACGGAGATTTGGCGTCTGACGCACAGAAACCGTCTTGAGAAAGCAAATGCCGAGCTTAGCGGAAGATACACTTACCATGAGCGAGACGGCGTCTGCCCGGATCACCCGGCACGCCGGCATCCTTTCCGGCCAGCTTCGCTCGCTAGCTACAACGCTTTTCCCGCCTTCAGCCAGTAAGTCTCTCCGCTTGTTCACCTCAGGGGAGGTTGCGCGAATTGCCCGCGTCTCCGATGGGTATCTCCGACAGCTCTCGCTCGACGGACTTGGACCGAACCCGGCGACGGGTCCCGGCGGGCGCCGATCTTACACTCTGGCCCAGATTCATGAGTTGCGCGGGTACCTAGCCAGCGCGCGCCCTCGAGAAGCGTTGGAGTTTCTCCCGCGCCGCCAGCCGGGCGACAAGCTCCAAATTATCACCGTAGCGAACTTCAAGGGCGGCTCCGCCAAGACGACGACGGCACTATATCTTTCACAATATCTCGCCCTTGCCGGCTTTCGGGTCCTTGCGATTGACCTCGATCCGCAAGCTTCGCTTTCCGCGATGTTTGGGTACCAGCCCGAGTTTGATATTGGCGCGAATGAAACCCTCTATGGTGCGATCCGATATGACGAGCACCGCCGGCCGATGCGCGAGATCGTCCGGAAGACCTACTTTGACGGGATAGGTCTCGTTCCAGGCAATCTCGAGCTTATGGAGTTCGAGCACCATACGCCTCGCGCAATGATCGAGCGGCGTGAACGCGGGCACGACTTGTTCTTTCGCCGCGTCGCCAGCGCTATCGACCAAGTTGCCGACGACTACGACGTCGTTGTTATCGACTGCCCACCCCAACTTGGTTACTTGACCATGGGCGCGCTAAACGCGGCCACTGCGATGCTGGTGACCATCCATCCGCAGATGGTCGATGTCGCATCGATGAGCCAATTTCTCCTCATGACGTCGGATCTCATGTCCGTCATCGAGGAAGCCGGCGGCCGACTGGATCACGATTTCATCCGGTATGTCATCACGCGTCACGATCCCAACGACGTGCCCGAAGCTCAAATCGTGGCCCTCCTTCGTAATCTCTTTGGATCGGATGTGCTCCAGGCCACCGTTTGGAAATCGACCGCAATCGCTAATGCCGGTCTCACCAAGCAGTCACTTTATGAGCTGGAGCGCGGCACGGTAGGGCGAGGCGCCTACGACCGGGCACTGGAATCAGTCGACGCGGTCAATGCCGAAGTTGCGCAACTTCTCAAGAAGGTGTGGGGTCGATGAGCAAACGTACTGACACCATCAAGAGCCTTTTCACGGCCCCGCAATCTAGCCCGTTGTCAGCTGACAACATGCCCGGCGCCTTGCCGCGGGTCTCGTCGGGCTCGGTCCGCTCGTTGAAGGATTCTTTTTCCGAAGTCGAGAAGGAGAACGAGGAGCTTCGCGAAAGGATTGCAGCCGGTGCTTTGATAGTTGAAATCGACCCTTCGCTTATTGATCCGTCACCCCTGTCCGACCGGTTTCGCGACAGTGATGATAGCTCGTTCGACGCACTCAAACAGTCGATCGCACAGCGTGGCCAAGAGGTGCCCATCCTCGTTCGAGAGCATCCTCACGTAAAAGGGCGCTACCAGAGTGCCTATGGTCATCACCGTGTCCGCGCGACGCGCGAATTGGGTATTTCCGTCAAAGCGATCCTGCGGTCATTGTCAGATGAAGCGCTTGTCGTGGCGCAAGGACTCGAGAACGCACCGCGCGAAGATTTGAGTTTTATAGAACGCGCGACCTTTGCGATGCATATCGAAGATGCGGGGCATAGCCGGTCAGTTGTGCAGGATGCGTTGTCGATCGATCGGGCGGAGGCCTCGAAACTTCTCGCCGTCGCTCGATCGGTTCCAACCGACGTTATCCAAGCGATCGGGAAGGCTCCGAAAGTTGGCCGCGGCCGCTGGCAGTCGTTCGCTGAACTAATCAAGGATGCCGCGGCGCTCAAACGTGTGAGAGCGGCGATCGTTGAACCGAAATTTGCAGAGCGGGAAACCGACGCTCGATTTCTAGCAGCATTTTCGGCCGCGAGCCGTCCATCCTCCCCGAGGACATCGAAGCTACCAGAAGAGAAGCCAATTTTGTCTGCATCCGGCGAGGAGATTGTGCGCGTCCGTCACGCCGAGCGCGAACTGAAGCTCACTGTCGCCAAGAATGTTCCGGCGGCTTTCGCGGCATTTCTTGTGGACCAACTCCCGACCCTGTTCGACGCCTTTTCCAAGACGAGCGGCGGTCAGGAAACTACCGAGGCCTAATCGCCTCGTCCCGTAAACCCGAACCAGGAGCAGACAAGGGAAAAGAAAAAAGGCCCCCGAAACGTAGTTCCGGAAGCCTTCTCTTCAAGTTTGGCGACTGACAGAGAATCACTTTCGCGAATCGCAGTCAAGAGTTTCTATGCGATTTTATCGCCGTTTCGGCGAGCAGGTTTTCTTTGCCCAGCTGAGGCAAAGACATGCAGTCACACTCCCCAACGACGCCCTTTGGGCGGCGATCGTTGACGCTTGCCCATGTGGCAAGCCAGATGCTCGCAACGGAACGTCCTCCCGAAAAGATCGTGCACAAGTGGAAGATATTCCACGCCATCTGCACGGCGCGGCCGCGCCTTGGTGTGTCGGAGCGCGCGCTGTCGGTATTGAACGCGCTCCTAACCTTCCATCCCGAGACCGCGCTGACGGGGGAGGATGATCTGATTGTCTTTCCCTCGAACCATCAACTCAGTCGGCGGGCGCACGGCATGCCGGCATCGACGCTTCGTCGTCACCTTGCTGTGCTGGTCGACGCGGGCCTGATCGTTCGGCGCGACAGTCCGAATGGCAAGCGGTATGCGCGAAAGGACAATGCCGGCGAAATCGAGCTCGCCTTCGGCTTCGATCTGTCGCCGCTGGTCGTGCGCTCGGAGGAGTTCGAGAGCCTGGCGGCCGATATCGAAGCCGAGGCCCGCGCACTCAAACTCGCACGGGAGCGCATCACGCTGTGCCGGCGCGACATCGCGAAGATGATTGCAACTGGCATCGAGGAAGCCGTCCCAACGCGGAGGGGAGGGCAGGGGCCGGCCGATTGGCAGGTCGTGCACACCGCCTTCCGCGCGATCGTCGATCAGATTCCGCGCACGGCTACGCGCCAGGAGCTCGAGCCGATCGCCGACGAGTTGTCTCAGCTTGCCGACGACGTGCTCAATCTTCTGGAAGAACACATCAAATCCAAGAATCCGGGCGCCAATGAGTCCCATTCTGAGCGTCACATACAGAATTCAAACCCAGACGCCCCTATTGAACTTGAACCTGTCCTTCGAGAAGCCAGGACGGCGGGAGCTGAACCCAAACCTCAAGCCTCGCGAGTCGGGGAGGGGGCCTATCCGTTAGGACTGGTCCTGAGTGCGTGTCCTGACATGGTCGATTATGCGAAGGGGGGGGTTTCGAACTGGCGCGATTTCCTCGCTACCGCGGCCGTTGTGCGATCGATGCTGGGCATCAGTCCGAGCGCCTGGGAGGAGGCGCAAAAGGTTATGGGCGAGGTGCCCGCAGCCATCGTCGTCGCGTGCATCCTGCAGCGCGGGACGGCGATCAATTCCGCCGGCGGGTATCTGCGCGGTTTGACGCGAAAAGCCGAGGTCGGCGAATTTTCGCTTGGCCCGATCCTGATGGCGCAGATCAATTCTCGCCGGCGAGACAAGCAGCGGGCGTAAGGCGATGAGGCGCCGTTCCCAGGTTGCCTTTTTCGTGTGATTAAATACCCGCGCTAATCCGGCTGCTGCGCCGGGTCGACGCAAATCATTCGGAGAGATCGTCATGGCAAAACACCCTCCAATCATCCTCACGCCGTTCTTCCAGCCTCGTGATGCAGGCGCCGCGGAGCAGCGGATGTACGTGGCGGGGTTCGCGGACGAGGCGGGCGAGGCCTGGGGGACGCTGGTTCCGTTGGATGCGGAGATGGTCGAGCACGCTGTTCTGGGACTTCAGACATTCACAGTCTGGTGCAACTCCGACGGTCGCATCCAACCGCAGCCGAGCAGCGACAGTCTGTTTGAAGAGCTCTTGGAGAAAGGCCAATTGGAGGAGACGCCTCTCGATGAGCTCGTCGCCGAAGCCATCGAGCAGGGCAAGAATGAACCCAATGATGACATCCTCGATATGTTCGAGACCCTGCATGAGCGGCTGGTGCGGGCGGAGGGCATGGTCGCTGACGAGATCGCGCGGCGCAGGCGATGACCCTTCGCGGCGCGCGTGCGCGGTTCAGTGCTGTAGGGCCAGCTTGTACTGACGCGTGCACCGCGACCGCGGGCGGCCAACACCCGGACCGGTCGATGAAACATAGAAAACCGACGACCGGGCCGCGCTCCGACTAGTCTTAAGCTTCGCCGGAGCCGGAAAACAGCGCCGTCGGTGGCGTCGCGCGCGGCGGCGGGAGGGTCCGACCGCCCGGGGCTCCCGGTCTGCTCTTGAGATCGTATCGCTGGGCTAGGTCGAGTAGCCGCCGCTTGGTGAACGGGTCCGCGTTCTCCGCCAGATCGCGCGCCCGCTGCGCGAAGCCCCTGTAAAATTCTTCCACTACGCCACCCCGCAACATCACTGAAAATCGGATTTCAGTGTGAGATGCGCTCTACGTCAAGCGGCCTGGTGCATGCGGACGATTTTTGTCGATCCACTTGTGCTCGCGGTGCACGCGGAACTAAGCTGGTCCCGGCAGGCGAAAACCATGACTCCGCTCTACCTCAGCCGGAAGCTGTGCCCGACGTGCGGTAAGCCGATGACGGCCGTGCCAGACGATGTCGCGCCCGGCCGGCCGCGCTACGTCTGCCCGGTCTGCGAGGACGATCCGCTGCGCGATCCCGCCGCCCGGAAGTGGGCGGAAAGCCCGCTGCGACCGCCGGCCAAATAACGTTCGAGTTGAAATCGAGCCCGGCGGCCGGATTGCTGCAGTGGCCGATTGTGCTCACAATCCTCTCGAACGCTCTGGCGTTGCAACCCGAACGCCCAGCTTCGTTCCATCGCGCGTGCCGGCGGAATCGTCCCTGACTCGGGAGGCCGGCATGTCCAGCGACGCTAGCATCTGTTTCACGCCTCGCAGGGCGGTCGGTCGCATGGATGCGGAGGGCGGGGTTGCATTCACATGGCGAGTACGTCGCCAGCCTCATTATTGATCTTGCTATAGCGAGTTCGACAGGTGCGCCGACGTGGCTGAAGCGACGGTTTCCATTGCGGGTGATGACGCGGCGCTCAGATGGCCTGCTTTAAGGTGAACTACGTTTCGCTGCGACGCCCGTTGCCTTGATGCGAATGGCCGAACCGACCAGGGCCGCCTGTCTTCATTCCATGTGTTTTCGCGACGGGCTCACCCATCAGCGTCCTCGATAGAGGCTGGTCTGACCGCAGGGCGATCCCGCTTCGCGGGCTCTCGATCTTGTCCCTGCAACGCCCGTCCACGACTTTCTTCCCCTGGCGCTGCGCACCATTCCTCGCGGTCCAAGAAAGTCGCTACCCGCCGCCCTCCATTTCATTTCGGCCCTCCGGGTGCAGGTCGATCGCCTCCGGTCTCACGACCGCCATCGAGGTCGCGATAGGCGCGGCCCGAGAAAACCAAGGGAATGAGACAATGGCTACCATCGGCACCTTCACCTCCATGGACAATGGCTTCTCCGGCGCGATCAAGACGCTCAACCTCAACGTCAAGGCCAAGCTGATCCGCGTCGACAACCCTTCCGATAAGGGGCCGCACTTCCGCATCTACTCGGGCAACGTCGAGTTGGGCGCCGCCTGGCAGAAGACCGCCAAGGACACCGAGCGCGACTACCTCTCCGTCAAGCTGGACGATCCGAGCTTCCCCGCTCCGATCTACGCCACTCTGATCGAGGTCGAAGGTGCGGATGGCCTCCAGCTGATCTGGTCCCGGCCGAACCGGGACTGAAGCTCCAGCCAGCGGGCTCCGCCGTAAGGCGGGACCCGCTTCCCTTCTACCGGAGATGCGATCATGACTGTCGACACCATTGAAGAATTGCGCGCCGAACTGCGCGAATGCGTGTTCACGCCGGCGGAGCGCAAGGGGCTCGAAGTCGAACTGGCCGAACTCATCCGCCAACGCAACGAAGCGCTCGCAGCCGAGGAGGGGGCATAAGCCCCCTCGTCTTGCGTCTTACGACCCACCAGGGGCCGCCCCTCCGTTGAGAACATCCTTGATGGTTTTAGCAGGCGTAAAGGTCAGCTTCCTGGAAGCAGCGATCGCAATCGTTGCGCCGGTCGATGGATTGCGGCCCTCACGAGCGGGGCTATCCTTGACCTTGAACTTGCCAAACCTGGGAAGGCTCGTCTCGGCTCCGCTCACGGCCGCATCAGCGATCGCCTCGAACACGCTATTGACGATGGTTTTTGCCTGAGCCTTTGTCAGGTCGTTCTCGGCCGCAATCTTTTCGGGCGATCTCATTGGCAGTTGTCATGGAACGAGCTCCGTCTTGTTCGATTTTTCTCGTCTGACACCAAGGTCGTGGAACAGATAGAGCCGACATCACAGGCAGACCGTCATCCCCGAAAAATCGCCAGCCTATGACAGTTTCTCGTCCGCGACAGCGTAACCGCGCCTCCGCTTGGCACGCTCCAAGCGTACGAAGGATTCGATCGTCTCCGTACCATCATCGAAGGTCTGCACCATGGTCTTGCCACTCGTGCCTATCCGGCCCCAATTGCGGATCAGCGACATTTCTCCGAACAAGGTAGGCTGCGTGGACAGCGCATAAAACCGCCGCATATTGCGCGCGGCATCGATGCGGCGCAGATGAAGCGGCTCTGGTTCGGGTTTCGGCATGGACAGAGTCTCGCTTCCGAGGGAAGCGGCGTCCAATGAGTCTTATGAATCGACCGGGCCGATCGATTCATTTTATCGATAGGTCCATTGCGTTGGAAATGTCGCGACCCATCCTTGCCGGATTAAATCTCTCCTCGATGGAGACTTCGCCATGGGGACGCGCGCGTCGCGATGCCTAGCTTGCAATTGCGCCAGCCCTGATCACAACAGCCGCCCGCAAGAAGATCGGCTTTTAATTCGAAACTTTCTGCGGCTTTTACAGCCTTGCCTGCTTGGGCGAGCCTCTTCGGGGACGGCTCTACTGGCACCGCCGCGGCGACGCTCCCGGAGCCCACAAGCGGTCTCCGCGCCTTCGCGTGATGATCCTCTCGCCACCGCGTCGCAGAGCGCCCGGCAACGTGCACAATCCCAGTCTCGCGTCCCAGACTTTCCTTCGATGGCTATGGGCTGACCTGACTCTTCTGGCAGGGGATTCGCCGGATGAATTTCGGGATCGTTCCCACGTTCGGATTCGCGATCGCTGTTGGTTCAAACCAACATCCCCAATGACATGACGGACGAGGATATGACCCCAGCGCCGTTAGACCTTTTTCGGACCTTAATATGAAGACCATTGTCATCAACAATCAAAAGGGCGGGGTCGGCAAGACGACGCTTGCTGTGCATTTGGCCTGGTTCATGGCGGAAGCGAATCTCCGCGTTCTCGTGATCGACGTTGATGCGCAGAGCAATGCGTCGGATACGTTGAGGCACTACGCCGGTTCAACGTTAGCCGCGGATCTGTTCAAGCCGGGGATACGGGTCGTACCTCGGGAAGACGAGTCCCTAACGCTCGCGCCGGCCGATAGCTCGCTGACTGATCTGGATCGCAGCAATGCGGTCGCCATAACGACTCTGCAAGAGAACCTCGCTGTCGCGTCGGATCAGTTCGATGCCTGCGTCATCGATACGCCGCCATCACTTGGACTGCGCAGTGTCGGCTGTTTGGTTGCGGCCTCGCATGTGCTTGCTCCAATTTATCTGGAGGACTATTCGATCAAGGGCGTCAAAGGTCTGATGCAGACCGTGATCGGCGTGCAGAGGCGCTATGGCCGCCAGGATACGAAGTTCCTCGGGTTGCTGCCTTCGAACTTCAACACGAAGTCGCCTCGTCAAAGGGCGCATCTTGAGCAACTCTTGCGTGAGGCTGGAAAATATGTGTTCCCGGGCCAGATCGTTGCCAGGGACGGCTACGCTGAGGCCGTTGCGGAACGCCTGCCAGTCTGGAAGCTGAAGCGCCGCTCTGCGCAGGAAGCTGGTCGGGAAATCCGCGAGGTTCTCGCCAAGATCGTCGCGCAAATGGACGAGACCGCACATGGCGCTTGATCTCAGCTTTAAGCAGCTCATCGACGCCGCGGAAGATGGTGCCGCCACAATCGGACAACCGACTTGCATCGCCATCGACCGTATTGACGAAGATCCGGACCAGCCTCGTCGCGGTTTCGACGAACAGAAGCTCGGGGAGCTTGCGGAATCAGTCCGTCAGCATGGCGTGCTGCAACCGATCGTGCTGCGGCAAGCGACCGAGGAAGGGCGATACGTGATCGTCATGGGTGCGAGGCGGTACCGTGCTGCTAAGCGCGCCGGGCTCTGTGACATCCCGGCTTTCATTCATGCTGTTGGTTCTGCGGATCGTTATGTTCAGATGATCGAGAATATCCAGCGTGATGACCTCAGTGCTCCCGAAATTGCAGCATTCATCGCGGACCGCTTGGGGCAGGGTGACAACCAAGCTGACATCTCGCGCAAGCTCGGCAAGCCGAGGGACTGGGTGTCTCGCTACGCGTCAGTCCAGAGCATGCCGGAGTTCCTCCGGTCGAAGCTTGCCGGCTCATCAATCCGTGCTGTGTATGAACTCTACCAGGCTTGGCGTGAGCAGCCCAACGCCGTCGAGACCTTATGCGCAGCACAGGAGAGCTTCACCGACGCACACGCCCGTCAGCTGGCCCGCAAAGTCCGTACGGACGCCGGCGGGGCCCCTGCCGATAGCGAAGGGCCTCCTGGATCTCAAACAGCACGAAGCCCGATCGCACCGCAAGCGGCATTGCAACCCAGAGAGAGAGACGGCGTGACGGCGATCGCGAAAAAGCCCCCCAACTCTTCCGGCGATCGGAACGCGCGAATGAGCACATCACTGACGATCAGAGTGCGTCACCAAGGTCGCACTGGCTGTCTTCTGGTCAATCGACTCGCGTCTCAAGGCTCACGGCACGCAGTACTGTTGGTTGATGGCGCAGAAGAGGCGGAGGAGGTTCCAGCATCGACCATCACAATCGAAGAGATCCTTTTCGCATGAAGCTGGACTTAGACAGCCTCCTCAGAAACGCTGCCACAGTTGGTGTGCCGGTGGAGCGGATTTCCCATCCGAAGGATGGCGCGTTAGCGCAGCAGCCGGAGGCCGAACGCGCTCCCCACAGCGCTGTAGAGAGGCCGGAGGCTGCTGGAAAGCCGCGGTCGACATATTCGATGCCAATACTGCCGACCTGCACGCGCGGCGTTCGTGGAGTACAAGGATTAGGGGTGACGGCTCAGTCATTCCCAGAGGAATTCTCCGCATCGATCGCCGGCTGGGTTGGATCTCACCTGCAGCGACTGCCGAGCTTTGAAGGCCGACCCCGTTGGTTTGAACCAACATGGAGGGGGTGGAAGGATTCGCGTTTTCTAGTGCAGGATAGGCTTCGCGCCAGCGATGTATTACGTCGCGATTGGGATTGGAGTGCATGGCTCTGATCTCGCTTCGTGTCTCCGACGAGGTCGCGGCGGCGTTCTCAGTTCTTGCAGCTACCCAGGGCGGCAAATCCGCGCTGCTGCGGCGCCTCATCGCTGAGGCACTAGCTGCACCCGCGCCGCGCATCTCGGCGTTGCCGGTCGGACGGCCGGAGAAGGTGACGGTACGATTTCGCGAGAGCGAGATGCGGCAGCTCGCGGAGGTCTCGCATCAGCGTGGCATGACGCGAACCGGCTGGATCGTTTCGCTGGTGCGCTCGCGGTTAGGGTCACCCGTGCAGCATTCCCCGAACGAGCATGATGCGCTTCGCGCGATCGTCCGCGAGCTCAACCGGATCGGCGGCAACATCAACCAGATCGCGCGCGCTGCAAACACGAGCGTGCTGCAGGGCAGGGCGGTCGAACCCGATCTGTCCGCCATCCGAGAGGCCAAGTTGGTCATCGAAACGGAACTCGCGCAACTACGTAATGCGCTGCATGGCAACGCGGATTATTGGGATGGACGGCGATGAGTCGGCGCTCCTCGCCTCGGTCGGCCGACCCAGCCTCCGAACTTCCGCCGATCTCGTATGTCTGGGAAACGCCTAATCGGCGCCCTCGGTGGGCAGAGTGGGATATCCCCGATCCGGCCGCGCCTGGCCGCCTAACGCCGGCGATGCGCGCGAAGCTCGAGCGCATCGTGCGCCGAGCGCCGGAGGTGATGGTCAAGATCACCGGTCGGACCAAGAGCGTGGCGCATCTCAAGTCGCACCTCGCATACATCACGCGAAATGGCGAGCTCGATACGGAAACAGAGCAGGGCGCGACGCTAGCGGGTCGTTCCGGATTGAAAGATCTGCAGCAATGCTGGGAAGATGATGCCAGTCTCGATGGCAAGCGTCGCCGTGATGGATCGCTTTCGATCAACATCATTTTGTCGATGCCGGCTGGCACCGATGCCGTCGCAGTCAAAGATTCAGCCCGGACATTTGCCATCGAGACATTCGGTGACAATCACGATTACGTCTTCGTCCAGCACCTCGACAACAAACACCCCCACGTGCATTTGACCGTTCGGTCCCTCGGACATAATGGCAAGCGCCTCAATCCCCGCAAGGCGGATCTTCAGGCCTGGCGAGAACGGTTTGCTGGACAACTCCGGCTTCGCGGCATCGCGGCGGAGGCAACGCCGCGGCGGACCCGCGGACAGGTTCGAAAGGCCGATCGCGGGGCGGTGGTTGCCTTGCGCAGGCGAAAGATCGTGCCCGATGTTGATCGGCTAGCTCGTACAGAGGTGCTTTCGGAGGTGAGGGGCGGCAAGAGTACCAAACATCCTTGGGACGAGCAGATCAAGTCACGTCAGGACGCGATCCGGCGGCGATATCTCGACTATGCCGCCCAGCTCCAGCGTTCTGGAGCGGCAGCAGATCAGGAGCTAGCACGCCAGGTTCGGCAATTCGTCGAGGACATGCCTGCCCTCGAAACTCGGCGGCATGCGCTGAAGAACGAGCTTTCGAAGCTTGCCGATACTCGGCGCCGCGGCGCGGAGCCGGACGTCGGTAAAGAGCGGCGCGAGAAGACAAGAGGTCAGGAGCCGACCAGATAGTTGAGCCGAATATTCTCGAGCTGAATATGGTCTCTACCGCCATGGGAAGTCGCCAACGCCGCTAACGACACTGTCAGGCTCATAACCTGAGGGTCGTTGGTTCAAATCCTATCCCCGCAACCAATTTCCCAACAACAACCCTAGCTTTTGCCCCGCCACGGCGTATATCGCCAGTCGTTGCGTTATATAATCACGTTTGATTGGGAGCGACGATGTCGGAGGGACTGGAAGAGGAAAAAATTAGAAGCGAGCAAGAAATTTTTGATGGGCTCGCTGGCGTCTGTCAGCGTCCCGGCTTTGCCCATGCAGTCGCAAATTTCTGCTTCCGCGACAACGTCGTGGGTTACGGCGATGAGCTGAAGGGCGAGGACTACGCCAAAATGTTCTCGCCGGATAGGCTTATCCGAACCGAGATGTCTACCCTCATAGGGCTGATGGCCATGGGCCCGATCGACTGGGCGAAGCCTTCAAACGAGCAGATGCAGGAAATGATGAAGCGCGCTGAAGAATTGCTTCAGGAGCTTCATCACGCCCTCAATCGGCCCGGTGAGGAGGAGTTCAAGGCACTATTGGCCGAGGCCGCGAAGGGGGGAGAGGACGTCAATCCATTCAAGGCGGGCTCTGTCCTGAGGGAGCCGATTTTCTATGCGGCTGAATCGGCCTATCCATCTCAATATCGAGAGTTCGCCACCAAGAAGTACCAGGCGGATAATGAATGGCTGAAAAGCAATCGTGGCTTCACCATCGAGGATGCCTCAAAAGTCGTCTCATCCTTGCTTGCTATTCTCGAAAGGAAGCTGCCGGAGGAACTGAAGAGGCTAAGGGACAAGCCAGCGGAGGAGTGGACGCTCTTGCCCGGCTTTCAGTTCACCGCCGAAGAAGTGATCGCGGTGTCAAAGCTGACCGAGGACGTTGTAGGGAAGGTCCTCGATGCATTTGTCCTCAAAGATCAAAATCCTACATTTTCGTCGCTCAACGCATTCAACGCGACGAACGCATTCCCGCTCCTGAAATCGGGCGAAGATCAGTACACGCTCTTTCAGTACCATGCATTGGCGGAATCTCTCTACGAGAGCCCATTTTTCTGGATGTTGAGTGATAAGAAATATCAGCCGACCGCAACGGCCAATCGCGGTAAATTCGTTGAGGCGTTAGCGGCCGAACGCCTTGAAAAGGTGTTTGGAGCGCCGCGCGTATTTAAGAATGTCGATATCTGGGAGTCAAAAGGCAAAAAGGCAGGGGAAATCGACGTGCTGGTCTTATTTGCTGACCGCGCAATTGTCCTGCAAGCAAAGTCTAAGAAATTGACACTTGCGGCGCGCCAAGGGAGCGATCCGCACATTCAAGAGGATTTCAAAGGGGCAGTACAAGACGCGTGCGATCAGGCCTTCACGTGTTCGGAAGAGCTTGTCGCGGGCAAATGCTCTTTCACCGACGAACACGGGAAGGAGATCGCGCTGCCGAAGGAGATTAAGCGGGTGTTTCCGGTGTGCGTCGTATCGGATCATTACCCGGCGCTCAGCTTCCAAGTGCAGCAGTTCTTGAAATCGAAGACAACGGACAAGATCGCTGCGCCATTGGTGAGCGATGTATTCATGCTCGACGTCATGACTGAGTTCTTGGATACGCCGCTGCGGTCACTGAGTTACCTCGACCTGCGAGCCAAGGCAGGCGAAAACGTTATGTCGTCACATGAAATCACAACACTCGCTTATCATCTGAAGCAGAATCTTTGGCTCGGCGAGCATGATTTCATACAATTGGGAGACGATATCTCTGCCGACGTAGACATTGCGATGGCAGTCCGGCGCGATGGCGTTGATGGTGAGAAGACGCCCAAAGGCATTCTAACCTTCTTGGAAGGCCGCTCGCTTGGGAGGATTGTCGAGGAACTAAACGCCATGGCAACGCCGTGGGCTAGGCGGCAGGCTTGGAGTTGCTTAAGCTTGGCAGCGAAACAGCAGATGATCTTTGCGCACTGATTGACAGGCAGGCTCAGCAAGGGGCGCGCGGCAAGAATGGCAGCTCATCTCTAGGCTTCAGCAAGGAGAGCACGGGCCTGACCGTGCAATGCAATAATTTGCCAACCCTGGAGGCGGTAGGGAATTTAAAGCGTCAGTGCGAGCTGCGAAAGTATGGACAGAAGGCTGCTTCATGGATCGGCCTATTGGTCGAGCCCGGTACAGGGAAGCTTCGGAACTGCTTGGTGCTAGATGCACCTTGGAAGGAAGATCCTGAGCTTGCGAAAGCGGCGGCACAGTTGACCGCCGCCGAACCGGCGAAAAGCGTCAAAGAGTCCAAAAAAGTTCTAAAGCGCTACAAGCTTGGAAAAGACAGATAATTTGGCCGAACAACTGGAAGAGGAACAATGGATACCGAAACGTTCGCGCTTCTCATGGTACAAAAAGTTACCTTGGTTGGTCTGATAAAATTTCTGCACATGAAGGGAGTGCTCGACCAAGATCTCATTGTCGAGTTCCTCCAGCAAATGGCGACGCCGACCGAGGGTGAGAGCGAGGGCGATGCATTAAAGCCGCACTTGGTTGAGGGCTTCGAAGCGATGATCGCATCTATAGAAGCGGAGCACGGATGGAAGCCCACAATTATTCCCGGAGGAAAGAAATAGGTAAATCATCAGCGCCAAAACTTGAATGAACAATCCTCGCGATCATCACTATGTACCGCAGTTCTACTTGCGAAACTTCGCCTGCGACCCTGAGAGGAAGAAGATTAGGACGCTCGCCAGGAACGGCGAATATGCCGTTTGGGCGGAACGGTCGATCGAAGGCCTTGGCTTCGAGAAGGACCTTTATGTTCACTCCTACGCAGGCATCCCGGTGTCGGTCGAGGAGACCATTAATCGCTCCGTTGAGACGCCCATTTCGCAAAGTGATACGTGGGCCAAGATTCAGAGCGGTCGGACCGACTCTCTCGACCGGTCCGACAAGCCAGTGCTTTATGCGTTGCTCCGGCACCTTGAAGCGCGCACGCCCCACTACCTTGCCAGCCAATCAGAGCTTGCGCAGCTCGCGGGTCAAGCCGACAGCGATATTCAGTTTTCAGACGAGGAGAAGGAGCACTACGCGGAAATGCGGGCAAATCCCGGTCTGACCAAGGAGATCTTCAACTACATGTCTGCCTCTGCCGATTGGACCGAGGCAGCCTATCGTGGGTGCGGAATAACAGTCGTGCGTACGGCTAAACCGCTGCGGGCCTCGACCACGCCCGTTTTGGTGACGGGAGCGCCAGAACACCCGTCGCTGCGGCTGCCACTGCCGGGCATGGTGCCCTACATGTATAATCTCGTAGTCAATCCAACGACGGTCGTGAACCTCGTCCTCGCGGACTTTGGCGACGCATTTCTCAATGTCGAGCAGGGTGAGGATTTCCGGCTTGGCATGAACCGGCACTTCATGGGCCAGTTTGGTCACTTCCCGCGGGTGCGGCACATGATCACGGATGCCGGCGAAGAACTGGTCCGGGATATGACCTGGGCAACTACCGGTTGCTGAAGGGTGGCGACCGGAAAATGGTATTTCATCGCCCTGCGGATTGGACCCCCGCTGGGACCAGCGACGGCCAGCCTGCCGCGTCATAAGCCTGTCTCTTGTCAGAGAGTTCCAAACGCTACATGGCACATATTTGGCACATGACGAGGTGTCTGCCGTTGAATTCGTTCAGGTGTTTCCATTCTCGGCAGTGGCTCATAACCTGAAGGTCATAGGTTCAAATCCTACCCCCGCAACCAAGTAACCTGCTGTATCGGCAGCAGGGGTATTCGCGGCCTTGGCCGAGTTCGAGCGCGAGCTGATTTCCGAACGTACGCGAGCAGGTCTGGCCTCGGCGCGGGCGCGGGGCAGGAGAGGCGGCCGCAAGTTCAAGATGACCGCCGCCAAAATTCGCTTAGCCCAGGCCGGGATGACCAACCGCGACACGAACGTCGGCAAGCTTTGTGAAGAACTCTCGATCACGCGGCAGACGCTCTATCGCTTCGTGTCACCGGAAGGGCAGCTCCGCCCCGATGCCCTGCGTCTGCTCGGCATAAAGCCGGCAAACGGCTCTGCAGCGTCAATAAAACAAAAATATAAGGAGGAAATCGCATGACCGCAATCATGCTGACCCGCGTCGACGATCAACACAATGTGGCCCGGTTCTACAAGCTGGACGTCCAGCCGACCTTGTTTGGCGGATGGTCCTTCGTGCGAGAGTGGGGGAGGATCGGTCATGCCGGCAGAGTTTGTTGGGAGCAATACGAAACGCGCGGCATGGCAGATATTGCTATGATTGCAAAGTGGAGCGAAAAACGCAAAAGGGGGTACCAGTAGTCAAACGACTTCGCCCGGGGGGCGTCATGATGAAATTCAAGTATCTACGGCCATCAGCTCTCTACTACCTGGCGGAAGGTCTGAGCTTTGATATTGGCAAATGCGCAGAAGTCCTTGACTCGGCTCTCGTCGGACTAAACCAGCAGACCGGTATCCCCGAGAAGATTGTGCGGTGGAATCGGCTGGGCGGGCATAAATCCGGCCCGCTGAAACTGGGTACGCTAAACCGAATTGCCATCGAGGTGACCGAGACGGCGTCGAAGTCGGGCGAGAAGATGCACCTCGCTACGGTTATCGAGAGCAAGGGCGAGCGCGAAAGCGGACCTGTCGTTTTTCTGGCTATGCAGTCTCTTGCTCTCCACATTCCGATGCGAGTGGAATTGCCATTGCGGGCACTGCTCCGGGGAGGGCCGTACCTGGAGGGGACCTACGTCGTCTATCTCCACGTGTTGTTCTCCGATGACGACAAGGAATATGTGTACTACGGCATCACCAAACGCGGCTGGAACTATCGCTTCGGAGAGCATATGAAGGCCGCGCTCGGCACGCGGCAAGCCCGTCTTTTCCCGCAAAAGATGGCCGAACTGGTCGATGCTAGGGTTGCTCAACTGGCGGGTCGAGATGACGGTCGGCCGAAGCTTACCGGAGTGATTACCGTGCTTTGCTCGGTGGGCGTCGATGAAGATATGGCGAAGGACACGGAAGAGTACCTCGTTGATAAATACAGCTTGGCGTCAAAGCATTCACTAGGGCTCAACATGATCCCTGGTGGCAGGGAAGGCGTGCGGGTCCTTCACCAACTGGCCGGTCGAGAGGCCGGCAACTCGATTGAGACGGAGGCCAGAGAAGAGGCTCTCGTTGAATATCTTGCGAAGTACCCTCAGGTCGTGATTGCGAAACCGGGCGTCGCTGCTGCATGGAACGACCCCGCCTATGCGGAAGCCGTGATATGTGGCCGCGAGAACCGCTTAACTGCCGAACAGGTCCGGAAGATCCGGTATCTCGCTGCAATGGGTCATGACCTTCCCTCAATAGGGTCGGCAGTTGGCGCCATTGACGCCGGTCAGGTGCGGCGTGTGTTGGCCGGACGCACCTATAGCCGAATACATTGAGTAAGCGAGTTTGATGATGCGGTTGGAAGATGCTGTTGATCAATATCTCGGTGAATGGCTGAGAGGACTTCCGCCTCCCGATGCGCCGAAGGATTGGTATGTGAACATGTTGAAAGGTGATCATGTCACCTTCGGTAACATTCACGAAAGTGGGAATTGGGTCAGCCGTCAGGGAAATGACCACCTGAGCGTCGCGACACAACTGCTGCTTAGCCGTATGGATGAGCAACGGAGAGTGACGAGGGAAACAGCCCGACGTTGCCTTGTCGAGGCCCACTTCGCACATCTGCCGAAAGCCAAGCGGACCCGTAAACTCTCCGAACATGCAGTGATAGCCGGGGCGACCAAGAGACTCGCCGAAGCAAGGCGTTCGGATGGCCTCTACGTTATTCCGGTCTGCTTCGCACCGTCTGCAACGAAGACCAGCTTTTGCATAGGGCCGGCTGCCATCCTGGCCAGGGCGGTTTTCGAGGAGAACCATCGCGCCTCGATAGATACTCTTCTCACCGAAGGCGACAGTTTCAGCGCGAAAGCGGCGGCCGAGTGGTCGGCCTATTCAGCGCGTTATGATCACTTTGTGCTCGTACAGGTGCGTGGGCACGAATATGAGATGGCCTGGAAAACGGCTCGGGATGTGGCCGAGTATATCCTCAATCTCATTCGCATAAAATTTGGCTACCATCACACGGACGATGTCCGTGTTGGGAACGGGTTCATTTGGGAAACGTCCCAGGTTCGGGTTTATTTCGACAAGGCCGGCTCGCCGAATTTTAGCCTGTCAAGCGGACCATGGGCGAGTCATCTTGATGATTGCTGGGCTGATCTATTTGATGATGACTTCGGCCCGGACGCGAACCTGCTCGCAAGCTTGGCGATGTGGATGGCATCGGGGGACGATCCGTCATCGCCTGTCCTCGAACGCCTGCGTTACGCAAACGCACTTATTGCAGAGGCGTTTAGCGAACCACACGATCGGATACGCCTTGTTCGTCTCGTGGCGGCGCTGGAGGCGCTTGCCGTGTTACCGCGCGAGGAGAAGTCTGAAGGGCTCGCCAGACGGTGCGGATTTGCTGGTGGCTGGGGCGACTGCGGTCGCGCGCTACAGATCATTGAGGATGTTCAGTACGCGTACACGGTTCGCAATGCCGTAGTGCATGGTGACGGTCCCGACAACGAAGACGCGATTTCTGCGTTCTATCGTTTGGAGCGTAACTTGGCGCCGATCTATCTTGGCTTCCTTCGCCTGCATGCTAAGACGCAAGGCCGCTATCGTCCGACCCATATACGGCACATCCGGCAGGCCTTCGACCAGCACATCGAGAATTTTTTCTGGTTTCCGGAGGATGCATGGTGATGATCGATACTTGGAGTGGAATCGTATGTACGATTCTACGATGATCGTGTCTGGCGTTGCCCGCCGAAAACTCAGGCGGCCGGGTGGTACAATCTCGGAAACCATCGATCGACAACGGCCGAGGGAAAGCCCAGCTTCACGGGCGAGCGCGTCGTGGGTGAAACGAGGTAGCCCTTTTCAATAAGGGCGTTGAGGACCGTTCGCGCTTGGCGTTCTTCGTATCCCGTAAGGGTAGGCGCATTACCCCGCGTGTACTCTCCGGCCATGACCGCTTCGCGCAGTAAAGGCCAAGAGCCCTTTGGAAGCCGCTTTGCACGCGTTTCCTCCTCGGTCCAGATCTCCATCCGCCTGAGCAGTTCTTCCGGTTCCAAAAGCCCCGTCATGAAGTCGACCTGGTCAACGCAGGTGGTAAGGAAGAATTGGCAGAACCCGACAAGCCCCGACATCGTGAGATTACCGCGGCCATCAAGGTCACCGCGCCGCGGTTCGTCTGCCGCCTGTAGGTTTGCTTTATAATCGGCGACTCGCCGCGCGAGTCCCCGCGAGACGGCCCAAAGCTCAGAGCCGACTTCTAACTCGCGCAAGAGTGCATGTGAGAACAGGCGTGTCACGCGGCCATTACCGTCCAGAAACGGGTGAATCCAGGCCAGGCGATGGTGTGATGCCGCAACGCCGATAATTTTGCGTAGCTTTGAAAGGTGAGGGGACGAATATCCTTCGGCAAAACGCTTCAGGAATGCGGGGAGATCGGCTGGATCGGGAGGGATGTGACGCCCCACTCTCACCTGGTCTTGGCGAAGTTCGCCGGGTACGATCTTGATCTTCTTCTTGGTCGTGGGATGGTCAACGACCAGCAGCTCTTCGGGCAGGCGTTCGCAGAAGTTTTTGTGCGTCCAGACAATAAAATCGACGGACAGCGCGGGCGAGGGGGCTTCTCCGCGATCGATAATCTGCTGAACTTCAATGTGAGCGCGCGCCTCTAATTGCAGATTGCGGCGCTCCGGCTCCTTGGCCAGGTCGTTGTTCAGTGCTCGATCAATGTCGATGGGCAGTGTGTTGTGGCCCTCGATGAGGTTGGAGTAGTAACAGTTCATCGAACGCACCAGATCGCCTACCGAGGCCCTCATGACCGGGTGGAGGCGGCCGGCCAGCGTGTTGGCCCTTGCAACCAAATCAGTTGCGAGATCTTCGAGTTCCTGCCGATCCTCGGGCAGGAGAGGCTCCATTGCTGATACGTCCATTTTTGCCGCTTCCTTTGCCGCCAGAATATATAGCAATATCAATAGATATATAAAGATTAGTGCTGCCCATTTTGCCGGTTTTATTGCCGCTTCAAAAGGCAAATAAATGAATGGATCTCTTTACTATAGGGCCAATGGCCCTATATGTAACTAGGTCCAACGGACCTAGGAAAGCCTTATGACTCTCGTCAGAACACCGGAAGCTTTGAAGGACGCGCGCGCTTCGCTTGGATTAAGCGCAGGCGCCTTGGCCAAAATCGTGCGGGTTGAAGATGGGCGCACGGTCCGCCGATGGGAAGCCGGCGAACGCGAAATCCCCGGGCCGGTTATCGTTATTCTGGAAACGGCCATCGGCTATCTCGACAGCATCAAGCTGATCGACACGCAGCTGGCCATGTTGCGCTCGGGCAAAATGACCAGCGGCGAAGCAACGAGTGCTGGCAGGATCGATCAGACCGACGCCGACATTGAACGTCTCACGGTCTCTCGAAAGAGCCTTGTAGAGGCCCTGGAGATACTGACCCGGCAGCCGGCCAATGATGGCTCAGACCGGGTTCATTGGTACACTTTGCAGCGGGCAACACCGCTATTTGACCCGGCACAAAAGGACGAATGGTCGATCCCCGGAGAACTGAGCCCTGAAGCTGCCTTGGCCTATTTTGCCAAGCATGAGGGGTTCGACGAAGGGCTCGAAGTCGCCAACGACGAAGGCCCTCTTAAGGAGTTCGTTCTTGAAAAGCGCGAAGTGCTACGCCGTCAAGTTGGCGCCTCGCAGCGCCTCAGCGCGGGCCGCGTGATCGAGACCTATGCGGTGCGCCGACATCTCAGGCATTCCAATCCATGAAGGCGTAGCAGATGACGAACCTAAAGCGTTCGGAGATGCGCTTAATCGACAGCGCCTTGGGCATGGGCAGCGGCTACGTCCTCAATTTCTCCGATCGCACTTTTGCTGAATTCTTCGACGACGAGTTCAGGATCGACATCGACCAGCAGCGTTACAAGACGCGGGGGACGTCCAAAGCCAATCGGTTGCGCTCGTTCGTAGATCAAGAGGACGAGCACCTGGTTGCCCGCGTCCTCCGTCGCCTATGGAAAGAGCGCGAGGAGATTCCGATCTTTCGAGACGCCGATGACCACGGGTCTATGAAGATCAAACTGTTCGAGCTCATCGCCACTATCGAGGGTGGCGCGGCCGTTCCGAGGACGGATGTCATCGAAAGGTTTAACCGCGACGAAACTCTTGAGGAGCTAGTGTCTTCGATCGAGCGGGACATCAGCGCGAACAAGCCCGCTGCCGCTCTCGATCGCCTGCACACCTACTGCATGAAGAAGTTCGGTCATTTGCTCGACAGCCATGATGTCGGTTGGAGCACCGACGAGCCCCTGCACAGCCGGGTGGGCAAATACGTCAAAGCCCTGGACCAGGGGCATCAGCTCACCGACATGAGTAAGCAGATCATCAAGAACGCGATCGGTGTCTTCGAGAAGTTCAACTTCGTCCGCAACAACAATTCCCTGGCCCACGACAATGTACTGCCAAACCATCCGGAAGCCCGGTTCATTTTCGATTCTGTGACCGCGGTTTTGCGGTTTATCAAGAGTATTGAAGCGGCGCGTTTCGGGAGCTGAGCCTGGCGGCCTTATCCTGCCGCGGCAGCAGCAGCTCCCGGCGGTGGCTTTCGTAACGCATCGCTCGCGTCTTTCTTGGCTTGATCGAATGGACGGCCAAGAAGGATCGGGCGTTCGGCCTTGATGGCCTTGCCGGCCGCCAGAAACTGGAAGCGGCCGAGATTTGGAATCGAGCGGACATGCTGTGTGCTGTACACACTCTCCAGGAAATTGAGGCTGGTCTGATCGATCAGGCTATGTGTCAGGAAGGTGTTGCACTGGGAAAGGATCGTCTTGCTCACCAGCGCGGTCCGCTGGCTGATGACCAGAAGACCTACGCCGTACTTCCGGCCTTGCAATGCAATTTGCCCGATCCGACTGACGACCCATTGCGTTTCGCTGTCAAAACCCGAGCTGAACGTCTCCGGAATGATGGTGTGGGCTTCTTCGAGGACAATGAGAACCTTGCGCGCCTGCCGGTTGGCCCGGGCCCAGGCCATGATCGTTGACAGCACAGCTCGGTGATCCTCAGCGTTGCCTTAGTGTTCGAGATTTCGGTCAACTCAAGTATTGCCAGCGGATCATTGCCGACCAGAAAGTCGTTGATCTGCTTGTCGACGCCGCCCTTGATCTGGGTGAGGGCGGTCTTCAGGGCGGCTTTCTCCGCGGGCGCGCCGTAGGGCGTCGTTTCGACAGCGAACAGTTTCTGCTCAAGGTCGTCTGTTTCTTTCTGCGTCGGCGCCGGAAAGATGGGCTTCAGGTCGGCGAGCCGGGCCTTGTACTCTCCTGTGAAATCCACACAGAAAATCCTGAAATCGTTCTTGGCGGCCTCGCAGACGATATCAAGCGCGAGTTCGGTCTTGCCCGTGCCGGTGACGCCGAGAACGGCCGTGTGAAACTGAACCAGATCGTCGATATTGGCCATCACGCCGATATTGGTTGACGGCACGACGCCAATGGGAAACTCGCCCTGCTTGGCAATGGGAGCCGGAAATACGCGCTCTTTCGCCCAGAACACTGGCGTGTTCATGGTTGAAAGCCAGCCAAACTTGGTGAAGCCGTCCTCCGGCGAATAACAACCCAGCTGTACGGCGTTGACGATGTGCGTGCCGCGCGGGTTCTGGTCAAAGCTCTCTTCCGCCGTCTGGGCGTCGAGGATCTGGTAAAAGACGTCCATTCCATTCACGCGCACAAAAACGACCTGGCCTTCTGCCAACTCGGATGCGGCCGAGACCTCGAAGCGCAAGATGCCGATGTTCGAGTTCTCGACGGTGAATCCGACCAGCACGGACCCGGCCGTGCCGCTCAGGTTTTCTATGAACTTCGCTGCCTTCTCGGGGGAGTGCGACTGGATGACGTCTCCTTCAGCCAGCACTATCCTGTCCTGCAGCTCAGCCACGCAAAGACCGGTCCCCATCACGTCCAGTCCCTGGACCTGAGCGAACAGAGCCATGACATAGTGCTGATCACCATTTGACATGGCCGCGGTGTACAGCATGCCCGGCTTCCACGAGCTGTGCCGCGACAGCCTGACCCTGACGATATTGGGGTGATCAATGCGTTCGATGATGCCTACCGTCGGGGAGGTAATGACCCTGGCTTTCTCTGCCTGCCAGTGCTTCCAGGCGGCGATCAGCCGCTCAAAAGGCCTGCCGATCGCGATCAATGTCCACAGCATTGTCAGCCAGGCGACCGTGGTCAGGCTGCTCTGGTAGGCGCCGATGATGCTGATCAGCGCCGGTGGCGTGTAGAGCAGCTCGCCCTGGCCGAAAGCATCGGTGGCCCGAAAGAAAAACCGCCCGACGGGGGATCGTTTGTTCTTGTCGTGAATAAACAGGGCGACCATCGCTCCCGCCATAGAGGCGAGGCAGTAGATTACCGCAGTCCAACGCATGACCTCGAGATGAGGCTTAAGAGCCCCGGTCGCTCCGAGGTCAGCCGTAATCAGGATGGCCATGGCGCCAATGGCGTTGGCGAGAGCGTCTTTTGGTGGCACGAACCAGGGTGCCGAAAGCAGCGCCAGAAACCAGAGTGCAAGGCCGCTTAAGAACCAAACGCTTTCGAGCCCGCCGGTCGGCAAGAGGTTTCCCGATGCGACATACAGGCCGATGTAAAAGACAGCGACATTGGCAGCGAGTGCCAGGGCTCGATCGGCTAGCGTGGTCTGGATTCTGTCGGTTGACACGGTTCGGCTTTCCAGGTTGTGGTTAAGCTTAGCACACAACCTGTATAGTTCGGGACGAGAGCGCAAGGGCGGCTTCTGAGGGCGCAGCTGGTGCGCTGCATCAAGCCGGGCGATGTCCCCGAAAGCCGATGATGCTGATGATCATGGCGACGGATTTCTTATGACGACCCCATGGAAACCATACGCTTGCACGGTGCCGGCCGCAGGCGTTGCCGGCACCGCTTCGGTGCTGTCGACCGTGCATCACGTCACGCACACCGGGCCGGCCTTACGTATATTAGCTGATGGGCAGGTTACCCGAGGGTTGATCTACGACGAGTGTATCCTCAACGACTCCCGCACGACGGTCGTCTGGTTATCTCCCAACAACTGGCACAATGGCTCGCGTTACGGCTCCGTCCAGTTCACTTTTAATTTTGCCGACATCGTCGCACGCCGAAAGATCTATTGGGTGGAGGTTCGCAAATACAAGAACCATGCCTACCGCTTCATGATTTCCGACAAGGACTTGAGCAAGCTGCCGGTTACCCCCTACGACCCCACAAAGGAAGAGGGGCCGCTGCGACAGGTCGGCGGAGTCTGGTACTGGAATTCGGAGCACACGGCGGAATTCCTGCTCGATTCCAGTCTGATCCTTCATTTCTGCAAGAAGATCGATTTCGTCAAGCATCACGAGAAGATGTGTGCTGCACCAGGTGGCTGCGGGCAGCTTGGCCAGGACGGCACCAACGCCGCCGGGAGAGTCCTGGCCTTTCTGCTCTCCAGAGACCTACGAGGTCTAAACGACACATTGATTGTGACCGACCCCAAGGCGGCACTCTCTACGGCCGCCGAGCGCGGGATACTGAAAGCTTATGAGGACCTCTCGCGCAATCTTGGTGGCCCCGCCAAGTCCAACGACGACGTCGATGCGGCATTGCGTGCGGCCCTGCTGCAGCTCGCGGCGGGGGAAGAGACGCATGCACAGGCGACAGCAAAATTGATCCGCTCGGATGACCTGCTCTGCCGGCGGCTTGCGGAGCTCGTCAAGCGTCACTTCAAGCTGGAATCGACTGCTCTGAAGTTCTGACGCTGATAATTCTGCGCCGAGGTCTTTGAAAGGCGGGGATTGCCAAAGCAAAGTGCGCAAAATCGCGGCGCATGGGCTTGACCCTTCAAATTCGCTTGTTCTAATTTTGTTCTTGTGCGGCCAGATTCTGCCGGCCCGTCCCATTTTAAATGACAACATCACGGCCCCGACAGGAAACATGCACGAGATCATCTGTCCCCACTGCGAGAAGGCCTTCAAGGTCGATGAATCCGGCTATGCCGCGATCCTGAAGCAGGTCCGTGACGCCGATTTCTCACAGCAACTCCATGAACGGCTGGAACTGGCCGAGCGCGACAAGCAGAGCGCTGTTGAACTGACCAGGGCCCAGGTCAGCAGCGATCTGCAGAAGACCGCCGCTGGCAAGGATGCTGAAATCCAGGAGTTGAAGTCCAAGCTTGAGGGGAGCGAAGTCGCTCAGAAGCTTGCTGTCACCGAAGCGCTCAGCGTGGTCGAGAAGGAGCGTGACACGCTGGCGAACGCGCTTGCACAGGCGGAACGCGAGAAGAAGGCTGCCTCAGAGCTTGCTGAGGCGCTTTTGGCCAGCGAGCAGCACAAGATCACGGCCGCCAAGGAAAAAGAAATCCAGGAGCTGAAGGCTAAGCTTCAGGCCGTCGAGCTGGAGAAGAAGCTCGCCGTGACCGAAGCCGTCGGCGCCGTGGAGAAAGAGCGCGATGAGCTGAAGAACTGCATCAAGCAGGTCCAGCTTGAAAAACAGCTCTCCGAGCAGTCGCTCAAGGACAAGTACGAAACGCAGATCAAGGATCGCGACGACGCGATCGAGCGTCTTAAGGACATGAAGGCGCGTCTCTCGACTAAGATGGTTGGTGAGACCCTTGAGCAGCACTGCGAGACCGAGTTCAACCGGGTGCGCTCGATGGCTTTTCCGCGGGCGTATTTCGAGAAAGACAACGACGCGCGGACGGGCAGCAAGGGCGATTACATCTTCCGCGACGCGGACGAGGCCGGCACCGAGATCATCTCGATCATGTTTGAGATGAAAAACGAGAGCGACAGGACGGCGACGAAGAGCAAGAACGAGGATTTCCTCAGGGAACTCGACCGGGATCGCACCGAGAAGGGTTGTGAATACGCCATCTTGGTCTCACTGCTTGAGCCCGATAGCGAACTTTACAACAGCGGCATCGTCGACGTCTTCCACCGCTATCCGAAGATGTACGTCATCCGGCCGCAGTTCTTTCTGCCGATGATCACGCTGTTGCGGAATGCCTCTCTTAACTCGCTGAAGTTCAAGACCGAGCTGGCGCTGGTTAAGGCTCAGAATATCGACATCACCCAGTTCGAAAACCAGTTGGAAACGTTCAAGAACGGGTTCGCCAAGAATTACGACCTCGCCTCCCGAAATTTCCAGACGGCGATCGCCGAGATCGATAAGTCCATCGATCACCTGCAGAAGACCAAGGATGCCTTGATCGGCGCCGACCGCAATCTCCGCCTTGCGAACGATAAGGCGCAGGACGTGACGATCAAGAAGCTGACCCGGGGCAATCCGACCATGGCGGCGAAGTTCTCGGAGCTAAAGAGTGCTCCCGCTGAAGCCGCGGAGTAGGGCGGCCTAAAGCAGAGCCTCATTGAACCGTGAAAAGCATGCGCATCAGCTTTTTCTATTGAAACCAGCTTGAATTGCCCACGGAGTACCTTGGACGAGTCTGGCTGCTTCATCTCGACCAGCTTGGCGGCGTCGGTCTGGGTGACCTCCCGCTCGGCCATCAGCCGTTTTAACTGCACCACCAGTGCAGCTTTGAGTTGATGTTCCTCTGCGTTGGGCAGGCCGAGATCAGCAAAAATGTTGCCCGAGCCCTTGGTGTGGGCGGGCAGCTTCGTTTTGGTGCTCATCATCGCTCTCCCTTTGTTGCCTTGTGGATGGCCTCGGCTTCGCGCAAGCGCTGCCGGACCAGGTCTATGTGCCGTTGCGGGGTCGCAATCCCGCTGGTGGATTTCTTCTGGAACGCGTGTGGGACGTATAGGACGCCCTCCAAACGCGTTGTGAACTGATCGACGGTAGCAGCGGACCGCTCCGCAAATTGAAGCCATAGCGCCTTACCTACCCGAGCCAACCCGACCCACAGACCAACACTCCCGGCGGCAATCGGTTGGTGTCTAAATACAGACAATGACTTTCGTAGCATACGGAGCATCGCTCTATTGAAAGTTGTGCCGCGGTCGGTGAGAATGTGCCGAGGGGAGGGGCCATGGTTTTCAAATTCAGTGATACTGCGCCTTTGGGCGACAATTTTGCAGCATACAGTGCAGAGCTTGAACAGTTGGACTCGACGCTTGGACCTGTTCTAGCGACCCGGCTCAATGATCTCGCCGCCGGTGCGGAGCCGGCGCTGATTTGGGACGAGCTTCTCGCTGCGCTAGCGAAAACGCCGAAGGCACCATGAGCGGCTGGTTTCTGGAACGCCTCGAGATCGAGGGTGTACGCGGCATCAACAATGAGGGTGATCCTCTGGTGTTGAGTTTCGCGCACGATGCCGTCAACTCCGTTTCCGCGCCCAACGGCGTCGGCAAGAGCTCTATCTTTGACGCACTCACATACGCATTGCGCAAGAAGATTCCGAAGCTCGACGAGCTGCCGGCGACGGAAAGCGGTGATTCTTACTACCTGAACCGCTTTCATTCAAAAAACACGGGAACGATTCGTTTGACCGTGCGGCCAGACGGCGGAGGGGCGCCCGTTTCGCTCACCATAACCCGCAACGCCCTCGGCGTTCGCAAGGTGACTTCCCCAGCCAACATCGACGGCGAGAAGCTTCTGGAGTCCCTCAACCGCGATTTCGTCCTGCTCGACCACAAGACGCTGCAGTCCTTCATCGATGATAAGGCCCTCGACAGGGGGCGAGCCTTTGCGGGCTTGCTTGGACTCGCCGCATACTCGACCCTGCGTCAGGTACTGCAAGGGCTTGCCAACACGCGAGCCTTCAACAACCACTTCGAGGTTAAAGTCCTGACGCAACAGGAAACCTCCTTGAAGGCAACGATTGCCAAGCAGCAGGCTGAGGCGGTCGCGGCGTTTCAGTTACTGACGCAGACCTCTCTCCATGAGCAGAAAGATCACGCGGCTGCGATCGCAAAGGCACATGATGCGTTGCATCAGGTCGCGGTTCTCATGCCGCACTGCGCTGGCAAGAGCTTTGCTGATATAGCACTCGACGACTGCGTGGAGTCGATCAAGAAGGCTGAAGGAGGCGATGGTCCGGCGCGCCTGGCTACGTTGCGACGCCAGGAGACCACGTACACAAGCCAAATCTCGATGGGACCAACCGATGCGGACCATCAGCAACTGCTCGCGCTCGCGCAACAGCGCGACACTACGCTGTCAAAGACAGCTGGCCGGTTGCTGAAGGATCTTTACGCCGCGAGCCGCGCCGTTCTTGTGGATGAGTGTTGGCCGAACAAGAACAAGTGCCCGGCTTGCGAGCATGAAGGCTCCGGACCTTTGCTTCCCGACTTGGAGGTGCGCCTGGCCGCTTTCCAAGAGCTCGAGGACTGCACGGTCAACATCGATGCCGAATGGAAGGCAAAGTCGTGGAGCGATTTGCGCAAGCTGGAGGAGGCCCATGCCGTCAAGGATGAGAAGCTCCTTTTCGCCAATCTGGCCCATAGGCCCGAATTGGCTGTAACCGCGGCGAACGTTGCAGATCTTTGGACCTGGCGAAACACGTTGATCGACCGAGCGTCGGCGGCCCTCGAGAACACAAAGACCAAGCGCGAGGCGCTGGAGAAGGAACTTCCGGCGTCCCTCGTTGCGGTCACGACCGCGGTTGAGGCCGCCAGACGCCTGCAGAAGGCTTGGAATGAAATCGAGGGCGCGCAGGCCTCTCTCACGAAAGTCACCGGCAAGCTTGCGGCCGTCACGCGGATCAAGGCCTTCCTAGACCGGGCGAGTGAGACCTTCGCTACCGCGGAGGCGAATCTTTCCAAGCGCCGGTTGGCCGCCGTCGAGCCCCTGTGTCAGAAGTTCTTCGGCTCGATCATGTACCAGCCTGTCAAGCCGTCGCTGGCCAAGGCCGATGGAGCCGAGGCTCTTTCTATCGGTCTGTCCGAGTTTTTCACGCTCAAGAACGTGTCCGCGCAGGCGCTCCTCTCTGAGAGCTTCCGCAACGCGTTTGCCGTGTCGGTCTACCTGGCGGCGGCGACGCTTTATGGAGGCGAGCCGCGGTTCGTGGTTCTTGACGATGTGACCTCCAGCTTCGACGCGGGGCACCAATTCCACCTGATGGAGCTCATTCGTACCCAGTTTGCGCGTCCGATGCAGGCTGACGGGCCACAAGTCATTCTTCTGAGCCATGACACCCTCCTCGAGAAGCTTTTCAACCGCAACAGCGGCCAGGGGTGGCGACATCAACGGTTGGAAGGGACAGCCCGCACGGCCGTGTTGCCGCAATCTGATGCGGTCAATCGTGTTCGTGATGCCACTTTGCGGTTCCTGCAGGCCGGCCAAATCGACGACGCGGCGCCGCGACTTCGTCAGTACCTGGAGCATCGGCTACTGGAGATCATCCAAAAAGTGAAAATCCCGGTCCCGATTGATTTCGCGCTCGACGACAACAATAAGCAGGTGGGCAATGCGGTGGCCGCGATCGAGGCGGCCGTGAAGTTGCACAAGGCCGCCGGCGATCTGATCCTGGATGCAGCACAGCAAGCGGGCCTACAGACTCATATGGCCAGTATCACCGGCAATTTCGTGGCCCACTACGCGACGGGGACGACCAACGCGTTCTCCAGCCCATCCTTGCAGGGCGTGATGCAAGCAATCGACACCTATGCCGAATGCTTCATGTGCGAGGATCCGCCTGGCAGCGGCACCAAGCGCCTCTACCGCTCGCTGAATAAACGATGATGCGCCTTCATCGCCTTAGTTGAAGTCGGCGAATCCCCAGGTAGAATCCGAACTATGTCTACTTAGAAGGAGTGGCGACCAGCTATGTCTCCTGTCGGCGCCATGTATATCGGCCGATCTAAGGAGTTTGAGAAGCTGAAATCTCTCCTGACTGGAGAATTTCCGCGAAGCGTCGTCGTGACGGGCCTGGGCGGGATTGGAAAGACGAGCTTTGTTCAAATGTTTGCCCACGCCGCTGCGGATTTATTTCCCGACGGCGTGGAGTTCTTAAGTGCGCCACTCCACGAGGCCAGGGCGGCACAGCCCATTGGGCTACCGGCTCCCATCGTCGCCCGATTTCTGTTGGTAGTCGATGATCTCGACAGGGTGTCATGGGAAGCCCAGTCTCAGTTGATGAAGCAGCTTGACGAGGCTCACTTCCGGTATCCAAATCTGCGAAGCATCGTGATTTCGCGTGTCCAACTCGCACGTATGTCCTCCGAGCAGATCGTGCTGGGCGGCCTGGATGAGCGAGAGTTCTACCTGCTCGCTAACAACGTCGCTGAGGAGATGGGGGCGTCCCTCCAGCTGCAAGACCTTCAACGGCTGCGAGAAATCTCACAGGGACACCCCGCAATTGTGAGTTTGGCACTGCAGGAGCTCCGGAGCGGTCGGAGCGATGCCATAGGTGAGATACTCCGTCACCTGCGAGGTTTTCGAGCAAATGGCCTTGTGGGGCCTGACGGCAGGCCGCTGAAGGGCGATTCCGAGCGGCAGGTCATTGTTGAGGTCAGCACGGCCAACGATGAGATCCTCAAGCTTCTGAGGGCCGAGCCAGAACTGGTGAGGAGCCTACCGCCCCGCAAGTTTGAAGAGTTGGTCGGAGAGATACTGGCCAAGATGGGCTACGAGATCACATTGACCCCCGAAAAGAGGGACGGTGGATTCGATATCTATGCCGCACGAAAAGAAGGATTAGGGCAATTCCTCTATTTGGTCGAATGCAAGCGATACGCTCCTACGCACAAAGTGGGAGTCGAGATCGTGCGATCGCTTCATGGGGTTCTTCAGGCCGAGCGAGCGACCGCCGGCGCAATCGTCACAACGTCATTCTTTACGTCAGGGGCCAGGGAATATCAGCAGCGCATTGAACACCAGATGCAGCTGCACGACTACATCACGCTCCAGACCTGGATAAAGGGATTCCCGCTCACTCGAAATTAGCGGACAAATTTCGGATATTCCATAATCTATGTTATGCGAAGATGCATTGTAGACCCTCATTAGAAAGGTTACCATCCTCCATTAGAGCCTGACGGGGATGTCCCGATCGCTGTTGAACTGCGTCGGGCCGACGTTGCCGGAATGAATGTTACGCGGCCCTGGTGACGTGGGCAACGGGGTTGATCGTCATGCGATTGTGGTGAGCTTGAAGAGCCGCACGCAGAACCGACAATTGCTTATGCGCCCTCAATCGTCGGAAGCCCTTGTTGGCCTCGATCATGCCGGCCGCGAGCCACCGCAAGGCCATACCGGCATCCCGCCAGCGTTTGACGTTGCGCGTGACGCGGCGAATGGTGCCCATCATGTTCTCGGCGATGTTGGTACAGGCGAGCGATCGACGAAGCTCCTTCGGCAGCTTCAACCGGACGACCGTCAGGATTTCGTCGAGGCCTTCGAGGATGCTGGCCGCTACGCCGGGCCATTGCTGGTCGAGTCGACACGCGAGATTGCGGTCAATTTTTCAGCCTTGTCGGCGTCATCGAGCTCCCAGGCCTGGCGCAGCACCCGACGGGTGGCCGCATGATGCTCTTTCGGCAGGCGTTCCATGATGTTGCGCGCCTTGTGGATCTGGCAGCGCTGGATCGCAGCGGCCGGACCGAAGGTGCGGCGGATCGCCTTCGACAACGGCTTCGCGCCGTCGGCGATGAACAGTCTTGGCACCGCCGGGTCGAGCCCGCGCGAGACCAGGTTGTCGAGCAGGGCCTGAACCGTTGCGGCATTCTCGGTCGCCCCTTCCACCAGCGCCAGCGGATGCTTGTTGCCTTCGCCGTCAACCCCGATCGCGGCGACCAGCACGAGATCGTCGCCGAGATGCAGCCCGTCGATTTGGACCACCAGAAGGTCGAGCGCGGACAGATCGGCAGCCATGAAGTCGGCCAGCCGCGCCGCCGACAGTGCGACGAACCTCCGCGAGGCCGCCGACTTCGAAACCCCCGATCCGGGCGGTGCCGGCACGTCACCCTCGGGCAGCCGGACGGCGCGGCCAAACCGGCGCGTCGACACATTGATCAGCATCAGGTTCATCGCCCAGCGACCGAGCCAGTCCTCCTGCGCCGCCGTTTCCCAGCTCGGGATCGTGACCTCGCCCCACGCCCCGGACCCGCGGGCGCTCGACCTCGATCTTGCCGCCGTGGAAGCCGATCCGTCCCCGCGTTGGCCCTAACGGTGCGCCCGCCGCGCCGCGCCGCGACCGTGGCGCGGCCCGCAGGCCGCCGTGACATCCGCCGCCATCATCGTGCCGAGCGCCTCGATCCCCGCCGCAAGGCAGAACCGATCAAAGCTCGCCCGCACTTCTGCAAACGCTTCGTCCACAGCCCCGGTCGCCGGCGAACCAGCCGGTGTGATATCTCTCGTCATGGCGTTGCTCTCCTTTGTGGAATCAGCACCCCGAGCCTACCGGCTCAAGGTGGGCAACGCCGACCTCTTCAGGATTTCAACACAACCCGGGACATCCCCCGGTTCGATCTCTGGTCTCGATATCCGGATTGGATTCGAAGATCGGCCCTGATCGTCGCTTTTGCGGTTCCGCTCGATAACCTTCTGGCGATGAAGGCGATCCGTAAGACCTTGTTCGCGTGCTGCCGGCGTGTACGGTTGTGTCGCCTTCAGCGCCGGGGCCACGGCCAACGTTGCAATGGCCTTGTTTGTCCGGTTGGCACCCCAAACCGTTCTGGGATAACAGCCGTACTACGAACGGTAGTTATCCGGAATTCCCTCAACTTGATGGTAGCTCTAGTATAACCTATCGCGTCCGGAACCTGTGGGAAGCACCAACAAAAGCGGAGGAGAGCGTGAGTCTGCAGCACCAGTATCGGGAGCTCAAGAAGTTGCAAAAGAGGGTCCGTCAATGGGAAGGAAAGCGTTGTTCCCGACGGTCGATTGAAAGGCAGTCGGTGTGGCGAGATGTTCTTCTCTCAATTGCGGGCCACATCACCTCCGAGCCCTGCCTCGTACGCGATCTCTCCGTTAGGGGCGCCGGCATTCAGCTTAATGGGCTCACGATTCTGCCGACCGAGTTTTCGATTTCCTTCAATGAGTTTCGCACCGCCCACCCTTGTCGTCTCGTTTGGCGACAAGGCGACTTCATCGGCGTGGAATTCCAAGACACGGACCGTTATTCAAACCTCGTGGAGCCAGATAGAAGGTCCCCTTTGCGCTAAAATCGCCCCCCGCGTGCTGGAGCCCTCAGCTCACACGGGCCGGCCGGCACCTCAGCGCACCGTGAGACTCACCGCGTAGATCGGAATGTTCTTGTTGTTGAACGTCTTGATGCGCGCCGCGAACGATGTTCCTCCTGTGCACGCCTGGTCAGCGGTTTCAACGATCTTGCGCCCACCCTGTCCGTTGGTCGAAACCGACGATAGAGATGCCGCAGTCCAGTTCGTACCGCCGTTGCAGGTGACTTCGACCGTCAGATCGGTGTTGAGCGTCGGCGATGCGCTGTTATCGAATTCGAGCAGAACGCGCGCATTGGCGACGCTCGAATCGGCCGTCTGCGATGTGGTGACAACCGTGATATTGCTGGTCTGGCTGGTGTAGCGCAGAGCTGGCCCCGGTTGTTTGGACAGCGCCCCCCGGGATTTAAGTGGATTCCTGCCGGGTTATGCTGAACGCGGGGCCTTACAATTTTGTCGTTGCGTCGGGAGGGCGTAGCCCGACCAGAGCGACGACAAAAATCGTCGGCGACGGTCATGCGGCCATCACCATAGCTTGCGTACCAGTAAGCCTCATCGGGCGTGCGCCCGTGAAGGCTCGAGTGAGGGCGTCCCTGATTGTAGAAGGCCAGATACTTGGCAATTGGCGCTCGCGCCTCGGACACGCTGTCGTAGGCGCGGAGATAAACTTCTTCGTATTTGACCGTGCGCCAGAGCCGCTCGACAAACACGTTGTCGCGCCAGGCGCCCTTGCCGTCCATGCTGATGGCGATCTTCGCGTCCAGCAGCACATCGGTGAACTCGAGGCTGGTGAACTGGCTGCCCTGGTCCGTGTTGAAAATCTCGGGCCTGCCGTGCTTCGCCAACGCCTCCTGGACCGCTTCGACGCAGAAGGCCGCCTCCATTGTGATCGAGACGCGATGGGCCAGGACCCGTCGGCTGAACACATCGACGACCGCCGCGAGATAGACGAAGCCACGCCGCATCGGAATGTAAGTGATGTCCATTGCCCACGCCTGGTCGGGCCGCTCGATCTTCAATCCGCGCAACAGGTACGGGTAGATCTTGTGACCCGGTGCCGGCTTGCTCGTGTTCGGGCGACGATAGACCGCCTCGATCCCCATGCGCTTCATCAGCGTCGCGATGTGGCGGCGACCGGCGTATACGCCTTCCCGCCGCAGCAACGATCGCAGCATACGCGCTCCCGCGAAGGGATAATCGAGATGCAGCTCATCGAGCCGACGCATCAAGGCAAGGTCCTCGGCCGAAACTGGCCGAGGTTCATAGTAGACCGTGCTGCGAGCCAGCTTCAGGACCTTCGCCTGGCGCACGATAGAAAGATCATGACCGCGGTCGATCATCGCTTTGCGCTCAGCAGGCCCGCCTTGGTGAGCGCGCCGGACAAAAAATCGTTTTCCAACGCCAGCTCGCCGATCTTGGCATGTAACGCCTTCAAATCGACCGGCGTCTCGGCCGATGCCTTGTCATGCCCAAACACGCCGGCGGCGCCTTCCAGGAGCTGGCTTTTCCAGATCGTGATCTGGTTCGGATGACATCAAACAGTTGCGCCAGCTCCGCCACCGTCTTGTCGCCTTTGACCGCAGCCAAAGCAACCTTCGCCTTGAATGCCGGAGAATGCGTCCGGCGGCTCTTCTTCGTCATCTTCGCTCCTGATTCGCGGCAAGAATCCTCGCCGCTGTCAGGCAGAAAATCCACTCAAGCTACTGTCCGAATTTGCGGAGCCAGCTCTCCGGATACGTTGGCGCGGCTCCTGTGGAGATGGCGGGCTGGCCCCAATTAGACGGCGCGTGAGCTTGGAGGTCTGGTCAGAAGTGCGGCTCGTTCAACCGGCTTCATTGCAACCGGCCGGTGCGTAGCCGCAAATGCCACCCGGAGGAGGCACACCCCTTCTTTGATTCAGAAGAAGACGCATCCGCGGCACGCAGACCTGCTCCGCATCATAATGATCGATCACGTAGTGGCGGGCGGTCGCGCGCAGCTCGGAGAACCTTGTCGGCTGTGTCAGCGCTTCAATAATCCGTTCGGAAAGTTCGTCCACCGCGAAGAATGGGACAAGCAAACCGTTTTCGCCGGGGCGGATGATTTCGCGTACTGGCGCCGTGTCAGAACCGATCACTAGGCATCCTGCACTCATCGCTTCCAACATCGACCAGGACAGTACGAAGGGATACGTAAAATAGACGTGTGCGGATGAGACCTGAAGGGCGGTAACAAAGGTGTCGTACGGGACGCCGCCCACGAAATGTACACGGGACAAGTCGAGGCGATCACGCACCTCAGCAAGGAACGTTGACTTCCAGGTCGTACCCGTCGGTGGCGGCAGACCGTAGGACACGCCGGTCCTGCCGATGATGATGATCTGCGCGTTCGGCCGCCGTCTCAAGATCTCCGGCAGTGCCCGCATAAAGATATGGTAGCCCCTTAACGGCTCGAGATTTCGCGCGACAAACGTCACAACCTCGTCGGAAGGGCGAAGGTACTGGCCATTCGGTAGTGTCAGGCGCGCATGGGGGTTCGGCCGCATGCGGGCAGTGTCGATGCCCTCATGGATCACGTCGATCTTGCTTTGATAATGTGGGGGAAAGGTCGATTTTTGCCATCTCGTTGGCGAGATCCCCATTTCGCAATCCTCGAGCGCGAGCAGAGTCGTCGCATTCTTCACATCAAGACCAATATGGCCATCAACTCCGGGCACCGGAAATTCCGGGTCAAACCCGACGTCACGCCCCTCGGGCCCGTAGAAAAATTCGCAATAGATGAGCAAACGTGCCTTGGGAAACATCGTACGCAGCGGCAGCGTCTCGCCCCATCCGGGATGGGCGAGGATCATATCCGGCGAAAACCCGGACGTTTGTAAGCTCGAAAGACTGTACAGCACCTGCTCTGCGCGTCGGCACTCAAGATCGAAGCGTCGCGCAAACGGATGCGTTCCCGACACCTCAGCTTTTGGAAGTGCATATCGGACCAATCTTACGGATGGCATCGGTCTTGAAGTCGGTGCGCCGATGGCAACGAGCTCGAAGCCAGGCTCCCTGGCCAAGGCAGCCGCTATGTTGCGGTACTGCGCCGGAAAATTGTTGTGAACGAAAAGAATTTTCATTGGCAAAAGCTCTGGGCGTGATCAACGCAAACAGGTGCGTCCGGCAGTTTCCGATTCGAGGGCTTAAATTGTATTCTGCTGTCACAGATTAAGTGAACGTGACAAACGCATGACAGCTTTGGTTGTTTCCCTGCCGTGTTGTCTATGATAAGCTGCTTAAATGCGCGTTAAATTGTGAGCATTCTGATGAGCACCAAGCAATTCCGCGTCAACTCTGAGTCACAAAGCCGCCGTTCCGATTTGATCGACCCCGATGATATCCCGGGCGTTATCGTGCTGCTGAGGCACGAGAACGAAAGGCTTCGTCAGATACCGGAGCGGCTCAGTGCAGAAGCCGAATGCATACGCCGATCTCTATTGCCCGGGTTGGCGTCCCGCCGCTCGCTTGAGAAGCGTTCCCTAAGGCATCTTGTTCGCGGACCGGTCGTCGCAGCGACGCTCCGAATCTCAGGGGATCACGCAAGATCGTCAAGCGAGAAGAAAAACTCTTTGGTTCATCGAATCTGATTGGGGGCAACGATGGATGATGTTGAGCAGCAGAAGGTCGTAAGTTTAGATCGGGGACTCTTCTTCGTGAGCTACAAGAGTGCGGACGATCTCGCTTCGCCGCCGCACGTGACAGTTGTACCGACGCAGGGACATGAAGGGCGCATGGAGTTCATCATGCATCCCGACGCAACCGAGCCGACACTTTGGGAGCCGAATTCGGGCCTGATGGTCCGGGTCAACACACCTGGCACGTTGCAGATTCAGGTTCAGCCGAAGCGACCCGGGGGATCGCGCGCGGCCATGGTTCGTATCGAGCCGATTCAGTCCGGCCGAGCGCCGCTCGCTGCGCAAGGTGAGAGCGCGGCCATGCACGCAAATGTTGCAATGGACGGTCTCAAGATCCTCGGACACGTCGCAGGTCGCGGCGATGTTGTCGTCGCGCCTAACGCATGGATTGCAGGTCCAACGGCCCCATCGCGCATCGAAGGAATTGCCCTTGAATGGCCGGAGAAGCCGGCGGGTCTCGATATTCGCTATGCGGTCCAAGTCCCCATTGGCCAGGCAGGGAGTGGCAAAATGGTGTCGCTCGGGACCTATGCCGGTACGCGTGGACGAGCCTTGCCTATTACAGGCGTCGTGCTGGAAATTAGTGGAGCCGCGGGATTCGAGTGCGTGGCGGAAGCGACGTTCTTGAACGCGCCGACCTTGCGCGCCGTCGGTAAACGCGTCGTTCTGTCGGGGCCGACCAGCCGCGAGCCTCTGGTTGGCATTCGAATCGGCGTCAACCGATTAGCAGCCCCGGACAATGTCCTCGTTCCCGCAAAACCGTCTCGAAAGCCGGTCGGCTCCAGCCGGGTCCGCGTCTTCCGCAGCCGGGCGCGCCAAGAGAGCTCCATCGGCCAGGGGCAATCCGAAAATGGAGCCGCGTAGCGTGGGTGAGCGATCGGCTGGGTCGGACCACCATCGCAAGATTCGCGATGTTTCCTTCCTTGTCGGGCCTCACGCGCATATCGCCCTCGAACGCCTCGCAGCCGAGGCGTTGACCACGAAGGAGTTCGCGACGGCGCTCAAATACGCCGATCGACGCATTCGAGTTTCGCCTCCACCAGCAGCTCACTGCTTCGTTCTCCGCGCCGAAGCCGCTTGGAGGCTTGGACATAGCGAAGCTGCGCTGTCCGATCTTGCGCGGGCGCTTCTTGTCGATCCTTACGATGTCGGCGCCAACCGCCGGATGCTGGCATGGGCTGCCGACGAACGGCGACTGGCCGCAGCCGCTCAACTCATATGCCGCGAAAGCAGTCCGGCTATCCTTCGAGCTGCCATCGCGGAGCTGCGGCGTGCCGGGGGCCGCCATTGGGCGGCCTGCTCTGTATTCGACAATCACGTGACGGGCTGGGTCGCCTGGACCAACGCCATTTCCGTCGAAGTGAGCCTTGCAACCGAAGACGGCACGCTGACGAGCATTTTCGAACCCAATCCGTTTCACCCCCTGGCGAGCGCAGATGTGCAGGCAACAACCTTCTTGGTTCGGCGGCCACCGTCCACTACAGCTCAAATCGTGACGCTGAGATGCGGCGAAGACCTCGTCCAGGTTCGACGCGTGGCGCCCAACCTCACCTCGACGATGAACCTCCGAGCCGCTCGCGATCCTTCCATCAGACTCGGAGCGAACGTCGACCTGCCGACCGTTATTGTCCCCGTCTATGCGGATGCGCGGGCAACGATCGAATGCTTCGAGAGCCTCGACAAGGCAAGGCGTCCACGAGGGACTGATAAGGACGCCTTTCAGGTTCTCGCCATCGACGATGCTAGTCCGGAAGTGGAGCTGCAGCGCCATCTGAGCGAGCTTGCAGCGGCAGGCAAGATTCGTCTCCTCGTGAACCCGGTCAATCTCGGCTTTGTCGGCGCGATCAATCGGGCGCTGAACGAGATCCAGAGGGGCGACGTAGTACTGCTCAACTCCGACACGCTCGTTCCGCCCGGCTTCGTCGATCGGTTAGCCGACGTGGCATATTCGGCGCCAAACATCGGAACCGTCACACCACTTTCCAACAACGGCGACATCTTTTCCTTTCCAACGCCAAACGACGTTAATCCGATGCCGCGCTATAATGAAATGGACCCTGATTGTCCGACCAACGGCCTGGAGACGCTGCTCCGGTTGATAGACGGAGTGGATGATGACGCCAAACGAGACGCAAGGTCAATGCGGGGTTGAAGGCAAGGATCGCGCTGTAAGCGGTGTGCGAACAGCGACGGCGCCGATGGATGCATGCCTTGGAAGAAGCAACTGCTGGACCAGGCGGCGCGGGCCTTTGGCGCGGGTGTGACGCTGACCCCGGCCGACGAATACACCGTCGAGTTCATCAACGTCCGCGGCGTCAACGTGAAGCCCCTCGCCACCAGGGCGTCATTCTCGCCAGCGAAGGAAGACCCCTCGACCATTTCACGAGAGTTTCGAAAGCTGGGTCTCGGGCGAGCGAGGACACGAGCGACCGGGAGAAGCTGCACGGCAAGATTGGACAACTGCCGTCCAAGCTCGACCCGCATATTGCTGCGATCGAGGGCTGGCTCGCTACGCAACCGCAGTTAACTGCACTCGCCATCGTCGGCCGGCTCAGCGAGAAATACCCCGAGGAGTTCGGGACAAGACAGCATTCGATCGTGCAGCGTCTGCTGAGGGCGCTTAGACGGAAGACGGCCGAGCAGTTGGTCGCGGAGGAGCGGCTCGGCGAGGCCACCACTGCTGCCCCATTGCCCGGGGTTGTGGACGGCTCGGGCAATGTAGGGCCCGACCCGCCCACAGCCCTCTCGTCGAGCAAGCCGGAAAAGCCACTTGGCGCGGCCGATCAGCCGAGGTCGCATTGACCAGTGCAATGGCGCCGTCAGGGCAACATTCGCAGATGCGGCAATACGTCGTACAGCATTGGCCGGTGCAGATTGGAAGCAGTTTTCGAGATGACTACCGGGCAAGACGTAGTACCCTCGAGGTGGCAGGTTTGATGGCGGATCACCTTCGATGATCCAGAGGCCCTTCGAGTAAGAGCCATCACTGCGCTCGGGAACGGAAGCGGTAGGAGCCAGAGTGGAAGTCGCGCTCCGAGGTCGGCGCCATGGCCATCTACATCGCGCGATGGACGATGCGGTCCAGCAGGATCGGTACACCCACTAACTCGGCGCTCTGACTTGCGCCAGGACTACTGAACTCTTGACTGTGTTCGCAGCGCGTCTACAGTCCTTGGTTAGCACAAATGTAGACGGCCTTCGGGTTATGGCTCAGCGAAGTAGTCATAAGGACGCCGACGATTTTTCCTGGATGCGCGATGTCTCCAACCCGCGCTTCCTTCTCTTCCTCCAGGAAGAGAATGCTCGCTTCGCGGCGGCCATAGCGCCGGCGCGCGATATTGAGCAAGAACTCTTTGAGGAGATCGCTTCTCGATCACCGCGTGTGATCGAGAGCGTGCCCTATAAGTATGGCGAATACGAGTATCGCCTTCTCTACCCCGAAGGCGCGGAATATCCTCGCTTCGAACGTGCGCAATCCCGCATGCCGGAGAGTCGCGAAACGATCCTTGACTACGCTGATGTGGCAGGGTCGTACGCATCGTGCGACATCCTAGTTTCCGTGGATCGGCGCTCGAGCCTGCTCGCCTTTGCTATCGATGTCACCGGTGAACGGCTGTACACGATTCGCTTCAAGGATCTTGCGACGGGTGCCGTCCTGCCGCAGACGATCAGCGGCGCGTCCGGAAATATGGTTTTCTCGAAGGACGGACGGAACTTATTCTATACTGAACTGGACTCTCAAACTTTGCGCTGGCGGCGGGTAAAGCGTTATCGGATCGGCGCAGACCCGCAGAGCTCCGAGACAGTCTACGATGAAGCAGATGAGGCGTTTTCATGCTCCGTCTATCTGGCGAAGGGGGACGATTTTGTCTTCATACGCAGTAGTTCGGGCGAGGAGGACGAGGTTCGTTTCATAACGAGCGATGACGTCCTTGGTCCGGCGCGTCTCATTGCGCCGCGCCGACCGAAATGCGAGTACGAGGTCCAATTCGACGGCGTCGACTTCGTTATCCGCACAAACTATAATGCCCCGAATTTCCGCCTGATGCGCGCCGCGATCGACGTTACGGAAATCGAAGCTTGGCGACCATTTTGGGCGCCGGAGCCTGGATGCTATCTTGAGGAGTTCGAAGTAC
The DNA here is from genome assembly GCF_023101105.1 of Bradyrhizobium sp. 155. Taxonomy (NCBI): domain Bacteria; kingdom Pseudomonadati; phylum Pseudomonadota; class Alphaproteobacteria; order Hyphomicrobiales; family Nitrobacteraceae; genus Bradyrhizobium; species Bradyrhizobium sp. 155. The sequence continues at coordinate 139,691 of NZ_CP064706.1, read as the reverse complement.
TGCAAGGCACTATTGCCGTGATTGAGCGCGTTGACGGTGCAATGTGCGGGCGGATCATTCCAAGCGGAATCGCAATCGAAACGCCTTTCGCCTCCGATCGCAAGCCTGCCTCGATCGCTTTTAAGGCTAATGTTGAGCTCGATGCAGGAGCTATCCGATATGAATGGTCAACTTATATCGACTTTCCCCGAATCTGCCAAATTGATCTGGACTCGAGAGAGACTAGAGTGCTCAAATTTGAGAGGGCTGCGGGAAACTTCGACCAAAACGACTATGAGGTGGAGGAGCATCGCGTTGACCGTCCGGACGGCGCGCGCGTTCCACTGACCATCCTGTCTCGCAAGGGCGATCGAGGGCAGCCAGGGCCAACCCTCGTCTACGGCTACGGCGCCTACGGCTTCAGCATCGACCCGTATCTCTGGCTACCGCGCTTCAGCTTGATCGATCGCGGATTTCGGATCGCGATCGCTCATGTGCGTGGCGGTGGTGAACTTGGGCGCGCCTGGCATGAAGCGGGCCGCCGGCGGGCCAAGACCACGAGCATCGCCGATTTCATCGCCTGCGCCGAATACACGCGTGAGGTCCGACTCGCTTCAAATATCTACGCCATGGGCGAGAGCGCCGGCGGCGTACTCGTCGGCGCGGCTCTGAATGCGAGGCCGGACTTATTCTGTGCCGCCGTTACTATCGCGCCTTTTGTCGACTTGCTTAACTCGCTTTCCGATCCGACGATTCCGCTCACGACAACAGACTACGACGAGTGGGGCGACCCGAATGACCCCTCGGACCGTCGCTGCATTCTATCGTATGCGCCATATGAGAAACTCCAACCTCAGCCCTACCCGCACGTGCTCGCGCTCGCGCGTCTGCACGACACGCAGGTGGCCGTCTGGGAGCCAGCTAAGTGGATAGCACGCATGAGAACTATGTCGACCGGGAGCGGCGTGCAGTTCCTAAAGACTGAGTTCGACACAGGCCACCTGGGCCGTTCGGGCAGGTATGAACAGTTCCGAGACACTGCGACAGCTTACGCCTTTTTGATCGGCGTCGAACGCGGCCTAATCGGCTGAAGGCGCTCGTGCTCACGTTATGCCGAAGCGCGCAAGATAAACTCTATTCACCAAACCCTCGCGTAGTGGTGGGACGTAAAGCGTCGCGAGGCCGAGATCGTGCTCGTGGAGGCTGCGAAGCGGCGTCTCTAGAATCTTCGGCGACGACACCGAGAACAGCGCGGCTTGATAGGCGACCACTGGATGGTCGGCGCCATAATACCTCTCCAGCACCTCAGTAAGGATGCGTACATTCTTCTTCGGCTGGCGGTTGCGCGAGAAGGTCGAAAGGCCAATGCAGCCAACCTGCCAGAGGACAAGCATGCTTGTTATGTCCGGCTCGTAGCCGCGCAAGAGGAAGTCCGTAGCCTCGAAGGATTGGCAGCCGTATTCGGCAGGGTCGATAAGAACATCCGACACGAGACAATCTTGGGCTGAGATACCCGGCAGCATACGCGCGTGATAACCTTCCGCCCGAGCCGTTCGGATGCAGCGATGCGCAACATCGACAAAGATGCCCGGATGGCCTTCGAATGAGACGCAGACCTTGAGACCCGAGCGTACATACGAGAGGATCGCCTCCGCCATCGCACCGTAAGTCAGCATCCGATCTTTGCCCTCTTCGTAAAGCACGTCGAGGCACTCAGATGACTTTGCGTTGCGCGCGATCCAATCAATTGTTAGCGGCTCGCCGGCTCCGTAGAGCACTTTGTCGGCAAATCGGATTGAAGCGGCCGCTTCGGGAGTCATGTGCGCGAGAGATTTAATCCCACTTCCAACCACAGTCAGCCAACCCACATTCAGCACTCCCACGGAGGGGACACGCAACGGCGGTAGCCGCCGCAAAGATCAAACTCCGAATCGAATGCGGATATTACGTATGCGGATTACGCGAAAGGCTACCTGTCCGGCGCCCTCAGCACCGAGCTGTCGCATGATCCGCTCCTCGTCACCGCTCTTGACAGCCTCCTTCTCCTCACTAGCAAGACCAGCAGCATCCATAGCAGCCTCTGGATCGTTCTCGAACTCGGTAAGCTTATTGGAATCGTCATTGAGGTCGCGCAAAAAATCGTAGAGCTTCGACTCTGCCATGTTGCTCTCCTGCGAAATCAAGCTTGCGCAGAAACGTATAGTCGCAACAGCTTAGCCTCAACTACCATACTTGGTAGGAGCACAACTTGAGCGGAAACCTGAGCTAAATCAACCAGAGACGGAGATGATGGCGTGGAGCACGTGGCACCTGCCTGTTGCGGTAGGGGCCCCGGCCATGCAAGACAACGCCGTTGTCAATCAAAAGCACATCTCCTGGTGAGAGTAGGAGTTCGGCAACGAGCCCGGGTTCGACCAGAGCCGTTTCCAAAGCACCCACAGCCTCACGCTGTCGCGGGTCAAGAGACGCGTGAGCGATCTGATGATACAGATAACGCAACCGAGTGCCATCAGTATCGGAGCTAACGATCGAGACAGCGTCGATCGCATCGTCAGCCGGGTCAATCTGCCGCGTTGCGTCAAAAGGCACGGGGCGCCTCAGGTCCTCGACCAAGTCGGCGCCGATCGCCGCGACACGTGCCAGGAGTGCTGCCGCACTAGCGAGCCGCACCGCGCCACCCACCTCGGCGGCTTCGAAGCAGAGGAAGGCAAGGCGGCGCGGTGGGTCACGGCCGAACGCATGATCGGTATGGCAGGGCAAGTTATTCCAGCGTCGTCCGAGCTCAATTTGGCCGTGCCCGTGCATGTGGCTGGACATGTCCGGGTCGACCACGTCGCAGAGGTAGGATCCTGACACATCCTGCGGGCGCAAGCGACCAAACCTCTTCGCCAGTATGATGTGGAGAAAGCGCGCCTCCCGGAAGGAAAGCTTTTCGACGGGAATACGACTGAGCAGCGCGAACCCGGGCCCCTGCGCAAGCGCTTGTTCGACTCGTCGAAAAAAGCCTGCATGCGCGTCCTCCGTATCGAGCACAAGATCGGAGTGCACGATCGCTGGCCAGTTCGAGTCGGAGACATTCGCTAGTGGCGCGGGATCGAGGAGAGGCAAGGGAATCTTAAATCGCCAAACCTCCGGGCGGGTGCTGATAAGGGCGTCCCAGAGCAAGCCCTGGGAGAAATTACCCACGCAGGCATGAGTTGCTGGTTCGCCCGTCACAACTGCGGCTCCGGGTCAATCTTGTTGCTCGCAACGATAAGGAATCGCGGATCGATAGTCCAGCTAGGCATGTGCGTCTCCCTGTCAAGTTCGTCCGCGGGTATGCCAAGGCGGCGCGCCATATCGAGGTCGACTGGCGGCTCTACTGCCGGTGGAATGAACAGCGTCCCAGCGGTTTTATACCGCCGCAGTGCCTCGTGCAGTTCACCGATTTCAACCGACCACACCTTGGGGCGGCCGATCGGCAGCACGGGTGCATGGTAGAGAAATCCAACGTGGCGAGCGTCGTAATAATTTAGCAGGGTCTCGACGAGGAGCGGCACGTGCGCACCGCTATAGCCCTCGCTTTGATAGCTGGCATCCCCGACGCAATCGACTTGCCATAAAATTACGGCGCAGCTCGGATCAAGCTTGTGTCCGAAAACGAGCCACTCGCTAGCCTCGAAGGACAGGCAGCCATGTTCCGCCGGATCGATGCCAAGGTCCGCGTAAAGGCAGGCCTCCGCGGAGATGGCAGGTTGCATGAAGGCGCGATAGCCCTCTCGCCGGGCTCGTTTAATGGCTTCATGCGAGGGCGAGACAAATACGCCCGGATGCCCATAGAACGCCGCCGTGACGGACTTGCCCAGCCGAACTGGCTCGAGCATGCTCTCAACCATCTCCTCGTACGTGGCGCGCCGATCCTTGCCATCCGCGTAAAAGCGCGAGAGATCCTCGGCGTCTGGGCGCAGCTCAACTAACCAGTCACGGGTTAGTGGCTCGGAGACGCAGAACATGACCGCATCGGCATTCTTGATCCGCGCGACCGCTTCTCCAGTCAAGTGCCGTCCTCCTTGGATCCCGGTTCCGATGATAGCCAGGACGCCAAGTTTGGGTGGTGCAGACATATTCGGCGCTCCGATGTAAAAAGCTATTGTCCGTGTGCAACAACAAAGACTTCCGCTTCATAGAAGCCACTCTTTTGGATTGCTCTCGGCCTTCGACGTGGGCCGCTGAACGTTTTCTTCGTGATTACCGGCACACCGCGCGCCCTCGCTCATCATCTGCTGGTCGTCTCATCGTGCGCCGCATTCGACACCTTATCTTGCTTCACCTTCATCAGGGCCTCTGGGAGCCCTGGTAACCGTGCTTGCGACCTCAAATCGAACCAACACGCTTTCTTTCGGCCACCCTCCCTTCCCCTCGGATGAAGTGACCTTGGCGACGATTTCCTCCCCCGTCTCACCGCTTTCAACAAGGGCACTGTCTTCCGCACGAACGCCATCGCTCGTAACGCCGACCCACCAAGTTAGTGATAGAGTGAGATCGAGAGAGAAACCGACAACAGGCCAAATCACGCGCCTTTCATTCATTTACGTCCCTGCACCTGCGTCGAAATGTAGCTCCGAAAAGACCCGCGAGGCGCCTACCAGGATTGGTTGGCCCAAGGATTTTTCGGTTGAGAAGTGAGCTGCTGCCGGTTTGAGGGGATGTCCCGATCGCTGTTGAACTAGGCCGGGCCGACGTTGCCGGAATGAATGTTACGCGGCCCTGGTGACGTGGGCAACGGGGTTGATCGTCATGCGATTGTGGTGAGCTTGAAGAGCCGCACGCAGAACCGACAATTGCTTATGCGCCTTCAATCGTCGGAAGCCCTTGTTGGCCTCGATCATGCCAGCCGCGAGCCACCGCAAGGCCATACCGGCATCCCGCCAGCGTTTGACGTTGCGCGTGACGCGGCGAATGGTGCCCATCATGTTCTCGGCGATGTTGGTACAGGCGAGCGATCGACGAAGCTCCTTCGGCAGCTTCAACCGGACGACCGTCAGGATTTCGTCGAGGCCTTCGAGGATGCTGGCCGCTACGCCGGGCCATTGCTGGTCGAGTCGACACGCGAGATTGCGGTCAATTTTTCAGCCTTGTCGGCGTCATCGAGCTCCCAGGCCTGGCGCAGCACCCGACGGGTGGCCGCATGATGCTCTTTCGGCAGGCGTTCCATGATGTTGCGCGCCTTGTGGATCTGGCAGCGCTGGATCGCAGCGGCCGGACCGAAGGTGCGGCGGATCGCCTTCGACAACGGCTTCGCGCCGTCGGCGATGAACAGTCTTGGCACCGCCGGGTCGAGCCCGCGCGAGACCAGGTTGTCGAGCAGGGCCTGAACCGTTGCGGCATTCTCGGTCGCCCCTTCCACCAGCGCCAGCGGATGCTTGTTGCCTTCGCCGTCAACCCCGATCGCGGCGACCAGCACGAGATCGTCGCCGAGATGCAGCCCGTCGATTTGGACCACCAGAAGGTCGAGCGCGGACAGATCGGCAGCCATGAAGTCGGCCAGCCGCGCCGCCGACAGTGCGACGAACCTCCGCGAGGCCGCCGACTTCGAAACCCCCGATCCGGGCGGTGCCGGCACGTCACCCTCGGGCAGCCGGACGGCGCGGCCAAACCGGCGCGTCGACACATTGATCAGCATCAGGTTCATCGCCCAGCGACCGAGCCAGTCCTCCTGCGCCGCCGTTTCCCAGCTCGGGATCGTGACCTCGCCCCACGCCCCGGACCCGCGGGCGCTCGACCTCGATCTTGCCGCCGTGGAAGCCGATCCGTCCCCGCGTTGGCCCTAACGGTGCGCCCGCCGCGCCGCGCCGCGACCGTGGCGCGGCCCGCAGGCCGCCGTGACATCCGCCGCCATCATCGTGCCGAGCGCCTCGATCCCCGCCGCAAGGCAGAACCGATCAAAGCTCGCCCGCACTTCTGCAAACGCTTCGTCCACAGCCCCGGTCGCCGGCGAACCAGCCGGTGTGATATCTCTCGTCATGGCGTTGCTCTCCTTTGTGGAATTAGCACCCCGAGCCTACCGGCTCAAGGTGGGCAACGCCGACCTCTTCAGGATTTCAACACAACCCGGGACATCCCCCCGGCACATCGTGCTCCCGGTGCCTCTATCCCGACGGTCGCACCGTACCACGATACAGCGCACCGCAGCGGAACGGGTCTGCAGGCGGCCGGGTATCTGCCGCAGATATGGACGCCGGACGCCGAGACCAATGCAAGCGCAGGCTGGTGGCGCGTCGCTATCAGTTCGTGCGGCATCGCACGCGCCTCAAGAACGGGTGCATCCGATCCTGCACGCGCACCTGATCCCGAAGTGCCCGCATGCCGATCTTTTCAACGCCCGCAGCCGGGCGTGGTTGGCCGCTCAACAGTTGCCGGACGATGAATGCGCAGCCATCGATCGGCACGTCCGCGAGCTTGACCGGTTTACGGAAGACCTGGCCCTGCTCGACTGCGAGATCGCGCAGGACGCCATGGACGATCCCGCGGTCAACAGATTGATAACAATCACGGGCGTCAATCTGCGCTCGCCGCCGGGATCGTGGCGGCGATCGGCGACATCGGCCGGTTCAACAGCCCGCACAAGCTGGGAGCTATTTCGGGCTGAACCGGCGGGTGCGGCAGTCCCGAGCTCGGAGCGGCCCGCCACGGCCGCATCAGCAAGATCGGCCGCGGTCATGCGCGCGCCATGCTGGTCGACGGCCTGGGCAGCGGCCAACGCGCCCGGCTCACTGCATGCTCTTTCGTCCACATCCACGCCCCGGCGCGGCCATCAGATCGCCGCGGTGGCCGTGGCTCGCAAGCTCACTGTGCTCTGCTGGCATTTGTTGACGAACCGCTAAGATTACCTGTGGGCGCGCCCAGCGCTGGTCGTCAACAAGATCCGCGCAATGCAACTTCAAGCCGGACATCCACAACAGAAAGGTAGCCGCCGCGGACCTGCCTATGCCTACAACATCAAGGCGCTTGGCGCGCGCTGCCAAGCTCCGCGACCTTGTCGAAGACAAGCGCAATGGCCTCTTGCACGCGCCGATCTGGATCCTTCTCGTAGCGATCACCTGCCTTGACGAAGCCAAGCGGGGCCGTCACTACCAGCTCGCCGTAGCCCATAGCGAGCGCTGACGCAGCAGATCGAGCTCGTACTCGTTAAGACTGCCCTTGAGGCCGAGCAGCAGCCGGTCATTGCCGTGCCGAGGTGCGTAGATGCGTCCTGATCGACCCGCACCGCATCGACGACGCCACACATCTCGGTGAGTTGCTGCCAGCCCCGGCTATTGCGGGTAAAGCGCGACACTTCTCGTGCGCACACCGGGCCAACCTTGCCGAGGCATACCTCTGCGACCATCCGCTCGAAACCCGCGCCGCGAACTCAGCGCCGCCCTTCGACATATCGAAGGAAGGTCTCCGAAAGGCGGACGACCAGCTCTTTTAGCTCTATATTCTCTTTTTTCGAGAGAGCGAAGGGCGACCCTCATTCGCATCTCGTCGTCCGGACTCTAGGGCCAAAAGGTGGGCGGCTTTCGCTCGCGATCATTCCTTCCTCCCGACAGCGCTACCCCAAGGATACATGCTCTTAGAGACACCGATTCGCTGGTCAATATTGCTCAGTTTCAATGGCGAGCGCGTTGGTTCTCAAATGGCCCTGATCTGCCGCGACGCTCTCCGTTGTGGCTTGCTCTTGCCGCCAATCAGCAGACTCATACTGTCCAACCCTTCTATGCAGCCGCCTGAGTAGCGGCGAAGCCTTGGGCCATCGATATTGCAGGCAAACGTAGTCACCCGAAAATCCGCATCATTATTGCTTTGCCGAGGGGGACGGCGCGTATGCGGGTGAATGCGGTGACGTAGCCACCACAACAGAAAGCTCGATGAGTTCAATGCGCGTGTTGAGGGTCTCATCGAACCGGATCGCAAATCCATCCCCAGTGCGCCGCACGACCAGAGCGGCGACAGTTCTGTCCCGAAGAGTACAATGAGGCAGCGCCAACAGGTGGGGGATTGTTGCTCACGAAGCGGGCGCCCGTGATCGACATATCGGCCAAACGGTAGATGCCGGACCGCCCACCGATATTCAAAAGAACCAGCTCAGTTCGCTCGAACCGCTCGGCTTTCCGTCGCCGCGGCTGCTCGATAGACACCAGGCAGACGATCATCAGAATGATCGCGTTGTACAAACTCCAGGCGAGCGCCAAGCCGCCATAGGCGATCATGTCACCTTGCACATGAAGCACGAAGGCATAGCCGATACCGGCGAGCGTAATCGCCAATGCGGTGCCGTATACCCTGAGCAGTGACCATTCGATGAAGCGTTGGTCGCGATCCCCGCCCTTCGCGGTGACCTTGAATTTGTGTCCCTGCGTCTGGAGCAGCCCCGCCGCCACGGCCTTGAGAACCGCCGGCAGTGCAATGTATTGAGCGACATTCCGACATCACCGCCATGGAGCGTCCGCGGGAAATCCAGGCCATGGTGAGCGAATACCAGACATAGAAGGGTAGGAAATATCCGAGGAGTTCGAAAAGATCCGCCTGGACGGCTTCAACGCCGAAGAGGAGATAGAGGCTCGGAACGACGAGACCGAATACCTTGACGACATAGGTCGAGGTCCAACTCATAAATGCTTCGATGAGAGACAGCCTGTCGATAACATCCAGCTGCGATCTTCGGGAAAAAGGGCCACTACGCCCGCGAAAGATCTGCATGAAGCCAAGACACCATCGGCTGCGCTGGGTGATGTACTCCTTGAGTCCCTCGGGGGCCAACCCCAAGGTCAGACGCTCGTTCAGGTACACCGTGCGCGCGCCAATTTCCTTCAGCCGCGGCGTCAGTAGATAATCCTCCGTCACGGAATCGGTCGGAAAGCCGCCAATTTTCACAAGTGACGAGTGTCTGACAACTGACGACGTGCCGCAACAGAAAGCCACGCCGCACGCGTCCTTCGCTGGCATCAGAATATCGAAGAAGAAGCGCTGCTCGTCAGGCCAGACCTTGGTGGCGGCCAAGTTGGTTTGGATCGGATCCGCATTGATGAAATGCTGAGGCGTTTGCACCACGCCTACGCCAGGATCGCGGAACAGGCACATCGCGCGAGCGAGAAATTCGGGCATGGGAACGAAATCGGCGTCGAGGATCGAAATAAAGTCGGGGGGATCGGCGAGCCCCGTCACATGCCGCAGAGCGTGGTTGATGTTGCCGGCCTTGGCGTCCTTGTTGTCGGGCCGCGCCAGATAGCGGCAGCCGAGCTCGCCTGCAAGCTTCTGGAGCCAGCGGCGCCGCCCGTCGTCCAGCACCCAAACCCGATAGTTAGGATAGTTCATTCCAGTTGCGCCGACGATCGTGCGCTCCAAGATCGAAATTTCCTCGTTATAGGTGCAAATAAATACGTCGATCAGCGGTGCGTGCCGTCCGGCAAGCCACTGCCTGTTGGCTTCGACTTGCGATGTTCGATCGGTCGTGCGGCTGAGAAACACCAGCGACAGGGCCCCCGCCGCAAGCGATGCAGCCTCGGCGATGAGGAACAGAGATCCCAAGGCGAAATCGGTGGTCCAGCTGACGGGCGGAACCGTGGCCGTAACGCGCCATCCAAAATAACGGACCGTGAGCAGCAACACGATTGAAATCATCAGTGAACGCGCCGTGGAGTTCTCGCGCCGGAGCCAGGGAAGGATGGCAAGGCAGAACCCGAGCGCAATAAGGCACGGTGTCAGCGCGCGGATCATGGCAGAGCTGGCTCCGCAAATTCGGACAGTAGCTTGAGTGGATTTTCTGCCTGACAGCGGCGAGGATTCTTGCCGCGAATCAGGAGCGAAGATGACGAAGAAGAGCCGCCGGACGCATTCTCCGGCATTCAAGGCGTCATGACCGTCGCCGACGATTTTTGTCGTCGCTCTGGTCGGGCTACGCCCTCCCGACGCAACGACAAAATCGTAAGGCCCCGCGTTCAGCATAACCCGGCAGGAATCCACTTAAATCCCGCGGGGCGCTGTCCAAACAACCGGGGCCAGCTCTGATCGAAGGGCTGCCTGTCCAACCAGACGGCACTCGCGACGGTCTTCAAACTGCTCGAGGCCGCGCAGAGAAGCTGGCGTCGTCTCGATGGCCACAACCAGTTGCCAAAACTCGTTCTCGGTGTGACATTCAATGATGGGATCGAGGTCATCGCCAAGCCGGCCGACCGTCAGCCCATAATCGCCGCCGCCTGACCGGCTCCGGCCGTCACCAAAATTTGGCGATAGCTCCGAGACGTCGCCAGTCCGGCGGACCAAACGAGCAACTCGCAAACAGGACTATGCCCCCTTCCTGCTCCCAGTCGAACCTTGTGCTGTCGGCCCAGATGCAAAGCAGGACTACCGCTATCTTCCTAGCAATTGTGGCCTGCGTTCTGTCCGGCACAGAACTTGCTCACTTCTCGCAGCATCGCGCACCATTGGACTGATGGTGATGCCTGAGGATCGGGCGTTGAGAATGCAACCCGCTCCCGGAACTCTTACAATAACACCAGATCAGCGGAGCAAAGCCATGGAATATGTCGCGCTGGGGATTGCTGCGATCCTCTTCATCGCGGTTCTCGTCGGTTGGTGGTGGGCTGTTCGGAAGCTCTTCTAGTGCCGAGTTTGTACCCGCAGGTAATCGGAGCCGCACGCAAACTGCGTCAGAGCCAAGCTTGCCATTGACGTCCAAATGACCGCCTAAGCCTTCAAGAGAAGGTTACACATCTTCTGGCGAGAGCTTTGGGCCCCCTACTGTTTCTAACGTAGCATGAAAGCTTTGGATGCTGGGGCGGACCTCTTTGTCCCTGGCTCCATGAATGTCAAGCCCCGACTTTCTGTAGTTGAACAGGTCGGCGACATCATCTTGAACTCACTCGGTAGCATCCGGGTCGAGATCGAGTCTGTCGCATGATAGAGGTTTTCCGTCGAGATCATTTTGCCACAGTCCGCCCCGCTCAGCTTGTCGTCGTCAATGGTCGCTCGTTCGAGTGGCTGGACATCCGCACCGACACAGCCGCCCAGCTGCGTGATCCGGTGACGCTCGAACGAGCGTGGGTGCCCCTAGTCGCGATCACCGTTCCGGCGCAGCCACAATGGGCGCCGACGCATCCCGCGACTTCAGAGGCTGGTCGACCATTTTGCAAGTGTTCTTACCGCGGTGTTCGTCGGAAAACAGTCAGCTCTTCGCGCCGAAGCTGATTATACGGATCGGGCTTGAGCTATCACCCAAAGTTGGTGACGGCGGGAATCGGAAAGGCGGCATATCGTGGGGGTGCTTGACGCCTCCACTTCTCCACCGAAGGAGCGATATGCCGTGTCCAACGATAACGTCATCCATCTGATTCAGCCAGAAATCTTCGACGATCAACTCACAGAAGTCTTGCGCAATGGGGCGTGTGCCCTGCTGGCCCAGGCGGTCGAGGCCGAGGTTGCAGATTTTCTCGGCCATGCCGATTTGCCGATTTGAAGACCCGGGACGGCCACCAGCGCGTCGTCCGCCACGGTCACCTGCCGGAGCGCGAGGTGATGACCGGCATCGGTCCGGTCGCCGTCCGCCAGCCGCGTGTACGCGATCGCGAAGCGGACGCCGCCGATCCTGGCCGCATCCGGTTCTCGCCGGCGCTCCTGCCGTCCTACATGCGCCGGTCGAAGTCGATCGAGACGCTGCTGCCGATCCTTTACCTGAAGGGTATCTCGACCGGCGACTTCTCCGAGGCGCTGGCTGCGCTGCTCGGCAAGGATGCTGCCGGGTTGTCGGCCTCCGCCATCGGTCGCCTGAAGGATGGCTGGCTCGACGAGCACGCCGCGTGGCAGAGGCGCGATCTGTCGCCGATATAGCGCGACAATCTGGATGGGAAGCGCATTGCGTCGCCAGAAATGTTCCTGAATGCTGAGTTGTTGCCTCACGTAAATTGCTCCCCAATGGCAAGGGAGCGCAGGGACAACGATGAGGCGATTGAGTATGGCGACGCGCAAGGAACTGAAGTCTGCTTTGGCGCGGCGCTACAGCATGTCGAGCCGCGTCGAAAAGGGCCGCATCCTCGACAGTTCGTTGCGATCACGGGCTTCCATCGGAAGCATGCGATGAGGATGCTGCGCTGCGGCCGCAAGCTCACACTCCGATACTCCGGCATGAAGCACCATATCCCCCGCTACAGCTGCAGCCGCGCCTGGATGGACAATGGTGGCCCTCACTGCATCGGCTTCGGCGGACTGCGCGTCGATGATGCAGTCGAGGAAGCGCTGCTTGGCGTCGTCGGTCCGGGCGCTATCGCCGCTGCAACCGCGGCCGCCAAGGAAGCCAGGGAACGGCGGGATCAGGTGCGCGATGCTCTCAGTCGCGACCTCGAAGCGGCGCGCTATGCCGCCGACCGGGCCTTCCGGCAGTACGATGCCGCTGACCCCGCGAACCGGCTGGTGGCGGGCGAGCTTGAAGCGCGCTGGCACAGGGCGCTCGCTCACGCGGCGGAGGTCGAGGGCAAGATCGCAATGCATGAGGCGGCGACGCCGGTCCCCATTGCCGATCCAGCTTCGCTCGGCGATCTAGCCTCGAACCTCAAAGCGGTCTGGGATGCGCCGACGACGGATGCTCGCCTCAAGAAGCGCGTTGTGCGCACCCTCATCCATGAGGTCGTGGCCGATATCGACGATGCGGCCTCCGAGATCGTCCTCATCGTCCACTGGGTCGGCGGCGTTCACAGCGAGATACGCCTGCCCAAGCGCCGGCGCGGGCAGCGTAACAGCACCTCCGCCAACATCATCGAGGCTGTGCGCCGACTGGTGCTGATCGCCAGCGACGATCTGATCGCCGGCCTCCTCAACCGCAACGGCCTCGAGACCGGTAACGGCAATCGCTGGACGCGCGAGCGTGTTACCTCGCTGCGCTCGAACTATCGCATCCCGGTGTTCAAGCCCGCCGAGGACGGCATCGAGCCCTAGCTAAACCTCAGCAACGCCGCCAAGCTCCTGAAGATCGCGCCCAAGACGCTCCGGCTGGCCGCTGAAGCCGGTGAATCGAAGCCATCCATCCTCTGTCGGATGGTCCTTGGATCTTCGCCCGCAGCTCGCTGATAACAACTGCTGCTCGATCTATCGCCGAACGAGCGCGACAGAACCCAAGATACCCCACGGGATCGAATCCCAATCAGCAAAGTCTTTTCTCTTCAACAACATAGACAGATGGGTGTTCTGATGCGCGGTTGCGTGTTCCAGCCGATCGTGATCACCGATTCCAGGCCATCGTGATCACCCATTCCAAAGCATCGTGATCATCGTTTCCAGCCGATCGTGATCGCTATTTCCAGCGATCATGATCGGGGGCAACGGGGAGGCGCGCACCGCTGACAGTCTGCAACCCGGCTACCTTGGTCTTTTGCCCAACCGCAGAGGATCGAGATGCCGACAGAGAGACTGTCCATGCGCCACATTCGTGAAGTTCTACGCCTGCACTACAGCGTCGGCATGTCGCAACGCGCCATTGCCCGCAGCCTGCGCTTGGCCCAGGGCACGGTCAGCAAGTACCTGAACCGAACCCGCCGCGCGGGCCTGACCTGGCCGTTGCCGCCAGAGCTGGATGACGATGTCGGGCTCGAGAACCGCCTGTATCCGCCACCATCCGATCGACCCAGCGACGAGCGTCCGCAGCCCGATTGGGCGGTGGTGCATCGCGAGCTGCGGCGCCCGAACGTCACGCTGATGCTGTTGTGGGAGGAGTATTGCGACGCAAGCTCCGACAGCTTCAGCTACTCATGGGTTCTGCGAACGCTACAAGGAATGGGCCGGCCGCCTCAAGCCGACCCTGCGCCAGGTTCATGTCGCCGGCGAGAAGCTGTTCGTCGGCTATTCCGGCCACACGATGGAGGTGGTTGACGGGCTCACGGGTGAGGTACGCAGCACGCAGATCTTCGTCGCCGTGCTCGGCGCCTCGAACTACACCTACGCCGAGGCCAGCCTCAGCCAGAGCCTGCCTGACTGGATCGCCTCGCACGTTCGGGCCTTTGCCTTTTTCGGCGGCGTGGCCCGGCAGACGGTGAGCGACAATCTGAAGGCCGGTATCACCCGGGCTTGCTTCCACGAGCCGATGGTCAACCGGACCTATGCCGATCTCGCCCGCCATTACCGCACCGCCATCGTTCCAGCGCGGCCGTATCGGCCGCGCGACAAAGCCAAGGCCGAAGTCGGGGTCCAAATCGTCGGGCGATGGATTCTGGCGCGCTTGCGCAACCGCCGCTTCTTCTCACTCGCCTCCCTTAATGAGGCGATCCACGCGCTCCTTGTCGACCTGAACGATCGACCGTTGCGCAGCTGGGGACGAAGTCGCCGCGACCTGTTCGAGGAGCTCGATCGTCCGGCGCTGACCCCTTTGCCGGATGAGCCGTACGAGTACGCCGAGTGGCAGCGCTGCCGGGTCAACCTCGATTATCACATCGAGATCGCCAAGCATTACTACAGCGTCCCTCACAACCTCGTTCATCAGGAGGTTGAGGCCCGCATCACCCAAAAGACCATCGAGATATTTCTCCGCGGCAAGCGGGTGGCCTCGCATCTGCGCAGCAGCTTGCCACATCGCCCGACCACGATTCCCGAGCATATGCCGAGCTCACATCGCCGCTATCGCGACTGGACCCTTGAGCGCATTCGTTCGGAAGCCGCCAAAGTCGGTCCCGATGTCCAGACGCTGATCGACGTCATCCTGCGATCGCGGCCACATCCGGAACAGGGCTTCCGCTCGGCCATCGGCATTCTCGGGCTGGTCAAGCGCTACGGCCAGGAACGCGTCGATGCCGCTTGTGCCCGGGCGCTGCTGCTCAACGCCCGGTCGTACAAATCGGTCGCTGCCATCCTCAAGAACGGCACCGACAGAACCGCGCCTCCCGCCGAGGAGGCGCCCATCCTCTTCCACACCAACATCCGTGGCCGCAGCTATTACAATGATCAGGAGAGATCAGCATGCTCATTCACCCCACCGTCGATCGCTTGCGCGCACTCGGCCTCGCCGCCATGGCCGATACCTGCGTCGAACTGCAGAACAATCCCGAGGCGGCCGAGATGCCGCATGCCGATTGGCTCGGCCTCCTCGTCGATCGCGAGGCCACCGCCCGCGACAACCGTCGCATCACGCGTCGCTTGACCAGCGCCAAGCTCCGTCAAGCCGCCGCCATCGAGAACGTCGACTACCGCGCCGCTCGCGGCCTTGACCGTTCGCTCTTCCAGAACCTCGTCACCTGTCAATGGATCCGTGACAGCAACCACCTGGTCATTGTCGGCCCAACCGGCACCGGCAAGTCCTGGCTTGCCTGTGCACTCGGCAACAAGGCCTGCCGCGATGGCTTTTCCGTCCTCTACAAGCGAACATCCCGCCTGTTCGCCGATCTCGCCCAGGCGCGCGGCGAAGGCCGTCTGGCGACGCCTGATCGCTGCCCTGGAGCGCGTCAATCTCCTCATCCTCGACGACTGGGGACCCGAACCGCTCACCGCCGACCAGCGCCGTGATCTGCTCGAGATCGTCGATGATCGTTACGACAAGGGATCGTTGTTGATCACTAGTCAGGTGCCCGTGTCGCAATGGCATGATGTCATTGCCGACCCCACGCTCGGCGATGCGATATTGGATCGCATCATTCACAATGCTCATCGCATCGAGCTCAAGGGCGACAGTCTACGGCGTCAGGCTGGCGAAAAGAAAAAACCGTGAGCACCTCGCGCACGATCGCCCCGCCGGCCCACAGGCCCCTCCCGCGCGCGTCGCTACGTCGCTCGTGGGGCCACTCCGCGCCGCGCACGGGGCCCGCCCATGGACCGCCGGGACGATCTCCAAACCAACCCGCCAATCTTGACGAGGAGACTATTTCGAGCCCAGATGCAATCGTCAGCCGTGTTCGCCTCCGCACCTGATCGCGATCACTGGAATCCGTGATCACCATCGCCTGGAACACCTGATCACCATCCCTGGAATGCGCAGCGCGGTTGTAGAAGTCGAGATACCGGCCGATCGAATGTCGCGCCTCGCCGACGGTTTCGTAGGCTCGCAAGATAGACCTCCTCGTATTTTACGCTGCGCCATAGCCGCTCGACGAAGACGTTGTCCCGCCAGGCACCCTTGCCGTCCATGCTGATCGCGATGTCGTGGCTGGCGAGGACGCCGGTGAAGGCCGCCCCAGTGAACTGGCTGCCCTGGTCGGTGTTGAAGACCTCCGGCTTGCCGTGACGGACCATCGCGTCCTCCAGCGTCTCGACGCAGAACGCCGCCTCCATGGTGATCGACAGCCGCCACGACAGCACACGGCGGGTCGCCCAGTCGAGCACCGCGGCGAGATAGACAAAGCCACGTGCCATCGGGATGTAGGTGATATCCATCGCCCACACCTGATTGGCCCGCTCGATCGCCAGACCGCGCAGCAGAGCTGCCGCGGCTGATCTTCAAAACTTCCGCCTGCCTGGTGATCGACAGATCGTGTCCACGGTCGATCATCGCTTTGCGCTCAGCAATCCCGCCTTGGTGAGCGCTCCTTCTAAAAAACTGGTCTCAGCGCTGCTCGCTCCCTGTGGGATAGAAACGCATTGCCGCTAGACTGCGGCCGGAAGGGAGCGGCCGATATGATTTTGGTGGCATGTGACCCCGCTAAAAAACCTGGTCCATGGGCTGTTGCGTACGTGAGAGTGGTGACGCCGTCCCGGCGATCCCGTTTAGGAATCTGAATAAATTGCGCAGCCCAGCCCTTCCGCCGTGTCAGCAGGAGGATTGGAGATGAACCGCAACAAATCGAAATCCAGGGCCGACCGCACGATGCCCATGGTGCACCCGAACGCGGCTGCCATCGACATTGGCGCGACCATGCACATGGCTGCCGTCAGGGCAGATCGCGCACCTGAGCCGGTACGCAGCTTTGGTACCTTCACGGCTGATCTGCATCGGCTGGTCGACTGGTTTACAGAATGCGGCGTCGAGACCGTCGTCATGGAATCGACCAGTGTCTACTGGATCCCGATTGTCGAGCTTCTCGATGCACGGGGGTTCACTGTGTTTCTTGTCAACGCGCGCGATGCCAAGCACGTGCCGGGGCGCAAGACCTGTCAGCGACGCGCAGTGGCTGCAGCGGCTCCATTCGTTCGGGTTGCTGCGAGCCAGCTTTCGACCCAAAGGGCAGATTGCCGAACTGCGAGCCTACGTGCGTCAGCGGGAGCGTCTGCTGGAGTACGCGGCTTCACACATCCAGCATATGCAGAAAGCATTGACTGAGATGAATCTTCAACTCCACCACGTTGTAGCCGACATCACCGGTGCGACCGGCCTGGGCATCATTCGCGCGATCCTTGCCGGCGAGCGCGACCCTGAGGCGCTGGCGTGCTTACGCCATTACAGCTGCCACTCCAGCGCCGAGACGATCGCGAAGGCGCTCACCGGTAGCTACCGTGCCGAGCATCTGTTTGCGCTCGATCAGGCACTCGCCATTTACGACGCCTATCGCGAGAAGGCATCTGCCTGCGATGTCCGGATCGAAGCTGTGTTGAAGGAACTCAGCACCCCCAGGGGTCGTGATCATGGATCAGCACCGCCAGTCTCGCGGCGTCGGAACAGAACCGATCAGGCGAACGCTCTGGCTTTCGACATCCGGGCGGCGCTGTTCGTGTTGCTCGGAGGACATCACTATGATCGACGGCCTCGGCCCTTACCTTTCGCTGAAGTTGATCGCGGAATGCGGCGACGACCTTACCTCATGGCCTAGTGCAAAGCATTTTACCTCCTGGCTGGGGTTGGCTCCGAGCAATAAGATCTCCGGCGGCAAAGTGCTCTCGTCACGAACGCGCCGATCCGGCGGTCGGGCCGCGGCTCTTCTGCGCCTCGCTGCCGTCACCGTCGGACGCACTGACATCGCGCTCGGCGCCTTTTACAGTCGCCTCTCGTCCCGCGTCGGCAAGGCCAAGGCGGTGACCGCCACGGCCCGCAAGATCGCAGTCCTATTCTACAACGCGGTGCGACACGGAATGGAGTATGTCGATCCGGGGGCCTCATCCTACGAGACGCGCTACCGCACGCGAGTCGTCAACAATCTGCATCGGCGTGCCAAGGCATTCGGGTTTGTTCTCCAGCCAGTGGAGCCGAAAGCTGGTGCTGCCGTTTCTCAGGAATCGTTCTCCAGCGTCAGCTCGCCGATCTTGGCGTGCAGCGACTTTACGTCCACAGCCGGCACGGCGGCCGTCACACTTCCAGATCCGAAAACCTCGGAAGCTCCTCCCTCGAGCTGCGCCTTCCACGCCATAATCTGATTGGGATGGACGTCAAATTGCTCAGCCAGTTGAGCTATCATTCGGTCGCCCTTCACGGCAGCGAGTGCCACCTTGGCCTTGAAAGCCGGCGTGTGGTTCCGGCGCGGTCGTCTGCTCATGGTCTCTCCTGTTCGCGGCGATTATCGCCGCCGTCAGGCAGAAACTCCACTTATCCTCCTGTTCAAATTTGCGGGGCCAGCTCTCTCTGACCAGCCAAGAATCGCAGAGCGAAAGCCGAAGGGAAACCAATTAATCAAATGGGAGAAAAGCTCCGCTTACAACCATTCCATAAGTTCGATTGATTAAATTCATAGGTGTTTGTTGCGCAAAGTATGTTGATTTGGCGGGTCTCTCAAGGCGATCGGATCTGTAGGCAGACTAAACGGGTCGTGTGGGGACTTGTCCGGATCGCGACAGATTGACGACGGTTGCCTCAAGCTCGTGGAGCATGCCCGTGATCCCGTCGAAGAGCGCGTCGATTTGGTCCTTGTTGACGATCAGAGGTGGGCATATCGCTAACGCATCGTCGATATTCCGCACAATGATTCCTTGCTCGAGCATCAACCGGCTCGCGAAAGTGCCGACGTCTCCCAGAGTAGCAGCGGCTACCTTCCGCTCCTTGTCCAGCACCAGCTCGATTGCCGCAATGAGGCCAACGCCGCGGACTTCACCGACGAGCGGATGGTCGCTGAGCGTACGCAGCCGTTCCTGCATGTAGCTGCCGATGCGGCTACTGTTCGCAATCAGCTCCCGCTCCTCGATGAGTTTGATGTTTTCAATCGCGATGGCGGCGCCGACCGGATGACCGCCCCCTGTGAAGCCGTGAGCCAGCACTCCAACCCTATTACTCTCTTCCGCGATAGGTTCGAACATGGAGTCATTCATTATGATCGCCGAGAGTGGAAAATAGCTGGACGTGAGCTGCTTCGAAACTACGATTACATCGGGCGCGATGCCGTAGGTTTCGCAACCGAACATTGTACCGGTCCTGCCAAAGCCGCAAATTACCTCGTCGGCAACTAAAAGAATGCTGTGCTGTTTTAGTACGGTTTGTATTTTGTCCCAGTAAGTCGGCGGCGGAACGATGACGCCACCCGCGCCCATTACAGGCTCAGCGAAGAATGCTGCAATGGTATCGGGACCTTCATGCTGAATCAGCGACTCGAGCTCTTCGGCCCGACGCGTCGCAAAGGTCTCCTCCGATTCGCCGGGACGACCGTCTTTGTAGAAATGGGGGGAGCCCGTGTGCAGAATGTTCGGCAGCGGCAGATCGAACGAGCGGTGGTTGTGCGGCAACCCGGTCAGGCTTGCCGCAGCGATCGTGACGCCGTGATAGCCGCGTAAACAGCTGATGACTTTCTTGCGCTGAGGCTGGCACAATGCATTCGAGCGATAGGCGATCAGCTTCAGCACTGTGTCATTCGCCTCCGAGCCGGAGTTTGTGAAGAACACCTTACTCATCGGCACTGGAGACATCTTCACGAGCTTCTCGGCGAGCTCGATGGAAGGCCCATTCGATCTTGATGCGAAGGTATGATAGAATGGCAGGACTTGCATCTGACGATGCGCGGCTTCGATAAGTCGTTTCTCACTGAAGCCAAGTCCCACACTCCAAAGACCGGCCATGGCATCGAGGTAGCGGTTTCCGGCCGTGTCGAAGACATAGGAACCGTTTCCGCGCTCAATGATGAGCGGTCCGGCCTCTTGGTGCGACCGCGCGTTAGTGTAGGGATGGAGCTGATAAGCTACATCTCTGGCCTGTTGACAATTGGGCTGCATGGTCGACCTCACGGCATCGGTCCACAATTTGACCTCGGGAAACATGATAGAACACAAACAAGATCACATATTTGCAACGACGCGAGCGAGTATCTCTTTGCAATATCCGCTCGCCAAACGATAATCCGAGCCTCGTTCGGCCCAACTTTGGTCAGCCCTTCACGACTTCTGCCGGCGCGCCGAACCGCCTCCGAACCGGCCAAGTTGCTCGTAAATGCGTGACCGAGGAGCTGCTGATATGCTAGTCGGAGTGAGCTCGCCACCCGCCAAAGCTTGTAGGCTCTTATTTGACCCTTGGTACGAATCCGAGAGCCGATTGCTTCCGTGTTCGGCTTGGTACGGTTGCGACTCTTCGGCCAAAGCAATCCGTTCACGGAGGTCTTGCTGCAATTCCAGACAAGGCTCGGCTGATCCCGTGCTGACGTGAGATAGCAGCGAACCGTTATTGAACAACGATTGCTCCGCCGAGGCCGCCCGACGCAAATGATGCGCGCATCCCCCGGTTGACCTAAGCCAATGATTGCTCTGCCAGAGCTCCCAGCTGTGTTGCCGTTGGAAGTAGGGGATGTCCCGGGTTCTGTTGAATTTCTGAAGAGGTTCATGACGAGAGATATCACACCGGCTGGTTCGCCGGCGACCGGGGCTGTGGACGAAGCGTTTGCAGAAGTGCGGGCGAGCTTTGATCGGTTCTGCCTTGCGGGGATCGAGGCGCTCGGCACGATGATGGCGGCGGATGTCACGGCGGCCTGCGGGCCGCGCCACGGTCGCGATGCGGCGCGGCGGGCGCACCGTTAGGGCCAACGCGGGGACGGATCGGCTTCCACGGCGGCAAGATCGAGGTCGAGCGCCCGCGGGTCCGGGGCGTGGGGCGAGGTCACGATCCCGAGCTGGGAAACGGCGGCGCAGGAGGACTGGCTCGGTCGCTGGGCGATGAACCTGATGCTGATCAATGTGTCGACGCGCCGGTTTGGCCGCGCCGTCCGGCTGCCCGAGGGTGACGTGCCGGCACCGCCCGGATCGGGGGTTTCGAAGTCGGCGGCCTCGCGGAGGTTCGTCGCACTGTCGGCGGCGCGGCTGGCCGACTTCATGGCTGCCGATCTGTCCGCGCTCGACCTTCTGGTGGTCCAAATCGACGGGCTGCATCTCGGCGACGATCTCGTGCTGGTCGCCGCGATCGGGGTTGACGGCGAAGGCAACAAGCATCCGCTGGCGCTGGTGGAAGGGGCGACCGAGAATGCCGCAACGGTTCAGGCCCTGCTCGACAACCTGGTCTCGCGCGGGCTCGACCCGGCGGTGCCAAGACTGTTCATCGCCGACGGCGCGAAGCCGTTGTCGAAGGCGATCCGCCGCACCTTCGGTCCGGCCGCTGCGATCCAGCGCTGCCAGATCCACAAGGCGCGCAACATCATGGAACGCCTGCCGAAAGAGCATCATGCGGCCACCCGTCGGGTGCTGCGCCAGGCCTGGGAGCTCGATGACGCTGACAAGGCTGAAAAATTGACCGCAATCTCGCGTGTCGACTCGACCAGCAATGGCCCGGCGTAGCGGCCAGCATCCTCGAAGGCCTGGACGAAATCCTGACGGTCGTCCGGTTGAAGCTGCCGAAGGAGCTTCGTCGATCGCTCGCCTGTACCAACATCGCCGAGAACATGATGGGCACCATTCGCCGCGTCACGCGCAACGTCAAACGCTGGCGGGATGCCGGTATGCCTTGCGGTGGCTCGCGGCCGGCATGATCGAGGCCAACAAGGGCTTCCGACGATTGAGGGCGCATAAGCAATTGTCGGGTCTGCGTGCGGCCCTTCAAGCTCACCACGATCGCATGACGATCAAGCCCGTTGCCCACGTCACCAGGGCCGCGTAACATTCATTCCGGCAATGTCGGCCCGACCTAGCATTACAGTTGCTTTTGTTGCGGGCTTCTGAATCCATGGGCAACCATGATTCGAATGTCGTGGGCGCGGGCCGCGTCGGTTGAGGCGACGCTTGCGTTGTGGGCGGCGTCGCTTCGAGAGATCAAGCAACGGATACGTCCGTTGTTCACGCAAGAGCGTGTTGCGACGAATGCAGGTCTGTTCCTGGAAGGTCTGCTCGGAGATGAGCAGCGCAAGACCGGTTGGATGCGCGCGGAGGCGGCTGGCGATCCCGGCCCATGGCGGCAGCAGGCGATTCTGGGTCGTGGAGACTGGGACGCTGATGCCCTGCGCGATATCGTGCACGACTATGTCATCGAGCATTTGGCGGATGACGATGCGGTGCTCGTGATCGACGAGACCGGTTTTCTCAAACAGGGCAAAGCGTCATGCGGAGTGGCGCGGCAATACACTGGTTCGGCAGGAAAGATCACGAACTGCCAGATCGGCGTCTTCGCTGCCTACGTTTCGCGTCATGGCCATGCGTTCATCGATCGCGCGTTGTATCTTCCGAAGGAATGGACCGACGATCCAGATCGTCTGGAAGCCACATATGTGCCTGCCGATGTCGGCTTTGCGACCAAACCAAAGCTTGCGACGAGAATGATCGCACGCGCGATAGCCGGGTCTGTACCATTCAAGTGGGTTGCCGGTGATACCGTCTACGGTGTTGGCAACATCGAACAGCAACTACGTCGGGCAGGCAAAGGCTACGTGCTTGGGGTCAGCAGCGCTCATGTGTTTCGATCCTGGGGCAAGCGACCGCCGGTCGCCGGTACGGCTGCAGACCTCGCCCGGACGCGGCGCTCATCCGACTGGAAGCGCCTGTCGGCGGGAGCCGGAACCAAAGGACCGCGGCTGCACGATTGGTGTTATCTCGAATTGGCGGATCTCGAGGCCGAGCAGTCCAACAGTGCAAATGACGGTTTGTGGACACGCGGTCTACTGATCCGTCGTCGCATTGCCGATGATGACCTCGCCTTCTTCACCACCTGGTGCCCAGCGGGAACAGCCATTGAAACGCTGGTCGCGGTCGAAGGCCATCGATGGGCGATCGAGGACAGCTTTGAAACGGCGAAAAACGAGTTCGGGCTCGATCACAACGAGAGCAGATCCTGGCATGGCTGGCACCGTCATGTGTCCTTGGTGATGCTCGCCTTCGCCATGATGGCCGCGATCCGACATCGCGCTAATCCGCCACCGCCCAAAAAAACGAAACGGCGCCCCCCGGCAAAAGCCAAAACATAACCACCCCACCACTGATCCGTTGGTCAATCCAGGAAATCCGCCGCATTGCTATCAGACTTGCGCGGAAGCGGATTCAACCCGCACACATCATCGCATGGTCCTTCTGGCGCAGAGCTCACCAGGCTGCCGCTCAACGCGCCCACTTCAAATCAAAAAAGCAACTGTAATGCTAGGGTCTGTACCTAATTAGCGAGTTCTGATTCCCTGGTGCCAAGTTGATTCGGCACGAGGGACTTCGATGCGCAAAGGACTGTTCTGGCTCAACGACAAGCAGTGGGCTCAGATAGAGCCGCATCTGCCAACGAACCAGACCGGCCCGGCGCGCCAAGACGATCGACGCATTATCAGCGGTATCATTCACATGCTCCAGTGCGGCGCACGCTGGCGCGATTGCCCGTCCGACTATGGCCCTTACACGACGATCTACAATCGGTTCAATCGCTGGGCTAAGCGCGGACATTGGCAGGCGATCTTTGAAGCGCTCGCCCGCTGCGGCAAGGACCGAGTGGCTTTGTCGATCGACTCCACCTCGATCAAAGCGCATCGCTCGGCGAGCGGCGGAAAAGGGGGGAGTGTGAACAGGCGATCGGCCGCTCGCGCGGTGGGCGGACCACGAAAATCCACGCGCTGAGCGACCCTGATTGCAAACCTTGCGCATTTCATCTCACTCCGGGACAAGCCGCAGACATTGCCGCAGGGCCGGCCCTTTTGAAGCTCGCGCCGCCCATGTCTTCCCTCATTGGGGACAAAGGCTACCATGGCGACGGCTTTCGCGCCGAAATCGTCAATCGCGGCGCGAAACCCGTCATTCCAAACAAATCCAACCGGGTAACCCTCCACGAATCATTGAAAAATTGATTCGGGAATCCTATAAATCGCGGCAAAATCAACAATCTGCCAAAGTAGTGCTAGTACTCCTTACTGGCTACCCGCCGATCCACTGGCCGACGCATGGCGGGCTTGGACCAGTGATTCTGCCCAACGTCGATCTGCGCATGACCCTGGTCCCGAACTGGCAATCGGGAATCGCCTCCTACCGCTATCGTAGCGGCCACGGCGATTGGCAGGAGATCGAGGCCGCGCCGGTCAAGCTGGTGTCTCCAGCCATCGCATGAACGGATCTAGGCCTTGCCCGCAACGCCCCTATCGAGACCGTGCTGATCGTTCAGACACGGCGAATAGTGTCTTCGTGGAAGGCCCGAGCTCCCTGATCACGTTGCTGTTGCCAAGGAGACAAGGCGAGTCGACGGCGGTAGAAGAACTTGCCTCAGTTCTCGCCCAGGACGAGGTCCGTCAGTCTCGGCTCATACGCTACCAGATTCGCGGGATTGCCTGCCAAGTGGCGCTTGATCCAACAACGGCATGGAGCTCAGAGGCTATGCGCAATGCGATCCGATCACTTCGACGAAGTCACGGTTCTAGCCACAAGACATTTCGAAACGGAAGCCGACCGGAGCCATCGCAGGCGCTCTTCGACGCAGCCAAGGGATTTCAATGATCTTCCGGGTGCGATGAGTCCGCGGAACGAGAAGCTCACTGGTCCCCTGTCGCAAAGGTTTCGGGCCGTGGAGCCCTCCACATCATAGCTACACGCTGAAGACGCCCGCCTGGTGGGACTGAGGTATCGAGAGAATGAACCGTTTGGGCTCTGATCGATTCATAAAAACTCATTGGACCTCGCTTCCACAGTAGGTTTGGGTCAGATGCTTCAGCCTCCACAGCTTGATGCTGCGAAGCTTACCACGGACCACGGAGCTAACCTCGTAGTCCGTACCATTCCACAGACGCGCCATGGTTCTCGCTCTCGTCGTCCGATGTCGCATCGCCAGCGTCTTCACGAGGCTGCGGAACACAACAAGCTCCAACAGCCCCAAGGCGCCCTGAAGTCATCACGAAAGCGAGTATCCATGCATGTCGAACCTCAAGCTAGGGCCACTTTGCCTTCGCAGCATCGACCCAACCCGCAACATGCGGCGATTTTACATGCTTTCGACCCAATCGACCTTGTTCGGCGGAGTCTCGCTGATTCGCAACTGGGGCCGGATCGGGACGACCGGCCAGGCGAGGGTGAAGACTTTCGATGCCAGCGCGGAAGCCGGCGAAGCATTCGGACGGCTGGAGCGCGCCAAGCGCGGGCGCGGATACAACTCTGTGGAGGAAAAAGTCTGAGCTTTCGTCAGTTTCCCGGGGTCCGGATGGGAATGAAGGTGTGGAGGGCGAGGCGACGCCGGATAGGTTATCTAATCTTCTCATGCGCGACTCGCGCATCGCACCTTGCGACTGCGGGAGCGAACAACCCGAAATGGCGATCGTGGCCGTCACGCACGCGCTTGCAGCGAAAATCGTCTATCTGGGAGCGCATATGCATTTCGTCGCTATTCAGCCCATCAGAACCGACCGTGCCGGTGATGTAGAGCCCGACCGTCTGCGCCGCCGGCTGCAAGACGTCCAGGGCCTGCCGGCAGCTTAGCAGTCGTTCTGGCAGCGCTTTGCCGGTCCGGAGTTCTGCTTCATCTTCGCTCCTGGTGGCTACGATGAGCCAAAAATATCCTCGGTAAAACCTTCAATGTGTCTCAAGAACGCTGCGGCGAAGAGGTCGGTTTGATTTACGTGGCAGATGACCTGCCCCTTGTCAGAAATTGTGCCGGGACTTAGTGTCACATTAACCGAACAAGCGGCAATCGCCTCGCCTCGCCGCCGGATATTGCAGACCATTCCTCAGTCTCGGCTCGTTACTGGGAAGTCCGCCCATTAGGCCGGCACGTCGTCCCAAAATCGGGGTCCACTTCAACGCGTCGCGTTGATCTGGGATGGTTGCAATGCTCAACGCGGGCGAATGCCGAAAGCTCGCCAACGTTCAGCCGAACTGTCGGCGCTGCGCAGCTCCGGATACGTTGGCGCGGCTCCTGTGGAGATGGCGGGCTGGCCCCAATTAGACGGCGCGTGAGCTTGGAGGTCTGGTCAGAAGTGCGGCTCGTTCAACCGGCTTCATTGCAACCGGCCGGTGCGTAGCCGCAAATGCCACCCGGAGGAGGCACACCCCTTCTTTGATTCAGAAGAAGACGCATCCGCGGCACGCAGACCTGCTCCGCATCATAATGATCGATCACGTAGTGGCGGGCGGTCGCGCGCAGCTCGGAGAACCTTGTCGGCTGTGTCAGCGCTTCAATAATCCGTTCGGAAAGTTCGTCCACCGCGAAGAATGGGACAAGCAAACCGTTTTCGCCGGGGCGGATGATTTCGCGTACTGGCGCCGTGTCAGAACCGATCACTAGGCATCCTGCACTCATCGCTTCCAACATCGACCAGGACAGTACGAAGGGATACGTAAAATAGACGTGTGCGGATGAGACCTGAAGGGCGGTAACAAAGGTGTCGTACGGGACGCCGCCCACGAAATGTACACGGGACAAGTCGAGGCGATCACGCACCTCAGCAAGGAACGTTGACTTCCAGGTCGTACCCGTCGGTGGCGGCAGACCGTAGGACACGCCGGTCCTGCCGATGATGATGATCTGCGCGTTCGGCCGCCGTCTCAAGATCTCCGGCAGTGCCCGCATAAAGATATGGTAGCCCCTTAACGGCTCGAGATTTCGCGCGACAAACGTCACAACCTCGTCGGAAGGGCGAAGGTACTGGCCATTCGGTAGTGTCAGGCGCGCATGGGGGTTCGGCCGCATGCGGGCAGTGTCGATGCCCTCATGGATCACGTCGATCTTGCTTTGATAATGTGGGGGAAAGGTCGATTTTTGCCATCTCGTTGGCGAGATCCCCATTTCGCAATCCTCGAGCGCGAGCAGAGTCGTCGCATTCTTCACATCAAGACCAATATGGCCATCAACTCCGGGCACCGGAAATTCCGGGTCAAACCCGACGTCACGCCCCTCGGGCCCGTAGAAAAATTCGCAATAGATGAGCAAACGTGCCTTGGGAAACATCGTACGCAGCGGCAGCGTCTCGCCCCATCCGGGATGGGCGAGGATCATATCCGGCGAAAACCCGGACGTTTGTAAGCTCGAAAGACTGTACAGCACCTGCTCTGCGCGTCGGCACTCAAGATCGAAGCGTCGCGCAAACGGATGCGTTCCCGACACCTCAGCTTTTGGAAGTGCATATCGGACCAATCTTACGGATGGCATCGGTCTTGAAGTCGGTGCGCCGATGGCAACGAGCTCGAAGCCAGGCTCCCTGGCCAAGGCAGCCGCTATGTTGCGGTACTGCGCCGGAAAATTGTTGTGAACGAAAAGAATTTTCATTGGCAAAAGCTCTGGGCGTGATCAACGCAAACAGGTGCGTCCGGCAGTTTCCGATTCGAGGGCTTAAATTGTATTCTGCTGTCACAGATTAAGTGAACGTGACAAACGCATGACAGCTTTGGTTGTTTCCCTGCCGTGTTGTCTATGATAAGCTGCTTAAATGCGCGTTAAATTGTGAGCATTCTGATGAGCACCAAGCAATTCCGCGTCAACTCTGAGTCACAAAGCCGCCGTTCCGATTTGATCGACCCCGATGATATCCCGGGCGTTATCGTGCTGCTGAGGCACGAGAACGAAAGGCTTCGTCAGATACCGGAGCGGCTCAGTGCAGAAGCCGAATGCATACGCCGATCTCTATTGC
The DNA here is from genome assembly GCF_023101105.1 of Bradyrhizobium sp. 155. NCBI lineage: Bacteria > Pseudomonadati > Pseudomonadota > Alphaproteobacteria > Hyphomicrobiales > Nitrobacteraceae > Bradyrhizobium > Bradyrhizobium sp. 155. Next base: position 111,879 of record NZ_CP064706.1, on the reverse strand, counting down.
CCGGGTTGGCGTCCCGCCGCTCGCTTGAGAAGCGTTCCCTAAGGCATCTTGTTCGCGGACCGGTCGTCGCAGCGACGCTCCGAATCTCAGGGGATCACGCAAGATCGTCAAGCGAGAAGAAAAACTCTTTGGTTCATCGAATCTGATTGGGGGCAACGATGGATGATGTTGAGCAGCAGAAGGTCGTAAGTTTAGATCGGGGACTCTTCTTCGTGAGCTACAAGAGTGCGGACGATCTCGCTTCGCCGCCGCACGTGACAGTTGTACCGACGCAGGGACATGAAGGGCGCATGGAGTTCATCATGCATCCCGACGCAACCGAGCCGACACTTTGGGAGCCGAATTCGGGCCTGATGGTCCGGGTCAACACACCTGGCACGTTGCAGATTCAGGTTCAGCCGAAGCGACCCGGGGGATCGCGCGCGGCCATGGTTCGTATCGAGCCGATTCAGTCCGGCCGAGCGCCGCTCGCTGCGCAAGGTGAGAGCGCGGCCATGCACGCAAATGTTGCAATGGACGGTCTCAAGATCCTCGGACACGTCGCAGGTCGCGGCGATGTTGTCGTCGCGCCTAACGCATGGATTGCAGGTCCAACGGCCCCATCGCGCATCGAAGGAATTGCCCTTGAATGGCCGGAGAAGCCGGCGGGTCTCGATATTCGCTATGCGGTCCAAGTCCCCATTGGCCAGGCAGGGAGTGGCAAAATGGTGTCGCTCGGGACCTATGCCGGTACGCGTGGACGAGCCTTGCCTATTACAGGCGTCGTGCTGGAAATTAGTGGAGCCGCGGGATTCGAGTGCGTGGCGGAAGCGACGTTCTTGAACGCGCCGACCTTGCGCGCCGTCGGTAAACGCGTCGTTCTGTCGGGGCCGACCAGCCGCGAGCCTCTGGTTGGCATTCGAATCGGCGTCAACCGATTAGCAGCCCCGGACAATGTCCTCGTTCCCGCAAAACCGTCTCGAAAGCCGGTCGGCTCCAGCCGGGTCCGCGTCTTCCGCAGCCGGGCGCGCCAAGAGAGCTCCATCGGCCAGGGGCAATCCGAAAATGGAGCCGCGTAGCGTGGGTGAGCGATCGGCTGGGTCGGACCACCATCGCAAGATTCGCGATGTTTCCTTCCTTGTCGGGCCTCACGCGCATATCGCCCTCGAACGCCTCGCAGCCGAGGCGTTGACCACGAAGGAGTTCGCGACGGCGCTCAAATACGCCGATCGACGCATTCGAGTTTCGCCTCCACCAGCAGCTCACTGCTTCGTTCTCCGCGCCGAAGCCGCTTGGAGGCTTGGACATAGCGAAGCTGCGCTGTCCGATCTTGCGCGGGCGCTTCTTGTCGATCCTTACGATGTCGGCGCCAACCGCCGGATGCTGGCATGGGCTGCCGACGAACGGCGACTGGCCGCAGCCGCTCAACTCATATGCCGCGAAAGCAGTCCGGCTATCCTTCGAGCTGCCATCGCGGAGCTGCGGCGTGCCGGGGGCCGCCATTGGGCGGCCTGCTCTGTATTCGACAATCACGTGACGGGCTGGGTCGCCTGGACCAACGCCATTTCCGTCGAAGTGAGCCTTGCAACCGAAGACGGCACGCTGACGAGCATTTTCGAACCCAATCCGTTTCACCCCCTGGCGAGCGCAGATGTGCAGGCAACAACCTTCTTGGTTCGGCGGCCACCGTCCACTACAGCTCAAATCGTGACGCTGAGATGCGGCGAAGACCTCGTCCAGGTTCGACGCGTGGCGCCCAACCTCACCTCGACGATGAACCTCCGAGCCGCTCGCGATCCTTCCATCAGACTCGGAGCGAACGTCGACCTGCCGACCGTTATTGTCCCCGTCTATGCGGATGCGCGGGCAACGATCGAATGCTTCGAGAGCCTCGACAAGGCAAGGCGTCCACGAGGGACTGATAAGGACGCCTTTCAGGTTCTCGCCATCGACGATGCTAGTCCGGAAGTGGAGCTGCAGCGCCATCTGAGCGAGCTTGCAGCGGCAGGCAAGATTCGTCTCCTCGTGAACCCGGTCAATCTCGGCTTTGTCGGCGCGATCAATCGGGCGCTGAACGAGATCCAGAGGGGCGACGTAGTACTGCTCAACTCCGACACGCTCGTTCCGCCCGGCTTCGTCGATCGGTTAGCCGACGTGGCATATTCGGCGCCAAACATCGGAACCGTCACACCACTTTCCAACAACGGCGACATCTTTTCCTTTCCAACGCCAAACGACGTTAATCCGATGCCGCGCTATGACGAGATTGTCGCAATCGATCGCGTCGCCAGCGCAGCTAATGCGGGGAACGCGATCGACGTCGCAAGCGGCATCGGATTCTGCCTCTATGTTACACGCGCCTGCCTCGACAGTGTGGGCCAGCTCTCGGACAATTTCGATCGCGGTTATCTCGAAGACATCGATCTCTGCCTCCGCGCGCGGACCAACGGCTTCCGGAATGTTTGCGCGCCGTCGGTCTATGTCGGACATCACGGCTCGAAATCTTTTCAAGAGGAGAAGCGCGGCCTCGTGCTTCGCAATCTCAGCGTTTTGGACCAGCGATTCCCGGACTACCGGGGGGAATGCCGCGCCTTTGAAATCGCCGATCCGTTACAGCCGGCGCGCGCCGCGCTCGAGCGTGCGCTGCCATGGCCGGCTGAGCCATCGGTACTAGTTCTCGCGGGCGAGCGGACCTGCCCTGCCGTGACCGACGCGCGGATTCGCCATCTCCGCCTGCATGGCGAGCGCACGGTCCTGCTCTCGCGGGACGACAACGTGCTTCACCTCCGAGCTGCCGACGGAGGTTTGCCGCAGACCACGCGTTTGAGGCTCGACATAGAGGCAAATCTCGCCAGCGCTGGCGACATCCTGGGGCGGCTATCCCCATCGCGTGTCGAAATCATTGAGCCAAACCCGCCGCCGTGGCTCATCGAGCTGATCCGGTGCCTCGATGTTCCGATCGATCGCTGGCTGATATCGGCGAGCATTGGCGAGATTGCTTCCCTGCCCTCCGGCACAACTCCACTTTTCGTTCCCAGCAAAACGGCAAAGGCCTATGCACAAAGCAGGTGGCCCGATCGCAAGATCGTGCTGCATGACTGGCCCACATGTTTCCTGACACTGCCGCCAATCTCCGCCGATGACAAATCCCTTGTAATCGTTCCCTCGACGCCAACGCTCGCATCCCTGCGCATGATAGAAACATTGGCCGAGCGCCTGTGGCGGCGCGAGCCATCGCTCCCGATCGTCATCGCCGGGGCGACCTGCGGCGATGATCGCCTGATGTCACGGCCCAATATTTTCGTCACCGGCGCGATTGCCGCGGACGAACTTGGCGATGTCCTGAGACCGCATAATCCGGGCTGGATCCTCACCGATTTTGAGCAGCCCATCTTCGGCCATCCTCTCGTCGAAACCGCCAGACAGGCGACAAGGCCAGTCGCCTACCGCGACTGGTCCGGCGGCGCGCCAAAGCCCCGCAAAGGCGACCTTGCCATTTCTGCCATTGTGAACGCGGCAGCGCTTGCCGACCTCGTGGTCGACTGGGTCACGCAGTCCTGAGCATGTCGCCTCTCTCTCGCCACCCATCCGAATCGTCGATCGGACCAAAGTTCGTCAGCCGGCTCGAGCTCGCGCGCGATGGCACGTTGTCCGGCTTCGTCTACGACGCCCAGGTGCCGGAGCGCCGCTATAGCGTCGACATTTTGCTCGACGGCCTGGTGTTCAGCACAACCTATGCCGACGCCTTCGTTCCCGAGCTTGCTGAACAAGCGCACCAGGCGAGTTGCGGATTCGCGATCACGATTGAGCCAGATCTGCTGCGCGCCGCACGCACCCTCGAGGCCCGCCTCGCCAATCTTGGCACGCCTGTCGGCCAACCGGTCGATTTGGAGGGCGAGTACGCAAATCGCGCCGATCTGCGCAAGAGGTGCCAGTTGCGCTGGCTCGGCGGGCTGCATTTCCAGGGCTGGATCGATAGCGACTCCGCGCTCTTTCTGGAGGCAATCGTCGACGGAGAGGCCGCCGCCCAGGTTAATGCAACCGCCTGGACGCATGTTGGCGATGCTGCGGCACACCGGAATGCGCGCGCTTTTGATTTCTACGTCCCGCAACGCTTTGCCGACGGGCGCGTTCACCGCGTTTCGTTGCGCACGGAGGATGGTGAGCCAATTCCAGCGACGGCCGTCTTTGTCGCCTTTCCCGACGGCCTTGCCGGAATGATCGACGCGCTCGGCGGCTACGGTGCCGAGCGCCTGCGCGGCCAGCTGTATGATCAATTGATTCCCGCCTCGCTTCCGTTCTCCTACTACGTGAATTGGCGCGATCGCTTTCCGCTGCCGATGCCGCGAGCAAGTGGCCTTTCGCTCGCGGTCGTCGTCGCCGGCGCGCCCGGCGCAGAGCAAACGCTCGCCGCGCTGGAGACCCAGACCCACGAAAGCTGGACGGCAGGCGTGATTGACGGGGAGCTACTCTCCGTCGACAGCGACGCTCTGTTAGAGTTTTTGGACGGCGCCGCGTCCGATTCACATCACGTTGTCATCGCGATGGCGGGTGCGGTGCTCGAGCCGAATGCCCTTGCCCGCATTGCCGCAGCATTCGACGCCTATCCGGATGCGATCGCCCTGTACGGCGACCTCGATTTTCTCGCCGAGGACGGCCGGCTCTGGCCGCTGGCCTTTCCTGCATTCGACTACGAAAGGATGCTGGAGCAAGGCTATTGTGCGCATCTGTTTGCTGTTCGACGAGACGCCCTGCTCGCCGGCCTTGAGGCCCGTCCCGACAATCTTTACCGCCTCTTCAACTGCCTGCTCGATCACGCTGGTCCACGTGAGGACAACATCCTTCATCTGCCGGGCGCACTGGCGACGCTTCCTAAACTCGATCGAACGTACGCCAGCCATCAGCTTGCCGCGGCGAGCCGAATGCACCTCGACGCGCGTGCCGTCAGTGCCGACGTGAACCCGCAACAAGTTAACCTCTTTCCTGCGGTTCGAATTGGTCGAGCGAGTCCGCGCCAGCGCGTGACAGTGGTCATCCCGACCCGAGACCGTCTCCCGCTCTTGCGGACCTGTATCGACAGCATCGCGCCGGCGGTTGAGTGCTGCCGCGCAGATATTCTCGTCGTCGACAATGACAGTGTCGACCCCAAGACGATCGCCTATCTTGCAGGCCTGGCGAGTCGCGGCGTACGGACTTTGCGGGTCGAAGGTCCCTTCAATTTCGCGAGGCTGAACAATCAAGCCGCAGCAACCCTCGACAGTGACGTGCTCTGTCTCCTCAACAACGACATCGAGGCGAGTTCCAAAGACTGGCTCGAGGAGATGCTCACGCGGCTCGCCGAGCCTGATGTCGGTGCGGTCGGCGCGCTCCTGACTTGGCCTGGCGGCGTCGTCCAGCATGGCGGTGTCGTCCTGGGAATGAATTTCGCGGCGACTCACGCCTTTACCGACAGGTTCGGTGATGATCCCGGGTTTCTCGATCAGCTCCTTGTGGCGCACGAATGCAGCGCCGTGACTGCGGCCTGCCTCGCAACCAGACGCAGCGACTATCTTGCCGTTGGGGGGATGGACGAGACGCGCTTCGCGGTCGCCTTCAACGACGTCGACTATTGCTTACGATTGCGCCAAGCGGGCAAGCGTATCGTCTTCACGCCGCATGCGAAGTTGGTTCACGCCGAATCGGCCAGCCGCGGGCGGGATGATCGCGCCGACCGGCGCGGCCGTTTCGAACATGAGCTTAATCTGCTTCGAGCGCGCTGGGGTGAATGGCTCAACGAGGACCCTACCTACAATCCGCAGCTCTCGCGCGACGGGCTTCCCTACAGCGGCCTCGCCTGGCCGCCCGGGCCACGCGCCCCTCGCTACAATCATCTCAAACCGGCGCGCGACGTGCCGTTGGGGTTCTGAGGCGGCGACTCATCGTCCTTCAGGCCGCCGCACGCCCCCTTCGCTCGATCCGCCCTTCAATCACGAACAGGCTCGCTGCTGGAGCTGGCGCGCCGGGTCGGCGCGTGCTGCTTTTTCTTGCAAGGCAACGAAATCGTCGAGTTCGACCGACAATGCCTCCTGCCAATTCGGCGTGGTCATTCCAAACTGTCTCTTCAGGCGCGACAGGTCGAGCCGCGAATTGCGGGGCCGCATCGCCTTGGTCGGGAAATCGGCCGTGGCGATCGTAATGACGCTCTCCACCTCGAGTCTTAGGCCGCGCGACCTAAGGCCGGCGATGATCGCGCTCGCAAAACCATGCCAACTGGTCTCGCCGGCGCAGATGAGATTGACGACGCCGCCTTTGCGCGCAAAGAGCTCATTAAGGTTCGACAGATTTGGCAGCACGATATTTGCAATGGCGTTGGCGATCGTTCTCGCAGTGGTCGGCGCACCGATCTGGTCAGCAACGATGCGCAGCTCTTTGCGCTCCGCCGCAAGCCGCGCGATCGTGCGTAGGAAGTTGGCGCCCTTGGCGGCGTAGACCCAAGAGGTACGTGCAATCAGATGTGGACCGCCTGCTGCGCAAATGGCGGTGTCACCCGCGAGCTTGCTCGCGCCGTAGACCGACAACGGCCGCGTTGGACTATCCTCGCGCCATGGCGCCTTCCCGGAGCCGTCGAAGACGTAGTCTGTCGAAAAATGCACCAGCGGCACGCGACGTTTTGCAGCCCATTGGGCGATCACCCCGGGTCCCCCGGCATTGATGCGGAATGCGAGCTCGCGCTCGTCCTCGGCGCGGTCTACGGCGGTATAGGCCGCGGGATTGATGATGAGATCCGGCTGGAACGTGTCGAGCGCCCCGACGAGTGTGTCAGGCTTCGACAGATCGAACTCGTTGAGGTTAGGCGCGATGATTGTGCCAAGTCGAGCCAGGATTGGTTGCAATGCACCTCCGACCTGCCCGCTGGTTCCCGTCAATAGTATCCGCATCAGACTTGCCCATACAATGGAAGGTTTTTGATGTCGGCAAGCAGCGGCGCGTCCGCGTCCTTGGCCGAGAGCGACGGCTTTTCGATACTCCAGTTGATACCAATCGCCGGGTCGTCCCAGCGGATCGAAATCTCGTTCTCCGGACTATAGAAATCATCGCATTTGTAGAAAAAGTCCGCGGTCTCTGAGAGCACCAGGAAACCGTGCGCGAACCCGCGCGGAACCCATAGCTGCCGCCGGTTCTGCTCGCTCAACTCGACGGCAACGTGGCGTCCGAAATTCGGGCTCCCGACGCGGATGTCGACGGCGACGTCGAGCACCTTGCCCCGCAGCACGGCGACCAATTTGCCCTGGGTAAGGGGATTTTGCAGATGTAGACCCCGCAGCACGCCGTAGCGCGAACGGGACATGTTGTCCTGCACGAATAGCCGCGTGATACCGCATGTGATGTAGCGAGTGAACCGATAGCTCTCGACGAAGAAGCCACGGTCGTCGCCGAAGAACTTGGGCTCGATGATGAGAACTTCGGGAAGCTCGGTCCGGATCACATTCATTTCGGAGCACTTTGAATTTGCCGACCGACCCGATCTTTGGATCGTCGTCACAAAGTTGTACTCTTCACATTATATGTTATGGTTGTGATAAGTAAACTGTGAGGGACAATGAAAGGCATCATTCTCGCAGGCGGCACCGGCTCTCGCCTTTATCCCGTGACGACCGTCGTCTCGAAGCAACTTCTGCCGGTCTTCGACAAACCCATGATCTACTACCCGCTCTCCACGCTAATGCTGGGCGGTATCAGGGAAATTTTGATCATCTCCACGCCGCAGGACAAGACGCTTTTCGAGCGCCTGCTCGGCGATGGCAGCGAAATCGGCTTGCGTTTCTCCTACGCTACACAAGCGACGCCGCGCGGACTTGCCGACGCGTTCATCGTCGGACGGCATTTCATTGGCGATGATCCGGTCGCCCTTGTGTTAGGCGATAACATTTTCTACGGGCACAGCCTGCCTGGAATGTTAACTAAGGCATCCCTGCGCAACAAAGGCGCTACCATATTCGGTTATGTCGTCAACACACCCGAGCAATATGGCGTTGTCGAGCTCGATCAGGCCGGCCGCGCCCTTTCGATCGAGGAGAAGCCGAAACAGCCGAAGTCCAACGTCGCGGTGACCGGCCTCTACTTCTACGACAACGACGTGGTCGACATTGCCGCACGCATCAAGCCGTCGGCGCGTGGCGAGATCGAGATTACGGACGTCAACAAGGCCTATATGGATCGGCGCGATCTCTACGTGGACGTGCTCGGTCGCGGCTTTGCCTGGCTCGACACCGGTACGCATTCCTCGCTCGTGGAAGCCAGCCATTTCGTCCAGATCCTCGAGCAACGCCAGGGCCTGCGCATCGCCTGCCCAGAAGAAATCGCGTTGCGACAGGGCTACATTACGATTCAAGCGTTCGAGCGGGTGGCCGCGAAAACGGCCAAGAGCAGCTACGGCGAATATCTACAATCTGTCGCACGCGCGCACAGAGCAGCCTGATTCGGCACACGGAGTAGAGATCATGCGTTTGAAGGGGGTGACCATCTTCGTGACGGGCGGGGCCGGGTTCATCGGCTCCGCGGTCGTACGACATCTCCTGCGCAACAGCCACGCACGCGTCGTCAACCTCGACAAGGTCACCTACGCCGCGAACCTTGGTTCCCTGCCCGGCGCGACGGAAAACCTCAACTACGCCTTCGAGAAGCAATGCATCTGCGACGCGCCGGGTCTGCGCCGACTGTTCGAGCACTATCAGCCCGACGCTGTGTTGAACCTTGCCGCAGAGAGCCACGTCGACCGCTCGATCGACGGCCCCGGCGAATTCATCCAGACCAATATTGTGGGAACGTTCACACTACTCCAGGAGGCCCTACGCTACTGGAGGACGCTATCTCCGGACAAGCGGACGCGGTTCCGCTTCCAGCATATCTCCACGGATGAAGTGTTCGGCTCGCTCGGCGAGGAAGGCTTCTTCACGGAAACTACGCCCTACTCGCCCAATTCACCCTACTCGGCAAGCAAGGCCTCATCCGACCACTTAGTGCGCGCCTGGCATGAGACCTATGAGCTGCCAACGCTCCTGACCAACTGCTCGAACAATTACGGCCCCTATCACTTCCCAGAAAAGCTGATCCCGCACATGATCATCAAGGGCCTGGCCGGAGAGCAGCTTCCCGTCTACGGCGACGGAAAAAATGTTCGCGATTGGCTCTATGTCGAGGATCACGCCAAGGCCCTCACACTCGTGCTTGAGCATGGAGCCGTCGGCGAGACCTACAATATTGGTGGCCGGAACGAGCGCACCAATCTCCATGTGGTTGAAAGCATCTGCGATCTCCTCGACGAGATTAGTCCTGGTCAAGCCGGGCGGCGCCGCGATCTCATCACTTTCGTCGCCGACCGCCCCGGCCACGATCGCCGTTACGCGATCGACGCCTCGAAGCTCGAACGCGATCTCGGCTGGCGCGCGGAGGAGACTTTCGAGACCGGCATTCGCAAGGCCGTGCACTGGTACGTCGATCACCAGCCGTGGTGGCGGGCGATCCTTGAGCGCGGATATCAGGCCAAGCGGGTTGGACTCATCCAGTAGCCTGAGCGAAGTAGCTTTCTGCTCAAAGACCGGCGTTCGCTCAATCGAGGAAGAGATGCACAACACCGAGATCAACAAGATATATGAGACATATGCACCCCTTACCGACCAGGAATGGCGGTCCGATCTGGTCAGTAGCGTCAGAGAGCCGTCGATACGAGGCATCGCCTTTCCCTCATTCCCGTCAGCGGACCTGCAGCGCCATCTGCAAGGAAACTCCAATGAAATGGCGATCAGAGGCGCACTCAGCTTTCGTGACCACTGCGTCAGCGTCTTGAACGCCAACGGCGCGCCCCTCTCCAAGGACAGCATCCTGATCGCTTTGGAACCGGCTGGGGCCGCATCGCGCGCTTTTATGAGGGATGTGCCTGCGGCGGATATCTATGCGGTCGAACCGTTCGACTTCATCGTCGAAGCGCGCCAGGCGAACAGCTTCGTCAAAACCGACCCGTTGCCACCGCTCCCGTTCCGTGACGGATTTGCGACCCACTTCGTCACTTGGTCGACTTTTTCACACTTTAACCAGCACTATTTTGATCGGTGGATTTCCGAAATTGCCCGAGTTCTCAGACCAGGTGGAATTTGCTTCATAACAACTCTCGGCATTCGATTCTTGGAGGACCTGAAGGAAGCACACCGAAAGAAGATCAATGGTCAAGAGATACACTTCTGGATTGATCTCATTCTGAAGCGGCTTCCCCGTGACACGATAGACACCGCAATATCGGAAGTCAGGTCCGGCAATTTCTTTTGGCTGCCCTCGGACTCAGGGGCGCGCAGCGAGTTTGCAGAATGCTTCGTTACGGACAGATATCTCTCCGATAAGTTCTCCAATCTATTCGCTGTCATCGACTATGCTGATCACGGACAGTTGGCTCAAGATTGCATAGCACTGAGACGAAGGTAGAGCGTGGTGCCGCAGCTCTCACAAGACGTTTTCGAGGGAGACGACGGCCATCTCTTCTTGGTCGGTGGCAGCAACGACGTCGCCCGTCTTTTCTCCGAATCCGACCACAATCTCCAATTGATCTGCTCTGCATGGAAAGCTCTCCTGACCAGCAGAAAGAGAGCTGCTACGGATAAAGGAATCAAATATCTACACTGCTTTGTTCCAGACAAACTCTCGATTCTCAGGACGAAGGCACTCCCCGTCACCTCGCAAATGAGATTTCCGGCCGAAATCCTGGAAGAAAGCGGTGATGCCGAGTTGCGCGGATTCTTGGTGCCGCTAACCAAGTATCTCAGAAAGCAGGCAGGCAACTACGAAGTATTCCATCGAACCGATACTCATTGGACGGTGGAGGGTTGTTTCAGCGCCTACCAGATGCTGTGCTCATACATGGCGATACCGCAAAAGGCAGATCTGATCATGCGGAACGCACCAGTCCGCGAGGGTAGCTGGGATCTCGGCTCGAAGTTGACGCCCAAACGGTTGGAGATGATCCGGTTCGGACGTTTTGGCATTGGTGCATCCCGGGTCGAGGCCAACGATATCGTGACCGCGCGTGAAACCGGCCAAGTGCCGAACGATCTGTTGCTGCACGTCGGATCAATCGTCGAATATCGCAATGAAAGACACCCTCTGGCGAAACTGCGGATTCTCGTGTTCGGTGATTCCTTTTTTGAGTATCGGCCCCATATGCTCACCGGAATGTTTGCCGAGACTGTCGATGCCGTGATGTTTGTCTGGTCATCCGCCATCGACTGGAAATTGGTCGACGAGTTCAAGCCGGATATTCTCTTAACGGAGATTGCGGAGCGATTTGTTCGCGTCGTGCCCACGGATGACGTCGATATCAGGCGCCATGCGACCGACAAACTTCAGTCTGTCTTGCGTTCGCAATCCGAACGGAGAGCATCATAACCTGACACGGGAACCACACATGACTCCAAGTGTGAAACAAACTTCGGAGGTGCGAGTTTTCCCCCTCACGTTCTGCGAGGCGTTTGCAGCTTGTTGTGGAATGATCAACAGCCGCGTGGACGTTCTCCAAGGCAAATGAATGGGCCCGCCCATCTGGTCGTAACCGCAGATGTCAGCCATCTCGTACCTATCAACGCGTCGGACTCTTCTGCGAGGGTTTTTCGCCAGCCTTCTGCTTCCCACCCGCAGTTCCGCAAGAACTCGATGTCCGACCTTCGGAGCGATAAGGTGGGACGCACAATATTGCGACACGAGGGGAGAACCCTGTTATGAAGAAGAGAAAGCTCTGAGCCCCCAACACTGGCAGTTTCGTGCGCCGCTCCATAGCCGTCTGACCGATTCCAAAACGTTGCAATTCAACGCTACCGAGGCCTCGTTCGACCAAGAGATACGGGTCGCTCATGCGGCCGGTCTCGGCTATTGGGCATATCTAGCTTACGGCAGAGATGGCAAACTGGACCTCGCGCACTCGATGATGCAGGGACTGAAGTACCATCGTCGAAGCGGCATTGCCGATCAGATGAGCTATTGTCTGATAGCGACCTTGGACACGCTAGGTCGCGCTAACGGATTCGACGAAGCGACAAAACGCATTCACGGTCTCTTTTCGGATCACAACTACCAGAGAACGCAGGACGGCAGACCGCTTCTATTCCTCTACTACCTCGATGCCCTATTGCCCTCATACTGGAATGGTTCGCTAGCCGAGCTCGGGAAATCGATGTCTCACCTGCGAAATCAGACGACTTCTTCGGGTGATAAAAATCCCTACATCGTGCTTCTGCACACACCGGCTACTACAGCTGAAACGGTCCGAAAGCAGATAGGCGCTGATGCCATTTCGGCATATGGGATAAATTTCGGGCCAAACAGGTCTGGAACCTATCCCGAGCTCCAACGGCACGTCGAACATTATTGGGAAGATGAGTTGGCTCACAGTTCGGGCAGTGTGGTACCGACCGTCATGGTCGGTTGGGATTCGCGGCCGCGAAAGGAGACCCCTCCCGCTTATGACAAACGGGATGATACGCGCATCGACAAAAGTGCGCATGTCGCCATCGCAACCCCTAGCGAGTTCTCTTTCGCCTGCCGACAGGCGTCGCGCTTCATGTCGAGTCATCCGGACCGATGCCCCTATCAGATTGCGCTGGTCTATTCCTGGAATGAATACAGCGAAGGTGGAGCACTGGCCCCGACCTTGGGTGATCCGTCCGCCTCAATGCTGAGAACTGCGAGCGAGGTTCTGGAGGCTTGTCGCGCGGGAGAGAACTAAACAGCACACGCGGCTCCAGGTCCACGACGGTACCCGCGATCAGCCTCGGCTTTACAAATCAGATCGTACGATAGCAATAATTTGCAAAATTCTAGGGTCTGTACCTAATTTGCGCCACGTGATTCTCTTGTCCGCATATTTTGATTCGGGGACGAGAGAGCTGGCCCCGGTTGTTTGGACAGCGCCCCGCGGGATTTAAGTGGGTTCCTGCCGGGTTATGCTGAACGCGGGGCCTTACGATTTTGTCGTTGCGTCGGGAGGGCGTAGCCCGACCAGAGCGACGACAAAAATCGTCGGCGACGGTCATGCGGCCATCACCATAGCTTGCGTACCAGTAAGCCTCATCGGGCGTGCGCCCGTGAAGGCTCGAGTGAGGGCGTCCCTGATTGTAGAAGGCCAGATACTTGGCAATTGGCGCTCGCGCCTCGGACACGCTGTCGTAGGCGCGGAGATAAACTTCTTCGTATTTGACCGTGCGCCAGAGCCGCTCGACAAACACGTTGTCGCGCCAGGCGCCCTTGCCGTCCATGCTGATGGCGATCTTCGCGTCCAGCAGCACATCGGTGAACTCGAGGCTGGTGAACTGGCTGCCCTGGTCCGTGTTGAAAATCTCGGGCCTGCCGTGCTTCGCCAACGCCTCCTGGACCGCTTCGACGCAGAAGGCCGCCTCCATTGTGATCGAGACGCGATGGGCCAGGACCCGTCGGCTGAACACATCGACGACCGCCGCGAGATAGACGAAGCCACGCCGCATCGGAATGTAAGTGATGTCCATTGCCCACGCCTGGTCGGGCCGCTCGATCTTCAATCCGCGCAACAGGTACGGGTAGATCTTGTGACCCGGTGCCGGCTTGCTCGTGTTCGGGCGACGATAGACCGCCTCGATCCCCATGCGCTTCATCAGCGTCGCGATGTGGCGGCGACCGGCGTATACGCCTTCCCGCCGCAGCAACGATCGCAGCATACGCGCTCCCGCGAAGGGATAATCGAGATGCAGCTCATCGAGCCGACGCATCAAGGCAAGGTCCTCGGCCGAAACTGGCCGAGGTTCATAGTAGACCGTGCTGCGAGCCAGCTTCAGGACCTTCGCCTGGCGCACGATAGAAAGATCATGACCGCGGTCGATCATCGCTTTGCGCTCAGCAGGCCCGCCTTGGTGAGCGCGCCGGACAAAAAATCGTTTTCCAACGCCAGCTCGCCGATCTTGGCATGTAACGCCTTCAAATCGACCGGCGTCTCGGCCGATGCCTTGTCATGCCCAAACACGCCGGCGGCGCCTTCCAGGAGCTGGCTTTTCCAGATCGTGATCTGGTTCGGATGAACATCAAACAGTTGCGCCAGCTCCGCCACCGTCTTGTCGCCTTTGACCGCAGCCAAAGCAACCTTCGCCTTGAATGCCGGAGAATGCGTCCGGCGGCTCTTCTTCGTCATCTTCGCTCCTGATTCGCGGCAAGAATCCTCGCCGCTGTCAGGCAGAAAATCCACTCAAGCTACTGTCCGAATTTGCGGAGCCAGCTCTATCTTGCAAGGGCAGTCGCTCAGCGGTGCTTCCTTCACAAGCCTCAAACAGCTTCAGGAACACATCGATGCCTACGTCAACGCGCACAACGACCAATCCGAGCCCTTCGTCTGGACCAAGAAACGGTCCGCCAACGTCCTTTCAAGGGTCGCCGTATCACTCAGCTCTGATTCCGGCCCCGCGTTCAGCATAACCCGGCAGGAATCCACTTAAATCCCGCGGGGCGCTGTCCAAACAACCGGGGCCAGCTCTAGAATCCGGCTGTCGGTCGTCTTCGTATAAATCGGCTGCTTGCCCGGCCGCGGCTTGTCTTGCAGCCCTTCAAGGCCATGGTCGGCATAGCGATGCCGCCAAAGGCTGACAATCCGCGGCTGGACTCCGACTTCTTTGGCGATCGAGCGGGTGCTGCGCCCGTCCGCCGCCAACAGAACTATCCGCGCCCGCTTCAAATCGCGCTGCAACGTCACCGGCGAGCGGCAACACGCCTCAAGCACAGTACGATCTTTCCGCTAAAGGCGGACTTCTCTTGCTTCAGGGATCATCCATATCTTGAATCACGACTCACGATCCAAGAAAAGTGGGTACTAGGTAGCGCGTCTTGTACCCGGCAAGGAAGCGATGACTCGTCACTGTACGCACACGCTTCCGTCAGTTCTTGACGATGAGGTTGTTAGCCGAGAGAAATCGCCTGTATGCTGGATAGAGCCCTTGATAGCGTCGCGCGAGACTGCCGAGCCCAACACGACTATAGAGTTGCGCCACATCAATTTTATCAAGATCAACGATGGAGACGAATGGCATACCCAGGAACCGACACATATCCTCGGTCCTTGTATCGTGACAGATGACAAGAGCAGGAACGCCGCGTTGTAGAGCGACCATGCAGCCGTGAAAGCGACTCCCGAACACGAAATCGTAGTTCTGAACGGTATCGAGCCAGTCATCCAAGTCGAAGAAGACTCGCACGTGATCGGCCGCCCACTTCCGCACGTCGGCCTCGGGGGCGACGTTCGCCAAGAACGTTGCAATTTCCTTTAACGCTTCTTCAGAATTTCGCGCCTGCTTGTCTGCCAGACTGATCTCGGCCTGCTCGCTCTGAGCAACGAAATCCGCATTCCAGGATATTCCCGTGCCGTAGATTTCGCGCACGAGCCGAAGCATCCTCTCCTTGTCGAACGAATGACCGACGACGTCTCGCGACGCGTTGATGGAAAGGCGCTTGACCTCTTCAAACGGCCGCCGGGGGATATTCATGCCGTGAGGTCCTCCCATGTAGTAAGAAGGGCAGCCGGTCACAGTCACATTGTGTACACCGCGAAGCGCGAGAACTTCCTGCGTGTAGGGGCCGCGAACGCCGATGCTGACGGCACGTTCGGCAATAACCTTCACGAACCGCTCGGTGCCAGGCATCAAGCTTATGTTCGGATCGTAGTTGCTTGATTGAGCTCCGAGACCAACTACCGCCACCGCCAAGTCGGCGCGCTCGATATATTGAGCCATGCCGCCCAAATCGAATTGTGGAAACAGAAAGTTGGCCGCCGCAACGACAATCATATTGAAGCGCTCATGCACTGCCCTGGGATCGATACTGTGATCCCACGAGAGGTCGTCGTAGACGATACGATCAAGCAGCCCGCGCGCAATCAACTGGTTCCCGGTATTACCTCCGGTCTTCGCCAATTTTGACATCGGATCTTCGCCAACTTCCGCAGAAAAGCTCGGCGTTGCTCCAAGCAGAAAAAGTTTCACTGTGCTCCTCCGGAGGCGATATCGATCCTAAACCAATATGTAGCGCGCTTATTCCCACCCATATTGCTATTGACCACCATCATCTAAATAAATTTGCGGCCACAACAAGGACCGTCACTGCACCTTCATCCTACCTTCCCTTGATTGCTGATTTCCATTGCGCCGCCTCCCCCTCGTAGTCAGCCGCAGGCGATCGCCCTTCGCCGCCACCAATTGATAGAAAGTGCGCCTCCGCTGATTTCACCCGACCATCCCTTACTGCTGCCGCGACGTCGGGGTATTTGCCGAGATACCATTCGGCATCCACGGCCGGCCCTCCTCCACGGCGGCCCTCAAAGTATCCGAAGCCTATGTAGTGCATGAGTGCACTCTCGACCTCTCCACGAGAAAGGGCTTTTGCGACGTCGGGATTCTCGCGCAAATAGCTGTCCTCGTCGAACTCGGCAGCGGCTATGGCGATCTGTAACAACAGCTTGAGCAAGCCTGCCGGCACTTTGACTTGGCCGGAACCATCCAAAGCGGACTTGTCGAGGTTTAACGCGCTCATCAAGGATTCAGCAGAAGGTACAAACATCAAGTCACCCAAAAACGCCCCTTAGTTGCAGTAACCGCGATCACGTCTCGGCCGCAGTGCGCGCCGCAGCTTTTGCTGTCCGCTTCGGCTTCTCAGCGTCGGCGGCTGTCGCCAGCAATTGGGCCGACACTTCCTGGAGATAGACCGCCTGGGCTCCGAGTTCCCGCTCTCCAAAGCGGAGCCGGTCTCGAGTCAGACGGTGTATGGTGCCGATCTCTTCGATGTGCCTTTGCGCCTTCAACGAATGGGTGACGCTCGCCGCATGGCGGCGGTGAACGTTGAGGGGATCCGCGATATAGGCGATCTTCGCGCCCGGCATCTCAAGGGCCTCGAGATAGAGCAGCCAATCGCCAGCCATTCGGAACTCTTTAAGACGCTCACGGCAGGCATTGAGCGCGCGCAACAGCGCCTCTCGGCGCCACAGGACCGAGCTGACATTCAGAATCGTATTCCGGACGCCGAGGTAGCGGGCCACGAAGTCGCCACCATCGAACACCTCGGTCCGCGACAATGCGCCTGGCTCGATTGTAGCGTAATAAGGCTTGTAGCTCGCATAGAGATGGGCTCCATCGGCGTCAATGGATTTGGAGTCGGTGAAGCCGAATGCGATGTCGGGATCACCGCTCATCAATGCGAGCAGACTGGAGATGAAGGTCGGCTCCGAGAGATCGTCGGCCTCGGCGATCCAAAGGAACTCCCCCTTTGCCATCTCGGCAGCCTTGGCCCATTGTGCGAACACCGAGCCGGAATTCTGTTCGTTGATCACAAGCGTCAGATCGCGCTGGCGCTGATCCGCAAGCTTCACGATAACGGAAATGCTGTCATCAGACGAGCAGTCGTCGAGCACGATGACCTCCTCGACCGGATGGTTCTGGTCGAAAATGGTGTAAAGCCGCTCCGACAGGCAGCGGGCGTAGTTGTAGTTCGGCACTGCAACCGACACGGTGGGTAGCGACGGAACTGCAAGCCGCAAGAGATCGCGGACATAGTCCGCGAAAGCGAACTTGGTCTGAATGATTTCGACCATGCGAGTACGCTCGGCGTCCGATGGCGTCGAGCGCAGAAAAGTCTCCACGGTCTGTGCCATCTCCGGCACATCGCAATAGGGCACTACGCGGCCGACGTTCTCCTTGAGAAGGAAGCCGGGGATGCCGCCAGAGCCCTGGAACGCCACGACGGGCACGCCGACGCTGAGCGCCTCCAGCGCCACCGTCGGGAACGGATCCTCGCGCGAGGTCAGCGCGTAAACGTCGGACGCGGAATAGAGCGCCTGCATGTCCGAACGATAGCCGGCGAGATGAAAGTGGCCCGTGGCCTCCGCTCGCTTGATCTCCGGTCCGAGCCATTCCAGGAGACTGGGATCGACGCCGCCTGCCCAGCAGAAATGGACATTTGCATTGCGTCGTCGAACCAGATTCCAGACTTGCAAAAACAGGTCAAAGCCCTTGCGCAGATCGGCATAGCCGACGCCGAGCACCATCTTATCGGCAGCCGCGATGCCAAATTCGTTGCGAACGAGCCCGGCTTCCGTCGGCGCCGGTTCGATCTGCTTGTAACTGCCCTGCGCGCGAATGAGGAAACGCTCATCCGTCCCATCAAGCCCAAGCGCTTCGATGAGCTTGTCTCGCACGAACTCCGAGGCGAACACCACGCGATGCGCACTCCCAATCGCCGCGCGCGCGACCTCTTCCAGGTGCTTCTCGTGCAGGATCCGCGGCAATTCGTGGACCAGGGAAACGGTCCGAAAGCCCATTTCGACGAGGAATTTTGCGGCGCGCCCGCTCGCGGCCGTGTTGGCGATGGCCGCTGTAAAGCCCTTTTCCCGGAACTGTCGTAGGGTTGCAGGGATCTCGGAAGCCTGCTTGAGTACGGTGAGCGGCGCGACCGCGGCGTATTCGACTTCCATCGCTCCGCCCTGAAGCAGGAGAAAGTCGATCTCGATATTGAAGGCGCTGCGCAGCGTCTTGCCGATGTTCAGCAAGAGATGCTGCGCGCCGCTGGGAAACGCATCATGTCCGACTAGCAGAATCTTGGGCACTGACAGATCGCGGGTCAAGCCAGTGGCCGCCCGCGCGGTGGCATTCAGGTAAGCCGAACCGAAATGGAGATCGGGCTCGAGATACGCGCCCTCGCACCATTCGTTCCAGGCGTTGATACAGACGAACGATTCGCCGAAAAAGGTGTGGGTCTGCGCCTGCTGGACCAGCGCTGACAACCACGCCTCGTATTTCTGCGGGGTCGAGCCCTGGATCACGAGGCCGGAGCCTTGCCGGCGCGCATCGTTGTCCCAACTCGGCACCACCGTCTTGATCAGCGGAAACGTTGGACGCGGCTCATCAAGCGAATATTTGGCGACGTCGTCGTAACTGTAGATTTGCCCCGCATAGGTATCGTCCAGGATCTTGGCCTCGGAGTTCACCAGCGGCACATATTTGGTAAGCTTGTGCGGCGGAAATTCGATCGCACCGTCCATGCCGTTCGCAGTTGGATCGTGATCATCAAAACTCTGGCTCATGATGATGATCGGATCTTCGTTGAATCTCTTCGCGAAGATCGCGCGCCAGCGCGCGATAACGGCTGCCGTGTCTGGAATGAGGCGGGGCCGATAAATCATCAGGAGCGGACGGCCCTGGACACGGATGTAGCGTTTGTCCTTGAAGTGCCGATTGAAGTCCGACAACAGGCGCTCGTCATCGCTGGACAGGTAGTCCTGCCAAATCAGGACCTCGCCCTCCATGCCGTCCCACCGCCGCGTCCAGTTCTCGTTGGCCCACATCAGGCAGAACGGCATGTTGATATCGCGCGTCTTCAGGAATTGCTCCAGCGGCTTTTCCAGAAGGCGCTTGCCGTTGAACCAGTAGTAGTAATAGACGAAGCCGTGGATGCCCGCCGCCTTGGCGAGCTTCGCCTGCTTGCGCAGGGTTTCGATGTCGGCGAGAGAGTAGAAACCCAGGTCGCGCGGAATTCGCGGCTGGTAGTGATCCTTAAACCGAGGTATGCCGCGCGCAATGTTCGTCCATTCGGTGAAGCCGGTGCCCCACCATTTATCATTCTCAGGGAAAGCGTGAAACTGCGTCAGATAGTAGGCCAGCACCTTGGCGCGCGGCTTTGCGCCGGCGGGCAATGGACGCAGTTCCTCGAACAGCGGGCTCGGACGGGTGAACCGCTTGATCTCGGCTGGAATGGTGGCTTCGTTCTCCGGAGGTGACGGATAGATGCCATCCTCGTGGCGATGCTCGAGATAGTGCAGAAGCGGATTCTGGTCCGTCTTACCCTTGAAGTAGCGCTGAATGTAAAACTTGGTGTCGAACTCTGCCGACGGGTTGCGCCCTTCCTTATAGCCATGAAAGATGAAGTGCTCGAAGGGATCGACGCCGGCGGCTGCGACGTCCTCATAGGTCTGACGATAATATTGCGCGTCAAATTCCGGGATCGGACTGAACGGGCCCAGGCAGTTCTTCAGATAGTGCGCGAGCGGGCTCTCGCCTTCCGGAATGCCGTACTTCTCCCGATACCAGGCCGGCTGAAAATAGGGACTTGGCCGCCGCCCATCGCGCTCGCCGATCGTCGCATAGTGCAGGAACGGATGCGCCTCCGCGTCCTGCACATCGGGATAGGTCGTGACGTACCAGATCGGGTCGAAGATCGGATTTGGCTTACGACCTTCCCTGTAGCCATAGAGAAAGAAATGCTCGAACGGATCGGCGCCGACCGCGATCACGTCCGGATAACTCGCGGCGTAGAAATCCTCGTCAAACAGACCGAGGCCCTTGAGGGTGCGCGCGGCATCTGCAAGGTCGGCGGCCGGCGCTGGCTGCTCGACTTCGCGCGGCGGCTCCGTCTGCCTGCTCGCCGGCCCCTCGGCGGCGAGCTCCTTCGCAGAACTGTTTAGCTTTGTGGCGCCCGGCTCTGACCTGGATTGCAGCCTTGCGGCGGCGCTGCGCCTCGCCCGGGGTTCTCTTTGACCGGCGTCGCGCGCGAGCTTCGAAAGGAAATCAGGCATTGTTACTCACTCATGCATTGGGCGCTTCGTTCCGCACTGGCAGACTAGCGCAAAGCTTCTGTCTCCAGTGTGAAAGTCCCTTCGCTTGTCGCGCCGATCGACTGGAGGCGTCGCACGGCGCCTTCATTGCGTTGCCGAGCCGCGTATTGATACCAATTGACCGCTGCGTCGCGATCTTGCGCGGTGCCTCGGCCCGACATCAACGCGTCGCCCAGCGCAACCTGCGCTTCCGCCATGCCTCGCTCGGCGGCCCTTTGAAACCATTCCGTCGCCTTCGTCACGTCAGCCTCGCGCCCCTGTCCCCTCCCGAGCATCACGGCAAGGTTGTACTGCGCAACCGTATGTCCCTGCTCTGCAGCGGCCTCGTACCAGTTCACCCCCTCTGCAAGATCGAGGCCCACTCCGCAGCCTGTGCAGTACATGACGGCGAGCTGGAATTGTGCGGCTGCATGCCCCGCGCGCGCCGCCTTGGCCATCCATGATGATGCTGTCTGCGCATTCCCCACCCCGCTCTTCGGATCCAGATGGAGAAGCCCCAGCATGTACTGCGCCTCGACATGGCCAGCATCCGCCGCGCGCGTGAGCCATGGAGTGGCGCCTAGCATATCGGCGGTTCCGCCGAACTTACCCATCTTCAGCGCGCCCAGTTGAAACGCCGCCGGAGGATGACCGGCCTCCGCGGCGTCTCCCAGCAAAGAGTGCGCGCGTGCAACGTTATCATCAGACGCATCCTGATGAAGCAGGAAGAGCGCGTAGGCGGTCTTGCCGTCAGGATCTCCGCTACCGGCGGCCCTGCTCAACCATTCCGACGCCATTTCCTGATCTTCGGGAACGCCCGCACCGGTCGAATAGAGCTTTCCGAGTTGCACCTGTGCGGCGCTGATGCCGCGAACTGCGGCACGCTCGAACCATTTGATCGCGGCCTCCACGTTGCGCTGAACGCCGGAGCCGTTGAGATAGAAGATCGCAACGTTGAATGCCGCAGTGGCATGGCCATTTTCGGCCGCGCGCTCGAACCACTTCGCGGCCTGACGAATGTTGGGCGGGACGCCGACACCAGTCGCATAGAACCGGCCGACGAAGAATTGCGCCTGCACATCGCCCCGCTCGGCCGCCTTCTCGTACCACACCGCCGCCTCCCGCAAATCGGGCTCGGCATCGGCTCCGCTCGAATAGAATCCCGCGAGTGCCTGAATTGCCGGAAGGTAATCCTTCCGCGCCGCCTTGCGCAGCGCGGTCTCGGCGCGATCGAGGTCTTTGGCGACGCCCTTGCCGCTGAGCCGTAACAGGCCGATGTTGTAGAGTGCGATCGGATCATCATGCGTGGCCGCACTCTGGAACAGGCGCGCAGCCTCAGTCGGGTTCTCGGGCAAGCCCATACCCTTCAACGTCATGAATGCGAGCCCAATCTGCGCCCTCACGTGATCCTGCGCGGCGGCTTTGCCATACCAGAACGCAGCCTGCGCGAAATCGACGAGTACGCCGCGTCCCTGATAATAGACATCGCCGAGCGCGAACTCGGCCGGTGAAAATTTCTGATCGGCCGCCGCCTGATACCAACGAAGTGCAGCAGCGAGGTCCTTCGTGCACCCCTGCCCTTCGCTGTAGAGATTGCCCAGGATGGTCTGAGCATCCGCTTTGCCGGCTTCGGCCGCGGCCGATATGCAGCGAAACGCGGCGCAAATATCCATCGCGACACTGGTCCCGTGCGGGAATATCAGGTGATGCACATTCGATGCGGTATCGCCCAATCGCGCGGCGGAGGACTGACGCCAGGTCTCCGGCCTATTCAGTCCGAGGCTGGCGTTGACACCGTACAGATAAATCAGGCCGAGTTGATATTGCGCCTCGGCGTGACCTCGCTGCGCCGCGCGTTCGTACCACACCGCGGCATCGGGAATGCTGACCGCCACTCCCTGGTTCTTGGCGTAGAGCATGCCGATCCTATAGTCCGCTTCCGCGTCGCCGTTCTGCGAGGCACGCGTCCAGAACTTTAGTGCCTCCAGATAGTGACCGCGCTCGAACGCTGCCTCCGCCGGACCAAGCCGCCTTTCGTCAGATCCGTGAGCGGGCCGAAGCCATTGGAGGAGCGACCGGGTCAATGCTGTCATGGCTCACGCATGGCCTCACGGATGCCCTTCAGCATTCCGCCAAGCAGATACATTCCGACTGCCCGCGTGCCGACATGGACGTCTCCCGCAAGCGTCATGCCAGGAATCAGGCGGAAGGTTTTCGGGACATCCTTGAAATTGGTCGAGTCCACCGAGCATCGCGCCTTGTAGTACGCCTCGATAGGCTTTCCATCGTCGTCGGTGGTGAAGGCGCCCTCGCTGATCCAGCGCACTTTGCCCTCGGCTGTACCATGCTCCGCGGCATTGAACGCATCGATCCGCATCGTGCAGGGGTCTCCGGGCCGGATAAAACCGACGTCGCGCGAGGCGATGCGAATTTCAGCCTCGAGCTTGGTGTCGGTCGGCATCAGAGTAATGAAGGGATCGCCGGGCTTCAGCACCGACCCGACCGAGAGCCTTGCCATCGTCAACACGACCGAGTCTTCGGCGGCGGTCAATCGGACCAGATCCTGGTGCCTGAGCGCCTTCTCATAAGAGGCTTTCGCCTCGTCGAGCTTGTTGCGGGTCGTCACGAGATCCTGACTCAGTTGCGCAAACCATTGCTGCTTGAAGGCGTCCCGGTCCGCGATTGACGCGGCGAGCGTATTCTGGGCTTCGATTAGGCTGTTATGGGTGTTCTCCAGGGTCCGCAGCAATTCAAGCCTTGTGTCCTGGGAGATAAACATATTGAGCTGCGAGCCCGTGCCGTGCTCGGCCAGCGTCGTGCGCATGGTCTCGATCTTCTGCAAGATCTCGTCACGCTGCCGATATCTCGCATCGTCCCCGCGAAGCTTCTCCATCGTCGCCTGCGTCTGCTTAATCTTCGAATCGAAACTATTGATCTGCGCGGTATATTGCGCCATCCGCTGATCATAGAGCGCCTTCTGCAAGGCTGCGTATTTCTGGTAGTCCGGATCTGGCTTGTTCGCAAAGACCAGCGGATGCTGGTTCAGCTCAGCTTCATCGCGCGCCACCTGAGTCTCGAGACTAGCGATCTGCAACTTCGCCTGGGTCAGGTCCGCCGACGTAAAGGTCGCGTCCAGGGTCGCAATAAGCTGTCCTGGTTGCACCTGCGCGCCTTCCCGCACGTCAATCGTCTTAATGATCGATGGATCCAGCGCCTGAAGGACGCTGATCTGTCCCACCGGCACGATCCGCCCCCCGACGCTGGTGATGACGCGATCTATCCGCGTCAGAGCGAGAATGGCAACGATCGTGACCAGGAAGGCCGAGAGCACAAACAGCGTTGCTCGCGCGATCAGAGGCTCAGCCTCCTCTCGGATCGCATCCGTTTCCGATTGAAATTGGCGAACGGTCGCAAGCGCACCATCAGGAGACAAGCGTCGGACTCCCAAGTCTTGACCGATCGTTGCGGGCTGCCGGCGCCAAATGCGTGTTCTGCTGATACCACAGCGAGCTGTAGATATCGTTGCGCGCCAGGAGCTCCTCATGCCGCCCGATATCGTCGACCGCACCACGATTAAGCACGAGAATTGCGTCCGCCTTTGTCAGGGACGACAGGCGATGCGAGATGATGATCAGCGTCCGGCCATGCGCGATGCGCGTTATGTTGGCGTTCACGATCGCCTCGCTATCGGCGTCGAGCGCGCTTGTCGCCTCATCGAGAATCAGGATGGGCGGGTTGACGATCAACGCACGCGCGATCGCAAGCCGCTGCCGCTGCCCTCCCGAGAGGTTCGGCGAACCTTCATAGATATGCGTCTCGTAGCCACGCGGCAGCTTGTCGATGAATTCTTCCGCGCCCGCCAGCCTCGCCGCCCTGACCACATCATCGAATGACGCGTCCGGCTTGGCCGCGGTGATGTTTTCGCGGATGGTTCCACTGAACAGAAAATTCTCCTGGAGCACCACACCTACGTTACGACGGAGATGGTCGATGTCGTACTCGCGAACGTCGATACCATCTATCTTGATCAATCCCTCATAATCGGAATGCAGCCGCTGCAGCAGACGCGTAATCGTGGTCTTGCCGGATCCGCTCTTGCCCATGACGCCCAAAGTAGTCCCCAGCGGGATTTCGAAGGAGATGTTGTTCAGCGTCGGCGATAGCGCTCCCTTGTATTTGAAAGTGACGCCGGAGAACTCCACCTTGCCCTCGAGCGGCGAACGCACGCCATGGCCGGTACGTCCCTCTTCCGCTGGCCGGTTGACGAGATTGCCGACGATTGCAACCGCACTTCGCGCCTCGTCGTATTGATTGATGAGCTGTGCCATCTGCATCAGCGGACCCGAGACGCGCTGCGACAGGAGCAGGAATGAGAACAGCGCCCCGATATAGACCGGGTCGTTGCTTTCGAGCGCGAGATAGACGCCGAGCGCATAGGAGCCGCTGACGGCCAGCCGCTCCAGCGGACGCACCACCGACTGGATGGCGTTTCCAGTCATGCCTTCCACGAGCCGGGCCTTGGCAACGCGTGCGACCAGAACATCCCACATGTGGCGCTGCCGCGTATCGAGCGCAAGCGACTTGATCGTCCGGATGCCATTCAAGGTCTGAACCAAAAATGCGCCCTGCGCGCCCTCCGCGGCCAGCACGGCAGTCGACGCCTTGCGGTAATTCGGCAACATCAGGACGAGCCACGCGACGATCAATGCCGACAAGGCGAGAACCACGAACGCCATGACGGGGCTGAAGAAGAACATGACGGGCAGGAAGAACATCAGCGTCGTAGAGTCGAGAATGGTGCCGAACAATTGCCCCATCAGGAACGAGCGGATGCGAAAGACTTCGCGAATGTCGCGCGCGACGAGGCCGACGGCCGTCTGCTCGAAATAGTCGATGGGAAGATTGAGGACTTTTTCGAAGACGTAGGTCGACAATTTGACGTCCAGTCTAGTCGTCAAGCGATGGACAAGGAACTGTCTCAAGAACGAGAACGCCGCCTCGAAGGCTATAACTCCCAGCATCGCGACGCAGAGCACATAGAACGTGTTGTACGCCTTGTAGAAGATCACCTTGTCCGACAACAAGCGCCAGAACATGATCGGCGCCAGTCCGAGAAGCCCGAGGATCACGGCGGCAATCGCGACGTCGCGGACCATGCGGCGTTCGCGAAACAAGAGCGCGGCTACGAGGCCGAAACTGAACGGCTGCGCTTCGTCCGATATCTCGTAGTTGCGCTTGATCAGGACGAGATCGCCGGACCAGATATCTTCAAATCGTGGTTGGTCGATCACGAGCAGCGCGTCTTCCGCGGCATTCGGATCCCTCAGCACGATGCGCCTATTGTGGGCATCTCCCTCGACACGCAGGAGCACCATGTGGCTCCCATTGCGAAGCCGAACGATGACCGGGAGCGCCTTCTTTAGATGAGACAGTCCGCCCCAATCGAGGTTGACACACTTCGCGCGCATGCCCGCTTTCTCCGCGCAGCGGACAAGCTGATGGAGTGTGACGTTCTCGTCCGGCAGAAGGTTGTCTTGAATGAGCTGTGAGGACGTGAGGTGCAGCCCGTGCTGTCGTGCGACGATGGTCAGGCACCCCAGTGCCGATGCGGGTGCTGCATCGGCAAGGTTCTGGTCATCGACACCGTGGACGGTCATGGACGTCAAGCTACCTGCTATCTATGTTAATACTTTCACGTTACACTGTGAGCATAACATTTCGCGGCAAAAAGGCCAGCAGCACTCATCGTTTAAATTGTGAGGAATGGCCGGCCGCCCACACAGATATGCCAGGCCTGGGCTTCCTGAAAATTGAAGCCGGATTCTAACAAAGACCTCTGGATGGCCTCGCCGTCGGCCTCGGGCATCAGCGCGAGCGCACAAACCTCGAAATTTTGGGTGCTGACCGAAACGGTCGAAAACCCGGCCATCAGCAGGAGATTACCGAGGCGCTCGGCCGTAAATCCGGTGCGGTGGGCCATGTGGACGCGCCCCTCCTCGATCGCGCGCGAATGGCCGTAGAGCATGTCGAGCGGTCTGATCGGCCCCGCCGGCGAATGATAGGCTATCGCGGCAATGCCATGCTCGACGATGAATTGAGCGATCGATTCCACATCCGGGCTCATGATCAAGGCGAAACCATCGGGCTTAAGGATCTGGTGGAACTGCCGCAATGTAGGGTAGACCTCGTGGGCATACAGGTGCTCGAGCACGTGCGATGTCCACACCGCGTTAAACGACTGAGGCTTGAACGCGCCACTCAACTCAAGGATCGAACCGATCACATCCGGTTTTACGCTCGGGTCGATATCGAACCGGGTCTCTTCCCAACCATGGTTGAGCATCATCCGGGCGATGCGCTGTGCCGTACCAGATCCTGAGCCCGCGTTGAGCAATCGCTTCATCGTGAGAGACTAATCCGCGCTCGCGCCGGGCGCGGTGAGAGGGCCAGATGATAACATTAGCAAGCCAAAACACAGGCACCAGCGAAAGGACATCGTACATAAGATGCGAAAGCGCTCAGCTCAAAGGCAAAGCCCCGCCATGAGCGGAGCTTTCTCAGCGCAGCTTGCAGGCGCCGGTTCAGAGCGTCGGCAGCTGCACGTCTCCATCGGTGAAGTGAAGATATTCGACGCCACTGACCACCACCGTCTGGCTGTCCCCGAAGTGCAGCGTGTAGGATTGTGTCTTCTCGTCGACGTCGACCTTGGTGACCTCAAAGGAGGAGCGATCGGCGAAATCCACGGTGTCGGAGCCTGCGCCGCCTATAATCGTATCATTTCCAGTGTGGGTCTGAAGATGGAATGTATCGTTGCCGTTTCCTCCCAGCAGCGTCGAGTTCGCTCCTGGCTCGCCGTAGACCCAGAAGACGTCATTGCCGTCACCGCCGTCAAAGACATCGCCCTGGACGCCAATTAGCGTATCGTTGCCATTGCCGCCGAAAAGCGTGCTGTGGCCTCCTGACGATAGATCTTGCAGAATGTTGTTGCCGCTGCCGCCTTTGAGCAGCTGAGCGCCGGTGCCCGCCTCAAGATAGTTGTTACCGCTGCCGCCGTCTAAAGTGTCGTTGCCGCTGCCACCAAAGATACTGTCGTTGCCCGCACCGCCGAACAGTGAGCTGTTACCGTGACCGCCGCGGATCGCGTCGTTGCCGCTACCGCCATAGACCGTGTCGTTCCCATAATCATAAAGGTTTACGCTATCGGAACCTTTTCCCATCGCGATGAACACATCATTATGCCCGCCAATCACATTGAGCGTCTTGCCCCCAGCGTCATCGAAAATAATGGCTTTCAGGTTGGGCGTGGTCTCGACGGTGGTTGACTGCGCAATGTCGAGGATCTGAACGCCTGTTGGAACGGTCCCCGAGAATGGTCCAGACTGAAACGCGGCCTTCGAAGTATCCCCAGGATGATCGCTATACACTCCGCTACGTTCCAACGATTCGATCAGTGCCGACCTGACGCTCGCCTCAATGTGATTTCCGTTTTGATGGAGAGATCGATCCAGTTCGGTTTTGGTCAGGTAAGATATAGCCATGGGACGCCTCTTTCGGTTCGTATTGGGGACGAAGCGATGCTCCGATTACATCGCGGTGCTTCACGCTGGATGAGAAGGACCATTCAGTCGCCCCTCAGGTCAGTCGCCCCTCAGGATTGCGAAGATAACAAATCCGTCACACATTAAACTCCGAGACTCTAACCGCCGCCGGAGGAAAAACTCAGTGGCAGGTCAGAGGATGCCATGTGACCATCCTTTCCA
Organism: Bradyrhizobium sp. 155; assembly: GCF_023101105.1. Taxonomy (NCBI): domain Bacteria; kingdom Pseudomonadati; phylum Pseudomonadota; class Alphaproteobacteria; order Hyphomicrobiales; family Nitrobacteraceae; genus Bradyrhizobium; species Bradyrhizobium sp. 155. Next base: position 83,532 of record NZ_CP064706.1, on the reverse strand, counting down.
TCAATTCCCAAGGTTGGTAGTTGACTGGGGCCTAAGCAGCCATTGGGCAACGTATAGCGCGGTTTATCGTTCGTGGCTGGGCCTCTATTTGGTTGTGAGTTCCACGTTCGCTTTTGATGCGATTCATGATGAGGAGTGGTAGGTGACCGCATTGGTAGGCTCAGCGTTTTCGGCGACTCATGCGGTTCATCTCGTTGTCAACCGGGAAGCGCAGGATATGTATGTCCTTGCTCTGGTCACCCAAAAAGGCGGAAGCGGCAAGAGCACGCTGGCTGTTGGAATTGCAGTTGCAGCGATGGAGAACGGGCGGCGCGTCGCAATTGTTGAGGCGAATCCACAAGGCACGATTTCAAAATGGAAAGAGCGGCGCGGCGCCCGCGGGTCGTTCGGATCTCCGATCCCGCCGAAATAGAAGTGGCTCTCGTCAGCCTCGAAGCTGAGGCAATTTGCGCTTACGGTCATCGTACTGCCGCCACGAACAATGCACTGGCGGTGCTCGCCATTGCGAGGGCCGATCTTTGCCTGATCCCGATGCGCCCGAGCCTGGCCGACATCGAAGCTGCGATACGGACGCTGATTGCTATTCGTAAGCTCAACCGCCGATTCGCTTTCATCCTCAATCAGGCGCCGCCGCGGGGGCTGCCGCTGAGTGAAGCTGCAACATCGCTCAATTCGCTCGGGGTGCTTGCGCTTCCCTATGTCGGACAGCGCAATGACCACAGGACGCGCTTGGGTCAGGATTAGGCGTGACCGAGTTTGCACAAGAGGGAAGAGCCTCGGAGGACGTTCGTGAGCGAGCTGTGGCGCTGGGTCTTGAAGAAGCTTGTCGAGGGGTCGTTAGGTCATGAGCCACACACTAAAAAGGTGCCCTGCTAGGCTAGCACTACTTTGGCAGATTGGTGATTTTGCCGCGATTTATAGGATTCCCGAATCAATTTTTCAATGATTCATGGGTGGTCGGCTCTTGGAGGGCTGACCATGCCGGGATGGGAAGACGAACTCGAACGCTGGCTGATGCCGTTCTTGGACCGGCTGGGTCATAAGACCCGACAGCGGATGTGTCCTCTATATGTTGCGGGATTGATCGGTCCTGGCGATCGCAAGAGCGTTCAGCCGATGGCGGAACGCCTTGCCACGAGCAACTACGACCAGTTGCACCACTTCATTGCGGACGGCGTCTGGAACGCGACGCCGCTAGAGACAGAGCTGCTCAACCAGGCGGACCGACTTGTCGGCGGCAGGGATGCGGTGCTGGTTATTGATGACACCTCACTTCCGAAAAAGGGTGAGCGATCGGTCGGTGTTGCGGCTCAATAGTAAGCGCGAATTTCCCGGCACCTTTTGCTTTTGAGTGCTCTGATGCATGAGGTGTCCACCAAATTAGGTGGACACCTTGTGATGGCAGACGATGATCAGAAACTGCGGGTCAGGCTTGTTGGTCGGAACGGTCGCCGGCGCTACGAGGCGGCATCGAAGGAGCGTCTTGTCGCGAGTTGTCTTGAGCCTGGCGTTTCGGTATCGAGACTTGCGCTCGAACACGGGGTCAACGCGAACCTGCTTCGGAAATGGATCAAGAAGCACACCGCGACCAGGTCTCTCCCGCGGTCTTCCCCATCGGCGTTCATCCCGGTTCAACTTGAGGGGGCTTCCGATCGCGCCCTGTCGCGGGGGAGCAGCGTGGCGATGGTGGGTTTGCCGGCGGCTTGCGATGAAGTGCGCGGGTCGGAACCCAAGGGGACTACAGCTTTTTGTTCTCCGGCCAAAGTGAGCGCGTCGCTGCCGAACGGCGTGAAGGTCGCGCTGGAATGCGGCGATGTGGATGCATTGACGGCGATCATCGGAGCCCTGGGCCATGTTCAGACTGGGCGGTGACCTGCAGGTCTATCTGCACCGTGAGCCGATCGACTTCCGGGCTGGCATCAACAGCCTTGCGGTTCTGGTCCAGGAGACGATGGCGCTCGATCCGTTCGCTCCGGCGGTTTTTGCGTTCTGCAATCGCCGTTGCGACCGGATGAAGTTGCTGTTCTTCGACCGGTCCGGCTTTGTGCTGGTCCTGAAGCGGCTGACCGAGGACAAGTTCCGATGGCCGCGCCGCCAGGAGGCGGTCGTCACGCTGACGACCGAGCAATTGCACTGGATCCTTGACGGCATCGATATCGATGCGATGGTCCGCCATCCGGTGCGGCAATATCAGGTTGCCGGCTGAGCTCTCGACTTGAGCGGTTGACGCGTCGGTACGGTTCAGATTCAAGAATCCGATGAATCGAACCGGCGAACCGAGTGTCGAAGCGCTGTTGGCGCGCATTGCTGCGCTGCAGGTGGAGAATCGTCAGCTCACGGAGCGCGTCGTCAGGCTCGAGGAAGAACTGGCGCTGGCACGCCTGCATCGTTTTGCGCCGCGCAGCGAAAAGCACGTCGACCGTCTGTTCAATGAAGCCGAGCAGGCCGCCGACGAGGATGATGCCGGCAGCGAAACGGACAATATCGCCGAACTTCCGGACACGGGCTTGCCACCCGTCGAAAGCACAACGGGAAAGAAGCGCGGCCGCAGACCGCTGCCGGCGAACCTGCCGCGTGAGCGGGTCGAGTATGACCTGCCCGACGATCAGAAGGCGTGTCCTTGCTGCCGTGGCCAGATGCATCGCATGGGCGAGACTGTCACCGAGCAACTTCATATCGAGGTGAAGGCGAAGGTTTTACAGAATGTGCGCTTCAAATATGGGTGCCGCCATTGCGATCGCACCGGGATCAATGCCCCTGTCGTGACCGCGCCGATGCCGACGCAGCCCTTGCCGGGCAGCGTTGCCACGGCCTCAACGCTGGCGTTCGCGCTGGTTCACAAATATGTCGATGGCACGCCGCTCTACCGTCTGGCGCAGGCCTTCGAACGCGCAGGTGTTCCTGTCAGCCGCGGCGCTTTGGGTCACTGGGTGATCGGCTCGAGCGAGAAGCATCTGCATCGCATCTCAGACGCCCTGAAGCTGCGGCTCAGACTGCAACCTCTCATCCATGGCGACGAGACGACGGTTCAGGTCCTCAAGGAGAAGGACAAAAAAGCCACCAGCACATCGTACATGTGGGCTTATCGCAGCGGCCAGGGCAGTCACGAGCCCATCGTTCTTCTGGATTATCAGCCGGGCCGCGGCCAGATCCACCCGCAGGCCTTCCTCGGCGATTACCGTGGCATCGTGATGAGTGACGGCTATACCGCATGGCGCACGCTGGAAGGGACCACCCACATTGGATGCATGGCCCACTCCCGACGGCGCTTTGTCGATGCCCTCAAGGCGAGGAAGAAGGGCGGCGGCCCGCCAGAGCAGGCGCTGCGGTTCTTCGAACAGCTTTACCGGGTTGAAAGGCAGGCGCGGGACGAAAAACCAGACAGAGGCGAAACGCCAGATCAATGCATTCGCCGCTTCCGCCAGCAACACAGCATTCCCGTCCTGAACGCCCTCAAGGAATGGCTCGATCAAATCGCCCCGAAGGTCTTGCCCGACAGCAAGCTTGGCGATGCCGTATCCTACACTCTGAACCAATGGTCATATCTGACGCGCTACACGCAAGACGGCAGGATGCCGATCGACAACAATCTCCTGGAGCGCGATATCAGAATCTTTGCCACTGGCAGAAAGAGCTGGCTGTTCAGCGACACCGTCGAGGGAGCCAGGGCCAGTGCCGTCGTCTACAGTCTGATGCTGACCTGCCGCGCCTCACGCGTCGAGCCGTTAGCCTGGTTGCGCCACGTCCTCACCGAATTGCCTCAGCGCGCGGGCGACGCCGATATTACCGACCTGCTGCCCTTCAACTTCCCCAAAACCGCCGCTGCCTGAACGGGTCAGATGCCGCCCTCGATACGAAGGCCATCCGTCAAAAGCGCGGGCGTCACCGTGCGGAGAAAATCGCGCTTACGCTCAATACGCGTCGGCTCTCGGTAAAACTGCAAATTGCCAAACGCTGGTGTCTTTAACGCTTGCGCGCGGGGAAGTGCCCGTGATGGTCGCGTTACGTCTCTTTCTGCCTGACAGCTGGACAAGTGACATGCCTCGCTTGAAGCGCGCTCGCGTGCCAGTCGAACACCGAACGCCGCGGTCCAAGCCGGAGATCGCTTTGGCCGAGATTGACCGCGCGATGGCAGCCAACATACGCTTTGGATGTGTGCTGGCGGATGCAGGATACGGCCTCAGCGCGCCGTTTCGACAAGGGCTAACAGAGCGCGGGCTGGCCTGGGCGGTCGGTATCCCTCGGCACCAGAAAGTGTATCCGGTCGATGTGAAGCTCATTTGGCCGATCACCAAAGCCCGTGGCAAACCACGAAAGCACCACGTGCCCGATATCTTATCGATTGCGGCAGAACAAATGCTGGCCAGCGCCAAATGGAAAACCGTGAGTTGGCGCAGCGGGACGAAAGGTCGGCTCAAAGCCCGATTTGCTGCTCTCCGTGTCCGCACCGCCGACGGCCCTCCGCAGCGGATATGGGATAAAGGTCAGCAGCATCTCCCAGGCGACGAAGCCTGGCTCATTGGCGAGCAACGTGCCTCCGGGGAGAAGAAATACTATCTCGCCAATCTTCCGGCGACGACGGATCTGCGCACGCTGGCCGCCACCATCAAGGCACGGTGGATTTGTGAGCAGGCGCATCAACAGTTGAAGGAGGAACTTGGACTTGATCACTTCGAAGGGCGATCATGGCAAGGTCTTCATCGCCACGCCCTTATGACAATGATTGCCTACGCCTTCCTGCAACATCGTCGCCTCGCAAACGCGGGGCGAAAAAAAAAGAATCAACGGGCCTCCGCCTCAACCGACTATGCCCGCCGTACGTCACGCCATCGTCGATCTCATCCTTCGGCCGCCGCCCCAGCAGTGCCCATATTGCCGAAAGAAAATCCTTGAAAAACAGCGGCGAAAACACATTCCGCCAAAGTAGTGCTAGCATTACAGTTGCTTTTGTTGCGGGCTTCTGAATCCATGGGCAACCATGATTCGAATGTCGTGGGCGCGGGCCGCGTCGGTTGAGGCGACGCTTGCGTTGTGGGCGGCGTCGCTTCGAGAGATCAAGCAACGGATACGTCCGTTGTTCACGCAAGAGCGTGTTGCGACGAATGCAGGTCTGTTCCTGGAAGGTCTGCTCGGAGATGAGCAGCGCAAGACCGGTTGGATGCGCGCGGAGGCGGCTGGCGATCCCGGCCCATGGCGGCAGCAGGCGATTCTGGGTCGTGGAGACTGGGACGCTGATGCCCTGCGCGATATCGTGCACGACTATGTCATCGAGCATTTGGCGGATGACGATGCGGTGCTCGTGATCGACGAGACCGGTTTTCTCAAACAGGGCAAAGCGTCATGCGGAGTGGCGCGGCAATACACTGGTTCGGCAGGAAAGATCACGAACTGCCAGATCGGCGTCTTCGCTGCCTACGTTTCGCGTCATGGCCATGCGTTCATCGATCGCGCGTTGTATCTTCCGAAGGAATGGACCGACGATCCAGATCGTCTGGAAGCCACATATGTGCCTGCCGATGTCGGCTTTGCGACCAAACCAAAGCTTGCGACGAGAATGATCGCACGCGCGATAGCCGGGTCTGTACCATTCAAGTGGGTTGCCGGTGATACCGTCTACGGTGTTGGCAACATCGAACAGCAACTACGTCGGGCAGGCAAAGGCTACGTGCTTGGGGTCAGCAGCGCTCATGTGTTTCGATCCTGGGGCAAGCGACCGCCGGTCGCCGGTACGGCTGCAGACCTCGCCCGGACGCGGCGCTCATCCGACTGGAAGCGCCTGTCGGCGGGAGCCGGAACCAAAGGACCGCGGCTGCACGATTGGTGTTATCTCGAATTGGCGGATCTCGAGGCCGAGCAGTCCAACAGTGCAAATGACGGTTTGTGGACACGCGGTCTACTGATCCGTCGTCGCATTGCCGATGATGACCTCGCCTTCTTCACCACCTGGTGCCCAGCGGGAACAGCCATTGAAACGCTGGTCGCGGTCGAAGGCCATCGATGGGCGATCGAGGACAGCTTTGAAACGGCGAAAAACGAGTTCGGGCTCGATCACAACGAGAGCAGATCCTGGCATGGCTGGCACCGTCATGTGTCCTTGGTGATGCTCGCCTTCGCCATGATGGCCGCGATCCGACATCGCGCTAATCCGCCACCGCCCAAAAAAACGAAACGGCGCCCCCCGGCAAAAGCCAAAACATAACCACCCCACCACTGATCCGTTGGTCAATCCAGGAAATCCGCCGCATTGCTATCAGACTTGCGCGGAAGCGGATTCAACCCGCACACATCATCGCATGGTCCTTCTGGCGCAGAGCTCACCAGGCTGCCGCTCAACGCGCCCACTTCAAATCAAAAAAGCAACTGTAATGCTAGGGTTCAGACTCAATTGATCCAATAAGCGACGAGAGCGGCGAGGTGGACGGCGGCCAAGAAGTTTCTGGCAAGTTTGTCGTAGCGAGTAGCAACACGCCTGAAATCCTTGAGCCGGCAGAAACAGCGCTCGATAACATTGCGCCCTTTATAGAGGCGCTTGCTGAAGCTGTGGAGGGTTACCCGGTTGGATTTGTTTGGAATGACGGGTTTCGCGCCGCGATTGACGATTTCGGCGCGAAAGCCGTCGCCATCGTAGCCTTTGTCCCCAATGAGGGAAGACATGGGCGGCGCGAGCTTCAAAAGGGCCGGCCCTGCGGCAATGTCTGCGGCTTGTCCCGGAGTGAGATGAAATGCGCAAGGTTTGCAATCAGGGTCGCTCAGCGCGTGGATTTTCGTGGTCCGCCCACCGCGCGAGCGGCCGATCGCCTGTTCACACTCCCCCCTTTTCCGCCGCTCGCCGAGCGATGCGCTTTGATCGAGGTGGAGTCGATCGACAAAGCCACTCGGTCCTTGCCGCAGCGGGCGAGCGCTTCAAAGATCGCCTGCCAATGTCCGCGCTTAGCCCAGCGATTGAACCGATTGTAGATCGTCGTGTAAGGGCCATAGTCGGACGGGCAATCGCGCCAGCGTGCGCCGCACTGGAGCATGTGAATGATACCGCTGATAATGCGTCGATCGTCTTCGCGCGCCGGGCCGGTCTGGTTCGTTGGCAGATGCGGCTCTATCTGAGCCCACTGCTTGTCGTTGAGCCAGAACAGTCCTTTGCGCATCGAAGTCCCCCGTGCCGAATCAACTTAGCACCAGGGAATCAGAACTCGCTAATTAGGTACAGACCCTAGCATTACAGTTGCTTTTTTGATTTGAAGTGGGCGCGTTGAGCGGCAGCCTGGTGAGCTCTGCGCCAGAAGGACCATGCGATGATGTGTGCGGGTTGAATCCGCTTCCGCGCAAGTCTGATAGCAATGCGGCGGATTTCCTGGATTGACCAACGGATCAGTGGTGGGGTGGTTATGTTTTGGCTTTTGCCGGGGGGCGCCGTTTCGTTTTTTTGGGCGGTGGCGGATTAGCGCGATGTCGGATCGCGGCCATCATGGCGAAGGCGAGCATCACCAAGGACACATGACGGTGCCAGCCATGCCAGGATCTGCTCTCGTTGTGATCGAGCCCGAACTCGTTTTTCGCCGTTTCAAAGCTGTCCTCGATCGCCCATCGATGGCCTTCGACCGCGACCAGCGTTTCAATGGCTGTTCCCGCTGGGCACCAGGTGGTGAAGAAGGCGAGGTCATCATCGGCAATGCGACGACGGATCAGTAGACCGCGTGTCCACAAACCGTCATTTGCACTGTTGGACTGCTCGGCCTCGAGATCCGCCAATTCGAGATAACACCAATCGTGCAGCCGCGGTCCTTTGGTTCCGGCTCCCGCCGACAGGCGCTTCCAGTCGGATGAGCGCCGCGTCCGGGCGAGGTCTGCAGCCGTACCGGCGACCGGCGGTCGCTTGCCCCAGGATCGAAACACATGAGCGCTGCTGACCCCAAGCACGTAGCCTTTGCCTGCCCGACGTAGTTGCTGTTCGATGTTGCCAACACCGTAGACGGTATCACCGGCAACCCACTTGAATGGTACAGACCCGGCTATCGCGCGTGCGATCATTCTCGTCGCAAGCTTTGGTTTGGTCGCAAAGCCGACATCGGCAGGCACATATGTGGCTTCCAGACGATCTGGATCGTCGGTCCATTCCTTCGGAAGATACAACGCGCGATCGATGAACGCATGGCCATGACGCGAAACGTAGGCAGCGAAGACGCCGATCTGGCAGTTCGTGATCTTTCCTGCCGAACCAGTGTATTGCCGCGCCACTCCGCATGACGCTTTGCCCTGTTTGAGAAAACCGGTCTCGTCGATCACGAGCACCGCATCGTCATCCGCCAAATGCTCGATGACATAGTCGTGCACGATATCGCGCAGGGCATCAGCGTCCCAGTCTCCACGACCCAGAATCGCCTGCTGCCGCCATGGGCCGGGATCGCCAGCCGCCTCCGCGCGCATCCAACCGGTCTTGCGCTGCTCATCTCCGAGCAGACCTTCCAGGAACAGACCTGCATTCGTCGCAACACGCTCTTGCGTGAACAACGGACGTATCCGTTGCTTGATCTCTCGAAGCGACGCCGCCCACAACGCAAGCGTCGCCTCAACCGACGCGGCCCGCGCCCACGACATTCGAATCATGGTTGCCCATGGATTCAGAAGCCCGCAACAAAAGCAACTGTAATGCTAGTCAGACGCGCTGTGCGCGACGCTCGCTAGTGGAGCTTACCGCGGCTGCGAGCCGAGCCGTTGAGGATGGCCTGTTTGTGTTGTCCGGCGGGATTGCTGCAGCCAATCCGCGATCGGAGCACACAGGCGAGAAGACGTGTGATCAAACAAGGCTTGGGAGGCAAGCGACGGCTCCGCGTCCCGTTGCGGCGCTTGGATCTCGGAATGCGGCGCCGCTGAAGGACGAACTCCTAAATTCCGACACTACCACTGAGATAATGGTGAAGATTGCCAATCTCGTAGAGACACGGGTGGGGGGCGAAGCGCCGTCGAAAGACATCGGCTCCGGTCTTGATAGCAATCTTTTGACCGATCTCAAAGAAACCGCAACGGGGTTCCGCGCGGATGCGGCCGAGTTGATCGTGCAGAAGGAGCCGGCTGACAGCGCGGGGCAGCCGCAACCGCAATACATGCGGCGGCTCACTGACGAGGCAGTCAGATTGCTGGACGATCTCCAGAGGGGCAAGCTGGAGAATCAGGCGAACTTTATCCTGAGCGAATGCTTCTGAGAAGCAGCCAGCGCGTTCTCTATGATCAATCAGCAGCTCAAGCGCGACGGTTATGCCGCGAGCATTGATCCATCAATCTTCATCTGGCTTGCCAATATCACGGAACTGGAGACGCGCGACGCCGGGACCATGCGGCTTGAGATCGTACCCAACCTCCGAGATCATCCGAGCACGTACGCGCGCCAGGTCGCTCAGTTCATCTGGCACCTTGTCGAGAGGCAAGGCTGCCCGCTACAGGCCGCATATCGAGCGGCGCTCACGAAGCTCACCATAAGCGCGAGTTTCGCCGAGACGGCCTATGCCTTTTTGCAGCCGGTCTTCAAACGGGCGGGACCGCACGTGAAGATGCTGACCCGCATTTCAGATCCAGAAATGTAAAGCTAAGCTGCGCAATACGGCGTCTTGATTGTTGCTCGTACTGCTCCAAGGCGTCATCCCATGGGACTTTCCGCTCCTTCGGGCCCCATTCGTCAGCATTGAGATAGAGGCACCAACGTCTGTTTGGTGCCGTTGAAGAATTCAATTGTTGGACAGGGGAGCTTCCATCGAAAGTCCCTATTCGCGAAGGTTCGCAGCGTACGCGCCTCTACTAGCAAGATATCTATTCATGCATGTTGGTGGCCTCAGATCAAGATCGGTCAAATGTTGTGCAATCACGTTCGCCCACTCCACAGTCAGTCCTTTAACGACGCAGTAAGACTGGGACGCGGACTCATAAAGGCGCAGCCAATCGCCTGATTCACACGAGTTGAACGAAGGCAAGGTAGTGTGGCGACGAGCCTGTCGTAGCGCGTCGCCGCGGGACGACATTGCGTGAATTTGTTGAAGAACCGCTTGACGCGGTTGCGCGCGAAGGGCCGAAGCAGAGCGGATCGCTGCTGCGATCGCGATCCGGCGGGATGTTGTCCCACGCGCCCGTCGGCAAGCTCCCTGATCCAGTCGGTGTCATAGCCGCGGTCTGTAAGCAGCATTGATCCTGATTCCAGACGAGACAGCCGGCAAACCGAGCGTCGCGGGCCTCCCCCGGGACCCAATCCAGCCGCATCGGCAGACCATTGCTGCGGTTGATGCGTTTTCGCTCGGCGAGGCTAAACTGCGATGTGCGCTGCACCGAGAGGCTCAGCATTTCCGACGGTGTGCCCGACGCTATACATATCCCTCAGAATTCTCGGTGTTTTGGCAGTGGTCCGGATATCCAGAGCACCCCCAGAATTCACGATGGTCGCCCCGAATTTGTTCCGATCTCATCGATCGCCCGCAGGCGGGACAGGCCTTGCGCGAAAAGACGCGCCGGTCTTTTGCCAAGGCGCATTACTCTGATTTCGCCAGCCCGCTCGCGGTTAGCGTCCGCACACGTTCCCCGGTGTGTTGCCGGTCGTATACTCCAGCAGACGCTCGCGCTGACGCACGTAGGCTCGCACTTCGGCAATCTGCCCTTTGGGTCGAAAGCTGGCTCGCAGCAACCCGAACGAATGGAGCCGCTGCAGCCACTGCGCGTCGCTGACATCGGTCTTGCGCACCGGCACGTGCTTGGCATCGCGCGCGTTGACAAGAAACACAGTGAACCCCGGTGCATCGAGAAGCTCGAAAATCGGGATCCAGTAGACACTGGTCGATTCCATGACGACGGTCTCGACGCCGCATTCTGTAAACCAGTCGACCAGCCGATGCAGATCAGCCGTGAAGGTACCAAAGCTGCGTACCGGCTCAGGTGCGCGATCTGCCCTGACGGCAGCCATGTGCATGGTCGCGCCAATGTCGATGGCAGCCGCGTTCGGGTGCACCATGGGCATCGTGCGGTCGGCCCTGGATTTCGATTTGTTGCGGTTCATCTCCAATCCTCCTGCTGACACGGCGGAAGGGCTGGGCTGCGCAATTTATTCAGATTCCTAGACGGGATCGCCGGGACGGCGTCACCACTCTCACGTACGCAACAGCCCATGGACCAGGGGTTTTAGCGGGGTCACATGCCACCAAAATCATATCGGCCGCTCCCTTCCGGCCGCAGTCTAGCGGCGATGCGTTTCTATCCCACAGGGAGCGAGCAGCGCTGAGACCAGTTTTTTAGAAGGTGCGCTCACCAAGGCGGGATTGCTGAGCGCAAAGCGATGATCGACCGCGAGCACGATTTGTCGATCACGAAGCAAGCGGAAGTCTTGCAGATCAGCCGTGGCAGCGTCTATTACCTGCCGCGCCCGGTGTCGGACGCCGATCTCGCGGTCATGCGGCGTCTCGATCGGCTGCATCTGGAGTTTCCTTTCGCCGGTTCGCGGATGTTGAGAGGCCTGCTGGCTGCCGAGGGGTGCAAGATCGGCCGCCGGCATGTCAAAACGCTGATGCGGCGGATGGCGATAGAAGCGCTCTATCGCCGCCCCCGAACCACGAAGCCGGAGCCCGGCCACAAGATTTATCCGTATCTGCTGCGCGGCATGGAGATCACGCGTCCGAACCAGGTCTGGGCGATGGACATCACTTACATCCCGATGGCGCGCGGCTTCGTGTATCTCGCTGTCGTGCTCGATTGGGCTACCCGACGAGTATTGTCATGGCGGTTATCGATCACGATGGAAGTGGCCTTCTGCGTCGAGACCCCTGGAGGATGTCTTGGCGCTGCACGGCCGGCCTTCCGCGCGGACTGGCGGCAATCAAGTTTTGGACACGCAAGAAGTTCAAGGGGACGACGGCGCTGAAGCGGAAGATCAATCCAATGCGTGTTCCGATCGAGCAGAAGGAGAGTATCCGCTGCCTGGAGAATGTACGGCAATCGACCGACCTTCTCGCTGCCCCTGGACGATGCGTTCATATTGGTGATCGCGAGAGCGACATCTATGAGCTGTTTTGCCTGGCCGAGGAGGTTGGAACACACTTCTTGGTGCGAACCTGTGTTGATCGGCTTGCCGGGGACGGCAATCATACAAATGCCGACGAAATGGATGAGGTTACGGTCAAAGGCCTACATCGGATCAAGGTCAAGGACGACAAAGACGATCCGGATGAGGCGCTTCTCGAAATTCGTTTCCGCAAGCTTCGAATTCTGCCGCCGATCGGTAAGCAGAAGAAATATCCCGCACTCACTCTGACCGTGATCCATGCTCAAGAGCGGGGAACGCCGAAGCGGCGAAAGAAGATCGAGTGGAAGCTCCTCACCGATCTCTCGGTCCAATCGCGCAACGACGCCGTCGAGAAGATCGAATAGTACGCGTTGAGGTGGAAGATCGAAGTCTTCCATAAGGTCCTCAAATTAGGCTGCAAGGCGGAGGACTCGAAATTGCGCACCGCTGAGCGTCTGGTCAATCTGATCGCTGTTTTTTGCATCGTAAGTTGGCGCGTCTTCTGGATTGACGATGCTCAATCGCTCTTCGCCGAATGCCCTACCGCAGACGGCGCTGACAGATCCCGAACTCAGGCTTCTTGATCATTTGGTCAAAGACAGGGGTGGCGATCGCCCTCGGCGAAGCACGCTCTCGCACTATGTCGTCAAGATCGCGCGGCTCTGAGGATATTTGGCCAGAGCCAACGATCCGCCTCCAGGAAATACCGTTATCGGGCGCGGACTATCACGGCTGACTGATATCGAACTGGGAGCCGCGATCGAGGCAAAAGATTATGGCTAATTGAAAGTGTTGAAACATCACGAACGAGCCCTGTCTACTACCAGATCTCGTCAGTGATTGTTTGCGAACTTAATGCTTTGCTATGATCGCCGGTCTGTAAAGGCGGCCTGTTTTGCGAACGCGACTGAATCCTCAGGCCATCCTGTTCTGTCGAGCGCGGGTGGAGCGCCGGGGTGGGCTTCCATGTGCGCAGGTCACTGCCCTTTATGAGCCGGATCTATAAGCGGTCTAGCATTTTGAGCTGCGGCCTAGGAGAACACTATGACACGCTTGTTTGCGTTGCTTCTCGTTTCGCTCGTATCGCTACCGGCTTACGCGCAGTTGCCGGTCCCCTCTACATGGGTAAATCAGAGGGGCTCGGTTCTTTCGATACAGACGCTAGATGCATCGACAGGAAATTTCACGGGAACGTATGTGAATAACGCGACTGGATTTTCGTGCCGGGGACAGCCTTACGCTACGGCGGGAAACGTCACGGCGGACAAAATAAACTTCTACGTCAATTGGACGTCACCCACGGCTTCGACCTGCAGAACAATCACGATCTGGACTGGCCGCGTAGCTGGCAACAAAATTCCAACTCGATGGAAGCTGTACTACGTGGGAGCGGACTGGAACTTTCATAAAATGATTGGCCGGGACTTCTTCACGATGAGGTAGACCAAATCTGGTGCAAGTAAGCGGAGTCTGTCTCGCCGTACGCCGCCGGCGGAGGAAGACTTCGCCAAGCTGTGTAGACCTCAGCGCGTGCAGCAGCTCCCCTCAATCTACAGAGTTGCTGCGCCACCTCTTGCAGTCATAGCCGCTTGGCAGCTCGAAGATGGAGTACTGACCGCTCACCCGGACGATGGGGAGCCGTCTTCGTCAGCGGTGTGCATCGCTCCTTGCGTCCCTTTCCGACGCATCGGACATGCGCACCGCGACCGAGAGTCACCGCATGGCGTTCCAGCCCGACCAGCTCCGAAAGCCGCAAGCCTGTTTGCACTGCGAGCAGCAATAGTGCGTAATCGCGCCGTCCGAGCCAGGTCGACTGGTCGGGGCGGGAGACGATGGCATTAATCTCCTCGCGCGTGAGGAAATGTAGCTGCCGTTTATCGCTCGATCAACTGGTACCGCGCTGGGCAAGACATAGAGCAGCAACTGCCCGTGCTATCGACGTTTCTGGGCCATGCCTATGTGCGCGACACCCTGTCCGCCACGCCGGAGTTGATGAGCCATGCCGCGCGACGGCTCGACAAGCGTTGGGAGGCACGGTCATGAGCGACTCCTGCGATCTTCCCGCGCTCATCGAACGCTGGTTCACCGATCGGCTCATGCGGCACCGCGGCGCGAGCGCGAACACCATCGCATTCAACGTCTGGACCGCGAAACGGTGACGCAGGTCATGAATGCGGGGGCCGTTGCGCTCGCGCTTCCGCCGAAGTCCGATCTGCCGCGAAAGCCGCCAGAAGACGCGATGCACGTACTGATGCAGCAGACGGCCACCTTGTTCGGCCACGAAGAAACAGGGGCTCCGCGGCGGAGCAAGATGCGCATCCCGGCGCGCCGAATAGTCTCTGAGCACGGCGACCGTCGTGGCGTGAAGCGGGACCAGCCGCGACTTGCCGAACTTGCTCTCGCGGATGGTGAGCACGCCCTGGTCGAGATCGAAGTCATCGCGGCACAGGTTGAGCGCTTCGGAATGGCGAAGCCCTGCCACCGCGATCAGCCCGAACAGGCAATGATAGGTCCAGCGGCGCAGAGCGTTCACTGGCGGTAGTGCCAGGGCCGCGGCCAACAAAGCCTCGATCTCGGCGTCACTATAGATAGGGCTTTGCCCGCCGGGCAGCTGGCACGAGGTCCGTCGGCGGCACTTCGGTCAAAGGATCGAAATGGGCAACATGCTGGGCAAAGAAACGCACGTCGGTCAGGCGAATAGCCCAGGTTGGCTGCGTTCCGATCTGCGTAATCCACTCCATAGCCAGCGCCACGGGTGATGGTCTCCGCACCGCGGGCTCCCATGAAGCTGCCGAACTCCGCTAGGCGGCGTCCCGGACTATCATATTTATAGCCCAGGCCCTGTCGCATCCGGATATAGCGCTCGAGCACGTTCCGAAGCCGGCTCATTGCACACCTCCCGGCCAGGGCTGGCTCAGCGTGCGGAGCGTCTCGATATCGAGCTTGGCGTAGATCCTGGTGCTATCCGTGCTGTGGTGGCGGAGCAACTGTCCGATCTCGTTGAAGCTCGCCCCTGAGCGTATCAGGTCTGTCGCGAGGCTATGCCGGAAAAGGTGCGCGCCGTGATGAGCGTAGCCGTGAATGCCAGCCGGCCGAGGGCCGGCTTGGCGATCTTCGTGATGGCGCAGCCGGATGTAAAACCGACGTGCGGCGCGAGCATCCGGAGGAACAGATGCCGGCTCGTCGACGTGGGCCGTCCTTGGCGGAGATAGGCAACGAGAGCCCCGCCGACATCGCGACGTAACGGCATGACCGCCGTGCGGCGCCCTTTGCCATGAACGAGGATCTCGCCCGTGCTCCAATCGAAATCATCGAGCGTAATGGCCACGACCTCGCCGGCGCGCAAACCCAGCTTGGCGAGGACCATGAGGATGGTATAATCCCTGAGACCCATCGGCGTCGATCGGTCGCAGCCATCGAGAACCTGCTGAACCTTGTGCGGCGGCAGGAATGTTGGCAACCTGCGTGGCGCCAGCGGCGGATCGACGGCACGCAGTCCGCCAAGGGACTATCAATACGCCCTCGCAAATGGAGGTAACGCAGTAACGCGCGCAAACTCCAGCACATCGCCTTGCCGCTGTCCGCAGCGCCATCGAGGGCGTGGCGCTCGACATACCCGATGACGAGCTCCGGATTTAGGATCGTGAACTCGCATGGTCCCTCCGGATAGATCTCCTGTAGGAAGCGTCGCGCGAGCAGCGCGCGGCGTCGCTGGCGCTATGGGACAGGCCTCGGTCGTTGATGATGTAGGCAGAGAAATCTTCAACGATCCGCTGTTGCTCGGTGAGCTCGACCGGAGCGGAGAGCGCGATCAAGCCATTGTCTCGTAACACCGAAAGCAAGCGCCGAAGTGCCGCCCGGTCGCCCGCGTTAATGGCCCAATGTTGAGATCGATGGTCGAAGAACCGTTCCACCCGGTCTTCGTCCAAGCTCCTGGGATCATGCCCGCCGCCGACGTGCCAATCCATCAGATCACGAATAGCCTCAGCTCGTGCTGCGAGCTTGGCTGAAGGAACCGCCCAGGCGAGGTGCCACAGCCTTGTTTCCCAACACGCACGGCGGCCAGCTCTGCACAGACCGGCATCCAGTCGCTGCTGAACAAACATGTCGCGCTGGCGTGCGCTGGCTGCGTTTCTCTGCAATCGACGGGTTTCGCCGCATGTCCTGCGGCACACCGCCGCCATGGAGCTGCTGCAGGCGGGCGTCGACTGTTCAGTGATCGCGCCTTGGCTCGGCCATGAGTCGATCGAGACGACCCAGACCTATCTCCATGCTCATCTCGAGCTCAAGGAGGCCGCGCTTGCCTAACTCAAACCGCATGACCGCCAGAGGGCAAAACGATTCCAGCCCAATGACCGGCTGCTCGAGTTCCTGAACGCGCTCTGATGTCTCAAAAAATGCCGAGAGCCAAATGTCGCAATTCGGTGCCTGCCTTGAGAGCGAACCTGCGCTCCAACGGCGCTCGGCATAGTTCGCCGGTCGGCATAAACCTGTAAGCTCATCGATATCGAACCACACGCTTAGTCGATGTCGGCTTAGTAAAGATGCGCCCTATCGAAGTGATGAGGGCTGAGCTACCGTCGTTCGTTGAGATCGTTGGAACGCACCCTCTGTTCGGGCCAGGAAGCGCCCGCAATGGAATTGCCGGACTTAAGATCGCGCTGTGCCCTGTGCGGGGCCGCTCGGTCCTCAAAATCGGGGCTTTCCTGCGATGCATGCTCGGGCTCACTGTGCACATTGTGTCGCGGGAGGAGCACGATCGGGAAGCCGCGATTGTTCAGGGTATCACGCATCTTGTCGCCAAGGTTCTCGTGCGCATGGAGCCTCTGCCGAGGCGATTGACAACGGCGAGCTTCGATCATCTGATCCAGGCCACAGAAATGGTCAGACACGACGCCCCAAGCGTATTTCTCGCAATCGAGCGCGAGAATCCTACGCCGCCGGAATTCGGGAACGCGTTTTTTCACTCGCGGAAGCGACGCGCCCGATGTTGGATCAGCACGACTGAACTAACCCGCATTCTTCATACTATTGACGCCACGTTGTGATGATGTGCAATTGTTCTGCCCGACTGAATGCAGACAGCACGGAACCGCGGCGCCAAAGGCGCTGCCGACCAGAGGGTTTGTTGGGCTCTCCGGTGAGTCTTATAGCACCTTCATAACGGCTTGATTTCGCGAAGCGGATCATTTCGTCCACCACGGCACCATCATCGAGACGAACGTTGAGAGCTATCGCCGCCGTACTGCGCCCGTTGATGTCGTCACCATGACGACACGACTCACCCAGCACCTCACGCGCCTCGTCCGGCGCTGGGGCTGATCGCCAGCGTCGGCCGAGCAACCTCCGCGGCGGCCAGCAAATCCTTCCATTGCCGAATTTCGCCCCCTTTGATCAGCCAGTGCATGTTGGGGCAGGCATCCGAGCTATCGCTGAAAGTGGTGACGGCGGGAATCGGGAAGGCGGCATATCGTGGGGGTGCTTGACGCCTCCACTTCTCCACCGAAGGAGCGATATGCCGTTGTCCAACGATAACGTCATCCATCTGATTCAGCCAGGAATCTTCGACGATCAACTCACAGAAGTCTTGCGCAATGGAGTGCGTGCCCTGCTGGCCCAGGCGGTCGAGGCCGAGGTTGCAGACTTTCTAGGCCAGCATGCCGATTTGAAGACCCGGGACGGCCACCAGCGCGTGGTCCGCCACGGTCACCTGCCGGAGCGCGAGGTGATGACCGGCATCGGTCCGGTCGCCGTCCGCCAGCCGCGTGTACGCGATCGCGAAGCGGACGCCGCCGATCCTGGCCGCATCCGGTTCTCGCCGTCGATCCTGCCGCCCGACATGCGCCGGTCGAAGTCGATCGAGACGCTGCTGCCGATCCTTTACCTGAAGGGTATCTCGACCGGCGACTTCTCTGAGGCGCTGGCTGCGCTGCTCGGCAAGGATGCTGCCGGGTTGTCGGCATCCGCCATCGGTCGCCTGAAGGATGGCTGGCTCGACGAGCACGCCGCGTGGCAGAGGCGCGATCTGTCGGCGAAGTGCTACGTCTACATCTGGGCCGATGGCATCCATCTCCAAGCGCGCCTCGAAGACGAAAAGCAGTGCATCCTGGTGCTGATCGGCGCGACGCCGGAAGGCCGCAAGGAACTGGTCGGCTTCACCGATGGCGCCCGCGAGAGCGCGCAGGACTGGCGCGATCTGCTGCTCGATCTGAAGCGGCGCGGGCTCGACGTGGCGCCGCAGCTTACCATCGCAGATGGCGCACTCGGGTTCTGGAAGGCGGCTGGCGAGCTGGCGTTCGACGCCTTCATCGAGAGCTACACGCCCAAATACGAGAAGGCGGCCGACGGCCTGCGCAAGGATCGGAACACCCTACTGGCGTTCTACGACTTCCCGGCCGAGCACTGGAAACACCTGTGGACGACGGATGAGATTGACAAGCGATTTTTGGGCCGAGACGACGATTGCGGAAATAGCTGCACGTCCATTCTTTTGTTCGGCCGGGCCGCAGGTCATTCTTCCGTCCCGGCCATCAATCTTGCAGCCGCCGCGCGCAGGGGCGGTCAAGGCTGGCCGCACTTGCGGCCACCGCAAGGCTTGGCCTTGACCGGCACGAGCACGGTGGCACGCTGCATGGAACGGGACTAGCCAGACTGGAAGTTGCCGTCAACTGCGATTATGGTTGTCGGGCGCGGGCGACCTCGTGGCGAAGCGTGACGCGTGGGCTGCAAGCGTCAGCGGTGGCCACCGCGACGATCTGATGGCCGCGCCGGGCGCGGATGCGGACGAAGAACGCATGCAGCGGACCGGGCGCCTTGGCCGCTGCCCAGGCCGCCTCGACCAGCATGGCGCGCGCGTGACTGCGGCCGATCTTGCTGATGCGGCCGTGATGGGCGGCGCCCAGTCCGGACCCGCGGGTTCAGCCCAAAATAGCTCACCAGCTTCTGCGGGCTGTTGAACCGGCTGATGTCGCCGATCGCCGCCATGATGCCGGCTGCGACCGCCAAGTTGACGCCGGTGATCGTCATCAATCTGTTGACCGCGGAATCGTCGATGGCGTCCTGCGCGATCTCGCGGTCGAGCAGGGCCAGATCTTCCGCCAGCCGGTCAAGCTCGCGGACGTGCCGATCGATCGCCGCGCGCTCATCGTCCGGCAACGGTTGGGCGGCCAACCACGCCCGGCCGCGGCCGTTGAAAAGATCGGCATGCGGGCACTTCGGGATCAGGTGCGCGTGCAGGATCGAATGCACCTCGTTCTTGAGCCGCGTGCGATGCCGCACGACCTGGTAGCGCCGCGCCACCAGCCGACGCTTGCGTTCCGTCTCCGCGTCAGGCGTCCAGATCTGCGGCAGGTACCCAGCCGCCTGCAGACTGGCGAGCGTGCCGGCATCGATCTTGTCGGTCTTGACGTGAGCCTGGGCGATCGCCTTCACCTGCAGCGGATTGGCGATAATCACCCGTGCCACGAACGGTGCCAGAACCCGCGATACCGCCATGCTGTTGCCGGTCGCCTCGACCACCACCTCATCACTGGCCAGCAGGGTCTTGCCAAATCCCTCCAACGCAGTCCGCGTCATATCAATGCGGCCCGCATGTCGGAGCCTGCCATCCTCCCAAATCACCACCTCCCCGAAAGTTCGGTGGACGTCGATGCCAATCACCCGTCGCATTTGCACCTCCTGCTTGATATGACGGGAGCTGCGGGCGACACGACAACTACGGATTCGCGCTCCCAGCGCAACCGGGCGAGTCGCAGAGGCGGCCAGCTACTAACTCGAGCTCGCGGCTCATCGAATGCATCGGCCTGCCCGCACATCGTGCTCCCGGTGCCTCTGTCCCGATGGTCGCACCATACGCCACGACGCAGAACACCGCAGCGGAACGTTGGCACCGAGAAATCTCATACCGGTTACCAACATGCTGGAGCGCGCCAACGAGGATATTTGGCGGCGCACCAATGTCGTGCGAATCGTCCCCAATGCCGAGAGCGGCCTGCGGCTTGTCGGTGCACTCACCGTCGAGCGTCACACCTGGGCTCGAGGACCATCGCCATCTGGACATGGATCTGCTCCAGGAACAAAAGAAGCAGGCCCTGCGCCAGGCGGCCTGACCATGCTCAGGGCCACAAATGGGATGGGCCACCCCTCTCCTCCGCCGTCGCTAGCCCGCTGCGACGGCGGCTCCGAGGGGATGGCTTAGCCGGACCCCCATGATTGGTTCTGCTGAACATAACGCACAGAACGTTTTCGGCCTTTGGCTTCTCGCAAAAGAAGTGGCTTCTCCGCTGCATGGCCCGCCGGACAACGCCCGGCGGCCAACCAATCCTGATAGGTGTGTCGCAGGTCTCTTCGGACTTACGATGCGACTTGGAGCGGCTGCGTGGAGAGCGGCTGCGTGGAGTACGTCGGGGTAAGAGAAATGACTGCAAGGCGCTTACTTTGGTTCGGCATCGGTCTCGGGGGTTGTCTTGGCTTTGGCTTATGGCTGGTATTGCCCGGCGGGCTGGCTGGTAAGGACGATGGTGCCGGTAAGGACTATGGTGTCCGTTCGGACGGCGACGCCCTAATTGACAAGGTCAGATCAACTTGGCGAGCGCAGGACGGTGAGACGGCGGAGCAAATCTTCGCCAAGGTCTCGATGGTAGCCCACTTCGTTCCCAGGGGGTGGGAGCTTGGGCCAAAGACCGACACCGGCGAGCTCGTTGTCTTTTCTTGGGCCAAACGTGGGTCTGATGAAGGAAAGGACGAGTATACGGTCACATGGGAAGTGGCACCCGATGGCAAAGTGAAACTTGTGGCTCCGTATGCAAAGCCGATGGAACTGGGATGGCAGGCGTTCGCACTTTCGCTCGTTTCTGACGAAGTAACAAACAAGGAAAGAGGCGTGAAACGTCGCTTCCTGCGTGATCCCGCTAGCTTCAACTTCGTGACGACCCCTCAAGGCAAGCTGGGCGATCTTCTGCGGCGCGGCCGCTGCTATATCGGTGAGCCGGTCGGAATGCGCTACTTGTCCAAAGTAGACGAGCAGCAAACTGGGAAGGGCGTCCTGTGGCGCGTGGAGCTGCCGGTCGACTGCAATACTCCCGGACCTAGTCATGTTGCCCGTGACGGAGTCATCATTTTCGAGAAGCGCGAAGAGCAAGATTGGGAGCCACAATCCTTCTTTGCCACGCTTATCGCTGCTTATCCACCCGACTCTTGGTCTGAACTTGCAGATCCGAAAGACCAGCAAGCAGTCGAGGGGGCCCGAAAAACATCACCCAAATGAAAGCAGTAGACAAGCACGAGGCCCGGGCCGTCTATCATGGATAGCTACTTTCACCGCCGAGGTCATTACGTCATGGCCGCGCGAGCTTCTGCGCGCCCGCGCTCGCGACATACTGCGGAATAACCCGCATGCGAATGCCGCCATCGAGAGTTTCGTCGGCAACGTGATCGGCGCGGGCATCAAGCCGTCCTCGCTCGAGGACCCACAACCGCAAAGCGGTGATTGAACCGCCCCCGGGTTTGCCGGAGGCTCCAACTCCTGAAAGGATGGAGCCATGACGAGCAACACGACGAACAAGTTTTCGCCCAAGGTCCGGGCGCGCGCGGTTCGGATGGTTCTGGATCACGCCAGCGAGCATCCGTCGCGCTGGGCGGCGGTGACATCGATTGCGGCCAAGATCGGCTGCACGCCGCAGACGCTGCATGACTGGGTCAAGAAGGCCGAGATCGA
The DNA here is from genome assembly GCF_023101105.1 of Bradyrhizobium sp. 155. Taxonomy (NCBI): domain Bacteria; kingdom Pseudomonadati; phylum Pseudomonadota; class Alphaproteobacteria; order Hyphomicrobiales; family Nitrobacteraceae; genus Bradyrhizobium; species Bradyrhizobium sp. 155. The sequence goes on along the minus strand of NZ_CP064706.1, from coordinate 61,789 downwards.
TAGCGGGCAGCGGGCCGGCGTTCCGACCGACATGGCCGAGAAGCTGAAGGCCCTCGAGCGGGAGAACCGCGAGCTTCGGCAGGCCAATGAGATCCTGCGCAAGGCAAGCGCCCATTTTGCGATGGCGGAGCTCGACCGCCGGTCCAAGCCATGATCGCTTTCATCGACGATCATCGTGGGGCGCATGGGGTCGAGCCGATCTGCAAGGTTTTGCCGATCGCCCCCTCGACCTACCACGCCCATGTCGCCAAGCGGCGCGATCCGGCCAAGCTGTCGGCGCGCGCCAGGCAGGATGCTGCTCTGAAGATCGCGGTTCGACGCGTCTTTGACGAGAACTTCTCCGTCTACGGCGTGCGCAACGTCCGGCCCCAACTCAAGCGCGAAGGCTTCGATGTCGCCCGTTGCACGGTGTCGCGGCTGATGCGGGACATGGGCCTACAAGGGGTCATCCGCGGCAAGCCCGTCAAGACCACGATCAGCGACAAGGCTGCGCAATGCCCGCTGGATCACGTCAACCGCCAGTTCAAGGCGCCAAGGCCGAACGTCCTCTGGCTCTCCGACTTCACCTATGTCGCGACCTGGACCGGCTTTGTCTACGTCGCCTTTGTGATCGACGCCTACGCCCGCAGGATCGTGGGCTGGCGAGCCTCGCGCACGGCGCATGCAGGCTTCGTTCTCGATGCGCTGGAACAGGCCCTACACGATCGCCGGCCGGTTCATCGCGGCGGGCTCGTGCACCACAGCGACAGAGGCAGCCAAGGCGGATTCAAACGGTCGTCGCAACACCAGTGACTTTCACTCATGACAGCAGATCGTCAAGCGCCTCCGCTGGCGTTTTCCAGCCTAGTGTCTTTCTCGGTCGGGCCTTGAGAGCCGCTGCCAAAGCGGATATCTCCTCGGCGCTGTGGATGCTCAGGTCTGTGCCTTTCGGGAAGTACTGCCGCAGCAACCCGTTGGTGTTCTCGTTAGTGCCGCGCTGCCAAGGGCTTTGCGGGTCGCAGAAGTAGACCTGGATACCCGCATCGATCGTGAGACGATCGTGCTGAGCCATTTCGGCCCCCTGATCCCAGGTTAGCGAGCGACGGAGCTCTTCAGGTAAGGTGATGACGGTGCGCGTGATCGCGTCGCGCACGGCTTCAGCCCCGTGTCCCGCGAGCGCAGGTCCGTTCTTCACGCGCGGAGCTTCGCCATGTCCCGCCAACCGGGGAAGGTGCAATAGCATCGTGAAGCGCGTCGTGCGCTCGACCAGCGTGCCGATTGCCGAGCTGCCAACGCCGAGGATGAGGTCTCCCTCCCAATGCCCCGGCACTGCTCGATCGGCAGCTTCAGCAGGACGTTCACTGATCATGATCTCCGGGGAGACAAAGCCCTTGCCTCGCCTGCGTACGCGCGCTCTGGGCATCCGTAATACACGCCCTGTTCGCAAGCAGGCCGTCAGCTCGCGGCGTAGCGCGCCGCGGCCCTGAACGAAGAGAGCTTGATAGATAGCTTCGTGGCTGATGCGCATCGTCTTGTGGTCCGGGAAGTCGATCGGCAAGCGTCGGGCAATCTGCTCAGGGCTCCAGGCTTTGGCCCATCGCCGATCCTTGCGCGGGCCATGCCGGCGCCCCTTCCACGGAACGGAGGGACCAGGAACGGGAGCGCCGGTCGGGGCTACGACGCCGGCAGCAAGTTTCTCCTCCACATAAGTGCGCAAGGTCGCATTGAGCGCAAGCTTGGTCGGCTTGGGCCGGCGAGCGGATCGATCCGCATGCCATTGGGCAGTTGTTGCCCGATACTCCAACCCGCCGCCGCGGGTGCCGCATTGCGCCGCAGTTCACGGGAGACTGTCGAAGCAGCCCGCCCCAGGCGACGTCCGATCTCCTGTATGGAATGGCCCTGCACCTTGAGAAGTGCGATCTCCTCGCGCTCAATCAACGAGAGGTACCGCCCGGAGAGCGCCTTTGCCGAAGATCTGAACATCGCTGGTGGCATGCCGCCCGCCTTTCGGAATAATCTGCTTCCGACAGGTTGTGACAATCCGGCTTCGAGTGCAGCATCTTCGCTGCTTAACCCAGCGGCAATCGCCCGCCAAAATTTATTCTGTTCATTGCGCCCCGCAACAGAGGGCCGTCCTGGCGACGGCAATGGGGCTCGTCCTGACCGCTCCGATCTGCGCCTTACAGCGTTCATCGCAACCTCCAAACTCCGAGTGTTGCGACGACCGTTTGAATCCGCCCAATACGTATCCATTAAGTACACCGAGCGCTTGGCTGAAGCTGGTGTCGAGCCTTCTGTCGGCAGCGTCGGAGATTCCTATGACAACGCTCTCGCCGAAACCATCAACGGTCTCTACAAAGCCGAGGTGATCCATCGGCGCGGACCATGGCGCAGCTTCGAGGCCGTCGAGTTCGCGACGCTGGAATGGGTGGATTGGTTCAACAACCGACGCCTCCTCGAGCCCATCGGCAACATCCCGCCGGCCGAAGCCGAGCAACGCTACTACGCCATGCTGGAACACCCTGCCATGGCGGCATAACTTAAACCAAATGGTCTCCGGCAAACCCGGAGCGGTTCAGTCCTGTCTTTCATGCGTGCGTCGCCGCGAACAGACGCCGGCTTGTTCAGAGCTAACGAGCAAGATCAGGTCGACGCGCGAGGCTGATTGGTAGAGTGACCTTTCACACTAGCGCTCACGATCTTGCATTCTCATGCGTTCGCCGTGCTGGGCTATGCGAGTTTCCCTATCTCCGTCCAATTGATGGCGATCCTGAACGGGTTCGACGACCATCGCCCGAGCAAGCGAGTGCCCTTTTTCGAGGTGCTGGGCTATACGTTCCTTGGCCGCTTCCCTGATACTCTGGCGCGCGCGCTCGTCTTCCGGAAATGCCCGCTCTAGCATCCTCTCGACCACCACCGTTTGCGACTGTGCTGCGACCAGGTCGGGGTTGCGCGCCACCGCGTGCCGATCTGCTGTGCGAAACGTCTCTGCCATCACCCGCCAGCGGTTACGCGACACCTGCGGTCGCTCGACCCGCGTCTGCCCGTTGGCGGCATCAATCACCTTGATCTCCTTTGTGACATGTTCGACGCCGTCCCTGCGTACCTGAACGCGATCGCCTGGTCGTGCCTTGCTATCGGCCGTTGCCTTTCCAAGACCAACGCCCCATACCTGATGCTGCCGTCCATTCTCGAGCTCGAGAGCAACATAAGTCGAAGCCTCGGCGTCCTTGCGATTGCGATAGCGGGCTTGGCCGACCTCGATCAGGCGTCCCGATATGCCTTTGTCGTAGTCGAACCTGAACGCGCGCTCACCTTTCTCAGTAGCCGAGCGGATCTCGGGCGTGCTCGAACGGGTCCGGTCCCAAATTTCTCGCCGATCAGCGAGCGTCTGCCGGTCAAGCTCAGTTGGCTGATAACCCTGAACCTCCAATCCGCGCGCGCCAGCTTCGAGCCAGGCCTCCCGCCGGAATTCCGCGGAGCCGCGAACCTGGAGAGACTCCCATTGCCGATGTTGCGCAACGGAGACCATGTCGCGGATTACCTCGGCTGCGGCCAGGCGCGTGACCAGACGATCTTCGGTGACCTTGAAGGCGAGATACTCGCCGCGCTCATCGGCATAAAGCCGCGCCTCCCGGGCTGGCCCGTCTTTTTCAAACTGACTGGCCACCACGTAATATTTGCGACGGATACGATCGGGGAGTGCATTTTGATCAGCTGTCGCGGAGGACGACTTGCCAGTCGACGCTGACTTCGCTGACGAAGTCTCTCCCGACTTGTCACGATCGCGGCCGGGGCCATCCTGCCGTTTGAAACTGAAGTCCTCGCTGTCGTCAAGCATGCCGTTCATGCTGTCTTCCGTTCTGCTTGCGGCCTGACCGCCGCGCCGGCGGGATGGCTTGGGCGTCGATGTAATTCAGGGTCCAGGCTTTCATCTCGTCTTCAGAGAGTCCTTCAATATCCACCTCCACGTCACCGAAGTCGAAACTGGCGCCGGCCGGAATTGTGGAGGGATCGGCCACCTCGTCGTCGGTCATCGGGCGGGATCCAAATACCGCGCGAAGCTCGGCGACCTCGGAGCGAAGCTCCTTGATCTCGGCGTCAAGCAGTGCGGTCGAGCGGCCTATCGGCAGCTTTGGGACAGGAGCCGGCACTAGACGTGACAGGAATGCCTTGTCTTCGTAATAGACGATCTTGTCCGCGATAATCGGCGGAAGGCCCGTGCCGAGGATGAAGGCCTTCGATTTTGGGAGTAGTTTAAGCTCTTGCGGTAGCATCAGCGCGCGGCGATGCTCGGAGATCGTCTCGCTGGTCGAGCGCATTGCCAGCCCTTTCGGTCCGCTGCGGCTACGCGTCTTCACGGTGTCGTAGCCGATGCGCTCCGAGAGTTCATTGGCGACATCCTGTTCCTTCGGGGCAAAGACCACCTCGACCGCATGGTTGGTCATGAAGTTGCGGGCCATGTCGGTTCCATAGATCGCGCGGAGTTGAGCCGGGCTCTGAACCACGGTGAGCAGGCGGATGCCGTAACCGGCGATGAACGCGACCGATCTCGCCAGCACATTGACATTGCCCAGCGCCGGAAACTCATCGAGCAACAGCAGCACATTGCGATTCAGTTTCGAATTCTGTTCCGGCAGCTCGCGGGTATTGAGATCGACCACCTGCTGAAAAAACAGATTGAGAAGCGGCGCCATGCGGTCGAGATTTTCGGGCGTAACGCCGAGATAGATTGACATCGGTCGTTGCCGCAGCTGCCGCAAATCAAAGTCGTTGGTCGAGGTGGCGGCATCGATGCGAGGGTTGAGCCAGAGCCCCAGCCTTGCCGTGACCGTCTTGCGCACCGAGTTCATGGTGTTTTCGGAAGCCGCGAGGAAATCGTTCAACGCGGTGATGCAATGCCGTGACAACGGGGAAGGGCCGGACTTGCGAACGGCAATGAGTTTCTCAAAATTTGCCTTGAGGTCGGGGGCAGCGGACAGCTGGTGCAGGATTTCGCCGATCGTCAATGGAAGGCCCGGCGTTTCCGCAACATAGCCGCCGATCGCGACAAAGGCCGAACGCGCCGCCTCGAACCAGAATGGATCGCCCCGGTTTTCGGCCGGAAACAGCATGACGGAAATGCGCTGCAGATCGTCATAGAGGTCCGCGGAATCGCTGCGCACATAGCCAAGCGGATTGTAACGCGCGGTACGACCGTTCTCGTCAAGCGGATCGAACAGATAGACCTCCTGGCCGTGCGCTGCGCGGAATCCCGCGGAACGACCCCAGTTTTCTTTCTTCACATCCAGCACGACGACTGAGTCCGGCCAATTGAGCAGGTTTGGAATGACATAGCCGACGCCTTTTCCGGCTCTGGTCGGAGCGTAAACCAGGACGTGTTCCGATCCGCCGAAGCAGAGCAGAGCACCGTCCTTGCGGCCGAGGAGCACGCCCTCCCTGGATCGCAGGCCAGCGGCCTTGATTTCGCGCTCCGACGCGAAACGCGCGCGGCCGTGAAGCGGGAGAGGACGGTGCCGGAAGAGTGCGCCGAGCAGGCCAAAGACCACAATGACGCCGGCGAGGGTCGAAAGCGTCAGCCAGCGGTCGAAACGCGGGTCAGCGCCGTAACGCGGCCAGCCCGTCGCTATCTCCGACCAATGCAGGCCCCCATCGTGAAGCCGGAGCCCGAGCAGTAGCACGTTCGAGGCAACCAGTAGGAACAGCGCGCAGGCCGCGAGCGCGACCGCTGGGCCCCGCGCGGCTCTAACTGATCTGGTCGCGTTTGCGAACGGGGTCATAGTATATCTCCGAAATGCGGTAGCGGCCTCCCCGCTTCTGCATCTGGATGACGACGTCGACGAGAAGCAGCAGCAGCGAGCGGATGTCGTCGCGGTGCAGGTCGCGGCCTTCCGCGCTTTCCTTGATCAACAACGTCAGTTGCTCGAAGGCGAGCCGAGCGCTGTCGGCGTGAACCGTTGTGATCGATCCCGGATGACCGGAGTTCACATTCCTCAGATAGAAGAACGCCGTCCCATCGCGCAGCTCCTGCAGCAGGATGCGATCCGGCCGCATCCGCAGACAAGACTCCAGAAGTTCGCGCGGTCCAATTTTGGAGAGACCCTGCCCGTCCTTGGCATAGAGCAACCGCACGCAATTCGGATGAGGAATCACAAGCTCAGCGGTGTCCTCGATGGTGATGAGCCGCTCCTGTGCCGGTATCGCCGCGATCAGCGCCTTCGATAGCGTCGTCTTTCCCGAACCGGTTGCCCCGGAAATGATGATGTTGCGCCGGGTTGAGACGGCAAGCTCGAGGAAATCCCGCCAGGCGCCAGCGTTTTTAAGAGCCAGAAGCCTATGCTCGTCGGCAGTGAGTTCGTCGTTGGCGATGCTGATTTCATCGAAAAGCTTTACCCGCTCAAAGGCATCCAGCGTCATCGTCAGAGCCGACGGCTTGCGGATCGTGAGGCTGACTGTGCCGGCGGGCACAGCCGGCGGGACGACGATCTGGCAGCGCTCCTCGCCGATCAGGGTGGTCGACACCACTGGATGCTCTGGACCGATGTCCTGACGGGTGTGGCCGGCAGCTGCGGTCGCCAGGTGTGAAAGATAGGCATGCGTTAGAGCTGGCGCTTCGTGCCGGCTCCAGCCGCCGGAACCTTCCACGAAAATCTCGCCGGGGCGGTTCACGACGATTTCGGTCAGGGATTTATCTGCCAGAAATGGAGCCAACGGCTCCAGATAGCGCGCCAGCACGAGCCGGCTGCCATCCCCTTCTATGGAGTGTATTGCGCTCACTTTGTCACCACGGCCGGGGCCAGGAGGCCCCGGGGGATGGTGCGGTCCATTATCTGCGTGCGGGTCTCAACCCGCCGCAATTGATAGACAGAGGAGAAATCGACATCGCGCGCAACAAAGATATTGACCAGTTCGCCCTGGTTCTTGTTCAGCGTCGGTGGAATGTTGATCGACTGCTCAACGGCGATCGCCGCGGCGGTGTTGGTGGCGCCGGTGGTGTTGTTGATCTGGATGGAGCTGTCCTGCAACTGCTGGCGCCCGATCGAGGAGGCATCATTGACAACAGACAGTAGGAGCGCCGAGCCGAACCGTTCAAAGAAGTGGGTGTCGATGTCGCCGTCAAAGCCGGCGCGGCCCAGCGCATCGGTCGCCGGCGAGGACAATGCCGCAATGACGCCGGTCGGCGTTTTGGCGCGGGTCCACAGTACGAACAGGCGTTTTGAACCGCGCCGAACATTGCCGCGATATTCGCCGACCACTTGTGTACCCTTTTCCATCAGCACCACGTTGCCGGAATCCGACATCACGTCCCGCACGACGACGCAGGAGACGAAGCCGGCCACGTCGGAGGACATCGCCGTCTCCAGCACGCACGGGATCGAGGTGCCCTGGGTAATGAGCAGGTTGCGATTGGGAAGCCGCGCCGCGCGCACGCCCTCGATCGGGGTCGGCTTCAGCTTGTCGGCGAGGTCGTTGCGCGGCTCGCCCCTCCCGAACCCATAGGGATCAGTGACGACACTTCCGGTCACGCTGTCGTGGGCCGCGCGTCCAACGGAATTCGGCCTGTTATAGGCCAGCACGGGTGCGCGCCGGGCGCTCTCCAGAAGCTGGTCGGAGGCGGGTGCGGGAGCCGCTGGCGCGGCTGGGACCGGAGCGGCTCCAATTGAGGCCGTGGTAACAGGCGCGGCCGGCGCTTCCGGGAGGGGCTCGAAGGCCGCCGCCTGGCGGATCACCAGCTTCCGGGCGGAATCGCTGACCGGCTTATCGCCTTTCCAGGTCCCCCAGATGATCAGAGCGGCAAAGGCGGTGAGCGCCAGCGCACCGAAGCCGCGTTTGAGCATCGCCGTTCGGCCATTGTCCCCTCCGCCCACTGGCGTAATGCCACGGTCGCCGGCGATCGTCTCATCCTGATGTTCGGTCATATCGCGCTCGCCTATCGTGGCCTTGGGATTGGAAGTGATTTCTTCGCCCGCCGCTCGATCGAGGGGCTTGTGGTATTGGTGCCCGGGTTAATCCCCACAGCGTCGAATGCTTCGTTGAAAATGCAAAGCACGTTGTCACCTTTGCGCAGCCGGAACTCCCGCGCCGTGGCATGAACCACCACGAGCTCCCCGCGGACGTCTTTTGGCACGAGGCTTTCCGAGCCGTCGGAGTTGATCAGATAGATCGCGGGGACTTCGCGGTTGCCCGCAAAGCGGAACGTGGTCTCCTTGCCGTCGTCGAAAACGGCTTCTGGCTCGAGATCGATCGAGCCCTGCGCGGAAAAGCGCCAGTTGCGGGCGCCATAGGTATGATGCAGGTCAAACGTCTGATCGATCAGCGCGCCTTCCCTTTCGGCGCCGCGGGCGGCGGCTTCAGTGCGCCGACGCTCGATCTCGTCGCCGGGATAGGCGAATCGGACGACGAAGTAGCTGTCCGCCAGCGTCGTGTCGGCGATCGACAATTCGAACTGATACGAGCGCTTGCGTCCGTCAGGGCGCGTGGTGACGACCTGCAAATTGGTTGGTGGATGTTTCTCGCGGGGTTTAAGGAACAGGATTGAGCCCGCCGGTGCGACCTCCCATGCAATCGCGTCGCCGATCGCGACATGCGCGACCTCCTCATCGTCGGCAAACAACACCTGGGTTGACGCCCGAATCACGCCGTTGACCTTGACGACGTTGGCCGGATCGTAGGTCACGGTTCTCACGCGGGCATCATGTTGACCTGGTGACGGCTGTTGCAAGGCCGTTGCCGGCCCCGCGAATCCGAGGGCGAAAATCATGAAGAGAGCGAAGGATTTCATGGCACGACCTCCGGATCGGCGCGATATTCCGAGACCAGAAAGCCGAGGGGATTGATGAGACGGTCGGCGGAGGACATGGGCGCGTTGGCGTAGGAAAACGTCAGGGTCGAGACCCAATGGGTCACGCGGGTCTCCTCCCCCTTGCGGGTCTCTTTCATGAAACGCACCGAGGCGACATTGTCGGCCAGGAGGGAGATCGCCTTGATCCGCACCGTCGCCACCCCGAAACGCCCTTGAACGACTTGCGGGCTTTCGGGATTTGAGCCGCGATACCAGGCCGCGAAACGGGCCTGTTCGCCTTGCCCCGAGAGCAGCGAAATGGTGCGGAAGTTGGTTTCGGCCTCTGGGTAGCTATAGCCCTCTCGCGCCCGAACATAACGCCCAAGAAAATACTTGGTGACGGCCTCGTCATAGTGCGCCGGCGTTGAACCGAGGGCGGAGACGGTCTCCACAATGCCAGTGGCATTGTCGACCCGGATCACGAACGGCTCGACCGTCTTGAGCGGCGCAAGTGCTGCGACCGCACTGAGCGAGGCGACCGCCAATACGCAAGCAACCGCGGCAATTACCCATGCCGTTCGCCGCGAGCGATGCGCCGATAGCAGCAGATCCTGTTCCCATCGACGCGCATTGTCGAAATAGGCCTTCAGGTCATCGTGACCGACCATCTCACGCCTCCTTGCCGCAGGAGCGGTAAGAGGCTGCAATGTCGGCCTGGTGGCCCGATGCAGCCAGTTGCGTGGAGGGCGCTGCCGGGCTGCTCTCGCCCTTGCGGATGACTGGTGCCGGCGCGGATGGCGGAGGTGGCGGCTCTGGCGTGGCCAACGGCGCGCCGGTCTCCCAATCCCATAGGGAGCGATTGAGCGGCCGCCGATTGAGCCCGTCACATGACGGCGGTGCCTTTGACCAGATCGCGCAGCCGCCAAGCTGCCACGCGATCACGCAGATGATGAATAGTCGACGCCACATCGTTCTGATGCCCCTGTTTGTCTTTGTCGCCTGTTGCAGACCATGATGGCCTACGCCGCCGTGGTCCCCGGCGATCGGGTGCGCCGCATGCTGCCACCCTGCCGGCTGGCTCTTACGGCGGCGAGACCGCGGCTGGCTGACCAGCTGGCGCCGGCATAGGCGCCGCTCGCTGCCGCCGTGGCATTGGCGATCATTGGGCTTGTGACCAGCCGGCTTGCGAGCGAAGCTCCACCCCCGGCGAGACCGCCTGCGATGACCGGCAGTTGAAGCGCGATGTATCCGGACAGACCGAGCACCGCGCTGATGGCGACCGCAGCTACCACCATCTCGCCGGCCGTACCGGCGTTTGCAGCGAACCTGTCAATGAAGCCGCTGACGGTGGTCAACATCAGCCCGACCAGAGCGACCACCAGGACCAGGAGGATCACGAAGTTCGCGACCTGCCGAAGCCAGGCTTCCGTAAACGGCCGCGTGGCCTCAAATAGTCCGAGCGCAATGAAGACCGGGCCGAGCGCGATGACAACGCCCAGACCAACCTTGGCATAGAGCAGGATGGCAAACTGCAGGAAGGACCCAACCGCCACAAAGACCAAGAGAATGGCGGCAATCAGCGCTGGCGCGATGTTGGTCAGTCCGGCCTGTTCGTAAATCCGGTTAGCGACGTCGATTCCTTTGGAGAGAAGCTGATCGAATGGAGCGCCGGAATTGGTGTTGAGTCCCGAGCCCGCTAATGCATTGCCGATTTCCTTCGGCAAGGAATCAAAGAACAGGCCGGTAACGTATTGCTGGAATGCGCTTGAATTGGTCGCGAGTAGAACCACGACTACGATCCGCATTGCCCGCCAGGCAAACTCCATAATTGGCTCGGAGATGGCGCCGCGCATTACGGCAAAGCCGTAGAGGATGACGTAGAGCATCAGGGCCGTGCGGAGAGGACCATCAATGTAGGAGGCAAGATTCGATACCGAGGTCGACACGAATGTCGTGATCGGCTGCTCGAACTCCTTCAGAAAGCTGTCAAAGACGTTTATGGCCATCGCGGCGATCCTACTTCAGAGCGTCTTTCATCTCTTGGATGGTGATCTTGTTGCGGGCTTCGTTGGCGTTGATGCAGTTCGGCGTCTTTCCCAATTCTCCGGGATTGTCGCGGCACACCTTGATGGCCACCGCCAAATCGTCCCGATGATCGAGAAACCAGCCGACCGTGTTTGTCTGCTGACTCTTGTCGGCCTCGCTGCAACCCGGAAGTGCAGCGGCGAGAGATAGCGCCAGAATTGATGTGTTTAATCTCATTGCAGGGCCGCCTTCATTTCATGAATCAGTTGTTGTTGTTTCTCGCGCTCCCGCTGGCCGTCCATGTCGGTGCGGGCCTGCTGGATCATTGCGAGACCTTGCATCCGGAGCACATCGTTCTGCAGCAGCGCCTGTTCGGCCTGCAGCCGCGCCGAAAGATCGAGAGTCTCCTTGACGTCGGTCGTCGAGCTGATGCGCGTTCTCAATTCTTCGAGTGCATCGATACGCTGCGAGGCGTGTCGTAGACCGCCTGGCCCATGGAGTGCTTGGCGCCGGTCTGCCGCGCGATCCGGTCGAGCTCGCTTTGGTAATACGAATTGCCGCTGTTGCCGGCATAGGCGCGGTTCTGCGAAAGATAATGGTTCATCGCGTCAGCGAAGTTGCCGCCACCCTGCCCCGCCACGAGACGTTCGATGTCAGAGAATTGCTGGGGCAGGACTTTCCGAAACTGCGGCGTGTTTAGGAGCGCGCCGATGTCGTTGGCGTTGGTCCGCTTATTGAAACTGTCATAGAGCTGCTTGGCCTGGTTCAATTGATCCTGCGCCACCCTGAGCTGGGACGTCAGGGTATCGACCTGCTTCTTCAGCTCCGTCAGCTGCTCGAACTGCCGCGCGTAGACGCTGGGATCGAACACAATCTCCGCTCCCGCAGGTGATGCCATCGGGAGGATCAGGAGTGAGACGAACGTGAGAATCGTCGGGATACGTTGAACCGTCATCGGCTAGTCCTCCGCTCCGCGTGAAATGCCGGCAGCCATTGCGCCGGATCGTCGCCGACCTCTGCCCGGACGCGGTCGAGCAGTTCGACCGTTTCCGTCCGTCCGGACAAGACCGCGAGCGCATCGTCGAAGCTGCCGAGATCAAGTTCCGCCACCACCGAATTGTGGCCTTGCTTGACCAGGAACCGCCGGCTTTCGGGCGCGAGCTCCTCTTTGATCAGACGGAATTCAGTGTCGGTCAGATGGAAGCCGTCGACGTAATCCGAGCGCGTTCCCCGGGCATTCGGCAGGAAGATCTGCGTGGGGCACTGCTCGACAATCGTGTGTGCGATCGGGGAGGCCAGCGCGTCGCGTGGCGACTGCGTGCCGAACACCATGACGCCGTTCTGTTTGCGGATGGTTTTCAGCTTGTTATTGGCGAGATCCCGAAATGCCTCATCGCCAAGCGCCTTCCAGAACTCGTCGATGTCGATGATCAAGCGCCGGCCGTCGATCAGGCGCTCCACGCGATGAAAGAGGTACATCATGAGCGGCGTGCGAACGGTGGGGTGGTCGAGTAGATCGGTCATGTCGAAGCCCATGAACCGGGCGTCGAGGCCGATCGCGTCGTGCTCGCCATCGAGCACCCAGCCGAAAGGAGCGCCCCGGCACCATCGCTCCAAGCGGGCGCCAATGCCCTCGCGATCCTGTTGGCCGAGAAAAGCCCGGAGCGCCCCGAACGAGCGTTCCGCCTGCCGCAGGTGACCGAGCGCTCGCAATCCGGAATCGATCTGCTCCTCCTCGGTCACTGTCAGCGGCCGGTTTTCCGGTGTGACGAGCTTTCGGATAAGAGTGCCCAGGAAGGAAAGATTGGCTGGCGTCAGCTCCAGCGCCTTGAGCGGCGCGCAGCTGGTCGCAATGCCGTTGTGGAGCGTCAGATAGGTGCCTCCGGCGGCACGGACGAAGATCTCGGCGCCACGATCCTTGTCGAAGAAGACGTAGGTGGCGCCGAGCCGTTCGGCCTGCGATAGCAGGAAGTTCTGCACGACGGTCTTGCCGGACCCGGAGGGGCCGCAGATGAAGGTGTTGCCGAGGTCGCCCTGATGGAAGGAGAAATAGAACGGCGAGCCGGAGGCGGTCTTCAGCATCGCAACCGCCGGTCCCCAATGGTTGCCGGCAGGCTGTCCCGTAGGATAGGTGTGGAACGGCGAGAACGCCGCGAAATTGCGCGAGCTGATCGCCCCAGTTCGTGCCCGATATTTGAACAGCCCAGGGAGCTGCGCCCAGTAAGCTGCTTCGAGCCCGAGGTCTTCGCGCGCGACCACTGCACCCGCATCGGCCAGGACGCGTCGCGCCACGCTCATGTGGTCCTGCAGCTGCGTAGGGGTCTCGGCGTAGACCAGGAGCGACAGGTGATGATCTCCAAGCGCGAACCTGTTGGATTCGAGATCGTCGAGCGCGTCAGCGAGCTCGTCGATCTGCGAGGCCGCCGGATCCTGAGCCGAAACCAGCTGGTTCTGTTTGCGCGTCAGGACCGTCTTGGCGTCCGCTTTGGAAAGGAACGCGAAGGATTGCGTGAGGATGAGTTCGAAAGGCGCGGAAAGCAGCGCGTTCAACAGGCCAGGTCTGGTGGACGCCGGATATTCCTTGAGTCCGAACATGCCAGCGAAGCGGGATCCACCCGCGCTGCGGATTTCGATGGCTTCACGGCCGAAGATGACGCGGTTTGAATAGAGTGCGGGGCCGATCGGCCCTTGCGGCAACGGCATGGGCATGCACTCGCCAGAGGCGACGGCGTGGAGCAATTCCATTGGCTCCGAGAACACGATGCTGTCGCGCTCAGTCAATCGGAGGGCATGGGCGCCGTAGCGCTCCAATGCTGCGACCATACCGCGCGTGGCATCGTTGAGCCGCTTTAAGGCATCGCTGTCGGCCTCGAGGGAGTGCGCCGAGCTCCGGCCCAGCCGCTTGAAGAACGCGGCCGCTGCGTCGGCGGTGACGCGTCCGGGATGCCAGACCAGCGTCAGATAGAGGTCATTGCGAAATAGAGCTGCCTTGCGAAGCCGGTCGCGATACTGGGCGTCGAGCGAAGCTGAAAATGTCGATCGAAACGCACCGTCCGGATAGTCCGACGTGCGCCGGCGCACCAGATGGGTCCAGAGCGCCAGCCGCGGATCCGCAACATTGCGCAGGGTGAGATTTAGCTTGGCGTGAAGATCGTTCAGATCCGCCGTCTCGGCGGTCTCGAACGAGGTGCCGTCGAGCCGGATCACCGTGACCAGGGCCCGGGTTGTGAGACTGATCACGGTATCTGTGACGTGTCGGCCGAACGGGAGGTAGACTTCGGGCCCGATCTCCCGGGTTTTGAGTGCCGCGTTACGCATAGCCAAGGTCTCGTACTCGATATCGCCGAACGAGCTTAAGGGGCGTGCAGGACGATCCGCCCCAGAAGGAGGCGTTGCGCGTGCGCCCGCGGGTTTCGATCCAGGCGAGCAGAATCCGGAACATATTGGGATCGTGCCGGCAGATGATGCGGCAAAGACCATGGATCGGAATCGCGACCAGGCAGTAGATGATGCTTCCGGCCACCAGGAACAGGATGCAGGAAAACATCACGTTGAGCGCCATGGCTTCCATGGTAACGCTGGCAATCATGGCCGGACGCGTGCAGGCGAGGAACAGGGTATCCTCCGTAAGACGCGCGGCCTCGATCATCAGCGACCTCCGGTCAAGGTCGAGACCACCTCGGAGGCGCCGAACGTGATGGCGACACCGAGCACGACATAGGCGGCCTTGCGCAGGTCGAGATAGCCGAACATCCAGGCGATGCCGACGATGATGACTGCCAGTGTCGCCAGCAAGCGCGCGACGTTGCCAGTCAACATGTTGACGATATTTTGCAGCACGCCCTCGATGTTCGCGGTCTGCGCAAGCGCAGGCTCGACCAAGGCGATGCTGAGAACGGCCCCCATGCACACGAGTGCGGCGGATTTCCTAAGAGGAGAAGTCATGACACGGCTCCGATTGGCAGTGCAGCCGGACCCATCCGGACCGCGGTGTTGAGTTGAGACAAAACAAAGAAGTTCCTCATCGTTCATAGACGAAGGCGGACCGACCAGCGCCCGAGCGGTAGACATCCCAGTTCGGACCCTCCCTGGCGGAGGCAGCAGGCGCGTTGATCATCGGCATGTCGTCGTTGGAAGTGCCGACCGTCGGTTGGTTACCGGAGTCGGGCGTTGTGCCGGGAGCTTTGACTGCGAAAGCCGCGACAACGCTGGCAATGGCCTGATCACGGCCCGAGGTGTTCAGGTTTGCTGCTTTCAATCGAGCCTCGAACAATCTGCCAAGGCCAGCGATATGCTGGCAAGGGTCGAAGGTCGTGGTCGTCGTCAGCCCGGCCTGTTTCAAATCCTCGGCATCAAGTTGAGCGAGACCGGTCCAGACCGGCTGGCGGGTGGCGATGGCCTCCGTAGCGAGCTGGATCGCTTCGTCACGGTCATTTGCTTGAATCGGAATCGGCTTCCGCCCCTGAATTGTGATCAGCAGTGGCTCGAACGAACTCGCTTGCCGCACAATCGACGTCAGCGGTCGCACGAAATCCGGCGTTGGGGCGCACTGGTCCACTAGCGCCGAGAATGCAGCTGGATCCATTGTTGAGGACTTTACTTCGAGCGTTGAAGACGGGATGCTATGCCGCGAGCGAAAGGCCTGACGGTGGCTCAATCGCGCGGCCCGAAATCTTGCCGGCCGATCGGATCGCGCCGAGAGCGTTGTCCGTGACCGACAGCAGTCCGGCGACAGCTTGGGTCGCGCCGATTTGATGAGGTGTGCCGAGGCGTTCGAGATGCCATCCGGCCCGGCGCAAGATGCGCTCCATGCGCAGATCAGTGACGGTCGCGATGGCCTGAAGGTCGAGCTGCTGGCCCCATTCAATCATTGCCGCAAAAAGGAGGTACGTTGCTTCCCGCAAGCCGTTCCCAGCTGTCGCCGCAACGTTTTTGGTATCAACGCAAAAGCGCGAGCTCTCCCATATGCTCGCTGCATTCGGTGCCGCGTGGCCATCGAGCAACACCGGGAACGTATCCGCCAGCATATTGCGTCCAGTGGTGGGCAGCAGGCGAACGCAACCGACAACCTGCTGTTCGAGTGCCAAGAGGTAGGTCGGCTTGAAGGAGTCGTACTGATCTATCTCCAATCCGCCCGCGACAGAGACATCCCAGTCGAGCCGCTCCTTGAACACGCGCCCTCGCAGACGATGCATTCCCATTGTCAGTTCAAAGTCGCGCAGGAGCGCCGCACGCGTGCGCACAATGACCCTCATTCTTAACCTCCCGCTTACGAATCGCAGCTTCGAGATCAAGAAAGCAGCCATCATCGCAGCTTTGCGCTGTCAGTTCTGACAGGGCGTTTTGGAATTGTTCTTGCCCAAAAGTCGCCGCAACATCGCAATAGATGCCCACACGCAAGGCGCGAATCAGGCGCGTAGCTCGCTTTAGAGAGCTCAGAATAGTTCAAGAGAGGGGCGCAATGAAAAATGTCAAAAGAGCATGCGATGAATTTGTCGATTGTCTCCATTCTGCCCATGCGGAAGATGATTTTCGGCGCATCGCAGAACGTACTGCGCATGCATTGGGTTTCCGCTGGTTCGCCTATTTTGGCCACCGCGCGAATGGCCCCAAACTGATCTCATCCTACCCGAAGAGTTGGACCAGCCACTATTTTCGGGAAGGGTACGACCACATCGATCCCGTTCTTCAAGACCCGCGAAACACAAGCCGGATGTTCCTGTGGGATGGACGTGAGGCGCGAAGCGCAAAGTCGGCGAAAGAACGCCGTCTGTTCGACGATGCGCTCAGCTTCAAGATCAGGACCGGTCTTACGGTTCGCATTCCCGCAAGCCAAAACCAGTTCGCGGCGTTTACGCTGGCGGTGGACGACCGCAGCCTTGGACTCGATCGCTTCATCGACAGCTCGCGGGACATGTTGGAAAGGGTGGGTCTCACCTATCATGCGCATGTGAACGCCAGAATCGGACGCACGCCGGCGGATGGTCAGCAGGGGAGCGCCCTCACTCAGCGCGAGCGGCAGTGTCTCGCGTGGATCTCTGACGGCAAGACGATGCAGGACATTGCGGAGCTTCTCGGGGTTTCGCCGCGTGGGGTGAAGTATCATCTGGACAATGCCAGGCGAAATCTTGCTGCACTGACCCTTCCACACGCTGTGGCCCTCGCGTTTCGGCAGGGATTGCTCCCGTAAGGAGTAGAGTAGCCGTGCGGGTCGGCAGGCGTGGTCCACAAGGTCGGTGGTTGACGGAGAGTGCTTGCCAAGGGAGGTGAAACGGTCTCGTCAAATGAGCTCGGCGCCATCAGTTGCAGAATTCAGCTAAGAGCGAATCGCTGCTCGCAATTCATCGCACCCATGTATTCGCGAAATCGTCGAGCGCGGAATTGGGCGTCGCCCTGCGGGCCCGGGCTGTTGGCTGCGCTGAAGCCCCGCGAGCGGGTCTTCCCCCTTGCGGGCTGCCATCCCTGACGCAAACGGGATCTATCGGAAGCGCTTCACGCCTGCTCGGGTCGGGCGCTAATCCCTAACTGCGCGCCATGCCGATTGCCTTGAGTACGTCACATGGAAACGACGCTTTCGCGACGGAGCCGCCGCGTGGTCGTCAAGCAGCTTTCGTTGACGCCGAAGTTCGGGATGATGTCGCTCTCGCTGTCGATCAAGGCAGAATGCCGCGCGGACGAACGATGTGCACTTGACACACCATGCTTCCAGTGAAGGACCAACCCCGCTCTCGAATGGGCTTTCCTTGGTTCAGGTTCGGCCTTCTACGATCAACCCGCAAGGGGTTCGCTACGCAAGCGTGCGACCTCTTCGGCTTCGCCTGTCGAGGTGACCGCGGCCGTCCCCGAACACGTCGGCGCCAGTCGGGCGGGGATGGTCCCCGCCGCAAGACGGGAGCCTTCAATGTCGCACAATGTCACTCTCGCTCAGAACCATGCCTTCGATCTGGCCCGCACGCTGATGATGCCGGTCATCCTTTTCCAGGCCGACAACGAATTCGGCGTGATGCTCTCCAGCGAGTACGACGGCGATCAAGACGATATCGTTCATGAGTACGACTCCTGGAGCCCGGCTCATTGAGCCGGGTGACCGGCTGCCGCTGGCGCCATGCCGGCTGCAAGGGAGGCTTCGCCGCGCCTGACATGCGATGACTGACCGTTGGTCAGCGCGCCCTTGCATTCGGCAGGCTTCGCGGCCGGTCCGGGATGTTCCGGAAGGCTAGGAGCAAGAGAGATCAACAGAAGAAGGGGCGGACTCGCCTGCGCGAGTCCGGTGCAGACAAATGGATAAGAGGGACATCGAAGAGCTGCGCCAAAAGGTTGGCTGCGCGGCCCTGCTGGAGAAACACGGCTGGAAGGTCGACGTGAAGGAAAGCACCCGACGCGCGATCAAGTATCGCCGCGACGGCAATATCATCATCGTTGTCCACGAAGGCCGCGGCTGGTTCGACCCGTTGTCGCCGGCGAAAGGGGACGTATTTTCGCTCGCCGAACATCTTGGATCTGCCGGTTTCTCTGACGCATGCGACCGTGTTGCGGATGCGGTTGGCTTCCTTCCCAGCACACCTGCGTGGCAGCCTCCGGCAAGGCACAAGGCGCTTGGGTCTGTTGCTGAGCGGTGGAGACATCGTGTCAAGCCGAGGCCGGGCTCGCCAGCCTTGCGCTATCTCACCGATGAACGCGGGCTGCCGGCCGACATCGTGAAGCAGGCGGCCTCCTGCGATCGTTTGCGTGAGGGGCCAAAGGGCAGCATGTGGGCGGCACATACCGATTCTGCTGGAGCGCTCACGGGCTGGGAGGAGCGTGGGCCGGCATGGCGCGGCTTCGCCAGTGACGGCGCCAAGGAGCTGTTTCGCTTCGGACCGGCCAGGTCCGAGCGGATTTGCATCACTGAGGCGGCCATTGATGCCATGAGCCTTGCCGCGATCGAGATCCACCGCTCCGACACCCTCTTTGTCAGCACCGGAGGCGGTTGGTCCCCGGGGCGACGGATCACGGTCGCCAAGCTTCGATTTCCGTAACGTCGATCGCGGCGCGCATCAGGCGGAAATTGGGGGCATTATAGTTTGTGCGGATAACGAAGTCGACGCCGTCGAATTGGACCTCGTACTCGCATTTCGGTCGGCGCGGCGCAATGAGACGCGCCGGACCAAGGACGTCATCGCTCGTTATGAAACGAACCTCGTCCTCCTCGCCCGAACTACTGCGTATGAAGACAAAATCGTCCCCCTTCGCCAGATAGACGGAGCATGAAAACGCCTCATCTGCTTCATCGTAGATTGTCTCGGAGCTCTGCGGGTCTGCGCCGATCCGATAACGCTTTACCCGCCGCCAGCGCAAAGTTTGAGAGTCCAGTTCAGTATAGAATAAGTTCCGTCCGTCCTTCGAGAAAACCATATTTCCGGACGCGCCGCTGATCGTCTGCGGCAGGACGGCACCCGTCGCAAGATCCTTGAAGCGAATCGTGTACAGCCGTTCACCGGTGACATCGATAGCAAAGGCGAGCAGGCTCGAGCGCCGATCCACGGAAACTAGGATGTCGCACGATGCGTACGACCCTGCCACATCAGCGTAGTCAAGGATCGTTTCGCGACTCTCCGGCATGCGGGATTGCGCACGTTCGAAGCGAGGATATTCCGTGACCTTGCCCCTCGGGCTTAATCCAGTTTGAAGTTCGCTCTTGCCCAAGACGAGGACCAGAGCATGAAGCGCAATCGTTTTACGGAAGAGCAGATCATCGGGATTTTGAAGGAGCACGAAGCCGGGGTTCCTGGTCGGCGATCTCTGCCGCAAGCATGGTGTCAGCGACGCCAGCATCTACAAATGGAAGGCCAGGTTCGGCGGGATGGACGTCTCGGAGGCCAAGCGACTGCGGTCGCTGGAAGACGAGAACACAAAGCTGAAGCGGCTTCTGGCAGACGCCATGTTGGACAATGCGGCGCTGAAGGTGTCATTCGGCTTGCAATATTAAATTGGACGCCGACGAGGGCGCATTGTCTCACTAAAAATGTTACCGGACAACTTCCCTGTCGAGTCTGGGGCGGAGCTGCCGAATCAGTTCGGTGGCGGCTATGGCAGGGAAGATCAGCATGCGCGCAAAGCGCGAGATCACATCCGCGCTGGCCGAGCGTTATCGGTCGGCCAAACGGGCGGAAAAGGGGCGCATCCTCGACGAGCTGTGCGCGACGACGGGTTGGCATCGCAAGCATGCGGTGCGCGCACTCCGGCGACGCGCACCGGTTGGGCCCAGCGCAGTCGAGGCAGCTCGAGAGCGCAAGCGTAGATATGGTGCGACGATCAAGGACGCGATGTCGGCGCTGTGGGAGGCGTCGGATCGGGTGTGCGGCAAGCGGCTCAAGGTGATGATCCCGACCTTGCTGCCGGCGCTGGAGCAACATGGCCGCTTGCGGCTTGGCCAAGCGGACCGTGATCGTGTTCTGGTCATCAGCGCCGCAACCATCGATCGCCTGCTCGTCGATGTGAAGGTCGCGGCGAGCGGCGGCAGGCGGCGCCGTGCTGGATTTTATTCGGCAATCCGGCGCGAGGTCCCGATCCGCACCTCCAATGATTGGAACAGCCCGCCGCCCGGTTTCTGCGAAGTTGATATGGTCGCCCATGGCGGCACGTCGGTGGCTGGCTCGTTCATCCAGACCCTGACGATGGTCGATGTCGCCACGGGCTGGACGGAGTGCCTGCCGTTGCTGACGCGGGAAGGTTCACTCGTCGTCGAGGCGATCAATCCTGCACAGAGGCTCTTTCCTTGGCTCTTGCGCGGGGTGGACTTCGACAACGACAGCGCCTTCATGAACGATGTCGTCGTGCCATGGTGTCGCGAACAGAAGCTCGAAGTCACACGCTCGCGCGCCTACAAGAAGAACGATCAGGCGTTCGTCGAGCAGAAGAATGGTGCCGTGGTCCGTCGCCTGATGGGCTACGGCCGCTTCGATGGCATCGAGACGGCTCTTGTGATGGGCCGCCTCTATGCGGCGGCACGGCTCTACGTCAACTTCTTCCAGCCGTCGTTCAAGCTGAAGGAGAAGCGCCGCGAAGGGGCTAAAGTGATCAAACGCTATCATCTCCCATCGACGCCCCATGAGCGTGCATTGGCGCATCCCAAGGTGACCGCGGCCGTGAAGAAGCGGCTGCGCGATCAGTATCGCTCGCTCGATCCAGTCGCGCTGTTGGCCGAGATTCGCGCGACCCAGGACGAACTCGGCAACCGCGTCGATCGTCGTGCCGGACAGGCGCGCGGGCTGCAACCCGCCAGCACGAGCACCGCGCCAGCGACCGCAGCCTCTTTTGCGAAGACGCTCGGCAAGACGACGACGACCGGCGAGCCGCGTGCCACGCACCGGCGCACCCGTCGACCGTATAAACCAGGGTTCGCATGCCGTCCAAGCTCGACCCGCATATTGCTGCAATCGAGGGCTGGCTCGCTACGCAACCGCAGTTAACTGCACTCGCCATCGTCGGCCGGCTCAGCGAGAAACACCCCGAGGAGTTCGGGACAAAGACAGCATTCGATCGTGCAGCGTCTGCTGAGGGCGCTTAGACGGAAGACGGCCGAGCAGTTGGTCGCGGAGGAGCCGCTCGGCGAGGCCACCACTGCTGCCCCATTGCCCGGGGTAGTGGACGGCTCGGGCTATGTAGGGCCCGACCCGCCCACAGCCCCTCTCGTCGTGCAAGCCGGAAAAGCCACTTGGCGCGGCCGATCAGCCGAGGTCGCATCGACCAGTGCAATGGCGCCATCAGGGTAACATTCGCAGATGCGGCAATACGGGGGTCAAATCTGAAATTTGGGCTCTGACGCATATTCGATGATCGTGATTGTTTTTATGGCGCGCCAATCAGCCTAGCCTGAAGGAGATCGAGCTTAGCGCGCCCGTACATCTGCCGTTTGACCAGCTTGAGCTTAGTGATCTGCGCTTCCACTTGGCCATTGGACCATGGTTGCGTGATAGCCGCGTGCACCGCGGCCTTATCGTTGGCAATGCCATTCGCGAACGAGGCAATGAGGCTCCGCTTGGAGTCCTCAATCCAAGGTTCGAGCTCCATCTCGGCCTTCTTTCGGATCATCGCGTGGAAGCGGCCAACGAGAGCTTGGGCATCGGCCAGCATAGGAACGTTTTGTTCGATGACCGCAAGCGTGACGGTCTCCGCCCTGGTTAGGTGGTCGCGCTTCGTCGTCATCAGCTGCGCTATCGTCCTGGCGGCGGGGACCTTCTGCAATTGTTGATGGCTGATAGTCTCGGCACGCCGCCGTCGCGTCGTCCATTCCGCCACCACGCGCAGCGATCCCTTGAAGCCTTGTCCCTTCAAGCGGCGCCAGAGCTCGGCACCGTTGCGACAGCCGCCTGACCACTGCGCGTCCAGGAACGGCAGATGCCCGTCCAGGGTGCTTTGACGGGTGGGGAACATATCCGTACCGCCGCCGCGGCTAATTTGGCGAACCAGATTGCGACTATGTCCTGTGCGGCGGACGATCTCCTTGAGCGACACACCGTCGCTGGCGAGAGCCGTAATTACGGCATGGCTGTCCTGGCGCCGCAGATAGCCCTGATAGCGCAGCTTTTCCGCACAGGTCAGCAATTCCGGGTTGATCGTCGTCGCTCCAATTGCGGTTCGGATTCTGTTCATGGAGCGGCGCACCGCATCAAGGAAGGCCGCGCTCGCATTTTCCATCAGATGCCATCGGTCGGCGACTTGGATGGCGTTCGGCAGCGCCTTGGCTGCTGCCTCGCCGTATCCACCACCGCGATCTCGCGACACAATGTTGATCGCTGGGTGCTTCGATAGCCACGCCCGAACAGTCGCAGTTTCCCGGTCGGGCAGCAGGGTAACGATCCGCCGGCGCTCCAAATCGCACACGATCGTCCCGTATCGTTGGTTTCTCCGGAACGCCCAGTCATCGATGCCCACAACAAGCAATGGATCTGTCGGCATCGCCGCCCGCCGGCGGACCACCCGTAGCAAGGTATCGTTGCTAACGGGCAGCATGAGCCGCTTGGCGAAGCTTGCCGCCGGCCGGCCGCCCAGCGCCAACCCCAAGTGATGGACGATGTATTCCAGCCGTGCCGTCCGGCGCCGTCGAAGCGGAACGATGTCTTCTCCAAACCGCTCTGAGAAGATCCGCCGGTGGCAATGCGGCACCTCACATGTGAAGCGCCGCGTGAGCAATCGGAGGCGCACCTTTCTGCCCGCTGATGGCAAGTCGGCCACGTGCCGGATGTAACGGCTATGGATTCGGCGCGATGCTGTCGTGCACAAAGGGCACTGGGCCTCCGCAGCCTCCGACCGAACAGCCAGAATAACCGAATCCTCTGAATCACTTACGCCAACAAACACCAAACCACTCGGTACGAGCGATGAAATTCGAAAGCCTGTCCGCATGGCGCCGATTCTCCGTTGAAGAACCACAGTCGCCGGCGAACTTCATCAGAAATGATGGTGTGGAACGGCCCTTCGAACCGGCATCAAAAGTGCCTAACGTGGTCGCGCAGAGAGGCGCCACAAAGGAAGGACCGTTCCATGGAGAAGATTATCACAGTGGGTTTGGATTTGGCCAAGTCGATCTTTCAAGTTCACGGCATCTCCGAAAACGGGAAAGTCCTGGTTCGCCGCACATTGCGGCGATCCCAGGTTCTGCCCTTCTTTCGGGGCCTACCAGCTTGCTTAGTAGGCATGGAGGCCTGTGCGAGTGCCCATCACTGGGCGCGCGAGATCGCGGCGCTGGGCCACACTGTCCGCATGATGCCGCCAGCCTACGTGAAGCCTTACGTCAAACGAAACAAGACCGACGTGGCGGATGCTGAAGCCATTTGTGAGGCGGTCACCCGCCCGACAATGCGGTTCGTGCCGGTGAAGACTGCCGAACAACAAGCAGCCAGCATGATTTTGCGAACGCGAGAGATGCTGATGAGGCAGCGCAGCCAGACTGCAAACGCCTTGCGTGCTCATATGGCCGAATTGGGCATTATCGCCGGAAAAGGCATGGCAAGCATCGCAAAACTCCTGGTGCTTCTCCGGGACGACAAAGACAATAGGATCCCCGGCGCTGCCCGCTTTGCCCTGATCCAGTTCGCTGAACAGATTGAGCTGCTTACAACCCGCATAGAGAAGCTCGACAGAGAGATTTTGGTTGCCGTCAGACAGGACCCCGATGCCAGGCGCCTGATGAGCATTCCGGGCGTCGGTCCTCTCATCGCCGCTACCGTTCGGACATCGGTCTCGGATCCTCGCAGTTTTGCGACTGCACGAGATTTTGCGGCTTGGATGGGGTTAACACCGAGGGCACAGTCGAGCGGCGGGAAAGAAAGGCTCGGGGCAGTATCAAAGCCTGAAAATCGGCACCTACGGACGCACTTGATCGTTGGTGCGACCTCAATCATCAAGCTTGGCAAGCGAGGCTCGAAAGTCCCGCTCTGGATTCGGACCATGCTGCAAAGACGGGCCGTCAAGCTCATAGCGGTGGAGTTCGCCAATAGCTTGCGCGCACCATCTGGGCCTTGCTGGTCAGAGGCGGCATCTATCATGCGTCGCGTGCAATGCTGAAACCTAATCTTAAGAAGTCTCCGGCGGAAGAAGAAAGCTGCCGAGGAGGCAAGGTGCAAATCTGGATGAACCCGAATGACGACATTCCCGGTCGCAATCAGACCGCCTGGCTTACTGCGCTTCGAGCGCGAGAAATTGATTGGCCGATTGCTTCCGCGGATATCATCGTGGCCAGCGGCCGGGCGCCGCGTTTACAGGTCGAATATATGACCGCACCGTCATCCCTCGTTCGATCAGAGAACGATCTTGCAGCCCGGGCCGTTCCACACATGAGTCAGAGCCAAATTTGGACGCCGGTTGACAGCGCGACTCGATCGGCAGATATCTCGACTTCTACAACCGCGCATCAGAACACCCCTCTGTCTATGTTGTTGAAGAGAAAAGACTTTGCTGATTGGGATTCGATCCCGTGGGGTATCTTGGGTTCTGTCGCGCTCGTTCGGCGATAGATCGAGCAGCAGTTGTTATCAGCGAGCTGCGGGCGAAGATCCAAGGACCATCCGACAGAGGATGGATGGCTTCGATTTCACCGGCTTCAGCGGCCAGCCGGAGCGTCTTGGGCGCGATCTTCAGGAGCTTGGCGGCGTTGCTGAGGTTTAGCCAGGGCTCGATGCCGTCCTCGGCGGGCTTTGAACACCGGGATGCGATAGTTCGAGCGCAGCGAGGTAACACGCTCGCGCGTCCAGCGATTGCCGTTACCGGTCTCGAGGCCGTTGCGGTTGAGGAGGCCGGCGATCAGATCGTCGCTGGCGATCAGCACCAGTCGGCGCACAGCCTCGATGATGTTGGCGGAGGTGCTGTTACGCTGCCCGCGCCGGCGCTTGGGCAGGCGTATCTCGCTGTGAACGCCGCCGACCCAGTGGACGATGAGGACGATCTCGGAGGCCGCATCGTCGATATCGGCCACGACCTCATGGATGAGGGTGCGCACAACGCGCTTCTTGAGGCGAGCATCCGTCGTCGGCGCATCCCAGACCGCTTTGAGGTTCGAGGCTAGATCGCCGAGCGAAGCTGGATCGGCAATGGGGACCGGCGTCGCCGCCTCATGCATTGCGATCTTGCCCTCGACCTCCGCCGCGTGAGCGAGCGCCCTGTGCCAGCGCGCTTCAAGCTCGCCCGCCACCAGCCGGTTCGCGGGGTCAGCGGCATCGTACTGCCGGAAGGCCCGGTCGGCGGCATAGCGCGCCGCTTCGAGGTCGCGACTGAGAGCATCGCGCACCTGATCCCGCCGTTCCCTGGCTTCCTTGGCGGCCGCGGTTGCAGCGGCGATAGCGCCCGGACCGACGACGCCAAGCAGCGCTTCCTCGACTGCATCATCGACGCGCAGTCCGCCGAAGCGGGCCACCATTGTCCATCCAGGCGCGGCTGCAGCTGTAGCGGGATATGGTGCTTCATGCCGGAGTATCGGAGTGTGAGCTTGCGGCCGCAGCGCTTGCACCGGATCAGGCCGGCCAGCAGCCCGTCACCATGCTTGGGCGCGCCGTGATGCCGACCGGTGGAATGTTGCTGCTGACCATAGTGCGGATCGCCTCGAACCTCTCCCAGCTCACATACCCTTCGTGGGTGTTGGGCTTCAGCGCCAGCCATTCGTTCCGCGCCTTGCGGCGGATCTTCACGCTCACGCCTGCGGCGCTGTATCCCGCCGCCACAGCCGTCTTACCATAGGCATAGGCGCCGCCGTAGGCCGGGTTCTCAATGATCCGGTGGATGGCGGAGTAGCTTGGTCGCCGCCAGGCCGTGTCGCCGCTGGTCTGCTTCACCGGCAGATCGAGATTGTACTCGTGGAGCCAGCAGAGCGCCTGTCGCGCGCTGCCCAGTTCCTCGACCTTGTCGAACACCAGCTTGATCGCTTCCTGGACACGCCGATCCGGATCTTTCTCATAATGGTCGCCGGCCTTCACGAAGCCGACGGGCGCCGCCACAACCAACTCGCCCCGGCGCGCCTTCTCGTAGCGGGCCGAGAGCGAGCGCTGGCGCAACAGATCCAGCTCGTACTCGTTGAGGCTGCCCTTGAGCCCGAGCAGCAGGCGGTCGTTACCGTGCCTCGGTGCATAGATCGTCTCCTGATCGACCAGGACGGTATCGACCACACGACACATCTCGATGAGTTGCTGCCAATCCCGGCTGTTGCGAGCGAAGCGCGAGACCTCGCGGGCGCAAACCGCGCCAACCTTACCGAGGCAAACCTCCGCTACCATCCGCTCGAAACCGGCGCGTTGTACCCCGCCGGCGGCTGAACGACCGAGATCATCATCGATCACTTCAATCTCTGACCACCCGAGCGCCGTCAGCCGGTCCCGCATGGCGTACTGCAACGCACTGCTCTCGCGATTGTGCAACACCTGATGCGCTGAGGATTGACGCACGTAAAGAAGCGCCTTGCGCTCGAGATGATGAGGCCTGACCTTGTCAGAAGTCATGACCGACCTCCTTCGCGCGCGGCGTCGCCGTCGTCGCAGCATGGTCGAGGATCAACTGCGTCATCAGACTCATAAGGGCCGCCTGCGCTTCCGCCGGCAGCTCCGACCATGCCGGCGCGCCGATGGCGCCGTTCGACAGGCCGCTCCCGAACAGATCCATCTGCTGCTGCGGCCGCGGTCGTTGATTGTGTCGGTATCCGCTCCCTGGCATTGCCGTCTGGCTTGACATGAGTCGCTCCCCGATTCTGGCCGTGAGAGCCTCTGGATGCGCCAGAAAGCGGGGCAGCTGATGGCGTTCGATCCTTCAACGCTAGATCGAGAAGCGCAGAAAGCGCCGCAAGTGCATCGATCCTAACAAGCGGCTGAGCTGTCAGAAACCCGGCGTCATGGCATGCCGTCCGGTCGAACATCCATGCGGGAACTTCCAGCCAACGGTCTGCTTGCGATCCGTCCAGGGTGCAGCGAAAAACGACATCGTCGGCCTTGTCGATGGCCCCATGAACGCAAAACTCGGCGCCCAAACCAAGGATGATGCCGATAAAGAACCTCGCGAAGAACGGTCCTGTGGGCGTTCTCAAACGTCGTTGTACAACGCACGAAGGCCCCATTCGAGCCTTGACGACATGACCCCGGATCAAGCCTACTTCAACCTTCCGCCGCTCCGCGCGGCGGCCTAATCTCGGCAGAGGCTCCACTTATCGACGCGGAAAGTCTATTCAGACAAGCGGGACCAGCTCTCATCAAGAACCGCAATCCTAGAGCCTGACTGCGGCACCCTGTTTCACGAGCGTGTTGAGTGGAACGCTGCCTCGAAGCTGCCCTTCGTTTTCTGCAAGCTTCCTGGACAATTCCTTGAGTTTTCAATTAATGGCGAGCAGGACGATGGTAACTCAAACTGCTGTCCTTGTTCCTCGAACTAACTTCCAAACCTCCGGAGAATGAAGCTGAAAAGCGGGCGTGGCCCGCCTCTCATCACGCTGCAACAGGTTTGAAGGTGATACGGCCCGGCTCACCGGCCTTGCGGTGAGGCCGCATCACGATTTCGATACGCTGCTCGAACACCGTGAGCATTTTCATCAGGCGCTCGGCTGAATAGTTATGGTAGTCACCACGGAGCAGGTGAGACAGGTCAGGCTGCGAAATCCCGATCAGCTTTGCCGCTTTGATCTGGGTCAGGTTGCGTGCCTTGATCAGGCGATGCAGCTCGGTCACGATGCTGGATTTCAGCAGCCGTTCTTCTGGATTGGGCAACCCAAGATCGGCGAATATATTGCCGCTGCCCTCGTAAACTTCGATTTTGCGTTTGGTCATGGCTAGCGGCCTCCTTTGTCTGCCAGCGCACGATAATGCTCTTCAGCATCGCGCAGACGCGTTTTGATAGGTTCAATGTCTTGCTGGGAAGTGGCGATGCCCTTCTTCGCCTTCTTCTGAAAAACGGGGAGCACGTACACCATTCCGGCAAAGCGCACCGTATAAACGGCCCGGTAGGTCTTGCTGTCGAAATCGTCGACTAGCTCCAGGATAGCACGCCCGCCGAATCCTCTCAGCGCCTTTGCGGCTATTGGCTCCTCACCGTCCTGCACTTGGTGCAAGGCGTGCCCCCACCTTGGCGGGGAATCGCTTCAAGTCCTTACGGCTTTGAGCCAATAAAGACGCAGGGTTTAGGTACGGGCGGGTTTATGGGGGATGTCCCGATCGCTGTTGAACTAGGCCGGGCCGACGTTGCCGTAATGAATATTACGCGGCCCTAGTGACGTGGGCAACGGGGTTGATCGTCATGCGATTGGGGTGAACTTGAAGAGCCGCACGCAGAACCGACAATTGCTTATGCGCCTTCAATCGTCGGAAGCCCTTGTTGGCCTCGATCATGCCGGCCGCGACCCATCGCAAGGCCATACCAGCATCCCGCCAGCGTTTGACGTTGCGCGTGACGCGGCGAATGGTGCCCATCATGTTCTCGGCGATGTTGGTACAGGCGAGCGATCGACGCAGCTCCGTCGGCAGCTTCAACCGGACGACAGTCAGGATTTCGTCGAGGGCCTTCGAGGATGCTGCCGCGACACCGGGCCATTGCTGGTCGAGTCGACGCGCGAGATTGCGGATCAATTTTTCGGCCATCAGCGACCCCACTCATCCAGAACATGAAAATATGCGCCTCTGGGGCCCGAACAGTTCGATCCAAACGTTGTCGACCGGAAGGCGATCGAGGCCGCCCTCAACGCATTGTCCGGAATTTGGAAGCCACACCCGCGCAAGCTGCGATCAAAATAGACGCAAGCGCCAATCGAAAGGGCCGCAGAGCTACGCTTACAGTGTATCGGCTTCGCGCTTACGCTTAATCTGATACACTTCGATGTGCGGCGGCCACGGTCGTACTATGTTGTCCGAATGGTCGTCATTGTGAGCCCCCTTGCCAAAGATGACTCTTCTAACGGTGCTCTACGCTTACGTTACAGCGACAATGGCCGGCTTGAAGTTGCGCAACATTGCTGCCGAACGCTAACAGCGCGATTGTCGGGTTCGAACCAATGTCCCAAAGTTGACGCGTACATCCGCACCTGGCGCCTGGAGAACCTCAATTTTTCAGCGGCATGCCGCTTGCTTCATTCGGGCTCCGTACCCGATTTAGCGCGGAGGCGCTCGGTTGTGGATGGAAGCGCACACCGGAGTATTTTGATGCGATCTGGGCATCTTTTCTTGGGAGCCACCACATTCCCCTCGTCGCAAGCAGTGCGAGCAATTGGGCAGACCTTGAGCTACCAGTGCAACTGCCACAGGCTCTATGGAGCTGGTCCGGAGGATATGTTGGCGGGCACCTCGGCGGTGGTTACGGTCGTACGTCCTTCAGTAATCTCTACGGCTTGCCAGTCTATGGCGACCTCGTCGATACCCCAGGTGGGCAGATCGGCTACAATTGGCAGAAGAATAGCTGGATATTCGGCGTCGAGTTGGAGGCCAGCGGTGCTGTCTCCGACAACACAAATACCTGCCTCGCCGCCTGCGGCAATTTTGTGAATGCGAACTGCAAGGCAGGTCCCGACGTCTTCGCCACTGGCGCCGGTCGGGTCGGTTACGCCTTTGGCCCGCAGAGCCACGCTTTGGCCTACATCAAACGAGGCCTCTCTGGGCAGAGCAATCAGGCCGAGGTCGTGAATAACAACGAGTTTGGCGTGTGGCACAGGAGAAAACCCATTTTGCCTAAGATCGTGTCGGCGGCATCATCGGTATGGGCCTCGAGCAGGCGCTTACGCCTGCATGGCCCGTCAAGATGGAGTATGACCACCTGCATTTCCGCAGGCCGAGGCTCGATCCGCCTCCGACCGTGCAGTTTCCACCCTTTTGCAATTCTGCCGGCGAACACAACGCCTCCAGCAAGGGTCACGTCGCAAAGAAAGGGTCGGATTATCATTTTGGCGCCGAGCCGGGGACGGCGCAATGGGGCGACGTGCTGCTGCACTCGAAAGCATTCGATACCGTGCCGCCGATCGCTCACACAGCCGGCGGGTCATACGGCGGCTCGCGGCACTGGCTCAGCCGGGGACGCTTCCAACGGAATCGCAATGCAGTGCCTTATGCTCGCGAGCAGTCTCATGTCACGGCTCACGGACCACAGACCGGACGGAGTTTCCGGGGAATTATTTGGCCCCCTTTGACAGCCCTGGGGAGTATTCCTGAAGGGCAATATTGGCCTTGAACGCTTTAACCAAGGAACATTGAACGATAAAGATTGGGGGTGTCCTCATGGCGACTACACTGATGCCTCATACCAACACGATGTCGGGCCAGGCAAACGGCGGGTTCGCCTATTACACCGGCGACGCCGGTTACGAACTCCTGCAGGGCGCTAACTACAAGGTCGGCGGATTCATGGGCTGGACCTATTACGCACTGACCCCAGATTTGACAGGATGCGCCAAGGTCGTCAGCCGTCCGTGCGTGACGCCAGGTGACAGGATCATGGGCACCGAGGATACTGATTGGAGTGCGCTTCGTGTGGGCTTGAGCGCCGGAGGACCACCTTTGCTGAACAACGCGGCAATGGTGGCGGAGAAGTCCCGACTGAAGCTTGCTGTCCTACCTGATGGCCAAAAACTTCAGCGCCGGCCTCGGCGGCCGCTATTGGGCGATGTCGACTAAAGAGCACAGTAACGACACGTGCAACGGCAGCCTTTGCTTCGGTGATGATTCACCATGTTTTGCTTTCGCGAAGCTCAGCATCAAGCGCTGGGTATGTTCTTTCAAGCCTCCTACAGATTGAATTGAGAGGAAGTTCTTTGAACCACTTCAGCGCCACGCTCGCGATCGTCTGGCGAATCGCCGCCCCGTATTTCCGGTCGGAGGACAAATGGGCCGGCCGCGGCCTGCTCGCCGCCGTCATCGCGATGGAGCTGGCGCTTGTCGCGATACATGTGTTGGTGAACCAGTGGCAGAACCGGTTCTACGGCGCGCTGCAGGCAAGTGACTGGGATAGCTTCGTCAGGCAGATCTGGATCTTCGTCGCCCTCGCGTCTGGCTATATCGCACTGGCCGTCTACAAGCTGTACCTGAACCAGTGGCTCGAGATCCGCTGGCGGCAATGGCTGACCCGGCACTATCTGAGCGAATGGCTGCAAGGCGCCACCCACTACCGCATGCAGCTCAAGGGCGATGCGGCCGACAACCCGGACCAGCGCATCACCGAGGACGTCAAGAACTTCGTCGAGCAGACCCTGACCATCGGGCTCGGCCTGCTCTCGTCGATCGTGACGCTGTTCTCCTTCGTGATCATCCTCTGGGGGCTTTCCAACGCTGCGCCGTTGCACCTGTTCGGCGCCGACCTCATGATCCCCGGATATCTGTGCTGGGGCGCGCTGGTCTACGCGATCTTCGGCACCGCGCTGACGCACTGGATCGGTGCCCCGCTGGTCAATCTCAATTTCGAGCAGCAGCGCTATGAAGCTGACTTGCGCTTCAACCTCGTCCGCGTCCGCGAGAATTCCGAGCAGATCGCGCTGCTCAAGGGCGATGGCGCCGAGCGCGGCCGGCTGCTGGACCGCTTCGACTTCGTGATCGGCAATTGGTACGCCATCATGAGCCGTACCAAGCGCCTCACCGCGTTCACCGCGAGCTATCAGCAGGCCGCCGTGATCTTTCCCTACGTGCTGGTGGCTCCGGCCTTCTTCGCCAAGAAGATCCAGCTTGGCGACATGATGCAGACCGCCTCCGCCTTCTCCAGCGTACAAGGCGCACTATCGTTCTTCGTCAGGGCGTACCGGTCGCTGGCGGAATGGCGCTCGATCGTCGCCCGCCTCGACGGGTTCGAGATGTCGGTCGATGCGGCCGCAAATCTGCCGCCGCACGAGCCTGCGATTGCCCTCAAGGCGGCCGGCGGCCATCGCAATATCGCCCTCGAACAGCTCTGCGTGAACCTGCCGAGCGGCACGCCGCTGGTCGCCGCCGACGCCTTCTCCGTCCAGACGCCGGAGCGCGTGCTGGTGACCGGACCGTCGGGCTCCGGCAAGTCGACGCTGTTCCGGGCCATCGCCGGCATCTGGCCGTTCGGCACCGGCAGCATCTTCGTCCCGGAAAAAGCGAAGCTGATGATGCTGCCCCAGCGCCCCTATTTCCCGGTCGGCGTGCTGCGCGACGCGGTGGTCTATCCGGCCGCGCCGGGCGCATTCGAAACTGCACGCGTCAGGGACGCGCTGATCGCGGTCGGGTTGCCCGACCTCGCCGAGCGGCTTGAGGAGGACGGTCATTGGAACCGGATGCTGTCGCTGGGCGAGCAGCAGCGCCTCGGGCTCGCCCGCGCGCTGCTGCACGCGCCGGACTATCTGTTCCTGGACGAGGCCACGGCCTCGCTGGACGAGCCGTCCGAGGCCCGCCTGTACCGGCTGCTGGCGGAGAAGCTGCCACAGGCCACCCTCGTCTCGATCGGCCATCGCTCGACGCTGGAAGCCTTCCATACCCGCAAGGTGACGATGGTGAAGCACGGCTCGATCCACGTCCTCGGTGACGGTGGCGTGCCGGCCGAGAAAGAGCCGAGCGCGGCGCGCTGAGGCGCCAGCGGGCGCCGCGGAGCCCAAGCTCCTGTTGCGGCCGAAACCCTGAGCAACGCAACAGGGCGACTCCGGACCTTCTGCAGGAGGTGGGTCACTGCTCGGCCGTGTTTTAACCTCGCGAGTCCAGCGTCAGGTTCGAGTGAGTTTGCAAAGTCCAGCACCATCAACGTGGGATACGACGATGAGCGCGAATGACAAACAGAAAATCCCGTTGCAGAGCCTTACCGCTTTGGTGGTCGGCAGCTTGGTCGGCGCCGGCGTCTTTTCGGTACCGCGCAATTTCGCGCAGGCGACGGGCATTTTCGGGGCACTCATCGCCTGGGCCCTTGCGGGCGCGGGCATGCTGATGCTGTGTTTAGTGTTTCAGACTTTGGCCAACCGCAAGCCAGACCTCGATGCCGGCCTCTATGCGTATGCGCGTGCTGGCTTCGGGCCGTACGTCGGTTTCCTCTCGGCGTTCGGCTACTGGGCCAGCATATGCGTCGGAAACGTTTCGTACTGGATCCTGATCAAATCAACCCTCGGAGCATTTTTCCCAGTGTTGGGCCAAGGAAATACCCTCCCCGCCGTGCTCAGCTCGTCGGCCGGTATATGGGCATTCCATTTTCTGGTTCTGCGTGGCGTGAAAGAGGCGGCAGGAATAAACAAGATCGTCACGATTGCCAAGATCATCCCGCTGCTAGTATTCGTGTTGTTGACTATCTTCTATCTGAAGCCCGCTGTGTTCGCGGACAATCTCTGGGGCGACTCGGCTGGTGGCTATGGCAACCTCTTCGCTCAGGTCAAGGCGACGATGCTTGTCACCGTCTTCGTCTTTCTTGGTATCGAAGGAGCAAGCAACTACTCGCGCTTCGCTAAGAAGCGCGAAGACGTTGGTGTAGCCACGGTCGTAGGATTCCTTGGCGTTTTGGCTCTGTTCGCATCGGTTTCGATTTTAGCTTACGGCATCCTGCCCCGCGCCGAGATCGCGCAACTCCGCCAGCCTTCGGTCGGTGGCGTGCTCGAAGCCGCCGTCGGACATTGGGGAGCGGTGTTTATCACCGCTGGAGTGATTACCTCTTTGCTCGGCGCGTACTTGGCGTGGACTATGATGGCCGCCGAGGTGCTTTCGATAGCGGCGAAGAAGCAGGATATGCCGGCCTTCTTGGCGCGAGAGAACGCCAATCAAGTGCCCTCATCGGCACTGCTGATGACAGCGCTACTGAGTCAAGCAGTGCTTGTTACTACATTGGTTTCCGACGACGCCTTCTCCTTCGCGCTGTCACTATGCAGCCATCTTTCGTTGATACCCTATTTTCTCTCTGCGGCTTTTGCGCTGATGCTGGTGCTTCGCAAAGAGACTTATGAAAAACATTCAGGCGATCTCGCCAAGGACACCATTATTGCGGTGTTGGCGACGCTCTACACGATATTTCTACTGTTTGCCGGTGGGATGAAGTTCTTGCTGCTTGGAGTTATTATCTATGCCCCAGGCACCATCCTCTACTACATGAGTCGACGAGAGTTAGGTAAGCGGCTCTTCACACCGGCCGAGTGGCTCTTGTTCGGCGTAGCTGTTGTCGGATGCATTGTCGGCATACACGGCTTGGCCACGGGGTACATCAGCATCTAGACCGTAAAACGGAACACCATCTGGCAATCGCAAATGAGCAAAATCTTGGTGTACACTCGGACGTCGGTCAGTTACGCAAGGTGATGGGCTGTGCGCCGGGCCTGGCTGAGACGCGATTGCCTCCCTCCAATTTGCGATCAGCTGTTGCGATGATGTGCTACGGCTAGTGTCCTGAACCAGAAGTTCGCGACATTGGGTTGTGTTTTGCCGGGGCATTGTATCGGCAGAAGCGTTCGATGGAAGCAAGGATGTCATCGGCGGACTTAGTCCATCGGAACGGTTTTGGATCGGCGTTGTGTCGGTCGATGAACGAAGTGATGTCAGCCCTGAGAGCGGCGATTGTCGGTGAGGAGCGCGAAGAAGCGCTCGACCTGGTTGAGCCGTGACGAACTGGTCGGGGTCAGATGCACGTGCCAGCGCGGCCGTTTAGCCAGCCATTTTCGGATCACGGGGGTCTTGTGCGTGGCGTAATTGTCCATGACGAGATGGACGTCGAGTTCACGCGGACGACAGCCTCGATCTCGTCGAGGAACTTGCGGAACTCAGCAGCACGGCGTCCGTAGCACTTGCCGATGATCCGTCCGCTCGCAATGTCGAGGGCGGCGAACAGCGATGTGGTGCCGTGCCTCGTATAGTCATGGCTTCTTCGGGCCGGCTGGCCGGGACGCATCGGCAGCATCGGCTGACTGCGGTCCAGCGCCTGGATTGGGATCTCTCATCCACACATAGAACAATGGCATGCTCGGGTGGCGAGACGTAGAGGCCCACAACGTCGCGCACTTTGGCCACGAAGTTTGGATCGGTCGAGAGCTTGAACGTCTCCATCCGGTGCGGCTGGAGCCCGAAGGCCCGCCAGATGCGTTGCACCGTCGATACCGACAGGCCGCTGGCCTTCGCCATGTCGCGGGAACTCCAATGGGTGGCGTTCTCGGGGCGACTCTCCAACGTCCTCACGATCACGGCTGTGTTTCGGCATGGAATAAGCGACGATCGTAAGCGTCGCTCTGAGGCCCATTTGATTGGTGCTTGACGTCTATTTTGAACGCGTGGTGCGCCGGCGCGGCTTCCATATTTCCGACAATGCGTTGACGGCGGCCTCGAGCGCCTTCCGGTCGACGACGTTGGGATCAAACTGCTCAGGGCCCCAGAGGCGCATTTGTTCGTGCTCCGGATGGGTGGGGTCGCGGATGGCGTCGAGGTATTCGGTATAGCCTGACGCACCGCCGACATCTTCCGGAGGACAACGGCCGGCGGCCTCGAGCAAGAGGGGAAGTCCCTCCGTTGTCGTGTTGTCGAACCACTTTTCGAGCTTGATCACGTGATCCCAGCTGTCGCCGAAGTCGTAGAGATAATGGATCGTCTTCGCGCCGGTCTCGTGAACGATATTGGAGAGCCGCGTCTTGCGAGCATCGATGGGCTGAGGGCCAAAATCTCCATCGGGATCAGGGATACCCCAACGTCCTTCGCCAGCCAAAAACTCGAAGAGATGGCTATTCGTCCAGCCAAACGCCGCCTGAAGCGTCAGATGCAGCCGATCAAGGCGCAGCGTGAGCGGCACGACAAGGCATCGCATCACCTCCGGTTTCACGTCCTCGAGGGTCACCTTGATCCGGACCGCGGTCGTGCTGAGGCTCATGCCGCAAGCCTCGGATCTTGTGCATGCATCGTATAGGTGGATGCCCAGGGAAGCAGTTCGTCCAGCCGTGCCGCCGGCCAGCCATTGACGAGCTTTGCCAGAACGTCGGCAAGCCAATACTCGGCGCTGACGCCGTTGAGCTTACAGGTCTCAATGAGCGACGCCAGCAATGCCCAATTCTCAGCACCCTCGTCACACCCGGCGAACAGGGCGTTCTTGGCATTGAGCTTGATCGGCCGCATCGCACGCTCGACTGCGTTGGTGTCCATTTCGATGCGCCCGTCATCAAGGTAGAGCGTCAAGCCGTCCCAATGACGCAGTGCATAGCGTAAAGCTTTCGCCGTCTCACTCTTCTGCGCGAGGTGACCAAGCTTCGCCTCAAACCACTGCTTCAAGGCTGCAGCCAACGGCCGGGCATGCGCCTGCCGGCCCGCGCGGCGCTCGGCGTCAGATCGGCCACGGAGGACTTTCTCGACCGCGTAGAGCTGGGCGATGCGCTCGAGGGCCTCGCGGGCAACCGGCGCCGGCGCCGGCGAAGCCTCGCGCTCGATCTTCACAAACTGGCGCCGGAGATGCGACCAGCAGAATGCGAGCGTCCCGGACAAGGCGTCCGCACGCGTCTCTCGCATCATGGTCTTGTAAGCCTGATAGCCGTCGCAGTGGATGATGCCGCGATAGCCTTCGAGCAGTCGCAAGCCATGAACGGCGCCGCGGCCTGGTGCATAGGCATAGACCACGCCGGGCGGATCAGGCCCGGCCCAAGGCCTGTCATCGCGCGACAGCGCCCAGAAGTAGCCGGTTTTGGTCCTGCCGCGCCCGGGATCCAGCACCGGCGCCGGGGTCTCATCGACACAGAGCTTCGGAGAGGCGAGCAGAAGCTGGCGCAGACGATGCCACAAGGGCTTCAATTCCTGGGCCGCATAGCCGACCCAGAAGGCGAGCGTGGAACGGTCGATGGCAATACCGTGCGTCGCCAGCATCTGCGTCTGGCGGTAAAGCGGCAAATGCCAATGATACTTGGCATCGATCACATGCGCGACGAGCCGCTCGGTCGGCAGTCCTCCCCTGATCAATCGCTCGGGAGCAGCATGCTGGAGGACGACGCCGTGACAGGCGCGGCAGGCCAGTTTGGGGCGGCGGGTGACGATAACGCGATACTGCGCCGGTACGACGTCCAGCCTCTGGCTCTCATCGTGACCGATCTCAAAAAGGTCGCCTGCGCAGCATGGGCAGCAGGTTGCAGCGGGCATCAGGTCCTCGATGATGCGCGGCAAATGCTCCGGCAGCTTGCCACGATTGGCCCTGCGCTCGGCAGCTCTCTTCTCGCGTGTTTTGGGATTGGCGCGGTCCTCGGCTGCTTCGAGAGCCGCGACAGCCTGATCAATATCCTCCAGAATAAGCTGGAGCTGATCAGCGTCAAGCTTTTCCGACGATCGACCGAACTGCGCGTCTTTTGCAAGCTTGAGCAACCGCTCGAGCCTGGCGCAGCGATCCAGCAGAGCCGCGGCAAAGGCACGCAACTCGGCTGGATCGCTCGGCAGTTCATCAGGCAAATCACTCATTGGCCCGAGTCTGCCATGCTTCGCGCCCCGATGCAGCGAAGATTTTATGTCCTACGCAAGCGCTTTCGGCTGCGGGATTCGAGGCGCATGCATGCGTGTCCAATCCATGCCGGCCAGAAGCGCGGACAACTGCGCGGCGTTCATTCGCATGACGCCGTCAACGACCGGCGGCCAGTTGAAGGCGCTGCCCTCAAGCCGCTTCCAACACAGCACGAGGCCACTACCATCCCAGACCACGATCTTCACCCGATCAGCGCGCTTCGCACGGAAGACCACCGCCACGCCCTTCATCGGATCGTGGCCCAGCGTCTCCTTCGCCAACAGCGCCAGACCATCCGCGCCCTTCCTGAAGTCTACAGGTCGGGTCGCAACGTAAATCATGAGGCCAGCGGGAGCCGTCAGCATGAACGTGCCCGGCGCAACGCAACAAACACATCACTCAGCACGGCAAGTCCAGGCGTCCCTCGCACCTCAACTCGTGCCCCCTGGAGCTCAACCGTCACAACGGCTGCTTCCGGCGATGAGGAGGGCGCGGCAGCCGCCGATGGCGACGATTCCGACACCAACGGCACAAACGACAGTGCACCCGCCGCAGCTGGCAGCACCAGTTGACCTAAACGCGCCCGGCGCCGCCAGTCATGCACCTGCTGTGGCCGGCAGCCATGCCGGCGTGCGATATCTGTTACAACCGCGCCCGGCTCAAGGCTTTCCGCGACAATCCGGGCCTTCAAATCATCCGGCCACTGCTTACGGCCTGCGCCGGCGTACACTTCGATACGCTGTGTCAATGGTCGTCTTATGTCGTCCGAATGGTCGTCCATTATGAGCACCCTTGCAGAAGATGACTCTTCTAACGGTGCTCCCAAGATCGCGCACAGACAATCTAAAGGGCCGCGGCGCTACGCTTACCGACGATCTGATCGCCGGCCTCCTCAACCGCAACGGCCTCGAGACCGGTAACGGCAATCGCTGGACGCGCGAGCGTGTTACCTCGCTGCGCTCGAACTATCGCATCCCGGTGTTCAAGCCCGCCGAGGACGGCATCGAGCCCTGGCTAAACCTCAGCAACGCCGCCAAGCTCCTGAAGATCGCGCCCAAGACGCTCCGGCTGGCCGCTGAAGCCGGTGAAATCGAAGCCATCCATCCTCTGTCGGATGGTCCTTGGATCTTCGCCCGCAGCTCGCTGATAACAACTGCTGCTCGATCTATCGCCGAACGAGCGCGACAGAACCCAAGATACCCCACGGGATCGAATCCCAATCAGCAAAGTCTTTTCTCTTCAACAACATAGACAGATGGGTGTTCTGATGCGCGGTTGTAGAAGTCGAGATACCGGCCGATCGAATGTCGCGCCTCGCCGACGGTTTCGTAGGCTCGCAAGATAGACCTCCTCGTATTTTACGCTGCGCCATAGCCGCTCGACGAAGACGTTGTCCCGCCAGGCACCCTTGCCGTCCATGCTGATCGCGATGTCGTGGCTGGCGAGGACGCCGGTGAAGGCCGCCCCAGTGAACTGGCTGCCCTGGTCGGTGTTGAAGACCTCCGGCTTGCCGTGACGGACCATCGCGTCCTCCAGCGTCTCGACGCAGAACGCCGCCTCCATGGTGATCGACAGCCGCCACGACAGCACACGGCGGGTCGCCCAGTCGAGCACCGCGGCGAGATAGACAAAGCCACGTGCCATCGGGATGTAGGTGATATCCATCGCCCACACCTGATTGGCCCGCTCGATCGCCAGACCGCGCAGCAGAGCTGCCGCGGCTGATCTTCAAAACTTCCGCCTGCCTGGTGATCGACAGATCGTGTCCACGGTCGATCATCGCTTTGCGCTCAGCAATCCCGCCTTGGTGAGCGCTCCTTCTAAAAAACTGGTCTCAGCGCTGCTCGATTCGCGGGCCTATCGTGCCCGTCGTCAGGCAGAAACTCCACTTAACGTCCTGTGCAGATTTCCGGAGCCGGCTCTGACGGAGCGCATGATGACGACGAAGACGAGACGCAAGATCGATGCGGCACTGAAGGCAACGATCGCTCTGGAAGCCGTGCGGGAGCAGGCGACGATGGCCGATCTGGCCCAGCGCTATGAGGTTCACCCGAACCAGATCTATGCCTGGAAGAAGCAACTGCTGGACCAGGCGGCCCGGGCCTTTGACGCGGGTGTCGGGCGGGAGAGCGAGGACGCTCGCGAACGCGAGATCGAGAAGCTGCACGCCAGATTGGACAACTGACAGTCGAGCGCGATTCTTTAGCGCGGAGGTCCGGAAGATGAGCACGCCGGGACGTCGAGGAATGCTCGATCGCGCCAACATGGCGCTGTCGATTCGCCGGCAATGCATGTTGCTTGGCATCGCGCGCTCTGGGGTCTACCGGCCGCCACGGCCAACCAACGACAACGACCTTGCCTGATGCGGCGCCTCGACGAGTTGTTCACCGCCTGGCCGTTTGTAAGCGCGAAGCCGATACCCTTGCTTCAGAATTCGAATGAACGTGCGAAAGAAGCCTCCGGCTTGGACGGAGGTTTGGGATGGGATTGGACAGCAAAAAGGACGTCCATTTGGACGGCTCAACGAGGGGGTCGGTGAGCCGGCTGGAGGTTCTTGAAGGACCATCGGGGCGCCGCGTACGTTCGGAAGCCGAGAGAGCTCGGATCGTCGCCGAGAGTCTGTTACCCGGTGCCCAGGTGTCCGAGGTGGCGCGCAAGCACGGAGCGACGCGCTGGCAGATCTACGATTGGCGGCGGCGGTTTCGACAGCGAGGCATGTTGCCGCCGCGCGAGGCATCGCAGCCGACATTCGCGCCGCTGGTCGTGGAAGGTGCGTTGGAGGAGCGTCAGGTTCCGGCGATCAAGCTCGAGATCGCGATCGGCGATGTCGTGCTGCGGACGGACACAGCCATAGATGGCGAGCAGCTGTCCCGTGTGATCCGCGCGATGCGAGCGTCACGATGATCGCGGCCGGTGCCGATCTGAAGATTTACATCGCGACGCGGCCGATCGACTTCCGCTGTGGCCACGATGGGCTTGCGGCGAAGGTGCAGGAGATGCTTCGTCTCGACCCGTTCAGCGGCGCAGCCTTCGTGTTCCGATCGAAACGAGCGGACCGGATCAAGATTTTGGTCTGGGATCGAACGGGTCTGGTGTTGGTGCACAAGCGTCTTGAAGGTTGCAAGTTCGTTTGGCCAACGATCGCAGACGGCGTGATACGGATATCGCCGGCGATGTTCGCAGCCCTGTTCGAG
This sequence comes from Bradyrhizobium sp. 155, assembly GCF_023101105.1. Taxonomy (NCBI): domain Bacteria; kingdom Pseudomonadati; phylum Pseudomonadota; class Alphaproteobacteria; order Hyphomicrobiales; family Nitrobacteraceae; genus Bradyrhizobium; species Bradyrhizobium sp. 155. The sequence goes on along the minus strand of NZ_CP064706.1, from coordinate 20,950 downwards.
GGGCTGGATTGAAGGTTGGTCCGCCCGGAAGAAGCGCGGCGTCCCCAGGCGGCTGGATAACTGCGGCAGAATGACTCGGAAGCTATTTTGAATGTGGCACGCGCGGCGGCGATGTGCTCGAAATAGCGCATGAGCATCGCGGCGCTGCGCGACGAAAATGAACAATTGAAAGCGCTTTTGGCGCAAACGCAGGCGGCCTTGAGCGAACATCAGGCGGCGCTGGCGACGTCGGAAGAGGCGCGGCGTCGGTTGGAGGTCATTCTCGGCGAATTGCGACGCGAGAAGTTCGGCGCGACGTCCGAGAAGCTGCGGCCAGATCAGTATCACTTGCCGCTGGAAGACGTGGAGATCGCGCAAGGCATCCTGGACGCGGCGCAGGAGAGAGCCGAGGCTGTGATCAAGGGCCGATCGCGGAGCGCGCCGGATCAAGGTTCTCATCGCAACCGCGGCTGCCTGCCTGCCCATTTGCCGCGGGTGGAACGGATCATCGAGCCTGCGAGTACGCTTTGCCCGTGCGGTTGCGGCGCCATGACGAAGATCGGCGAGGACGTCAGCCAGCGCCTCGACGTGATCCCGGCGCAATGGCGCGTGCTGATCACACGCCGCCCAAAATACATCTGTCGCCGCTGCTCCGGCCCCGTCGTGCAGGCGCACGCACCGGAGCACGTCGTGCCCGGCGGGCTGCCGACCGAAGCGGCCATCGCGCATGTGATCGTCTCCAAATTTGGCGACCATACGCCATTTTACCGTCAGGCCGAGATCTATGCGCGCCAGGGCATCCGGCTTGATCGGGCGACACTGGGCAACTGGTCCGGCCGCGCCTGCTTCCATCTTCAGCCCATCGCGGAACACATGCGCCACCACCTGGCCATGGCGGATCGGCTGTTCATGGACGAGACCAAGGCGCCGGTACTCGATCCGGGGCGCGGCCAAACGAAGAAAGGCTACTTCTGGGCGATTGCCTCAGACGACCGCGGCCACAGCGGCCCAAGTCCGCCGATCGTGCTGTTCCGATATGCCCCCAGTCGCAGCGGTGCCTTCGCTGAGCAGTTCCTAGATGGCTTTGGCGGACGCTTCCTGCAATGCGATGCCTATGACGGTTATGATCGACTGACCGAAGTCGCTCGACTGCAAGGGCCTTGGACGCTCGTGCATTGCTGGAGCCACTTGCGCCGACGCTTCGTCAAATTGGCCCGCAATAGCAAATCGCCGATCGCCGAGGCCGCCATTCGGCACATCGCACAGCTTTACGCCATCGAAGCCATGGTGCGCGGCTCATCGCCGGACATCCGGCTCGCCGCACGAAAGGAGCATTCGTTGGCTCTCGTCGCCGCTTTGAAAATGTGGTTCGAGAAGCAGCTGTCGATGATCTCCAGCGGTTCGACGCTCGCCGAGGACATCCGCTACGCGCTCAATCACTGGCAGGGTCTGACCCGCTTCCTCGAAGACGGGCGCCTCGAGCTCGACACGAACCCTGTCGAGAACGCCATCTGGCCAGTCTGCCTGACCAGAAAAAATGCGCTCTTCGCCGGTCATGAGGTCGGAGCCGAAAACTGGGCCTTGCTCGCCTCGATCGTCGCCACCTGCAAGCTCAACGACGTCAACCCGGCCGCCTACATCGCCGAAACACTCGAGACGATCATCGACGGCCATCCCCATAGCCGCATCGAAGACCTCATGCCGTGGCGATTCCGCAAAACGTCAAGCCAGCCTCAATAGGGTTGCGGCTAAGCGCTTACGGCCGTTCCTGGGCTCGCGGCGAATGACCGCGATGCTGAAGGCTGAGGGGCTTCCGGTCAATCGCGAGCGCGTGCAGCGGTTGATGCGCAAGATGGGCATAGCGGCGCTGGGCCCGGAGCCGAACACGACAAAGTCGGCGCCGGGCCACAAGATCTATCCCTATCTGCTGCGCAACATGACGATCGACCGGCCGAACCAGGTGTGGGCGGCCGACATCACGTATCTGCCCATCGGCCGCGGCTTTCTCTATCTCGTCGCCATCATCGACTGGGCGAGCCGTGCGGTTCTGGCGTGGCGTATCTCCAATACGATGGATACCTCGTTCTGCCTCGCTGCAGAGGACGCTCTGGCACGGTATGGCAGGCCGGAGATCTTCAACACCGACCAAGGCAGCCAATTCACCGGTGCGGCCTTCACTGGCGCGCTGGCGGGCGCAGGGATCAAGATCTCCATGGATGGCCGCGGTCGTTGGATGGACAACGTCTTCATTGAGCGGCTGTGGCGGTCTCTCAAGCATGAGGACATCTATCTCATGCGCTATGCCGACGGCCGCGAGGCCAAGGCAGGCATTGCAAACTGGATAGCCTTCTACAACGATCGCCGCCTTCATCAGGCGACGGCTATCGCACGCCAATGGCGGTCTGGCGCGAACGGATCTAGGCCGCGAAGACTGTGGACATGGTGGACAACGCTGACGCGTTGACCACATGCCCACAGCAACTGCAGCAGACAGAGTCTCTGGCAGCGCGATAGAAAAGGATCAGGAGCGGTCAGTTTCCAACTAACAAACCGGTTCAAGGGTCCCGCTCCGCGGGTCCATTTCAGTCTATCAAACGGAGCAGCCCCTTCAACTTGGCATGTGGTCCCAAAATCGGGGTCCATTTCAGTCGACCGATGCTTTCAACCACGGCGGCACTCCGGAGTTCGCACCGATCTCCGCCTTCGCGCTGCGCCACAACGAGATCAGCCAGATCCTTTCGACCACGCCCAGCCAGTTCGAGCCGATGCACCGGCGCAAAGCCAATGGCGACGTCGATCCGCGACCCTGGTGCCAGGGGCCGTCGGCGTGGGCGCCGTTGCTGGACGCCAGCAACGGCAATCATGGCCTGCTTCTGCCCATCTTGCTGCACTGTCGCGACGATCAGGGCCGGCCGCTGCTCGGACCGCCACGAAGCGGGCGCGAGAACAGGGATTCCTGTGATACCGACCAACATCGGGATCGAATTCCATCAGCGCGCTCTCTAGAGATCCGCGGCGTGCAAACGAAGATCCTGGATCTTCACCTGATGGCGAAGCTACATGGCTCTCGATGGCAAATATTCCAAGACGAGTGGTTCTGCAATCACGCCTAGATCACCCCAACCGATCATCTCATTTGTTGATGGGATACAGTATCAAGATATCCATTCTTCACTCCTGTCGACCGTGTACCGAGCACAAACTCTCCGACGGCACCCTCGCGATAGTAAGGCCGGCCGGAAGCCTCTGCGAAGAGATCCGAGTCTCCCCCGCCAAGCGCACAGCTCGCCAACCCCATTGCTGTAGCGGTGAGATACATGGTCTGATAAAGCGCACCAAGGTCCTTGAGCACGAGGGCATAGCCCATGGATTCGTATTTCCAGAACACCCGGTCGAAGCGGGCCGTGATAAGGAATAGCACGGGAGGGTGTCCAGCCTTTCCCAAGGTGTACCACGCCGATTGAAGTAACCGCTCTGTCGCTGCGTTAGGCGCCTGCACCAGGCACAGCTCGTGCCTTTGCGGATGATAGTAATACAAACCGGATGATATGCCTTCGCACTGCCGTATCAACGGATATACTTCCAGTTCATGAACGGCCCCTCCTCCAGGTGACGGTCTTAGCGCCGTTTGCCATTCGCCCGCGTCAGATGAGACCGCTTTTGTCCGGCAGGACCGGAACAGAAACTCGCCAAGCTGTTCAAGTCTGAGCGGCGCATCACCAAACTGACGGATTGACCTTCGATCTTCCAGAACCCGCGCGAACGGGGGGTCGGATTCGCGGAGATGATCGATGTTAGGCCGCGGGAGCGAGACTCTCTTTTCGTAGGCGATAGGCATGACCGCGTCCGGCGCCGGATATGACCCGATACCTCGGAATGTGCCCCCGTAACCATAACCATGCCTACCCAGCCGGCTGCGGCTGTGGAACAGCAGGTCGTGATAGTCCCAAAGCGATTTATCGCCCGGATCGTCTTTGTCAACGTCGTGCAAAATCCCCGCGAAGGCGAGCGTCGGCAGAAGCAATCGGCTGCACGATCTTTTAGACAACGCACGTAACTCGCGTCCGGAATGAGGCCGAACAAGCGTCATCACAAGACGAAACGTCTCTGGGTCGTGTAGGACGACCGATGTGTTGGAAAGCGGGCTCTCAATACGCCATCGTCCGCCCTCTGGACGGATGATCACGTACGCTGACAACACATATTCAACGACATCATCCAGCAGCTTATCCCAGTTATCTGTCTCAAGAAAGTTGGAGGGAAATGGCTCAACCGTCACCAGCGGCGAACCGCCAGATGCCTGTTCCGTGCCAGCTATCATCGAACGGGTGCAAAGCCGTTCAAGGATGATATCCAGGACAGGCATCCCAGCAATGCCGTCTTTCTCCCAACAGATGGTGCGCAATGACTCAATGTTGGCCTCTACGCGTGCGAGCTTGTCGATCGCTCCTTTCACACCCAGGGGGATCGACGGATCGGAATTGATCTGATCCACAACGGCTTTGCGCGCGGCGTGGTTCGCTTCACCAGAGGGAGCGGGGCCTCTGAGTTCCAGATTCAGGACCGCCACGGAATCCGCGATCACCCCATCAGAAAAAGATGCCATAGGGATTGAGTTCTTCCTCTTTGAGCACGCGACCTGTCCAATTCAACTCCGCCGGCACGTCAAACAGCCGACCCGGCCCGAAACGCTTCCAAAAGTGCCGCATACCAGGAACCATCACTTTCACGACGGACAATTCTACGTCTGGCTGAGACTGATCGAGGATCAATACTTCGAGGAAGCGATCGTGAATTCGCTTTAAGACGATTTCGAGTGTTTGATCGAGGCTGTTCACCCCAGGGTGCCCCAGATCGTCGATGCTGCGTGCAGGAACAGCTCTGTTGGGGCTAAGGTACGACTGTTTCTCGACCGTTGCGGTCTTCCACCATTTGATGGCTTCCCGCTCCGGGAACCAATAAAGCGTTTGGCCTTTGGCATCCCTCTTCGAGACCGAAGGTAAAAACTGATTTAGCTCCGCGATGGCTCGCAAAGCAGCCACGTTTGCGTCGAGATGCGCCCCAAAGCCGATGATAATATCCTGGGATACACGGTCGCGCGCGCGAGAAATCGCCGCCACCACGGGGATTCGAAAGTCGCTCGTGATGTCAAGAAGCCAAATATCGCGGCCCATTTCAGAGTAATGGTCGTGAAGTTGATCGACATAGCTGTCGCGGAGAGAGGACAAGACAATCTCGGGCCTTCGAGCATAGTTGTACCACCACATGGCGACGGCATCCCGCTCGACGAGTTCAAGCAGCCCCTGAAGGATCGCCTCTTCCTTTGAGTTTCCGGCCGCGTTGCCGTTGGAGTCGCAACTACAAAAGAACCGAGCTCGCAAGTCAGGATGACCGAAGTAGCAGTACGCGCTTGGAACATGAACGAAACGATCACGTGTGAGCGAATATGCGGGCGACCAGTCGATCAAGTCGGTTTCCCGGAACGGAACGGGAACGCGATGAAATCCCGACGTGTGCTCGTGATTCCATTGCTCGCGATCACGAAATTGCGCGGCACTAAACAGCATTAAATCGTTGGGCAATATTGCTGGTTCGGCCAACCCTTCAAAACTGCTTCTGATGCAAGGCTCATCGCCACGGTAGACGCCCGAGTACCGTTCGATCGCCTCGCAAATCGCGCCGACTTTCGCGTCGATATCCCGGGCTCCCTTTCCGCCGCTTCGGCCACGTAAATTCAACAGAGCGAAACGCAAGTCATGGTGCATCATCGCGAAGCTATGCCCAGACGCATAACTGTGCGTTAAGCCGTTTCGAACCCCTACAGGCTCCAGCGTACGAACAACCCCTGTGAGGTGACTCACATGCTTTTTCAAGCGGTCATACGTGATTTCGGCAGGAAATATCCGACTCCCGGTTGCATAAACGGTTCCGGAGCCTTTGGAGAAAAGCGCATAGTCCATTGCCGATCGAGCAGGCAGCGCCCCAGTTCCGCACACGTTGCATTGCGGTCTCTTCACTAACGCGTGCCTGCGGGATACCATCGTGGTTGTCTCAATGGCGAGGAGTTCTCCAGAGAGATCGTGGGAAGGACCGATCGCAATGGCTTTTAGGATCTCATGCGCCGATATCGCCGCGGCCAAACGAAGTGAAGCGGCGTGAAATGCAACCCCACTATTTTTGCTCTGCGCCAGATTTGCGTTCTCCAGAAACGCTTCGATCTGTCGGTTCGATTCCAATCGCTGCGCAAGGCAGGCCCAGCATCCGCTGCTGGCAGGACGGAAGATCGGTCCTACAAAGATCTCCCGGCCGCGCAGCTTAAGCAGCATCCACGGATTGTTTTTTGCCAAAGCCTGGCGATTGAACTCCGGGATAATGGGGTCGAGATAGTCACCAACAACGACAATTTGGAAATCCGCGCTGCCGTCGTTTGCAATGCCCAACTTTTGCAAGGCTCGAATCATCTCGCCCACTGCTTTGTGATCAGACCCGGTGACGTACACTGGACGTGTCGAGATAGCGTGCTGGGCGCGCTCGGGGTGCGCGCCGTATTGATGCCAAAATGCCGCTACGTCGCGAGAGGTGGAGGTTGCTTCGGCAAGTAACCCCTTCTCATTAAGGTAATCCAGGACATATGAAATTTCCGGCGGGCTGATCGTATCCTGCAGCTCATCGAAGAACTGCCCAAGAGTTCGGCCGTGATCAAGGAGCGGTGCCAGCAAAGGGAGATGACGTCCGGTCATGACGTCGCACTTGTCGCCTTCGATGACTAGGAGCGTCTGATGATCGACAATCTCTACGCGCAGGCAAGCCTTCCATTGAACGGCCCGTCCAGCCTCCAGAAGCGCATTTAGTCCATTTTGCATTTGATTAAATTAGGGTTCGGAACTCAACAGGGATGTCTTTTTGAAGCTAAAGCGCTACATCTTCGCAGCGCTTTGCGACAATGTCGGACAGCAGGAGCAGGCGCGAAGGCAACAACGGCACGGTCCCGAGGGCGAACCGCCCAATTCCGGCTGGGAGAGGGATATAGAATGTTTATCGCATTCTGGACCGCGCCTTCCATCTGCTGGCGGCTGACATGCTCGGCTGAAAATACAAAGGCTAACCGGCAGCTTACCGAAGAAAGTATCCGCTCCCGGCACAGCCGTCGGTTAACCACAGCAGGAGCAGCAAGGGGGGCAGCAGCAGCAGCAGGGGGGGCTACCCTGGTCGGGGTCATCAGACGAGCCCGGCGTAAGACCGAGACCTGGCTTCGGAGGGATGTAGAATGTTACGCTCTTGTGGGTGGCATCGTCCACCTGCTGGTCGTATCCGGCGATGCTTGGCTTGCCACTTGCGTCCTTGAAGCTGACCCAGCTCGGCACGTCTGAAAATCCGTAGGACTTCAGCAATGCTGGATTGCTTTGGATCTGCGCCTGCAGCCCGGGATCTGCCCACACGGCCCGGATCAATTTCGAGTATGCGACACGAAAATCACTCATTCTGTCGTTCTCCTTTTGAATCGCCTATCGATCTCCCTTTGGAAAGCGCATCATGTCGAACCTCATTCATTCACGCGAAACTAACAATCGGCACTATGTTGTTCCGTTGGACTCGCTACAGCTTGGAACGTAGACGCGCTCCTTCTGAAGACGAGTAACCACGGCGACACCAACAAGCGCATTGTTACGTAAAAGAAAGGGCCGTGCCATGATACGCTGGCACCTTCAGTACGCGCACTAGAGGATCGTCCTCCGCATTCTTGCTAATCCAATCCGACGCAGCTTCGAACCGTAACGAGAGATCCGACGGCGACACCGAAGTAACGGTTGGATTTGTCGTCCGCTGTCGCCATAGGGGCGACTGGACCGGCCGCCGCTTCCGACCGCACACGCCCGACCGCCACTGGAGGCTTACCGGGACGGGCACCCAGTGTAGGATGGTCGTTCGGGGCCTGAATTATCGTTAGGTTCAGCTCGGTCGAGTTTAACGCGCCCGCTGCCGCTGCCGCTGCCCTGGATTGAAGCGCGTCGAGCGTTAGCATTTCCTCGCGAAGAGAAGATCCCAGGATCAACTTCTGCACCGGCGCACCCAATCCGACGCTATCGAGCTTTTGTTGCAACGGAGCCGCTTCGCTAGCAATTCGCTGGCGGGCGGCGTCCGAGATGTCATCCAGCTTTATCAAAGTGCTAATTCCCCACAGTCTTGATATCAGTCCACGGGTCGACTCAAGAGCCAAGTCCATAAGCTGACAGGAGCTTCGAGAGGGACCACGGCTGGTCCAATATCGGGCCAAGGATCATTGATGTCTACACTCTGTGTCTGCTTATCGACGCCTTGCGCTACCACAAGATGGCGACCGCCACCGACCATCTGAACTCCACCTCGACAGGATGTCCCGATCCCGCAATTTGATCAAGAAGCTGATCAAAGTTATCGTGTCTCCAGCATGCGTCGATTGCATCCCGAGCATTTCGTGAAGCTGCTGCACCTTGGAAGCCGTGGAGGTGCGATTACAAGTCGGATTGTCCCAATCGTCGTTGAAGCGTCCCTCTGGTGGGGCTCCCGTGCAGCAATTTCCATCGGGAATGAGCGCTGATGCCGCCTGACAAAGTTTTAATGACCTTTAGCGTGAACGAGCGAGCATCGTCGCGCACGCAGCCCAGCACCAATTGCGCCGTTTGTCCGACATAGGGTACTCCGAGGATGAGCTTGTCAGGCGCACCGCCCAGTTTGGGCGTAACAGGCCGACCTAGTTCACCAGGAACTATAAGTTCAAAAGGATGCTGCGTCATCGGAAGTGTTCCCCCTGTCGCTAGTGCAACCACCGCGCGCTTGGCGGTCATAGAGAGTGCTCGGTTGCGTTTTGAACTTGAAGTGTGACCTATTTTGTTAAACGTAGTCAGCATTGATGTCATGAAAACAGGTCCTCCGGCGCAGCCCATTTATGCGGGACACCAATCGTCAAGCCACCATCGAGGACTATCTCAGCACCGGTCATGTAGCTGGAGTCGTCGCTAAGCAGGAATGCGATCGCCTGAGACACTTCCAGCGGATCGGCTGCCCGTCCCATTGGAATTGGAAAGAGAGCGGGATCCAAGTTCTCACTCATGTCCGTGGTGACCAGACCAGGATGAACTGAATTGACACGGACTCCGGAGGCGGCGCCCTCGAGCGCGGCAGATTTGGTGACTCCCCGCACACCGAACTTGGAGGCGACATAAGCATGAAAGCCCGGGCTGCCTAGCAGCCCCTCGACCGATGAGACATTGACAATAGAACCTCCCCCCGCGCGCCGGATCGCCGGCAGGGCGGCTTGAATGCCGAGGAATACGCCAGTTAAATTAACTGCTAAGGTCCTGTTCCATTGGTCGAGTGGAAACTGCTCGATCGGAGCCATGCTGGCGATACCCGCATTGTTGACGAGCCCATGCAGGCGACCGAAGGTGGCCTCTGCTGCCGCGATCACCGTCGCCCACGATTTCGGCTCGCTAACATCCTGGTGGACGTAGATGGCGGCATTGCCCAGTTCGGAAGCGAGAGCCTCACCCTCTTCATCAAGGATGTCGGTGACTACAACTTGAGCGCCCTCCGAAACGAGCAAACGGGCATGGGCCGCTCCCATCCCGCGCGCCGCACCAGTCACCAGAACGACTTTTTGGTTTACACGTCCCATGACACAGTCCTCGCCCGGGGCATCGATCTGTTCCTACTGCAGACGGTGCCGCGCGCCGGGCTGCCCTTGGAGAGCTGCGAAACGCGGCGCGCAAATTCGCGGACCTGGCGGATGATGGTGATCGCCGCCATCAAGCTGGCGATATCGGCGAGATGCCTATTGCAAGTAACTGTCGGCTCTGCCCGATTCCAGAAGGAGACACGAAGTTCATGACGTTCTCGGGTGGGATGTTGAAGATAAACGCTCGTTTTGACCAACCAATAGGCGGCCAGAACAAATTCGAACTCGACGCGATGCCCCTAGTAGAGCCAGTGCAGCTCTCCAATAGAGCTTCGGGGGTTCTGTCGCAATATAGGATGTCTTTGTCATGCTCTACCGCTTCACTTCTTACCGTGGCACGGCGCTGCCCGCGATCGTGCGACAAACTAATACCTGCAATGCGCGTGCCAGGAGCAGGCAGGCTGTCTAAATGACTTTGGCAACTACATCTGGCGAGTCACGGCGATCAAGTCGGCCACGTGTGAGATTGTCAACGTTATGGTGGCAACCGGACGTTGGTTGAGAGGGAGCGACAGGCGAAGGTGAACTGAAATGGACCCGGAGAGCGGGACCGGAGTGAGCTGCAAGCGTGCCCCGTTCCTTGGTGCTGCATGCTAGATAACGAGCTGCTCATGCACCGTTGTGATATAGTCGATCTATTTGCACAAACCTCGCGGCGAAGACCGTGCGCGAATGCGATCACCGCAGCTCGCATACATGGTTCCACTACGCAGTGCCCCAGGCGTGTCACATGGGGATGTCCCGATCGCTGTTGAACTAGGCCGGGCCGACGTTGCCGGAATGAATGTTACGCGGCCCTCGTGACGTGGGCAACGGGGTTGATCGTCATGCGATTGGGGTGAGCTTGAAGAGCCGCACGCAGAACCGACAATTGCTTGTGCGCCTTCAATCGTCGGAAGCCCTTGTTGGCCTCGATCATGCCAGCCGCGACCCATCGCAAGGCCATACCGGAACCCCGCCAGCGTTTGACGTTGCGCGTGACGCGGCGAATGGTGCCCATCATGGTACAGGCGATGTTGGTACAGGCGAGCGATCGACGAAGCTCCTTCGGCAGCTTCAACCGGACGACGGTCAGGATTTCGTCGAGCCCTTCGAGGATGCTCGCCGCTACGCCCGGCCATTGCTGGTCGAGTCGACACGCGAGATTGCGGTCAGTTTTTCAGCCTTGTCGGCGTCATCGAGCTCCCAGGCCTGGCGCAGCACCCGACGGGTGGCCGCATGATGCTCTTTCGGCAGGCGTTCCATGATGTTGCGCGCCTTGTGGATCTGGCAGCGCTGGATCGCAGCGGCCGGACCGAAGGTGCGGCGGATCGCCTTCGACAACGGCTTCGCGCCGTCGGCGATGAACAGTCTTGGCACCGCCGGGTCGAGCCCGCGCGAGACCAGGTTGTCGAGCAGGGCCTGAACCGTTGCGGCATTCTCGGTCGCCCCTTCCACGAGCGCCAGCGGATGCTTGTTGCCTTCGCCGTCAACCCCGATCGCGGCGACCAGCACGAGATCGTCGCCGAGATGCAGCCCGTCGATTTGGACCACCAGAAGGTCCAGCGCGGACAGATCGGCAGCCATGAAGTCGGCCAGCCGCGCCGCCGACAGTGCGACGAACCTCCGCGAGGCCGCCGACTTCGAAACCCCCGATCCGGGCGGTGCCGGTACGTCACCCTCGGGCAGCCGGACAGCGCGGCCGAACCGGCGCGTCGACACATTGATCAGCATCAGGTTCATCGCCCAGCGACCGAGCCAGTCCTCCTGCGCCGCCGTTTCCCAGCTCGGGATCGTGACCTCGCGGCCGTCCACGCCCCGGACCCGCGGGCGCTCGACCTCGATCTTGCCGCCGTGGAAGCCGATCCGTCCCCGCGTTGGCCCCAACGTGCGCCCGCCGCGCCGCACCCCGAGCCTACCGGCTCAAGGTGGGCAACGCCGACCTCTTTAGAAATTCAACAGAACCCGGAACATCCCCCGCGCCCAGGCGCATCGCGACTGTGCACTATGCTGATGAGTCTGCCACGAACGCACCGACGGACGGAGGTGCGGAACTGTTTGAGAGATGGAGGTAGGTCTTCTGGAGCCGGCCGTCAGGCGTAGGCGTCAAGCCACCGCAAGCTGCGTCGGCCCAAAGCCGGAGTGGTAAGCTTTGCGAACAACGATAGTGGCTCCGGATATCGGGCGCCCCGCTGTGGAAGCTTCGAGAACCGCGAACTGTCACATTACCGAATCTTACTTCGTTTATTTGTCGCGCTTGGCTGTCCCGGGACCATTGGCTGGGCAGGCCCGAGCCGAGATCGGAGAGATCTCTGTCATCTGTGGACTAGCACCATGACCCCGCAAGCCAAACGGTGTGCTTTATTGAGAGGTGTTCTGGATGATGCTGTCAGCATCGTGCCCGAAGCAAAGCGAACCTCTTCGTTAAAGGCATGCCTTGCCGAAACGGTTCTGGTTCTGGCCGCAGCAGGTCACTCGGATCCAACTGTTTTGGCACATCTTGCCGTTCGAACAATGGAGGAATCCTGTTGTGGCTGCTGCGGATGTGGAGCGCAGAGACCTAACGAGAAGTGAAGGCCGGATGATGAACTCCAAATGTTGGCAAGCGCTTTCGAGCCCAGTGAGCAACTTGTCAGCCAGTCAATTGCAGGGACGTTGGCTCGGATGGCACCAGCTAAGTTCTACGGATTTGGAAACATGCGCGAGTAATACAAGGGATCGCGGGCGACGATCTCGTCCCCTGGTTGCTAGCACCCGTCTCACTACTGCCTCTCGCTGGAGAGCGACTCTCCTCTGAAGTGCTCCCCAAAACTAGGCCAGCCGGCGCTGGAATTTGCCGGGGTTATGCTCATGCCGGCTGGGGCGCCGATGAGCCATTCAACAGCGATATCGGCGCCTTATTGCCGATCGCGCTGTGGGGCCGGACTTCGTTGTAGTCTCTGCGCCAATCCTCCATTTTCTGCCGCGCGTCGTCAAGGCTCAGGAACCAGTGTGTGTTCAGGCACTCGCTTCTGAACTTGCCGTTGAAAGATTCGATAAAGCTGTTGTCCGTCGGTTTTCCCGGCCGCGAGAAATCCAGCACCACACCCTTCTGGTAAGCCCAGATATCGAGATCACGGGAGATAAACTCTGATCCCTGGTCGACGCGAATCGTCCTGGGATAGCCAAGGAGCTTGCAGATACGCTCCAAGGTCAGCACGACATCCTCGCCTCGATAACTGAAGCGCGGATCGACGGCTGGCGAGAAGCGACTGAAGGTGTCCACAATCGTGAGAACACGGATCTTGCGGCCCGTGGCGAGCTGGTCGTGAACGAAGTCCATTGCCCAGGTCTCATTGATCTGGCGTGCTTCCGTCCTATCCTCGCGCAGCTTGGCCTTCACGCGACGCTTCGGCGCTTTGTTGCGTAATTGCAGGCTTAACTCCCGATAAAGACGATAGACGCGTTTGACGTTGATGGCCCAGCCGTCACGTTGCAGCAGGACATGGACCCGGCGATAGCCGTATCTCACCCGCGTCTCGCAGATGTCCTTGATCCGACTTTTGAGAGCGGCCTGGTCGCCGCGTTTCGACTTGTAGACGTACAGTGCGCGATCGATCCGAAGAGCCGAGCAGGTCCGCCTGATCGAGACCTTCCAGTCACTTCGCACCTTGTCGACAAGCTCACGCTTGCGGCCAGGCTTTAGAGCTTTTTTGACAGCACATCCTGAAGCATGGCCTTGTCCAACGACAGGTCGGCGACAATCCGCTTCAGCTTGCTGTTCTCTTCCTCAAGCTGACGCAGCCGCTTCATCTCTGAGGGCAACAGGCCAGCATATTTCTTCCGCCAATTGTAGAACGTCGCCTCGCTGATCCCGGCCTTGCGGCAGACCTCTGCCACTGCCGAGCCATCTTCAGCTTGCTTCAAAACAAATGCGATCTGCGCCTCTGAAAACTTCGATGCCTTCATGGAACTCTCCTCGTCCCGTCAGGGGATCATAAATGGAAAATTCCAGTTCAAACTGGCCTAATTTGGCGGGGGCACGTCACCTCTTGATCACAAGCGTCTCGGCTCGCCAGCGGTAGGCATCGGAATGCCGGGCGCTCATCCTTTGGTCGTCGCGGCAATGCTGCCGTTCTTCTCTGGGCAATTCGGCAATGCGTCGTCCGCGCATGCATTCGGCGTTGAGGTTGCGCCCGCATTGAAACAAGCAGCCGAAAGCTGCAGGCTCTCGTTGGCGCGGCATTCGATGACGAGATCGTCTTCACGTCGGGCGCGACTGTATCCGACAACACAGCGATCCTGTCCGCGCTCGCCGTGCAGGAGGGCCGCGACGAGATCGTCACAACGGCCGTAGAGCATCCGGCGTGCTGTCCCTTGCCGAGGAGCTGGGCCGACATCGCAGTGCGATTGGTGATGATGACGTGAACAGAGCAAAAACTCGTGCCGGAGAGAGTTCGAGGTTCTGCGGGACTCCGTAAGGTGTGTAGCGTCAAGTTGCTGATATTGGTCTTAAGACTGACAGTCGGCTTACTCTCGAATTGAAATCGATGCCATTTCCATTGCTACGCTTCAACGCACTTCCGTCCATCGCCTTCATTCAACTACCAATTTTGACAGGTTGTCGTCCGGCGTTTCACATGAGAGAGTTTGTTATGTGGCTCGACAAAGCTCTCGGTCCCTTCCTTCGGCTTTTTCTGACGTCTAGGATGTCAAGACACCATACAAGTGTCCAACATCCCTGAAACTAGGGAGCGTCATATGCAGCAAGCAAGTGTGTCCACTCTGGAACGGTCTTGAAACTCACCGGCCCCGGACGGGACCGCGTTTGCTTGCGTAGGATCGCATCTGTGACGGAGACCTTCGGATCCTGCCTCACCAACGAAACCAAGCGACGGAGCAACAGACATGGCCGATCTACGCCAGGACGAAAAGTCCGCCCAAAAAAAAGAAAGCGCCGGCGAGAAGACGGCGGAGCAGACCAGACAAACCCAGGCCGGCGAGGAAGTCGTCCAAGCAAGCACCGATTTGCTGCAACAGAATTTAGAGTTGCTGCAAAACTCGTGCCGCTTCGGCGTCGAGGTGGCGACCGCCATGATGGGCCGCTCTACTGACCAGCTTGGGCGCACGTTCGGCTTGTTTGAAGCGCAACGAGCGACGGAACGCTCGGCCCGAAACGTCGGAGCAATCATGTATTCTGCGAGTGCCGTCGCCAAAGGGATGAACGGGGCCTCGCGCGAGTACTTTGAGTTCGTTCGACAGCGGATCGATAGGAGCATGGACAGAATGAACGAACTCTGGCGCTGTCGAACTCCTCACGATTTGGCAGCCGTGCAGACCGATTCGGTGCGCGACGCGATCCGCAGCGCAATGGAAACCAGCCGCCGGATCGCCGATATGTCCCTCAAGGTAGCGGACGATGCGGGAAACCACATAGCTCAGAGTGTCGAACGTATGCAGCACACTTCATAGCTGAGCCTCTCACCACGAGGGTCAACGTGAGCGGGCGGCATCTGAGCCGCTCACGGAATTGTTGCGCCGATACGCGGAAGTCCGGCATGGCGGCCGGGTGCGGCTGAACAATAATCCAGCGGGCGCGAACTGTCTCGCTACTGCGAGCACGCGGCCCTCGCACGTTGCAAGCGCGATCTTCTGGGCCTCATGACGTCTCCGATCGGCAGATTGCCCTGGGGGAGGAAACATAGGCCAACTCTCGGTCGAGGGCTTCGTCACTGCGCAGACGTTTGTCGCGGATCCCGTATAGAACCTGTACCGGTTGCCGGTGTCGCCGGCGCCAACGAGGTCTGGCGCGGCACACGCCTCGCTAGGTCTATTCCGCCACGAAACCGACCTGGCTTGAACGTCGCGAGCCGCGCAGCGCCTGAGCGCGGCCGCGTTCATCCGGCTCGCGTCTGCATTTCGTGCATGCCGACAATGATCGGTGAATTGAGGGAACAGTCACATGAAAAGACAGGCGCACACCAAGCACGGTAGAACATCGATCAGCTCTTCCGCGAGAGCTCTGGGCATCGCAGCCCTGGCCGCAATCGCGATCCTATGCGCGGCCCGTGGGGCGCGAGCGCAGACCTGCAATGAGATCCTTGGCATGCCCTGGAGCGAGGCAATCAAACATCTCTATGCGGTGCACGCCATCAACGAGGGAGGGTTGACGATCGACCAGATCTTTACCGCGCGCGGGACCATCGCCTCCCATATGAACTTGGGGCCGATCGAGGTGAGCACCACTGGAAAGTACCCCAATGTGGAGCCCGATTTTCGCGACCGGCCGACGTTGCACATCACGTGGAACCATCTGGTCCAGTCACCCGGCCCCGCCGGCACCTGGGAGAACGCCGAAATCGTGATCCTCGAGCCCCTGCAGGACTTCGACAATGAAATGTGGGCCGCCACGCCCTACGACACCATCACCCTCGGGCCCCACCAACTTGGGGCCAAGACGTTCATTCTCGCCAACGGCGACACCCTTGCTGGCGATATACGCAAACGCATCACCGATAATGCTGGCGTCACGGTGGAGGCCTTCACCGGCACCGGCGCCCGCGCGACGCGCGATACCGTCGACAGGAAGCTCGCCACGATTGCGGGACTCTGGCGGCTGCACGACGCGCAACCGTCGTCATCCAATCTCAACGCAACTGATCTATCGAAGCAGCAGAAGACCCGAGCCAGCATGCCGGTATGGGTGACGTCGACCGGCTGCACGGCCGGCGTGCAGATCCTCGGGGACAAGGGTGCGCAAATCAACTTTGCCTCGCGGGCCAATCCAGAGCCGCAGTTCATGAGAGAGCTCTCGTATCGGAACTTGTACTTCGGGCTGCACATGGGAACAGCGGTCGAGGCGCTGCACGGCGCACAGTCGCCAGGCGGCGAAGCCAACGGCCTGTGCGCGCGGCTTGGCCTTTGCGCCCAGACATATCCCGGCAATCTCGACCTTCCCGGTGAGTGGGTGATCGATCCAGACAATACCAAGTATATGGAAAATCCCGTGACACATGAGTACGACGAGGTGATCCCTATGAAACAGGAGACGATCCGTTGCTCGAGCTGGGTCGGCGCTAGTGCGTCGGCAGCGGTCGCAGCGCGCCTGACGTGTCGCGCTCTCTGGACCAAGGACGAGATCGTGAGCCGCACGCTATCCGACTATGCCTGGCAGCTCGCGACCCATATCCTGACCTATGCGATGTACGTCGATGCGCGGGTCGCCAACGCGTCTGAGGACGGGCTCACTCCCATGCGGATGGGAGGGCGTCTGTGGTGGAACATCTACGGTCCGCTCGCCGCGAACGCGCGCAAGAAGCCAAACGAGATCGCCTCCAGAAATCCGGAAGCGCTGGCGCGGAAGGCCTGCGCTTTGACGGCGGCGTCAACGCACTGGAACGCGTATATTAACGCCCTCAAGCTGCTGATGCCCAAGTCGTGAAACGAAGTGCCGCTCGTGTCGGTCGTAACAGCGACCGTTGATTCAAAATCGTGATTCTGATCGAACTCTGTGGCGCCCGTTCACATCGCGTTTCACGTTGGCTCAACCGCTGAACTGGTGCCCTTGTCCATAAGGACATGGGCTGTGTCCGCCTACGCGTGCCGAGCTGTCGGCACCCGCGTTTTCGAGGCGCGGTATCGCTCGGCAGCGTATCGTTCCTCGACGAGACGTCCGACCACCGGCCCCTGCGCCACGGCAACATCCGCGGTCAGGGGTATTTCCACTGAACCAGGGAGACTCCAATGCTGACACACCCCACCCATGAACGGCTGATCACGCTTGGCCTGACCGGAATGGCCAAAGCCTTCGAGGAGCAGCGACGATCACCGGACCTCGACGCCCCGCCATTGAGGAGCGCGTCGGGCTTCTCGTCGACCGCGAAGCCGCCGAGCGCGACACCAAACGTCTCACGACCCGCCTCAAGTTCGCCGCGTTACGCCAGAGCGCATGCGTGGAAGACGTCGATTTGCGCACGCCACGCGGCATCAACCGCAGCGTCTTCGCCAGACTCGTCGGCGGCGACTGGATCGACCGCAACGAGAACCTGCTTATCACAGGGGCAACCGAGCCCGCTTCATAATGCTCGCCTTTCTATCTCGTTATAGTTCCAGTTGTTTTTGTAGCGGATTGCCGGACGGCGGACGTCTGAGGCGCCGCGCGGTGGCGGCTCGTTTGACGTCAGGACGCTCAAGTTCGGCTGCTTTGATGATCCAAGGTGCCCCTTTGCAAAGCTGGCTCGCGGCGAGCTGGCCGTCCTTGATCAGACGTCGCACGGTTGACGGGCTGACGGAGAGGGCCGCGGCCGCCTCGTCCAGAGTGACCTCGCCGCGGTCGCGGCGCTCGCCTTCGCGATAGGCTGCAATGTCGTTGTGGCTACGCAAGCTGCACACTCGCGACTTGGTCCAGCCATTGCCGCGCCCCATGGTCTTGCCGGATCGGTTGAGCACCGACGCGATCGCTTTGTCTGGCATCTGCCGCGCCAGCACGCGCACGAGATCGACTGTTTCTCCCGCTGCGCTCCAGCGGTGCTGGCCGGAGCGATTCTTCTTGACCTTGAGAGTGGAGTGGTCGCCGCCGTGCCAGCGGATCACCAGATCTGTCCTCGACGCGGACGACGATCTCGTCAATCAGCGTTCGCACGATCCGCTTGCGTGTCCCGGGTAGCACGCCGGCACTTGACCAAGCACGCTCCAGGTCGGCGCCTAGCGTCATCAGCCGCTCCCTGTCGGCAGGTGTGAGATCAACAGCGGGCGAAGCGGTCAGTCCCTCCAGCTCGGTCTCCAGATTGCGCACGACCGTCAGCCGCTCGTTCCATCGCTTTTCCAGCTCGGCGGCGACGAGACGATTGTCGGCATCGACGGCATCGTATTGGCGGCGCGCCCGCCCTACCTCATAGCGAGCCTGCTCCAGCGCCAGTTCGAATTGGCCGCGTTTGTCTTCGTTCGCACGGCTGCGCGTAGCCCGCACGGCGAGTGCCGCCTCGATAACCGAGCGTTGCAGGCGCTCGTTCGTGAGCGTCACGATAGGATCACCGGTGCCCGGGCTTGACTTGCGCGGAATGCTCTGGATAGCGTGGTCGGGATGATTGACGCCGCCGGGCCGCGGTGATGGGGTAATCCCGGTTCGGAGCGGGCAACGGGATCAGAATGAACAGCGAGTCGCAGCTGCGCGAGAAGCTTCGGAAGACCGAGGCGTTGTTCGTGGGGGGCCGGAACTGCTGGTGAGCGCCTTGCGGCGGAAGCCACGCTGCAGCGGTGCGGGCCCGGGTCGAGGAACTCGCTCGCCACGATCCACCGATCGAACAGCAATTCTCAGTTCCCAACCAGTGGTCTCGGCGTCTTTTTCTGGCTCTTTGCCGCCGATATGGGCTGCGGCCGTTTCGTTATCGCCGGCAGCGACGCAACACGGCGATGGTCCGTGCGTCACGGGGCTTCGACGATCGAGTCCTGCTGCCGGAGTTCACCGAGCTGGAGGGTGCGCTGCAGGTTATCTGCACGAGGTGACGCTGCGCGTGATCCGCGAAGAGATCTACGACGACGCCAGCGATGCGCAGGAAGTTCCAGATGCCCTGCCGTCGAACTGATCAGGTGGCGAGCTTTGCCTGCGAACTATCGCGCTCGGCCTTCCAATTCCACGGCAACAGCATGTGCAGCTGATTGATCTTTGTACGTCCGGAGACGATGCGCTCGAGAACATCGGTCAGATAGTGCCGCGGGTCGATGTCATGCAGCTTTGCCGTGTTAGTGAGCGATGCGAGGGTGGCCCAGGTTTCGGCGCCGCCCCCACTGCCGGCGAACAAGTAATTCTTCTTTCCCAGGCCTATCGGCTTGATGCTGCGTTCGACCGTATTGCTGTCGCCTGGTGTCGGTCTGCCGCACTGCAGCCCGATTCGCCGCCGGCAGACCGCGGATGCGATCCTCGATGGCGTAGAACATCGCGATCCGTTGCAGCGCTTCTGCGGCAATCGGCGACTTCGTCGCGACGTGAACGTCCCAGAACTTCCGCCGCGCATGCGCGAAGCAGAACCCCAACTGCACCAGATGGCCGCCGTTCTTGATCAGGCCCTTGTAGGCGGCATAGCCGTCGACCTGCAGGATGCCGTGGTAGTCCCCCAACAGCTGCTTGGCGCGGATCGCCTTGCGATCCTCGGCAAACATGTAGACTACCGCCGGCGGCGCCGGGCCGCCCCACGGACGGTCATCCGAGGCGATCGCCCAGACCTGGCAGACTTTGGTCCTGCCACGGCGGGGATCGAGAACTGGCAGCGGCGTCTCGTGCGCAGAAGACACCACGTCGCTGATTTCACGCAGCCCCTTTGCGATGCACCGCAAGCGTTGGTAACAGGTGACGGCCGTGACCGTTTTCAGCAAAGCATGCATTGCTTAAACTTGTGTCGATGCGGCGAGCGTTAAGTTCATTATACTTGAGCCGTTTTTCGGCAGCCCACCCCCACTCCGCCGAGACAAGGCCCGACAGCCGGATCATGTTTGCACAGTGCCTTTTAATCCAAAATCCACGATTGGGGACTGGGCCGTGGGGGACATACGCGGCCTTGTGCTTGGGGGAAGGCTCGCCAACACCTAGCCCCGGCGGTGCCTTCCCTCACGCTGGCCACAGCAATGCCCCTGCTGCGGCCTTCGTAGTGAATGCCGCCGGGTTGAACCAGCGGTCGAGCAAGGCGCTGCCATCAACTGTGGCATAATCATTGCATACATAACACGGAGTGGGATTTCAGTGCCCGGTCTGAGACAAGAGCGCTGCCGGGGGGACTTTCATTTCGAGCCCGGCAGCGCTCTTCCAATGTTTAAGGGGCAGGGTCATCCGGCGCACCAGGCCCCGAACCCATACCGCCAGCAGAACCTCCCGAAACGCCAGCCAAACAATAGTGATTCCATTTACGTCGTCCTGCGCTGACCTTGGCGAACTTGCGTTGGTCTGCTCTGCGGACGATAATTGGCGCTGTTGAAGGTAATTCTTAAGGCTCCGCCGAGCGCGCCAAAGAGCTTGCTGGAAAAACCATTGATCGACTTGGCGATCCTGCCGCTTCGGCCGAGGAAAGCGCCACTCGGAAGCGGAGGTTGATCAAGGGGCCTTCGGAGTTCCGGGAGCAACGTGTCCACTGCGGCAAGGGAAAGGCATGATCGACGACAAGCTTTCACTGTCGGTATTTACAATCGAGGTCGATCAACGGCCGGTCATTGCTTTTTCAGCTCGAAAATATTCGGATGCTGAGACGATCTGTGCCGACCAAAGAGTCCGCGACAAGCTCAGTTCGACTCGCTCGGGCGGCAAACCTC
>NZ_CP064705.1:0-433165 GCF_023101105.1 Bradyrhizobium sp. 155 | reverse complement strand
CCGACCTACCCTTCTCGGTCTGCAGCACCGAGAAATCGGTCGTGCCGTCGGCGGCGGGGACGACGATCTCGCCGTCGATGAGGGCCGAGCTCGCCCTGATGCGCCAGGCGTCGTGGGCGACCTTCTTGAAGCGGTGAGTCCAGTCGTGGCCGCGCCGGGTAAAGATCTTGGCCACCTCGCTGGCCAGGTGGACCTGGACCCGGTAGCCGTCAAACTTGATTTCGTGAATCCATCGCCTGCCGGACGGCACCCTCTCGATCGAGGTTGCCAAGGCCGGTTCGATGAAGCCGGGCAACGGCGCCTTGACGCCGATGCCGGCCGCTTTTTTACGCTGAAACGCCACTGAAGCACTCCACGCAACAGCTGATTCAAACTGACATAGTTCGAATCGTTCCGGAACCCGTGAATCCTTTACTGCGTTGCTTCATCATCAATCCATCAGGAGGAGCCGATGGCGACAGCGAAGAAGAAAACAGCACGCGGGCGCAAGCAGGACCGAGCCCGTGTGGCCCGCGGGCAAAAGTATGAGGTGGGGTACGAGTCCAAGAAGACCGGGCGGTCGGCATCAGCGGTCAAAAAGGCTGTCAAAAAGGTCGGCAACAGCCGCAAGCGCGTCGAGAAGCGTCTCGGGCGTTAGTCACCTTTGCTGGCGTCGATCGTTCAGCGCGTGCCTAGACCTCGGTCGGGCATTCGGGGCAGGTATCGCCGATCGAGTCCAGGACCTCGGTCACAGCCCCGGCGGCCGCCTCGGGCGAAAGGCCCGGTGGCGGATCCTGGCGGGCGATTTGGAACGCCTGCTCACGGGCGTGCGGATCTGCGCGGTCCTGCATCCAGCCATGGTACGCACACTCGCGGATCGCGCCTGCCTCCTGCAGCACGGCTATCGCCCACCCCCGTACCGTGCGGATCGCCGTCCGCCTCTCCTTGGTCATCAGCATCAAGATCGCTCCTCCGCGAGGGACGGATCCTTGCAGCCCTCGGTTCGTTCCGGGCTGCTAACACAGAGCAGGGATTCCAAATCGTTGGGGCAGGTGCTTTTCCACGTGTTCCGCCGCCCTGTGCAAAACCAGCCACGCCGCAATCTTGTCCTTCCTTGTCCGCATCGCGCATGACGACGTTCAGCCCCTCGTCAGGTAAAGGGCGCTGCAGCGCCTTGCGTCCTCCGAAAGGGGCGCGCTGGGACGAAATTTACGCGCTTCGCCGGCTGAACAGCGGGCATCCAACGCGACCGGCGAAGTTATAAAGAATGACGGCGTCTGAAAGGTTTACGAATTCACTTGGCTGATGGACGCAATTCTGCTCTGGGCTCGCTCCGAGGGACACTGGCGGCGCCGCACGGAGTTTCACTATCCTGAGCCGCCCGAGAACCTGCCGGCGCTGAAGCCACTCGCGAACTGGCCGAAATCCAATCCACGAGATTTGCGGTAGCTAGAAGGTCATTGGAATGCGTCGAACCTCTGTCGCATTGATTATCGCCGTTTTGTCGAGCGTAGCATTGGCCGACGATTTTGTCGGCCAGGCCAGTGTTATCGACGGCGACACATTGGAAATACATGGAGTGCGCATCCGGCTCTGGGGCATCGATGCACCGGAGAGCAGCCAGCTGTGCCGTGGCGACGACAGTCTGCAATATCGGTGTGGTGCTCAGGCCGCGAACGACCTTGATGCCTTCATTGGCCGCAGTGCCGTCAATTGTGTTCCAGTCAGCCTCGACCCGTATGGCCGCACGGTCGCGACCTGCTCGGTCGCAGGCAAGGATCTCGGTGGTTGGCTTGTACGCAACGGTCTTGCGCTGGATTGGCCCCAATACTCGAAGGGCAGGTATCACGAAGCTCAGCGCGAGGCTGAGCGCGCGGGCCGAGGACTTTGGAAGGGCAGCTACGTCGAGCCGTGGCTCTATCGTGCATGCATCCGCGCAAGTGGAAGGCCGTCTGCCTGTTCGGACGATGCAAATGCCCATCCTTGATGCGATCCCTGCGGGGCACCAATCCAGAACGGGCGTTAGCCAATCACGACACTTGGGCAGGTGGCTCTGGCGCCGTTTGGGCTGCTCACTCTACCCATCATTTCCAATCCCCTCACTGCACAACGGGAATGAAATGGTTGCAGCCACCGGTGAATTGCCGGCCTCTGGTTACGCGCTTGAAGTGGACGGCCGGCTCAACGCCGAATTTGGAACCAGAGACAGCGCCAGGGCAGGTGGAAGAACTAAAGAAGCGTTTTCCCATGCTTCAGATCAGGATCGACGCCGCGCAGACCAATGCGCGCGAGGAAATCTAGGTCCTCCGACTTAAGCCCTGGTGGAGTTCTTCCGCTTGTGCGCGTGCGGCTTCCGCCGCATCGGGCTCTCGTTGAACCGAGCCGCTTTGCGTCTCGGCCGTCCGGCTTCGATCCCTCGCGCAAGAGCTGCGGAGCTCCTCGCCGGGGGCACTCGGGAAAGGGGCCCGCCTGCGGCGATCGCTATCACTGCCCCGTTCCCGGGTGCCACTATTGAACCGGTCTCGTCGCTGCACTCGGACCCGCCCTTCGGGTCGCTATGCTCACGCTCTCCGGGTGCCATTTCCCGTCGAGGCGATGCGCTCTTGGCGCACGCCCGGTCGGGCCTGGGGCCCCAGGCATCTCAGTATCTAGTCCTGAAAACTTGGGACGGAAGGCGGACCGGGTCGCAAATGTCGCATTCTGAATGAGAGGCTGAGAGTAAGAGTGTCGCGCGGTTTTGCCGTGACGGGTTACAGGCTGCGAGAGAGGCTCGCGGCGCCCGTCGCGGAGATCCGCGATGTCCAGACATCATCCTCGGGCGCGCACCGGTGAGGACCGGACGAGCCTTTATGACGACATCACCAACAAGATCATCGCCGAACTGGAGGCCGGCCGTGTGCCGTGGGTGCAGCCTTGGGGCACCGCGGCGGCGAGGGCGCCTTTGGCCATGCCGAAGAGTGCTGCGACCGGCCGCCAATACAGCGGCGTTAACATACTAATTCTCTGGGGGGCTGCCACCGAACGCGCATTCACAGGTCAGAGCTGGCTCACATTCCGCCAGGCGCTATCGCTCGGTGGTCACGTTCGCAAGGGCGAGCGCGGCACGACCGTCGTCTATGCCGACCGCTTTGTGCCGGTCGACGAACAGCGCCGCGCGAGCGAGAACGGTGAGGAAGCGCAGACCATTCCGTTCCTCAAGCGCTTCACACTTTTCAACATCGATCAATGCGAGGGCTTGCCTCCGGAGATCGCAACAACAGCGCCGCCTCCGCCGCCAGACCTGATCGAGCCGCAGGTCGAAAAGCTCATCAAGGCGACTCGCATCGACTTCCGCACCGGCGGCAACCGCGCCTTTTATGCGCCGACAGAAGATTATGTGCAGGTGCCGCCACCGCAAGCTTATTTCGAGCCGATCAACTGGCATCGAACGGCCTTGCATGAGCTGGCGCATTATGCCGTAAGCCGCATTATGCCGCATGGCCACGGTTGATGGCGGTTACGCCTGCTCTTGGCCATGCGGCAGTTCGGCATAATCGACTAGCTGGGCTGTACACTCATTAAGCTGCCGGCCACCCTGAGGTCTGCTCAACCCGCTAACAGCGGCAGGAAAGCGGACGTCTCTCGAGGTCGCTGATGGACCAGAAGCGGGCGTATGTTCGGGATGCCCGTCACTGACTGGTCTCGTTCTGTCTTCGGATTAGGGACATGTCCGAGACGCGGGCAGTGATAGGCAATCCATGCTGTCTAAGAACACTCCATCCGGCCCAAAGCCCGATGAGGCCAAAGAGACTGGCCGCAGGAAGAACCCAGGTCATCCGTCTGGCGCCCAACGTAGCGGCAATGGTCGCGCAGAATACGGCGACCAAAACGGCAGGAAGAACATATGGCCAGTTTCCTACTACTCCGTCCAACCCTCTTCGGCCGATGAGCAATACTGCAATCACCCCGAAGCAACTCACGCCTAAAAGAAGGACATTCCCGCCAATGTCGAGCAGAAGGCTCATCCCGTGCTGTGGCACGGAGAGGCCCCCCAGCACGTGTTCGTAAAGACGAACGCCCGAAGCATAGGTCATCAGAAGACAGAACAACCCGAATACGAAGCCGATCGTCTTGAAGAGAGGCCTTGCCGCTTGTGCTTCCATGCCGGGCACCCTTTCGTCTCTGCTCAACGCTCCTTGCGGCGTTCAACCAAAGACCACTCTGCTAGAGCGCGCCGGTGAATTTCCCGCTCATGTCCTTGGTTAAGTTCAGGTTGCCGCAATCGCGTGAAGGGGTGGGAGAGCGACAGCCTACAGTATCGGCCGCAGATCACAACAACACCATCTCACTTCTGCAATGGGTCAAAGGCTGCCCAGAGCAGCGCCAAGGCACTATTCCGCTCAGCTCTCCGGAGCGGACAGGGCGACGCCAAGACCGGAAGTCAGCCACGGGCCACAAGCGGCCGTCGCGTAACCGGTCAACCGGACAGCAACCATAAGAAAATGACGCGAGCGGTTCCATCTAGACAAGCATAGATTGCGTCTTCGCCTCGCGATAGGTTTGGCCGGTTCTTTTTGGAAGGCGCAAAGCATGCTACCCGCAGATTACGTCTTTGGCTTCGCTGTTGCGTTGGTGGTCGCGTTCAACCTTTATATAGGTCCTCGGATCGAACGCGACCGCGTTGCAATGCAATGGGGACCAAACGGCGAGCCAACATGGTACGCTCCAAAATGGTTGGCCATGTGGGGAATGATTGTTTTCATGGCGGCGGTTCGGCTCTTCATTTGGTTGGCTTCGACATACACGCCGCAGCACGTCCACGGTGCTGATTTAGGGATAGTCATTTTCTCGCTGATCGCCGCCGGTTCTCACCTGTTCGTTTTGATGAAGGCGAGAGCGACCCTCTGAGCCGGTCCCGCAAGTCGGCTTGGGGTCAAAGGCGGTCCCCGGAGAGCGAAGTCCCAAGGGTCGGCTGAGGGCCATTACCGGACTAAGTGGTCCTTCGGTATCAGCACGGGGCCGAGCAATGGATCGCTCTCCAGACGGCCGAGAATGATGCCGTGCCCTCCACCAGCTCGGGGGCATCCTTGGTACAAAAGTATCTTGACAGTGTCTGTCTTGACTGACCCTTTGATCACGCGATCAACGTGTGCGGTTAGCAGCTCGCCTTCCAGACCTCCCGCGTCGCTGACCTTCGTGCGCTCAATGATGGTCGCTTCGATGATTTCGGATGCATCTTTGTCGGCCGGGACCTGCTCGAACATAATGCTCCGCCCTACCAAAATGGTGCAGGAGGTCGCGCCGGTGCAAACCATGCAGTAGATCGCCAATGAAAGCGACCATGTACGTATGTGGGCAGGCAGGTCCTTGATCATCGCACAACTCTGCCAACTCTCCGCGAGGTCCGCAACGCGTCAACAGCGCAGGTCTGAATGGCCCTGAGCAACTTCCGGTTTCCCTCGATCAGCAGACCATATCTAAGGCGAACCGGACTTCGCCATCGGGCCAAGAGGCGACATCTCTAACGGCTACTCTGTAGCAGCAGCAGCATACGTCGATCTGAGAGTTCAGGCTCCGTCAAACTCGAAGATACAAGCCGGGCAGCGCTGAAAGGCACCTCGTCAGCTGTTTCGGCAAGTTTCATCCGGCGGCCTTGCTCGTCCCGGAGCGGTTGTACCTCGATCTCATCGAACGAGAAGCGCTTGATCAACTTCAATGGGCCGACGACCGATTTACGCATCCCCCATGGGCTTGAACTGCCGCGAGGCATCGGAAAGGCGAAAGGGTCCGAAGGGATGCGAAACAGAATGCGGCCATCCCAGACATCCTCATCGCTCCGCACAGGCACCCGCCTTTCACCGATATAGTTGAGATAAGCTTGGAAAAGGTGCTCTTGCAAAGAGACGATCACCGTGAAGCCGGTGAAGTCGATCTGCCCGCGCATGCGATTGTCGTAGACTAAGGTCTCGGTAGCTTCCACGGACCCCGTTGAACTGACGAACTTGTCAGGTTTGACGCAGAAAGACCTATCGCGACACCAGCTATCATATGGAAGGCTCTCCGGCCGGGGCGGGCGGTACGACAGGTCGTGGTCTGTATCGCCGCCAAAGCCGAGGTCATCGATGCCACCAAGAGCGGGGTTGAAGAAGAGCCCCTCTTCGCCGGAACGGACCTTTGTATCGAGACGACCAATGAAGATTAGGAAGGACATACGAGCATCTCGCTTGATCGGTGCCGATAGACGCCAATCCCCGGCCTTTGTCGGCCAATAGAGTTTACAAACCAGCAATGATTTACGTCAGAATATCAGCAGGCTTTCTGTCATCATAAAACATCGCTGGCGGCCCGGGCGTCGCTAATGGGATGGACCGGCTGCTTCCCCCGCGGCGATAGTCTGTAGAGACTACCCTGCAGCATCCGGAGAAGCAGCCCATGACCACCACACCTTTGGCCTCGATCGGCATCGACATCGGCAAGGAAGTCTTCCACGTCGTCGGTTTCGGCACTGACGGCAAGATCGCTTTCCGTCGCAAGATCAAGAGACTGGGGCTCCTTGAGGCCTTCAAACGACTGCCTCCCAGCATCGTCGGCATGGAGGCTTGCCTCAGCGCGCACTTTGTCAGCCGTGCTCTGCGGCAACTTGGCCATCAGCCAAGGATCATCCCTGCGATCTATGTGAAGCCATTCGTGAAGGGACAGAAGAACGACTACAACGACGCCGAAGCTATTGCAGAGGCCGCCCTGCGGCCGAACCTGCGCGTCGTGCGCGAGAAGACACAGGACCAGCTCGACCTCCAGGCTTTGCATCGGGTTCGCTCCCGCCTGGTCTCGCGGCGAACGGCGACCATCAATCAGATCCGTGCCTTTCTGATCGAGCAAGGCATCGCGGTGAGGACTGGGGCGACGGCTCTGCGGACCTCGCTCCTGGCGATCTTGGAGAACCGCCAGGACGAGATATCGCCGCGAATGCGGGATCTGATCGTGGGTCTCTACGAAGACTGGACACATCTCGATGAGCGGATCGAGACCCTCGCCGGCGAGATCGATCAGATCGGCGAGAAGGAAGCCAACTGCCAGCGCCTCATGAGCGTCCCCGGCATCGGTCCGTTGATCTCGACCGCCGTCGTGGCGGCCATCGGCACCGCTGAGGCATTCGAGCGCGGACGAGACTTTGGTGCATGGCTTGGCCTCGTGCCACGTCAGTACAGCACGGGTGGCCGATCTATTCTGGGACGCATCTCCAAGCGCGGGAGCAAGTATCTCAGGACCCTGTTCATCCAGGCCGCGAACGTTATCCTGATGCGCCCGCACAATTGGGATCGCTTCAGCTTCGGAGCATGGCTGCAGAACGCAGCTCCACGGCTACACCGCAACAAGCTGGCAACGGCCCTGGCCAACAAGCTGGCGCGGATAGCATGGAGCATCTTGCGCAACGAGAAGACCTTCGACGCACCAAATCACGAAGCGATCGCAATCTGATCCCTACCCCGAGTTCGCGACAGAGAAAATGCATGGAACGGATCGATGAACGCATCTAGAGTCTGGTGACCCAAATGGTTGCTTGCCAACCTGTCCGCTAATAAGACCAACGATGCGTGCGTATTCCCATCAAGGCCACGGCCCGCGAGCCGATCAAACAGGCCGGATACATATCAGCGACTTCCGAAACCCACGCACGATCTCTATTGCGAAACGCAGCCGGTCCATACATTTGGGTCAAACTCGACAAAACTCAATGTGAGCATAATAGGTCTGCTGTCAGGCGGATACCCTTGCGAAAACTGCGCGATTATAGGCCCACTCCAATTTCGGAGCCGCTTTGCGCCAACGAAGGTTCGATAGCCCATAGCTTATTACATATCGAGGCGTTTGAGTTGAAGTTCGTCGCTCCACCAGCATGGAGCACACAAATGGCATTATCCGACCAGACTACCTGTTGCCTTGATCCCTACTTAGCATCGTTCGAGGAAAGCCTTTCGTCCAGGAACTACAAACCTGAGACCTTGACGAATTATCGCTACCTGCTTCGGCGCTTCGGTCGCTTACTCGAAACCGAGGGCGTCGCGCCGGCGGCGTTGACACCAGACCTTGCTGTCGCGCTCGGGCGGCGGTTGCCGGCCACACCGAAGAGCCAGATCAAGGTTCCCAATCTCGCCGGGCTGTTCGTTGCGCATCTCATTGAGATAGGAGTGGCGACACGACCGCCGCTTACGCCTGCGCAGGCCGAACGTCACGAACTGCTGAGCAACTTCGAAACCTATCTTCTGCGGCATCGTGGCCTCAGCCCGCGTTCAGTCTATCACGTGCTCCGGTTCGCGGATCGCTTTCTCGATCATCGCTTCGGCGACCAAATGCTCGATCTGGCAGCGCTGAAGGCCCGGGACGTTGTGGCGTTCATGGAGCACCTGCTCTCGCGCAAGCGTCCGTTCCGCGACAAAACGCCGGCAACGCATCTGCGCAGCTTCTTCCAGTATCTGTTCGCACAGGGCCTTACAAAAACGAATCTGTCGCTCTGCGTCCCCAAGACTCGCAAACCATGGGGAGCAAGGCTCCCTCGTTATCTAGCGCCGGATGAAGTGGAAGCCGTCCTGGCGTCGGTGCGCGCCGATCCGCGCCATGGCGCTCGCGATTACGCAATGCTGCTGCTGATGGCCCGCCTTGGCCTGCGCGCGCCGGAGGTCATCGCTATCCAACTGGATGACATGGATTGGCGTTCGGGCGAGATTCTCGTTCGTGGAAAAGGGCAGCGCCACGACCGGCTGCCGATCCCGCCAGATGTCGGTGAGGCGATCATCCGGTATCTACGGGACGAACGAACTTCAACGACCACGCGCGCGCTGTTCGTGACGCATCGGGCGCCAAATCGCCCGTTTAGGGACAGCCAGGTCATCAACGCCATATTGAAGGAGGCGTTCGCGGCGACGGGCGTGAAGCCACCGACGCCCTACGTGGGATCGCACGTTCTGCGCCACAGTCTGGCGACGAACATGGTTCGCGCTGGCGCCTCGTTGGAAGAGATTGGCGATCTGCTGCGGCATCGATCGCGGGCGACGACGATGATCTACGCGAAGCTCGACACGGATGGCCTGCGTTCCATCGCCCGGCCTTGGCCGGTCGCGGAGGTGGCACGATGAGCTTCCTTGCCGAACTCGACCGCTACCTGATCATCAGAAGGCAGCTTGGTGCCGATCTGAGCACGGATGAGCGGATACTTCGTCGCTTCGCGATCTTCGCCGACCGCGAAGACATGAAGCACGTCAATACCAACCTGATCATGCGCTGGCTCGAGAGCTTGTCCTCTGCCAGTCCCGGTACCCGGGCAACACGCTTCAGAGTAGCCCGCCAATTTGCCGAATGGTTGCATGGCATAGACCCCGAGCATGAACCCCCGCCCCGAGGACTGGTGCCCGGCCGCGTTAAACGCGTGCATCCATATATCTATAATGAAGCCGAAATCGTTTCGATCATCGAGCATGCGCGTGCCTTGCCATCGGTCTATGGCATGCGTGGGCTGACCTGCTCGACCCTCTTCGGTCTTATCGCCGTGACTGGACTTCGGATCAGCGAAGCTCTCGGTCTCGACCCTGCCGATCTCGATATCGAATCTGGCGTGCTTCATGTCCGTCAGGGGAAGCTCGGGAAGGAGCGATTACTACCGCTGGACCCGAGCGTCGTGCAGCGATTGGAAAGTTACGGTCGCGAGCGGGATCGGCTGCTCGGACGCAGCCCGGAAGCATTCTTCGTGACCTGCGAGGGGCACCGTCTTGGCGATTGCGGTGCGCGCTACAACTTCGCGCAGGTATGCCAGAAGATCGGTCTACGAAAGCCGCAGCTTTATCTTCGGCACGGCAGTGGGCCACGCATCCACGATCTTCGCCATACCTTCGCGGTGCACACCATGCTGAGCTGGTATCGGTCGGGCAAGGACGTCGGCCGCGAGATGATCAAGCTCACGACATGGCTCGGTCACGCGAACCCCGCCCATACCTATTGGTATCTCGAAGCGGTTCCGGAACTGTTGGAGCTGGCCTCCGCTCGGATATCAGGCGCAGCAGTGGAGGCGCAATCCCAATGAAAGTGACAAACTTCCCCGCGCTGATCCAGCGCTTCTTCACCGATCGGCTCTGCACGCAGATGGAAGCGAGCCGCCACACCGTCGCTGGCTACCGCGATACATTCCGGTTGCTAATCCGGTACGCAAGTTCACGGTGCGGAAAGCCGCCGACGAAGCTGACGGTCGGAGATCTCGATGCCGATCTCGTTGCCGACTTCCTGACCCATATGGAGACGACGCGCGGCAACACGGCACGCACCCGCAATACGCGTCTTGCCGCCATCCGCTCGTTCTTCCGTTACGTTGCATTGACCGACCCGAGCTGGCTTCTTCAATGCCAGCGCATTCTCTCAATGCCGAACAAGCGGTACGTAAAGCGGAGCGTGACGTTCCTTGACGCCGAAGAGATAGCGGCGCTGGTGGCTGCGCCCGATCGGACGACGTGGGTGGGGCGGCGTGATCACGTCCTGCTGGTACTTGCACTTCGGACTGGGTTGCGGGCGTCCGAACTGATCAACCTGCGCTGCAAGGACGTGTTCCTCGGCACCGGCGCTCATATCCGGTGCATTGGCAAGGGGCGAAAAGAACGCAGCACGCCTCTTCGTCGTGATACGGCCAAATTGATCCAGGCCTGGATAGGTGAACGCATTGACAGCGACGGGCCGCTGTTCCCGTCGATCCGGGGCGAGCGGCTCAGCCGTGATGCTTTGGAACATCTGGTAGGCAAGCACTGCCTCACGGCATCGCGAGCCTGCCCGAGCCTTGCAGGCAAACGCGTCACGCCACACACGCTGCGCCATAGTACCGCGATGGAGCTACTCCATCACGGCGTGGACCAATCCGTGATCGCGCTATGGCTCGGGCACGAATCTGTTGAAACAACCCAGATGTATATCCACGCCGACATGCGGCTGAAGGAAAAGGCACTCTCGCAGATTGCCAGTCCAGAAACGCATCCCGGGCGATATCGTCCCAGCGATGAACTGCTCGCCTTCCTCGAAGCGCTCTGATTATGCCGAACCGCCGCATGGTCGAAAGCAAGCCCGACAGCCGCCAAACTCGGCCATGCGGCATAATCCTGTTTACGGCATAATGCGCCTTATGCCGATATCGGCATAAGGCGCATGCCAGCGGCCATCCGTCACGTCTCAACCGCGACATGTCGGGCAGCTTTGGTACCAAGAAGTATGCCTTCGAGGAGTTGGTCGCGGAAATTGCCTCCGCGTTCGGTTGCGCGTCGCTCGGTATCGTGCCAACGGTGCGGCACGCCGATTATATCGGTTCGTGGCTTGACGTACTGCGCGAGGACAATCGTGCAATTGTCCGGGCCGCTTCACAGGCCAGCAAGGTCGCGGACTATCTCCTTGGATTCTTGCCAGCACCCGCTGCCGA
This sequence comes from Bradyrhizobium sp. 155, assembly GCF_023101105.1. Lineage (NCBI taxonomy): Bacteria > Pseudomonadati > Pseudomonadota > Alphaproteobacteria > Hyphomicrobiales > Nitrobacteraceae > Bradyrhizobium > Bradyrhizobium sp. 155. Next base: position 421,761 of record NZ_CP064705.1, on the reverse strand, counting down.
CATGAAGGCGGAAAAAGCGGACCAGGAAGCGGCGTGAGACTCCACCGGGTCACCGCGGGCACGAGAGTGAGAGGGCGGGTCGTTTTCCGCGACGGGTTGGAGGTCGAGAGAGAGGCTCTCGGCCGCCCGTCGTGGAGAATCGACATGACGAAGGCTGTCGAAAAGATCACCTTGTCGCCCTCGCGTGATATTCCGTTCAACAAGCTGGTGCTGAGCCAGTCCAACGTCCGGCATGTGACGGCGGGCATTTCCATCGAGCAACTCGCCGAAAGTATCGCGCAGCGTACGCTCCTGCAAAGTCTCAACGTGCGGGCGGTTGTTCGTGCGTACGGTTGCGAGCGGTGTGGAGGTCCTGTCGAAAGTGCTCGACCCCTATCCGATCACGCGCATCAGTGAGCGGGAGGCCGCCTGATGTTCAGCAAGCCTTGCGAGTTAGCACGCCGCCTCGCGCGCGAGGCCGAGGCGGTGTGCCGACACTATCTCTCCAATGGAAAGAGGGAGGGGCGGTACTGGCTGGTCGGCGATGTCCACAACGCCCCAGGGCGCTCACTGTTCGTGCGGCTCCAGGACTCACGGAAAGGCTCCGCCGGAAAATGGACTGACGCCGCAACCGGGGAACATGGCGATCTCCTCGACGTCATCCGTGAAACCTGCGGCTTGCGCGATTTCCGGGAGGTCGCAGAGGAGGCGAGGCGCTTTCTGAGGCTGGCTCGTACTGAACCGGAACTCGTCCCGAAACCCGTTCGTCCCTTAGGACCGGCCGGATCGCAAGACGCGGCAAGACGACTCTTTATGAGATCGCAACCGATCGAGGGGACGCTGGCCGAGACATATTTGCAGCGTCGCGGGATCGCCCACCTGCACCATGGTGGCAGCCTGCGTTTCCATCCGCGCTGCTATTATCGGCCCGACGAACACCTGCCAGCCGAGACCTGGCCGGCGATGATCGCCTGCGTCACGGATCTCGAAGGCAGGATCACTGGCGTGCATCGCACCTGGCTCGACCCTGACGGCTTTGATCGCATTCGGCTGGGCAAAGCTCCGATCGATACGCCGCGACGCGCGATGGGCGATCTCCTGGGGAACGCGGTTCGCTTCGGCGTGGTGGACGACGTGCTCGCTGCCGGCGAGGGAATCGAAACCATGCTGTCGCTACGTTACGTGTTGCCGATCATGCCAATGCTGGCTGCGCTCTCGGCCAATCATCTCTCCGCCATGGTTCTTCCGACCGGGCTGCGCCGGCTCTACATCGCCCGCGATGTCGATGCCGCTGGCGATGCGGTGCAGGCGACCCTCAGCCAGCGCGCAGCGGACGCCGGCATTGAAGCGGTCACGCTGTCGCCCCGGCTGGGCGACTTCAACGAAGATCTGCATGTCTTCGGTGTCCATGCTCTCCAAGCAGCGTTGCAGCTCCAGCTCGTGCCAGAGGACGTCGTTCGCTTCCTGCATCCCTCGACTGTACCCGCGGAATAGCTTCCGGTCCTTGATCGACGTCGATCGGCCAGTCATAGGCGAGGCCAATACCGGAAGAGGACGCGACCTCGGCCTTCTAGAGAGCGATCGGACGGCAGGCGGAGCGCGCCGGCAATGGCTACGGCCGGCTATTTTCCGCCGCGCGCCAGTGATGTGAAGACACATCATTGGGTTCGCCGCGCGCTTTGCATCGCGAAGCAAAATAGCCGGCCTCCGCCATCCTCCGCTGCCGCTTCAGCCCTTTCGGGTTCTGGCACGCTTCGGCCGCCGTCAGAGGATCGCCACGAAGGCGGCGATAGTCGCGGCCGATCCGGCAAAGGACCTCTTCCCATGACCGACCATGACGACGTCGAACCGCTGCACAACTCTTCTCCGACCGACCAAGTCATCACCGAACTCCAGCTCTTCGGCTATCACCCCTTCGACGACCAGCCCGATCCAAGACCACTCCCAGAGGGCAAGATGGTTGGCGGCGCCGTCGCCGATATCTTCGACGCCCTGGTCGCGACCTTGAGCGACACCCGGCTTGAGCCGGACCTTGACGATCTGCTCTGGTCGACCGTCAACCTGTTCCATCGTGCCGTCGAGCGCGTCGAAAGGCAGCTCGATAACAACGAACAAGCGCAGCACAAGAGCCAACGCGAGCAGAACGGGTCCGAGGTGCGATCGGTCGAACTCGAGCGCCTGACCGCCGAAGGCGTCACGCTGATCGAACGCCGCAACTGCCTGGAACTCTTCCGTGACCAGGCCATCGAACAATTTGAGGTCAACACCGGCGCATCCTGGCGCCCGCGATTGGGATCATTGGTCAACCACCGCACGTTCACCGCAGCGATGATCGACTCCCGCGACTTCATTGCCGCCAAACGCCGCGCCGAAACCGAGGTCTTGTTGCCACCCGGGCCGAAAATCGCACTCACCGGCGGGCTCGACTTCAATGACCACAACCTCATCTGGGATCGCCTCGACAAGGTTCATGCCAAGCACCCGGACATGGTCCTCCTGCATGGCGGCTCTCCCAAGGGCGCCGAACTGATCGCCTCCAAATGGGCGACCAATCGCAAGGTCCCACAGATCGCTTTCAAGCCGGACTGGACGAAACACGCCAAGTCGGCGCCGTTCAAGCGCAACGACGCCGTGCTCGAACTCCTGCCGATCGGCGTCATGCATTTCCCGGGCACGGGAATTCAGGACAATCTCGCTGACAAGGCGAAGCGGCTCGGTATTCCCGTTTGGAAGTTCGGCGGCGCATGAGCGCCGTCGAAGACGCCAAGGTGGCGTTGCACGCCGCAACTCCGCCTCGTTTCGATTTTAGGTCCGAAGCCGCGCCGCGGTGGTGGTGGAGGCGCGACCAATACGTCTATGCATTGGAGCCACCGCCATGCTCGCCCTTGGGCTTGCCCTCAACACGCTCGGCATCGGTTTGTTCTGCTGGCTGATCCTTGCGCTGGCGGTCTATGCCTTGCCGTTTTTCGTCGCGCTCAGTGTCGGAATATCGGCATTTTCGCGATGGCGCGGGCCTCTTCGGCGCACTGCTTATCGGAATTGCTTCTGGCGCGCTGACGCTTGCCGCTGGTCAGCTCACTCTCGCGGTTAATCGGTCCTTGACCTTGCGCGTCCCGGTCGCAACCGTCTTCGCGGTCCCGCGGCAATCGCCGGCTACCATGTGGTGTTTGCCCTGTCCCAGATCGGGGTGCGTTCGCCGAGCTGGCGGGAGGCCTTCGCTTGCGTAGGTGCGCTTTGCATCGGCGGCACGGCATGGGCGCGTTTGACCGCTTCGCGAGGCCCCCCACCGTCTCACTCGGCCGGGGTGGTGGAGAATACACCTCGACCAATTCTTCCAGCCGCCACGCTCGAGCGATGAGGCTGCGTCGTCATCAGGTCGAGCAAGCTCGCACAGAGACCAGGTTGAACGAGACGGCGTCGAGCTCGAGCGAAAGGCAACCGCGTCTCCCTTTGAAGCCTTTATGCAAGGCCCACCAATCTCTGTCTGGCTCGCATAGCTGCGTGGGGCGCACGCGCTCGATCATTCCTGCGGGAGACGATACCGCCCTTTGCGGCAGATTGTTTCTCCTTCTGCGCCGGCCCGTCCCGACCTCTTGCTCAGAACAACCGAAATTTGCCACTCATCTCCTTAGGATTGCGGTTCAGCGCGCGGACGCACGTGGCCTCCTTGATGGCTCGATCTGGCCCAAGAGCGGCTGCGCCTCGATCGTCTGAGCCGCAACGCCGTTGATGCGACTTTCTTCCCCTGGGCTTGCGCCCATTCCTCGCGAGACAAGAAAGTCGCTCCAACGGCGTCCTCCGCTGCGCTCCGGCCTGCTAGCGGGTGCGTCGCCGATCGTCTTCGGCCTTTAGATCGCCATCGAGGCCGCGGTGGTCGCGGGCTCGAAACACAACAGGAGAAGTGACATGGCTAACATCGGTTCTTTCAAGAAAGTCGGCAACGATTTCCAGGGCGAGATCGTCACCCTGAGTTTGCAGGCCAGGGGCGTCCGCATCGTCGCCGAGACCAACCGCTCCAACGATAACGCTCCCAGCCACCGCATCTATGTGGGCCGGGCGGAGATCGGGGCAGCCTGGTCCAAGCGCTCCGAGGAGGGCCGCGATTACCTCTCGCTCAAGCTTGACGACCCGTCGTTCAACGCGCCGATGTACGCGAACCTGTTCGATGACGAAGGCGGAGAGGGCTACACGCTCCTGTGGTCGCGCCCGCGCAAGAACGGGGAGTGAGGCTCGGTCCAAAGCCCCGCCTGAGTTGATCGGGCGGGGCTTCTTTTCCAGCCTAAGGCGGCAAGATGATCACGCTGCTGTTCCATTGGAGCGGTTCTCACATCACCTCTCGTGGGTACCGATATCTATTTTGGTCTGGTCAATGCCGGTATCGTAGACAGCTTGCTCTTGGGGCAGCGAGGGGCTTTGCGGAGCCCGGGGACCGAGCGCCTCAACCTCATAAGTCACCGCTGCAGCGCTAACGCTTTGCTGACCTTGCATCGGGCGTCTAATCGGGCGGAGGCACAATCGGAATGGCAAGTTCGGCGTCTACGCGGTCCCGTTTTGACCATCATCTTGAGCCCTTCACTCACGCTTGAGCATTGCCGGATGGATTGTAAGGGCAGGAGGCTACACCCTCCTTAGGTCCGACCGCATAAAACCGGCAAGCAGAGCTCGAACAAAAACCTCGTCGAACCGCTCGTGCGAGGCTTCTTGCAGGCGGCAGGGGAACGTCTCGCCGCGGTACGATGCTCTACTGGTCAATCTTTTTTCCTCTTCGGTGCTTTAGGAAGCTCCTGGAGAACTCCTGGTCCGGTAAGACAAGATTCACGTGGCTAACACCCAGTGTGGTTGCGAGTTCGAACAGCGTCACCACGGTGGGATTGCGCCGACCTTGTCCCAATCCGCTGATATATTGTTGCGTGAAGCCGGACGCCTCTGAGAATTTCTCCTGCGTGAAGCCTTTCTGCTTCCGCAGTTTTAAAAAATTCCGACCCACCAACTTGCGCATATCCATCGGCGCAAGTTGCTTCTTCACATTGAACTGAGGAACCGTGCCTGCGCACGTCTATTGTCATTCTTGCGAGATTTACCATGCAAACACCGCCCCTTGAGCCGCATGTCGCCGCCTGCGCCCCCACAGATCCAGCGCTCACATCCTATGATGAGGAGCATCTGGTGACGTACTGGCGCCTTCTCGACGCCGCGGCAGATGGCGCCGACTGGAAGGAAGTGGCCCGAATCGTGCTGCACATTTGATCCGGACCGAGAATCGATGCGGGCGCAAACTGCATTCGAGAGCTATTTGAGGCGCGCTAGATGGCTGGCAGATCACGGCTACCGTCATCTGGTTGCGCGGTGGCGCAGGTAGATAGCAGGATTTGGCCATCCGAGTTGAGAAGTCAATTCTCTCCGACCATCATGGATCTTCTTGAGCATCACTTGGTGATCGCTTCCACGGCAACTTGGCACTCCCACAGCCCTTATTGACCGGCTATCGAGTCAATCGCGCTTGGAGAGTTCAGCCCGGAGTAGATGCGGTCGAGCGCACAATCACGCACGAATTTTGCTCGCCTTCTCCTCGTTGACGTTCCGGCCCTGCTCGCGCAGGCCGAAGCGCACGCCGTCGACCAGTTGGGCGGGTCGAACTTCCAGAGCCTGCGAGACTTGCCAGATCGTAAGCAGGGTCACGTTTTGCAACCCTCTCTCCATTGATGAACGCGCGGTCGACACCCATGCGCTCTGCCACCGCCTCTTGGGTCAGGCGCAGGTCTAACCGAAATCGACGCGTGTTTGCTCCAAAAAGCTTGCGGATGTCCATCCGCAGGATAGGAAGCATTCGCGTATTTGGCGCTGCTTTCACCCATGACCCGCAAGGGTCTTTCTACGAGCAGACCATCTTCTGGGCGCCCGAGGCGATGCCAACGGTGGTGCCGATCGTTCGGAGCGCGTCCGGCTCTCAAGGTTCGGACGTAGTACTTCCGCTTGCTGACCTTACGTCGGCCACCATGAGGCAAGCACCGGACGGCTGGCATGCCCTCTTGCTGGTCCAGGGCGCGCAGCATCGATTATGGCTCAGAGAGGCCCCGCACCTCGGTACCGGATATGCCACCGAATTGCCGCTTGACGAGAATTTCGTCGCGCGCGCCCACGCCGCACATCGCTTATGGCGAGCGCTGAACGGCCGCCCGCCGGGACCTGCCTTTCATCGGCTTTCGGCCCAGCAGCGGAAAAGGCTCGGCCTGGCTCTGCGAGCGCGGGATGGGCATGAGGATGGCGCATCCTATCGAACGATCGCCGAGGTGATGTTCGGCAAAAGGCGGCTCATCGACCGCGGCTGGAAGACCCACGACCTGCGCAGCCGTACCATTCGCCTGGTCAAAGCCGGTCGCTTCATCGTGCGTACCGGCTACCGTGCATTGTTTCGATCGAGATCCCGCAAGAAATAGATCTGGATAGCGTACAACTGATGCAACCAGGTCAGGTTTGGCGCCTCTCGCCCTCCCGCTGACTGCACCGGCGGGCGGCCCGCGGTCGGATCTTACGCCTCATGCGTGCCGATCGCCTGCGGCGCATCGGAGCGCGTCGAACTTTCCCGCACCACGCCCAACAGCTGAGACGTCCCTGGCTGCGCAGCAGAATCGTCGGCCGATTGCTGACTACCAAAGCCTGCAGTCCTCTTTTGCCGATCGCAACGCGAAACCAAAAGGAGGGGTGCCGAAATCGTCCTAACAATGTTCGGCATCCCCTCACGTGCGTTCGCTCCTCCATGATGTCCGTCGACGCGCGATCAAACTCCGTCGCGCTCCATGACATCACGGGAGCGATCCGATGCCCGACCCGAACGCCGGCACGCCGCAGCGCTATCTTCGCACACCAGAAGCGGCACGCTTTCTTGGCCTCTCCGGCCGCACCCTCGAAAAGCATCGCACCTATGGCACAGGTCCGACCTACCGCAAGCTAGGCGGCCGCGTCGTCTACGCGCTCGAAGACCTGAAAGCATGGGTGGACCGCGGCGCCAAAACGTCGACCAGCGATCCCGGGGTTGGCACGGTCTTGCCCGCCAAGCGGCACGCGCCCATCGCCTACGCAGGCAAGGAGCGGCGCTGACCCATGCCGGACAGCAACTCCTTTGCGCGCTGGCGGCGCAACTCAGAACGGGATCAGCTCGATCTGTTTCGCGCTCTTCCCGGTGATCTCGCGCCGCGCGACGCGCAAGACCTAATGGCTTATCCGTTCTTTTCGCTGGCGAAGTCAAAGCGGACCGTTCCCATCGATTTCGGGGCCGGGACAATCAAAATCCGTGTCGAAGCCGTGCCGGAACATGGCATGGCGACCATCTGGGATGCGGACGTGCTGATCTGGGCCGCCTCGCAAATTATCCAGGCGCGTGATGCAGGTTTGAAGACATCGCGGTTGATGGCCGCCACCCCTTACGAGATCCTGACTTTCGTTGGACGCGGCACAAGCGTGCGCGACTACGATCGCCTCAAGGCTGCGCTCGACCGCTTGCAATCGACCACCGTGATGACATCCATTCGCCAGCCGACGGAGCGCCGGCAGCATCGGTTCTCGTGGATCAATGAATGGAAAGAGACCGCGGATATGCACGGCCGCGCCCGCGGGCTCGAGCTGATCCTGCCAGACTGGTTCTACACGGGTGTTCTGAACGAAGCGCTCGTGCTGACGATCGACCGCGCATATTTCGATCTGACTGGTGGACTGGAGCGCTGGCTTTATCGCCTCGTGCGCAAGCACGGCGGTCGCCAAAAGGGCGGCTGGAGCTTTGATCTTGTGCACCTCCACGCCAAATCGGGCTGCCTATCGCCACTCAAGCACTTCGCATACGACCTGCGCCAGATCGTTCGACAGCAGAGATTGCCGGGATATGAACTGGTCATCTCGCACGACCCAAATGGGACGGAACGGCTGAACTTCGCTCCCACTGCGGTCGACCCGCTTACCCACCGGCTGCGCAAGCGCGGGCTTATCTTCAGCTCGGGGGAAAACCTGTGAATCCCGCCGTGCTATCAGGGACCAGCGCCACCGTGCCATCCGGGACCGAAAACGCGTGCGATCAGGGACCGCTATCGCGGAAAAGCCGTTGCCACAGAGGAGCTTCCGCTTCCTCTAACTTTCCTAACCAGGAATCCTTCGGATTCCTTCTAACGGACCCCCAGTCCACGTCCCTGCAGAGCCGGTCCTGGCTGTCCAGTGAGCCCACGTACGCCAACCTCCGCACGAGAGCGGCTGAGCTGCGTCTTGGTTCGTGGAAATGGGCCTTCGCAGTCCTGGACCTGCAGGAGCGTTGTCTCGTCTTCAGGCTCGCTTGGCGTTCTGACGCGGCCGTGAGCGCGAAGCAGTCGTGCTTTGCCCCACTTGTCGTCTGCCTATCACGCCTCCTCGTCCTGGATTTCAGATCGCCACGTCTCAGCACCGCGCCCGCCGTCTTGCGATATGGAATTTCAATATGAATGATCTCACGACGGTTGAGCTCCTGTGGCTCGAGAAACGCATCGAAAACCGCATTCGGTTCGGCCGGCCTATATCGGAAACGATCATCGGCCATCACCGGCGTGTTCTTTCATTTGCGCCTGGGAGCATATTTGCGTTCGTACGCTGGAGCTCCAATGACTTCGGAACCGTACTGTCACGCATCGATATTCTGCGCGCGTCCGCGCCAGGGCAGCGCTACTCGACCGTGCCTTGGATCAGTCCGGGCGGCGAGAGCCTGCTGAGATTGTCCGGTTGGCCGAAGGTCGAACGTGTCCTGCAACTGATCGAGGCGGTGGAAGCACTCGGCATCGATCCCGCCGACGCGGCGCCCGACTACTGGCACCACGCGCACAACCGCCTTTCGGTGAATGAGACTCCGCGAAGCTACACCCGTGCGCGCCACCAGGCGTGGCTCCGGCGCCAAAGGGTGACACTCTGATGGGCCAGCTCATAACAATTCTTGCAATGTGCGGGGGCACGGCTCTTGCGCTCTCCGCCGACCGGGGCACAGCGCCATGGTATGTTTGGAACGCTTCGCACAGCGTGCCGATCGGTCTTTACCGCTTGCAGGCGGTGGAGCGTCTCCGTGTCACCTCGCTCGTAGCCGTTCGCCCGCCTGACCCGCTTGCGTCCTTCCTTGATTTGAACGGCTATCTGCCGCTCGGCATTCCCATGCTCAAGCGGGTCTTGGCGCTCCCTGGGCACACCGTCTGCAGACGAGAACTCACTATCCTCGTCGACGGCATCGAGATGGGCGAGGCCCGCGAGCGTGATGGCCGTGGGCGGCCTTTGCCCGCCTGGCAGGGATGCCGCGTCCTGCTGGACAATCAAATCTTTCTGATGAACTGGCAATCCGCCGACTCTTTTGACGGCCGCTATTTCGGGCCGATCGCGGCCTCCGCCGTCATCGGCCAAGCTTTGCCAGTGTGGACGAAGGAGGAATGACCATGCTTGCCTCGCTTCATCGGGTTGCAGCTTCATCATGCTCCCGCGGACCACAATCCCTTTGCTCCTTTCCGGCCAAGCTCGTCAGCAGATGCGGGCGCGCAGATGATGATCAGCTGCAAAGGCCGCACGCTGACTGCTCCCAGGTTGCGCTCGAGGCGATGCGGGCATGCCGTCCATCCTTCCGTATCATCGCGGCATTCCTGGCAGCTTTGGCAGCTGTCGAATTGCCGTCGAGCTGTCGAGCCCAATCCGAATTGCAGGCGCCTGCTCCGCCCTCAACGTGCCTTGGCAAATTCGTCCCATATGCGGCCTTCATTGCCGAGGCGTCCCGCCGGTTTGCAGTTCCCGTGCAATTGGTTTGTGCCGTGATCCAGGTCGAAAGCAGTGGCAAAGCGCAGGCCGTGTCATCTCGAGGTGCCCTGGGCTTGATGCAGATCATGCCAGGGACGTGGGTCGACCTGAGCGCCCGCTACAATCTAGGCATCGACCCCTTTGACCCCCATGACAACATTTTCGCAGGGGCCGCCTACCTGCGAGAGATGCTGGACCGGTTCGGCTCGGACGGATTTCTCGCCGCCTACAACGCAGGCCCCCAGCGCTACGCGAAGCATCTGACGACGGGGCGCGCGCTGCCTGAAGAAACCCTGGCCTACCTGAACAAACTCGAGCCATTGACCGGCATCATACAGCGCTGGCGCGATACTTCGGTCCCCGTTCCCAGCACAGATTGGAAGCAGGCCGCGCCGTTTGTTCCGCGATTTCATCCCTGGTCGAGCGAACGGAGCTCGGTATCCGCTCTGCATGAAACGCCTTCATCGAAAGACACGCTGACCCCCAACACAACTGGACTTGTGCCCCATGCGAGTGGTCTGTTCGTGCCGCGATCGGACGAATCGAAGTCTCAATGACGATAATCGCATCTCCTCGCATGCCATCGCAAGTTCTCGCATTTTGGAGAGTGATGAGGACGCGGGCGGAAGGAGCGGACCGGGGATGGCCGCCCGTAATCGGTCTCCTGCAGAACTTGCGGCGGCGGAGCAGATGGTCTGCGCGATGAATATTGCGCACACTGCACCGGCTCAGCAACGCGGGAGGCGTGTGATGGAATTCTTCTGTGGTTTGGACATCGGCATGGACGAGACGGCGATCTGCGTGGTGGACGCGACCGGCAAGGTGATGCTGGAGACGGCGGTGGTGACCGATCCGGACGCGATCAAGGTGGCGCTGACGCCCTATCTTGGCCGCTTGCGACGCCTTGGTCATGAGGCGGGATCGCTGTCGCCCTGGCTGCATCCGGAGCTGCTCAGGCTGGGCCTGCCGGCGGTCTGCCTGGAGACTTTGCATGTTCGCGCGGCGCTGAAGGCGCAGCGCAACAAGACCGACCGGGCAGATGCGCTCGGGATTGCCCACATCATGCGCACCGGCTGGTTCCGGCGCGCCCATATCAAGAGCGAGGCCTGCTACCGGCTGCGGCTGTTGTTGACGCACCGGCGCAATCTGAAGCGCAAGTTTGTGGACCTCGAGAATGCGATCCGGCACTCGCTGAAAGTGTTTGGCATCCGGCTGAACCGGGTCGGGCGCGGCGGCTTTGCGCAAGTCGTGCGCGAGGCGGTGGCCCACGATGCGCTTGTCAGCGAGCTGATCGACGCCATGCTGAATGCGCGCGCGGCGCTGTGGAAGGAGTACTGCCGGCTGCACGACCTGGTGGTTCGCCTGGTCGCCGGCCATGAGCTGTGCCGGCGCTTCATGCAGATTCCTGGCGTCGGCCCGATCGCGGCGCTGAGCTTTATGACCGCGGTCGACGATCCCTCGCGCTTCAGGCGCTCGCGCGACGTGGCGGCCTATTTTGGCCTGACCTCGCGGCGCTGGCAGTCCGGCTCGTCTATCGACGTCAAGGGCCGGATCAGCAAGGCGGGCGACGGTGACGTGCGGCGGGCGCTGTACGAGGCGGCCAGCGCTTTGCTGACTCGCTACAAGAAAAAAGACAAGGTCAAGGCGTGGGGGCTGGCGCTGGCCAAGCGCTCCTCGCACCGCAAGGCGACGGTGGCGGTAGCGCGCAAGCTCGCTGTGATCATGCATGCGATGTGGACCAGCGGCACGTTCTACTGCGGCGATCCGGACGCCTCGGCGGCGGAGATGCATGCCGAAACAACAGCTAAGCAGCGCAAATTGCTCGGGCCCTACGCATGAGGCGCGTGATCCTGCAACCTGGCAACGACGCGGTGATGGCCGCGACCTGAACACGGAGCTCCGCCGCCGGCGGATGAGGACTGGTGCAGCACCAACACGACGGAACGCACGTTATCTTGCCTGCGACGATGCATCTTCGGATGCCGACCGATCGCGCCGGATTGCCTGTGATGTGGCTCCGTCACACCGATGGAAAGATGCGCCGCGACGGCGTCCGCGCTGCCTTGCTGCAGCGACACTGTGCCGTCGCTGAGCGCGGAAGACTGCACGGCGCATCAGGACTCGCAAGCCTCGCGGCGCATCGTGTCATGGCGTGGATCAGAGAGGCTTGTCGCAAGCGAGAAAGGAAGCGAGAATGGCTGAGGTCAGACAGACGACACGACCGATTAAGACGGCAGGATAAAAGCCGCAAGGTGCGGCCGGTCGGTTGTGAGAAATCTGGCTTTAGTTTCAATCATCCAATGCAACTTGCGAATCTTGAGCGCACATTTTCAGTTTTGCCAAGTTGCAGCCGCGGCTCAGCTTTTTGCACTCTGCCGGCAAACCATGGCCGGTAAGGACGACTTCCGAATCCGCCCTGGCCGCATTCGCTCTACGCGAGCGCCGCGGGCAAAGCCGTTTCTGGCGCAGGCCCTCAGAGCCGCGCAGAAGGCCGGCGGTCTGTCACGCGGCTATCGTCGTGGAACAAACTTCGGACGTGGGCGGGCCGCGAGCCTTGCAGCGTCCAGACTGCTCAGCAACCGGTCTCGCGGCGCCATGGTCAAGGCGCGGGTGGTTCGCCAAATGCGCACGCCCGGGGCGCTGCGGGCCCATCTTGGTTATCTGCAGCGTGACGGCGTCACCCGGGACGGGGCGCCAAGCAAGCTCTTTGATGCTCTCGGAGATGAAGCAGACGGCCGCGGCTTCGCCGAACGCTGCGAGGGTGACCGGCATCATTTCCGCTTCATCGTTTCGCCCGATGATGCAGGCGAGCTCACCAGCCTGCGCAGCTTCACCCGTGAGCTCATGGATCAGGCCTCACGCGACCTTGGAACGCGCCTCGAATGGGTCGCGGTCGATCACTGGAATACGGAACACCCGCACATTCATATTCTCGTGCGCGGCCGCGCCGATGATGGAAAAGACCTCGTCATCAGTCGCGACTACATCGCAAACGGCTTGCGGGCCCGAGCCGGCGATCTCGTCACCCGCGAATTGGGTCCCCGATCCGAGCTCCAGATCCGCGAAGCGCTGGAAGCCGAGGTGAGCGCCGAGCGCTGGACCAGGCTCGACCGGGTGCTCGCGCGGCAAGCGGCATTGGCCGATGGGGTCATCGATTTAAGGCCGGAACGGGATGGTGCCCGGGACCGGTTACGAGACATTCGGATCGGGCGGATGCGGATGCTGGAGCGCCTGGGTGTGGCAGAGCCGGCAGGGCCCGCTCGCTGGGTCTTGGCCGAAGACGCCGAGCCACGCCTGAGAGCGCTTGGCGAGCGCGGCGACATCATCAAGCGGCTGCACAAGGCGATTGCCAAGGATGGTATCGCACGCTCACCGTCCTCCTTTGCGCTCGAAGGCGAGCATCACGGTCAACCGATCATTGGCCGTCTCGTCGCCCGCGGACACGACGACGAATTGAGGGGCAATGCCTTTGCCATTGTCGACGGCATAGACGGGCGCGTCCATCACCTCAAACTCCCCGATATCGAGGCGGCTGGCGACGGGCCGATTGGAGGCGTCGTGGAGCTCCGCCGCTTTGAGGATGCGAGGGGACGGACACGCATCGCACTCGCGGTAAGATCGGAACTCGTCCTCGAAAAGCAGGTCACCGCGGAAGGTGCCACATGGCTCGACCGGCAGCTTGTGGCGCGCGAGCCTGCTGAGTTCTCGCGCGCCGGTTTTGGCGCAGAGGTCCGGGCAGCCCTGGAACAGCGGATTGATGTGCTGGCAGAGTACGGGCTTGCACAGCGGCACGGCGACAAGGTGCGGCTTGGCCGCAATCTGATCGAGACCTTGCGAAGTCGCGAGCTCGATCGCGCCGGCCGGCGCCTCGCGGAGGAGACGGGGCTTACGCATCTGCCTGCTCGATCAGGTGAACAGGTTTCGGGGACATACCGACAGCGGCTTTCCCTCGCCTCGGGGCGCTTTGCCATGATTGATAATGGGCTCGGCTTTCAGCTCGTGCCTTGGGCTCCTTCACTAGAGCGGGAACTGGGCAAACAGGTGAGCGGGATCGCAGGTCCAGGCAATGTCGATTGGTCCTGGGGCCGCAAACGGGGCCTGTCACTTTGACTGGCAGTTTCTCCGCTGGGCTGCGATCCACGACTGCGGCGCTAGCTGCGGCTGCGCTCGCCCACGTACAAGCGAAGCCCGCTGTCCTTTTGTCGCTAGAAGAAGTTCGCTGTAGTCGCGCTCACTGCAACCACGCCCCAGCGGGTCTTGGGGGGGGCGGGACATTCGCCGCATAGCGGCGAGACGGGGTTCTCCCAGCTCGCGAACCTCTCGCTGGTTCGACCATTCTGCGTGCCCGGTTCCGAGCAACTGTCTCCTCCTGGATATCTTGATGCAGGTGCGAGTTTTCGCTAGATGGCATGTGTTCATTTAGGAGAAGTGACGGTGACGATCGGTACTGTAAAGTGGTTCAACACGACCAAGGGCTACGGTTTCATCAAGCCGGATGACGGCGGCCCCGACGTCTTTGTGCACATCAGCGCCGTTGAAAAGGCCGGATACACCGGCTTGGCAGAAGGCGCTCGGATCAGCTTCGAGGCCAAGGCTGGTGGTTCCGGCAAAGTATCAGCCGAGAATCTCCGGATCGGATAAGGCCGATATCGCCGACGGCGGCGGCAACGGTTGGATCGGAATCCCTCCTGAAAAGGGACCGATCTCGCCAAGAAGATAGCGCCGCTAGTGGGCGATACGGCCGTGCCATGGCATCGATCTGGACCCGGGCGCACCGTGAGAACCAGTTGGTTAGATTGACCCAATCTACCCGCTGTCATTTCCGCGAACTGCTGCGGCTTGCCGCTGGGGTGACTTCAGCGTTGCTCTCGATCGGGCCAGCCGGCACCAGATGCACGATGCGATAGCCATTCTCGTGCAGATAGCGCAAGAACGCCGGCATCATTGCGGCCGTTCGGGCCTGGGCATCGTGCAGGAGAATGATGCCCTTGCTTGCGACCTCCAGCCGCTCGGTAACTGTCTTTAGTTCTTGTTCTGGGGTTAGGTTCTCCCAGTCGCCCGCCGAAAGGTCAGCTCCAAACACGACCATCCCGCGCGAACGCAAGAATTCGAGCATCGCTGGGCTCGAGTCGAAATACGGAAACCGGAAAAAGCGCGATGGCGGGCTTTGGGCGGAGGCGCCCTTGAGCGCCGTCTCATCGGCGGCAATTCCACGATCAATATCCTTCTTGGCCTGTTCGAAGGTCATCTTCGACATCATCGTATGCGACCAGCTGTGGTGTGCGATGGTGTGGCCCTCGGCAGCAATTCGGCGAACGAGCTCTGGAGACTTCGCGGAGGACTTGCCGACCAGAAAGAACGTGGCCCGTACGCATTCCTTGGCGAGCGCCGCCAGTACCTTTTGCGTGCTCGGCGGCCGCGGCCCGTCGTCAAAGGTGAGGACGACCTCATGGTCAGCCAAAGGGAGCGTTTCCCGAAAGCTGTTCAATCCAACGCGCGCGTGGGCCTTTGCGTCGACCTCGAGGACGCGGGAGGTGCGAGCACATCCTGCCGTGGGCAGTCGGCCGCGTCTGTCACGACTATCCCGGCAAGTAGCAGGGTCACAGCACCAGCAAGCGGCGTCGTCAATCTGAGCAGGCGCGTCTTTGAATGCGCCACACCTCCACCCTTACCTGAGCCAGCAGCATTGCCGAAACACCATAACCTCATGCGATTCAGGTGGCTCTTGGGAAAGGGCAGCTTGGCGGCGGGTGAGCTTATCTATTGCGCGATCGTCAGAACTCCGGGACCCATTCAGCGACACTTCGCGAGGATCGAAGGTCGTCCGTCCCTCCAGCGTTTGAGCGCTCCAGGAGGGCAATCTTCAGGAACGCTTCACATTACTTGAGCGAAGTCAGCGTTTTTATGCCCATCCATGAGCTCTTACGCACATAATCGGCATTTCGGCGCCGTCTCATGATGCAAACCTCGATCAGTCCCGCTTCGCTTGAATGGGCGTTGGCTACGTATCTCGGCTTTGTCCCCGCCGATCTCTGCGCTGCCACGCGCGCCACTGCGACGCGAGCACCATTGTAGTTGTGTGCGCACGTCGATATGCCGAGATATCCCGATCATGTCGGCAACAAAAATCATTTGGCACCAGGTCATCCTGGTCTGCCTCATCGTGCTCGCGTTCCTGTGGGCTGCGACCGAATGGACAGCCTGGCGGCTTGCGTTCCAGCAACAGCTTGGGGCTCCCTGGTTCAAGCTCGGGCATTGGCCGATTTATCAGCCGGCAGCTTTCTTCGGCTGGTGGTTCAAGTTTGATGCTTATGCGCCCGTCGTTTTTCTGGAGGGTGGCGCGATTGCTGCAAGCGGCGGCATCGCGGCCATAGCGCTCGCCATGTTGCTCTCGGTCCTGCGAGCCCATGAAGGGCGGGACGTCACCACCTACGGCTCGGCGCGCTGGGCCGATCTACGCGAAGTCAGACGGGCCGGGCTGTTAGGCCCTGACGGCGTCGTGCTCGGCCGGTTCGGACGTCATTATCTGCGCCACGACGGGCCCGAGCATGTGCTTTGCTTTGCGCCGACGCGCTCCGGGAAAGGTGTTGGCCTCGTCATTCCGACCCTTCTGACCTGGCCGGCCTCCACCATCGTCCATGACATCAAGGGTGAGAACTTCCAGTTGACCTCTGGGTGGCGCGCGCAATTTGGGCCCGTGCTGTTGTTCGATCCGACCAATCCGGCCAGCGCCGCCTACAATCCACTCCTCGAGATCCGCCGTGGCGACTGCGAGGTGCGAGATGCTCAAAATATCGCGGATATTCTCGTCGATCCTGAGGGTGCACTCGAGCGCCGCAATCATTGGGAAAAGACCAGCCACTCACTCCTGGTGGGGGCAATTCTGCACGTCCTCTACGCCGAAGCCGATAAGACCCTCGCCGGGGTTGCAAATTTCCTTTCGGATCCATCTCGCCCGATCGAGGCTACGCTCAATGCAATGCTGGCGACTCCGCATCTTGAGACAGGCATCCATCCAGTCGTCGCATCAGCGGCACGCGAGCTTTTGAACAAAAGCGAGAACGAGCGCTCGGGTGTGCTCTCGACGGCGATGAGCTTCCTCGGGCTCTATCGTGATCCGGTAGTTGCCAAGATCACCGCGCGAAGCGATTGGCGCATCCGTGATCTCGTCGACCGTCCTGAATCCGTCTCACTGTACCTCGTGGTGCCGCCATCGGACATCGTCCGCACCAAACCCTTGATGCGGCTCATCCTGAACCAGATCGGACGGCGTTTGACCGAGAGCCTTGATCCCGACCGGCGCCGGCAGAAGCTGCTTCTGATGCTTGACGAGTTTGC
Source organism: Bradyrhizobium sp. 155 (assembly GCF_023101105.1). Lineage (NCBI taxonomy): Bacteria > Pseudomonadati > Pseudomonadota > Alphaproteobacteria > Hyphomicrobiales > Nitrobacteraceae > Bradyrhizobium > Bradyrhizobium sp. 155. Next base: position 404,661 of record NZ_CP064705.1, on the reverse strand, counting down.
AGCCCTCGGCCGGCTCGACTTTTTCGAGAGCCAACTCGCCTTTATGGCAGGTTACGGCATCCGCAGCTTTCTCATCACGCAGAGCCTTAACCAGCTCGAACGCGCCTACGGTCCGAACCATGCGATCCTTGACAATTGCCACGTCCGGATCGCCTTTTCGACCAATGACGAGCGCACCGCCAAGCGCGTCTCCGACGCGCTCGGAACTGCGACCGAATTGCGAGCCATGAAGAACTATGCGGGCCACCGCCTGAGCCCGTGGCTTGGGCACTTGATGGTCAGCCGCCAGGAGACCTCTCGTCCGCTGCTGACTCCCGGCGAAATCATGCAACTGTCTCCGCAAGACGCGGTCGTGATGATTTCCGGTGTGCACCCGGTCCGTGCCAACAAGGTCCGCTACTATGAGGATCCGCAATTCCAGCGACGTGTCTTGAAGCCGCCCCGCTTGGAGCCGAACAAGCAGCCCACCCGCCCAGATGACTGGTCAGCCCGCGCCCAAATATCGCCGTCGGGCCAGCTGCTGACCAGGCGCACGGGCAGGAGCGACGAGGCGAACGGCGGCTTACGCCGCGAGCCGGAATTGCATGAGGAAATCGAGATCAAGACGCCGGCCGGCGAGCACGAGTTCGACCCCGAGCTCGACGAGGGTGACGAGGATGCCGTCCAGGCGCAACTGATGAGCCGGTCGATGCAGGGAGTTGCGCGAACCGTCACCCTCGATCCCGACGATGGAATGGACCTGTGAGCGAGGCAGCGTGAAAAAGGTCCAGCTCAGCATCTATCTCGATCCCGAAACGTTCAAAACGCTTGAGGCCTTCGCAAGCCGCGGTGGCCGGTCCAAGTCGCTGGTGGTCGAGGCCGCAATAGGTTCCTTCCTTTCTCCGGACGATTCCGATCGGCGCGAGGCTGTGATAGCAAAACGGCTGGATCGGATTGTGCGGGTGCTCGAGCGTCTTGAACGCAATGATGGCATCACGCTTGAGACCGTCGCGCTCTTCATCCGGTTCTGGCTGACCTCAACTCCGGCATTGCCGGAGCATTCGAGCCCTGCCGCCCGCGCCAAGGGCGGTGAGCGGTACGACCGCTTTGTCGAAGCGCTGGGACGACGACTTGCGAGCGGATCCAGCGTCCTGAAGGAGGTAAGCATCGACGTGCAAGCCTCCAAGAAGCCCGAATAGAAACTTCTCCGCGCAGAGTGCCTGTGACGGCTCCTTGGCGATCGAGCGCCGGGCCTAGGTGAGCCGAGCGGGCGCGCGAAGGCAGACCGACACAGAGTCGTGAAGCGCGGGGAGCTTTCTTGACGTCCCAGAAGGCCATCGCGAGTGGCCCCTAGCTGCCGCGCAGGAGGCTGAAAGATCCGGCTCATCTTGAGCCCGCCTCGTCTTTCTTTGGCTACGCCAGACTACGACGCCGATGTCGGCGCGATTGATGTCGTGGTCGGATTGACCCTTCTGTCGACGCATCATCGCTGGGCCGATTCATCTGTTTCGACCGGAAAGCCACGCCGCACGGATAGCATGTGCCGTTTCGTGCGGTCGCAATTGAGGAGCTGAAGAAACAATGCAGATCGATGGTGAGGCTGAAGGTCAGGCCAGCTCGATTGGGAAAAGTTCCGATGGCGAGGTGGAGCCGAGCTCGAACGAAGGTCTGCGAACCAAGAAGATCATCGTTCAGCTCTCCGAAAGCATCTTCGAGCGGCTTGAAGCCGCGACCGAACGCGCGGGAGTCGGCAAGAGCATGGTCGTCGACACGGCGCTTCAGCGTTTTCTGGCTCCTGCGCCAGCGGCCGAAGGGCTCATTCGTGAAACTCCGGACCGGTTCAGTGGTCAGATGGCAAGGCTCGAGCGCGAGGTCGCGATCGTTGCCGAGACAGTGGCCCTGCATGCGCGCTATCACCTCACCGTTACGGCGGCCATGCAATCATCCCAGCAGCGGGACGCATGCCTCCTCGGCCAAGAACGCTGCAAGGTTTTGGTCCAACAGCTCGAGCGCGGAGTGCGGTTTGGCCAACCATTGATTCAGGAGACGATTGATCGGCTCGGAAGGGCGAGCTGGCGTGCCTCTGAAATCGGTAGCGGTGTATCAGAGAGGCGAACTGCAGAAGAACTGCTTCAGGAGGGTTCGTCCGCACCCGCTGTAGAGGGGGGCTCCGAGCCGCGCGCTGCCGCCGAGGAGGGCGGCAGCAAGGTGAACTTTCGGAACCTGTCCAGCTCGTTGTGTTGAACGCACCGTCCAGAACGGCAGAAGCGTACAGAAAGGGTTCGCCGCGCAAACAACGCCTGTGGCACGCATCGAACCGCTTCCTGTGTGGCGGCTCATCGCCTGCATCTTTCTTCCCTTCGCGGCCGGGTACTACCTTGCTTACCTGTTCCGGACGATCAATACGCTGATCGCTGGACCCCTTGGCTCCGACCTCGGGCTGGGCGCTGCCGACATCGGGCTGCTCACGTCGATCTATTTCCTGGTCGTCATGGCGGGTCAGATTCCGATCGGCATGTTACTAGATCGCTACGGGCCGCGCCGGGTCCAGAGCTTGCTCTTGGTTGTGGCAGCAGCGGGGGCCGCGCTCTTCGGACTATCGACGGGTTTCGTTTCGCTTCTCATCGCCGCGCGATGATCGGACTTGGGAGTGCAGCAGCGCTGATGTCGGGCCTTAAAATGATCGTCCTCTGGTTTCCTAGAGAACGTTTGGCCCTCATCAATGGCTTTATGATCATGCTGGGTTCGTTGGGCGCGGTCACGGCAACCGCTCCTGCCGAGGTGCTCCTGGACTGGATAGGCTGGCGCGGCCGGTTCGCGGTGCTGGCCGCCGCAAGCGCGCTCGCTGCCATTTTGATCTATCTGGTCGCTCCCGAACGAGTCGACAGCCCATCAGGCAGCACGAAGCCGGCCACACTGAAAACCATCTACTCTGATCAACGCTTCTGGCGGATTGCCCCCTGTCGGCAACCTGTATCGGGTCGGCGTGGGCACTGCAGTCCTTGTGGGCGGCACCTTGGCTTTGCGATATCGAACGGCTCAATCGAACAAGTCTCGTCAGCGAGCTGTTCGTGATGGCGACTGTTTTGAGCCTCGGGGCGCTAGTCTTGGGCGTGCTTGCAACCTGGGTGCGCAGCCGTGGCAGGAATATGGAAGTGTTGTTCGCGGCCGTCGCGGCCCTGTTGATCGGAGCGGAGATCGTCATCATCCTGCATCCGCCCTGGCCGTCACTTCTGCCGTGGTGCGTCGTGTCGGTGGCCGGATCGGCCACCGCTTTGACCTACGCCATCATAGGAGATTATTTCCCGCCCCAACTGGTCGCGCGCGCGAATGGTGGTTTGAACGTCCTGCAATTTGGCTGGGCCTTCATCGTGCAGTACGGGACGGGCCTGATTCTTGAGCGATGGCCCGTTGAGGCCGGCCACCATCCTTTGATTGCCTACCAGACCGCGTTCGGACTGAACGTGCTGCTACAGCTGGCGGCGCTCGCCTGGTTTGCCGTTCCATGGTTTCGAAGTCGGAAAGGGAAGAAGAGGACTTCGGCCCTACTCCAACCGGCCTGCGGCTGGAGCTCGGCTCATGCCGCTATCCCGGCGAGCGAAGCTGCGGTGCTGGAGGCGGATGAACACCTGGAGTGGTGACGCGAGCTTGACGGGCTGATGCCCAACGAGTGCTCCTTTTTCAGCGCCGCCGAACACGAGCTTATCGAACCTTCCTTTCCGACTCTTGCCGTTTCTACGCCAGACTACGACGGCGATGATCCTGTCTTGCGATAGCGTAGGATCTGCTTTTTCTACTTGTCTCACATGAGGCCGCTGAAGGGCAGGGCCTCGATCATGTGGGGCAGCCGTGGCGATACATTCATTTCATTTGGAAGCCGAGTTGCGCGGGGCGCGCATGCTCCGCACCGCCCTTGGGCCGGCCATTGCGGGCTTTTTGGAAGATCAGACCGTTGTGGAGGTGATGCTCAATCCTGACGGGCGGCTATGGATCGACCGATTGTCGAGCGGGCTTACAGACACCGGAGAGAGCCTTTCGGCAGCGGATGGCGAACGAATCGTCCGACTGGTCGCGCACTATGTAGGAGCCGAAGTTCATCCCGGCTCCCCCCGGATTTCGGCTGAGCTGCCGGAAACGGGGGAACGTTTCGAAGGATTGCTGCCGCCGGTTGTTGCCGCGCCGACGTTTGCGATCCGCAAACCGGCGGTCGCCGTGTTCGGGCTGGACGACTATGTCGCCGCAGGCATCATGAACGTGAGCCAAGCGATCGCGCTTCGCAATGCGGTCGCCGCACGGAAGAACATCCTGGCCGCCGGCGGCACCTCGACCGGGAAGACCACGCTGACAATGCGCTGCTTGCCGAGGTCGCGAAAGGATCGGACCGCGTCGTTCTTATCGAAGACACCCGGGAGCTTCAGTGCAGGGCACCGAACCTCGTGGCATTGCGGACCAAGGATGGCGTGATCTCGCTCTGCGACCTTGTGCGCTCCCTCTTCGCCTGCGCCCTGACCGCATTCCGATCGGCGAGGTCCGTGGGGCCGAAGCCCTCGATCTCTTGAAAGCCTGGGGCACAGGACATCCCGGCGGCATCGGCACGATCCACGCGGGGACCTCGCTTGGCGCGCTGCGCCGGCTCGAGCAGCTGGTCCAGGAAGCCGTCATCACCGTCCCGGGACAGTGCACGCCCTCGGCTGTTGGCCCGCAAGACTTCGTACCGGCCTGATGGATCCATCCGCCAGCTTAACGCAGCCGCCTCAAGACCAAGGCCGCCCGGCGGTGACGAGGGAGCAGGGCTTCTTCTGGCCTAGTCGACTTCGCTAGGATGAAGCCCGCGTCTTTCACGAGCTACGAAGGTGCGGAACTTGATACCATGTTGCCATGCGCCAGCCGTCAGCACATGTGTCTATTGCGTTCAGACGGGCGGCTCAAGATGACGCATGCTCCACTATATCCCGGGGGGGGCGCTGGCTGCCCCGTCGCTGATGGCCGGAGCTGCGCAGCGGAAATTGCCGCGGCAGCCCAAGAAGGCTCGCAACGTATCAGCTGCCGCCGCATGCTGAGGTATTCTCTCCCGTTCTTTGATCAGACCTTGCGTTGTGCCCATTGCCACTTACAGGGCTGCTGCAAGGCTCGGGGGCCTGACCGAGCAAGTCCCGCAGGCGTTCGATGCGGGCGGCCTGGAAAGGTGAAGCAGGGTTGGTCATCAAGACGGGTCCGTCGGCTAGAATGCGACGGCTCGTCACCAGAAGGTCATCACGAGCATGGCCGCTCGATGGCTTGTCGGCTAAGCCCGTGCCCGTAGCGTCGGCACAGCCCCAGTCGGCGCTATGAATGCGCACCATGTCGCGATGGGCGCGCTTGATGAACGAGCGCTCAACCGAGCGACGGGCGAATATTGAAGCGACTAGCGCAAGCCCACAAATCAAATAGCTGTTCGAAAGGCTCCAAAATCCACCGACGACCACCGCGGTGAAAGTGAGTGCGGCGGCGGCGTTGCAGAGCTTGCCGACCATGAGCTTGCGGCCTCCCATCAGAATTGCCAGCCGGGCCGATCATCGGCGTTTTTGGTCCATATCCGCCGCTTTGCGATCCATGACTCGTACCGCGACCTTCCTCTCGGCTGCAGAGAATCATTCCCACGATGATTGCGCCATCATTGGGAGGTTCGGTGCGCCCTTCTTCCAGTTTGGAGGGAAAGCTTTCTTTGTGTATCGGTGGATTGACCCTTATCTCTCCTCTCGCCTAGGAAGCGCCGGGAGTTGAAGTGCCTGCGTTAAGAAAACAGATCAGGACCGAGATCAGCCACACGCCGCAGTCGCCAACCCAGCGAGTTACGATACCCCTTGTTCAGCAATGGAAGGAGGAGGGGCGGCGGATCGCAATGACCACCGCTTACGACGCGGTTGCAGCGCGCATCGCTGATCCGATCGTGGATATTATCCTCGTCGGCGACAGAGTTGGCAATGTTTGCCTCGGATTCGACAACACCTTGCCAGTCAGCGTCTCGATGATGAATCATCACCTCGAAGCGGTTGCGCGGACAAGACCGCGTGCCCTTCTCATTGCCGACACGCCCTTCCTCAGTTTCCACGTGAGCCGGGAAGAGACCATCCGCAACGCCGGCGGCTTCCTCCAGCGTGGCGCCGATGCGGTGAAGCTCGAAGGCGGTGCAAACCGCCTCGATATGGTACGCGCCCTGGTCGACTGTGAAATTCCCGTGATGGGACATCTCGGTCTCACCCCACAGAGCGTCAATGTCATGGGTTTCAAGGTGCAGGGCCGGACTGCCACCGACGCCTTCGGCCTGCTCGAGGACGCGCATCGTCTGGAGGAAGCTGGTTGTTTTGCTCTCGTGCTGGAGGGAATCCCGGCGGAGCTAGCAGCGCGGGCGACGGAGATCCTGAAGATTCCGACCATCGGAATCGGAGCCGGTCTTGATTGTTCGGGGCAGGTGCTCGTGTTTCATGATGTCGTGGGTCTTACCGACCGTAAGCCGCCCAAATTCGTGCGCGCCTATTCGAATGGATTTCAGCTGATGCAGGAGGCGCTCTCGCGCTGGGCGACTGACGTTCGTGACGGTACATTCCCAGGAGGGCAGGAATCCTATCGCCTTCCGGACGCGCTCAAGGAGCTCGTCGCAAACTGGCCTCCACACGAACCAACCTCAGGGTCGTAATCATGCGAACCATCCGATCCGTTGCTGAACTGCGTCGCGCTTTAGCTGAGGCTCGGGGCCCCGACAGACACATTGGATTGGTGCCCACGACGGGTTACCTGCACCAGGGCCACATGGCCCTGGTCGAAGACAGCCAGGCTCGTTGCGACGCCACGGTCGTCAGCATCTTCGTTAATCCTACGCAGTTTGGCCTAACCGAAGATCTCACCACCTATCCCCGCGACTTCCCTCGCGATGAACAACTTTGCCGGGAGGCAGAAGTCGACGTCCTCTTTGCTCCGGAGGTGCGGGACGTCTACTCTACCCGCCTCAGTTTGATACCTTTGTTGAACCCGGTGCACTCGCGGAGTCCCTGTGCGGCCCGTTCAGGCCCGGCCATTTCCGCGGCGTTGCGACCGTTGTCTGCAAGCTGTTCAACATGGTCCAGCCGGATGTCGCCTTTTTCGGGCAGAAAGACTTGCAGCAATGTGCAGTGGTCCGCCGCATGACCTTTGATCTCAATCTGCCGATCGATATCGTCACCGTGCCGACGGTCCGCGAGCCGGATGGCCTCGCAATGAGCAGCCGAAACCGCTATCTCAGCGCCCCGGAGCGCAACCGTGCATTGGCGATCAGCCGGCGCCTGCTCTCGGCGGAAACCGCGTTTCGCGAAGGAGAGTGCGATCCCGTCCGGCTGCTATCGCTTGTCAGGCCTCCCCTTGAGGCGTTGGATGAGTTGCAATACCTCGAAATCGTGGACGCTGAAACGCTAAAACCGGCCACGAACCCGTTATCGCGTCCGGTCGCCATTTGTGCAGCAGGCTATGTTGGCCCGACCCGGCTTATCGACAACGTCATGCTCGATCCGGACGCCAGGAGATAGGAAGCTCCAATCGGCGGGCCCCTCACAACGTGACAGCAAACAGGTGCAGAGAGGCGCTAGCGGAGAGGAAGCGAGCGAACCTTGGAGGGGCGCCACCTGACGAGCTTAGTGCGAGGAGGCGTGGAGCGTGTCTCTATTGAGATGGCGGATCCGGTCGCTCAGATTTTTTTTATCTTGAGGGCACGGCGCTTCATCGTCGCGGTCAGTTTTTTCGTTTTCCGACCAAGTACTTTGCCGACGAGGTTAGAAGTGGACCCCGGAGCGGGGACCATGGATCGCCAAAGTTAAGGTGTGATCCGGCCTGCCTTGTCGTTCAAATCAAGCAGCTTTCTTCTGCTGCTGTTGCGTCTGCTGTGGGTATGTGGGCAACGCGTTTGCGTTGTCCAAGCGAAGCGGCATATCCACAGTCCTCGCCGCCTCGATCCTGTCGATGCCGGCACGCCATGCCGCCATCGGAAACTGGTTATTCATCGCCTGGTGCGGGCGGCGATGATTGTAAAAGCTCATCCATGATCCGATGCCATCTCGCGCTTCGCGTCCGTCGGCATAGGCTTTCAGATGCACTTCCTCGTACTTGATCGAGCGCCACAGCCGTTCGATGAAAATATTGTCCATGAAACGACCGCGTCCGTCCATCGAAATCGCAATGCCTACAGCCTCAAGCCTGCTGGTGAAGGCTGAGCTGGTGAACTGCGCGCCCTGATCCGTGTTGAATATTTTAGGCCGGCCGTGCCGCGCCAGCGCTTCGTCGAGCGCGGCGATGCAAAAGCCCGTATCCATCGTGTTCGACAGACGCCACGCCAGTACCGCCCGGGTAGCCCAGTCGATGATCGCCACCAGATACAGGAATCCCTGCGCCATCGGAATGTAGGTGATGTCGCTGGCCCAGACGTGATTGGGCTCGGTGATGCCGACGCCGCGCAAAAGATATGGATAGATCTTGTGGCCGGGCGCTGCCTTGCTGGTGCCGGGACGCGGGACCAGCGCCTCGATTCCCATCACGCGCATCAGCCTTTGCATGCGCTTGCGGTTGATGCCGTAGCCTGCCTGGTTGAGTTCGAACACCATTCGTCGCGAGCCGTAGAACGGCCACTTCAGATGCAATTCGTCGATCCGTCGCATCATGGCCAGATCGTCGGAGCTGGTCACCGGCTCGGAGCGATAGACGCCCGAACGCGCCAGATTCAGCAGCTCACATTGCCGCCGAACCGACAAATTCTCGCCAGGGCGCTCGACCATCGCCCTGCGCTCGGGGACGGTCATCGCCCGGGCCTCTTGGCCAAGAAATCCCTTTCAACCGTCAACTGGCCAATCTTCGTATATAGCTTCGCCGTCTCACGCTCATGCTCCTCCTCGCCATCTCCCAAAGCCGTCGCGCCACGCACGAACAGGCTCGCCAAATTGTCGAGGACTTGCTTCTTCCAGCCGTAGATCTGGTTCGGGTGAACGCCGTGCCGCTTCGCCAGTTCAGGCACCGTCGCGACCTCGCGCAGGCCTCCAGGGCAATCTTGGCCTTGAATGCGGCATCGAACTTCTTGCGTGATTTCGTCATATCCGTGCTCCGTCGGTTCAAACAGAGCAGGACGCTTCACACCTTAACGTTTGGTCCTATTTCCGGGGTCCACTTCAGTTCCCACGTTGTGATCTCTCGTTTTGCTTGGTCTGCTTCATCGACATTCCCTAGATGCATTCAGCAAAATACGAGGACTGGGACATGGTCATGACATGGCCACTCACAGACCAGGGCCTAATGGCGCGGGAGCCAACGCGGTGACCGACACCGCTCGCCAGCTCGGCGTGACGAAACTGTTGCAGGCGGGCCCATTGGCGTGCTTAGCAGCAGAAATGACGCCCTCTTCGCTTCCTATCTGGCGGCGGCTCGACTGCTTCGTGAGCCTGCTATACCGGCGTGCCCTCGCTCGTGCTGACGGACCATGACCAGCTTCGCCCACGGCGCTTAAGGGAAATCTCAAAGAAAGAAAAACGATCGGACATAAACACTGACGGTCTGTCTGTACCGGAACGCCCGCTGCGGCTGCCCCGGCGATGGATTCTCCGCGGGAAAATAGACACTCTGGCAAGTGGCGAGACATCGCACGGACATCGCGGCGAAAATCGTCAAAAAGAGCCCCTCCAGCGCTGAATTCCATCACGGAGGCGCTTCCTCTAGCGCTGGCGTGGCGGAGCCAGACCAGCACAACTGTCCTGCTTCGAGGGCATGGCGGCAACGTCTTGGACAATCAACAAGCAACGACGACTGTGGTGAAGTTCATACTCGACTTTGGAATCAGCTAGCATTACAGTTGCTTTTTTGATTTGAAGTGGGCGCGTTGAGCGGCAGCCTGGTGAGCTCTGCGCCAGAAGGACCATGCGATGATGTGTGCGGGTTGAATCCGCTTCCGCGCAAGTCTGATAGCAATGCGGCGGATTTCCTGGATTGACCAACGGATCAGTGGTGGGGTGGTTATGTTTTGGCTTTTGCCGGGGGGCGCCGTTTCGTTTTTTTGGGCGGTGGCGGATTAGCGCGATGTCGGATCGCGGCCATCATGGCGAAGGCGAGCATCACCAAGGACACATGACGGTGCCAGCCATGCCAGGATCTGCTCTCGTTGTGATCGAGCCCGAACTCGTTTTTCGCCGTTTCAAAGCTGTCCTCGATCGCCCATCGATGGCCTTCGACCGCGACCAGCGTTTCAATGGCTGTTCCCGCTGGGCACCAGGTGGTGAAGAAGGCGAGGTCATCATCGGCAATGCGACGACGGATCAGTAGACCGCGTGTCCACAAACCGTCATTTGCACTGTTGGACTGCTCGGCCTCGAGATCCGCCAATTCGAGATAACACCAATCGTGCAGCCGCGGTCCTTTGGTTCCGGCTCCCGCCGACAGGCGCTTCCAGTCGGATGAGCGCCGCGTCCGGGCGAGGTCTGCAGCCGTACCGGCGACCGGCGGTCGCTTGCCCCAGGATCGAAACACATGAGCGCTGCTGACCCCAAGCACGTAGCCTTTGCCTGCCCGACGTAGTTGCTGTTCGATGTTGCCAACACCGTAGACGGTATCACCGGCAACCCACTTGAATGGTACAGACCCGGCTATCGCGCGTGCGATCATTCTCGTCGCAAGCTTTGGTTTGGTCGCAAAGCCGACATCGGCAGGCACATATGTGGCTTCCAGACGATCTGGATCGTCGGTCCATTCCTTCGGAAGATACAACGCGCGATCGATGAACGCATGGCCATGACGCGAAACGTAGGCAGCGAAGACGCCGATCTGGCAGTTCGTGATCTTTCCTGCCGAACCAGTGTATTGCCGCGCCACTCCGCATGACGCTTTGCCCTGTTTGAGAAAACCGGTCTCGTCGATCACGAGCACCGCATCGTCATCCGCCAAATGCTCGATGACATAGTCGTGCACGATATCGCGCAGGGCATCAGCGTCCCAGTCTCCACGACCCAGAATCGCCTGCTGCCGCCATGGGCCGGGATCGCCAGCCGCCTCCGCGCGCATCCAACCGGTCTTGCGCTGCTCATCTCCGAGCAGACCTTCCAGGAACAGACCTGCATTCGTCGCAACACGCTCTTGCGTGAACAACGGACGTATCCGTTGCTTGATCTCTCGAAGCGACGCCGCCCACAACGCAAGCGTCGCCTCAACCGACGCGGCCCGCGCCCACGACATTCGAATCATGGTTGCCCATGGATTCAGAAGCCCGCAACAAAAGCAACTGTAATGCTAGGGTCTGTACCTAATTAGCGAGTTCTGATTCCCTGGTGCTAAGTTGATTCGGCACGGGGGACTTCGATGCGCAAAGGACTGTTCTGGCTCAACGACAAGCAGTGGGCTCAGATAGAGCCGCATCTGCCAACGAACCAGACCGGCCCGGCGCGGCAAGACGATCGACGCATTATCAGCGGTATCATTCACATGCTCCAGTGCGGCGCACGCTGGCGCGATTGCCCGTCCGACTATGGCCCTTACACGACGATCTACAATCGGTTCAATCGCTGGGCTAAGCGCGGACATTGGCAGGCGATCTTTGAAGCGCTCGCCCGCTGCGGCAAGGACCGAGTGGCTTTGTCGATCGACTCCACCTCGATCAAAGCGCATCGCTCGGCGAGCGGCGGAAAAGGGGGGAGTGTGAACAGGCGATCGGCCGCTCGCGCGGTGGGCGGACCACGAAAATCCACGCGCTGAGCGACCCCGATTGCAAACCTTGCGCATTTCATCTCACTCCGGGACAAGCCGCAGACATTGCCGCAGGGCCGGCCCTTTTGAAGCTCGCGCCGCCCATGTCTTCCCTCATTGGGGACAAAGGCTACGATGGCGACGGCTTTCGCGCCGAAATCGTCAATCGCGGCGCGAAACCCGTCATTCCAAACAAATCCAACCGGGTAACCCTCCACAGCTTCAGCAAGCGCCTCTATAAAGGGCGCAATGTTATCGAGCGCTGTTTCTGCCGGCTCAAGGATTTCAGGCGTGTTGCTACTCGCTACGACAAACTTGCCAGAAACTTCTTGGCCGCCGTCCACCTCGCCGCTCTCGTCGCTTATTGGATCAATTGAGTCTGAACCCTAGCATTACAGTTGCTTTTGTTGCGGGCTTCTGAATCCATGGGCAACCATGATTCGAATGTCGTGGGCGCGGGCCGCGTCGGTTGAGGCGACGCTTGCGTTGTGGGCGGCGTCGCTTCGAGAGATCAAGCAACGGATACGTCCGTTGTTCACGCAAGAGCGTGTTGCGACGAATGCAGGTCTGTTCCTGGAAGGTCTGCTCGGAGATGAGCAGCGCAAGACCGGTTGGATGCGCGCGGAGGCGGCTGGCGATCCCGGCCCATGGCGGCAGCAGGCGATTCTGGGTCGTGGAGACTGGGACGCTGATGCCCTGCGCGATATCGTGCACGACTATGTCATCGAGCATTTGGCGGATGACGATGCGGTGCTCGTGATCGACGAGACCGGTTTTCTCAAACAGGGCAAAGCGTCATGCGGAGTGGCGCGGCAATACACTGGTTCGGCAGGAAAGATCACGAACTGCCAGATCGGCGTCTTCGCTGCCTACGTTTCGCGTCATGGCCATGCGTTCATCGATCGCGCGTTGTATCTTCCGAAGGAATGGACCGACGATCCAGATCGTCTGGAAGCCACATATGTGCCTGCCGATGTCGGCTTTGCGACCAAACCAAAGCTTGCGACGAGAATGATCGCACGCGCGATAGCCGGGTCTGTACCATTCAAGTGGGTTGCCGGTGATACCGTCTACGGTGTTGGCAACATCGAACAGCAACTACGTCGGGCAGGCAAAGGCTACGTGCTTGGGGTCAGCAGCGCTCATGTGTTTCGATCCTGGGGCAAGCGACCGCCGGTCGCCGGTACGGCTGCAGACCTCGCCCGGACGCGGCGCTCATCCGACTGGAAGCGCCTGTCGGCGGGAGCCGGAACCAAAGGACCGCGGCTGCACGATTGGTGTTATCTCGAATTGGCGGATCTCGAGGCCGAGCAGTCCAACAGTGCAAATGACGGTTTGTGGACACGCGGTCTACTGATCCGTCGTCGCATTGCCGATGATGACCTCGCCTTCTTCACCACCTGGTGCCCAGCGGGAACAGCCATTGAAACGCTGGTCGCGGTCGAAGGCCATCGATGGGCGATCGAGGACAGCTTTGAAACGGCGAAAAACGAGTTCGGGCTCGATCACAACGAGAGCAGATCCTGGCATGGCTGGCACCGTCATGTGTCCTTGGTGATGCTCGCCTTCGCCATGATGGCCGCGATCCGACATCGCGCTAATCCGCCACCGCCCAAAAAAACGAAACGGCGCCCCCCGGCAAAAGCCAAAACATAACCACCCCACCACTGATCCGTTGGTCAATCCAGGAAATCCGCCGCATTGCTATCAGACTTGCGCGGAAGCGGATTCAACCCGCACACATCATCGCATGGTCCTTCTGGCGCAGAGCTCACCAGGCTGCCGCTCAACGCGCCCACTTCAAATCAAAAAAGCAACTGTAATGCTAGTAGTTCTTTGAGGAGTTCACCGTGCTTTCTCTGCTACCATTCTTTGCGCCTTGCGGAGTCGCCAAGTGTTGGACGCAACGACCACTGCGCTTCTGCGTGCTGTTCTTGAGGAGGTTTGCGACAGTCTGCCTCGCAGCGAAACCGGCACTCGGGCCCATGTCGCTTCCAAGATCTTGGAGGCCGCCAACAAAGGTGAGATCACGGCGGAGCGCCTTCGGCAGGTCGCAATGCAAGCTCTTCGCTCCGCGCCAACCATGTGGCGCTAGATACGGACAAGACCGATAGTGCTCATGTGAATTTCCAGGTCACGGTGTTGAAGATCCTTGTGAGCTACCCGAACGGCTTCGCATCCATGCCGGACCTCAAGCGAGACATGGCCATTTTGGCCACGAGCGGTCCGGATTGGGCGGCACGCACCAAACGAATGGGCGCCCGTGTGCCCGAGCTCGACCTTTTTACGCAGCAACTCGTCGACCGCTTGCATGGAGGGTGGCGCATCACGGACAAGGGACGAGCGGTGCTCGAGCTGATGGAGCCGCGCCCTACTATGCACCAACTCCAACCAGAGGACACGAGAGCTCCTGAGCTGCCATCGCCAGTGCCGGCAGGATCTCTTCCTGTCGAACTACGCCGGAGTGAGCCCGAACGACTGGGGCGGCGCCGGTCCTCCAGGGTCACTGATGGCTAACGAGGCCGGCGCAACGATGCTGGACTCTCACGATCTCCGCCGGCGGATGGCCCGCCGGATTTGATTGGCCAGATAAGTGCCCCAAATGATCATCATCTCGCCGACACGTTCCGTGCGCTTGCGCTCAGGGTACGTTGACCGGAGGCATGGCCGCAGTCGGGCGTAACACGAATTGTTCTCGCTGCTGCCCACGCGCTGCCAGGATGATCGCAAAGACCACGAAGAAAATCAGAGACCGAGTCATGACCAAGACTTACTTCAGAATCCATATCGCAATTATGAAACCCCTCACACCCGGGCCAAACGACGCGCGTCGCGCGCATAATATCGCGCCGCTCTTCAGGTCCTGTTTGCTGAGCCGAAAGCAATAACGATTATTCGTGCCGCAACACGGCCGAGTAGCCTTGTGTGGTGCTCAAAAAATGCATTTTCCAGACACAACAGCCGGAAATCTGTGCAAAATCAGGATAAGAACTGACGGCGCGGGCGCAGGAAAGGTCGGTTGCTATCCAGGACCCCAACCAGGGGCGCTCATGCGCAAACAATTGTGCTTCGGCGCGCTCCTAGCGATGACTGCAGCGGGACTATACTCCTATGTTCGAGCCTCTTCGCGTTATTATGAAGGTTAAGTAATTTAAGACCTCGCTTTGCCTCTGAGGTCAAAGGCAATAATTCTCTTTCAACTGCCGACTTGCCAGCGTGGCCGGCTTGATGTCGCTCGCAAACAGCTCTTCGGCTTCTTTTCTGACGAAATGATTTGAAGGCGCCGCTGAGCGGTGTGATCTCGATGCTTTGGAGCAAGCGACAAACAAAGCGCGTGCGTTTCGAACGAGAGCATTGGGTCACCCTTTTGGGTGTAAATGGAAAATGGTGGCGCGATTGCGTTCTCGTTGAGATTTCCGAAACTGGCGCCCGCCTACGCGTTGACGGGTCTCCAGACGTGCTCAAATCACGACACTTTTTCTTGCTACTTTCCCGAACTGGATTGGCGTTTCGCCGGTGCGAATTGGTCATGCTAGATGGCTCGGAAGCGGACGTTCAGTTTGTAGTCCCTAGCATTGCTGGTTTGAGCACTCCTAGGATCGGCGGACTGTGACGAGGGGGAACTGCAAGCCAGCACGCCGTCGCTTGAAGAAAACGCGCTGGAGCAGGCAGCTAACATCCTGCCGGTAGGAGTCCGCCGTCTGCCACGAGCCGTTCGCGGGGTCGCGGAAAACGGCGCTGGCGAGTTCAGCGACGACGTCGTCGCAGTCCCGTGCAGAAGCTCGGCGATGTGGTCGATGTCAATGCAGCCGCGCTCGTTGAGGACGACCGCGAGCGCGTCTGCCGCGCTGGTGATTTCCGGGCCGCCGCCGGCGCGATCACCGATCGGCCCGGGCTTCGCGGTGTTCGTCTCGAGGTCGTAGTCCTCGATCGAGGCGACGAGCCAGCAGTCCAGGTCGTCGAGGAAGGGCTGGATGTTCGGCCGGCGGTGCGTCTCGCGCACCTCGACGATCTCTTCATCCTCCACCATGGAGACGGTGGTGAAGTTGATCGGGCCGAAGTCGCGGGCGAAGTTCGACTAGGCGATGCGCAGCCTGACCTGGGCGTTCTTCCACGGTCGGTCGAGCTCCTGCGCCTTCAACACCTCGCGCACGGAGTCGCGGACCGGGATCGGCTTCCGGATGATGCGCACATGCTTTTCCGGGATGCCCTCGGCGCTGCGGCCGTTGCGCGCTTTCACCACGACGGGCTCGCCGTCGACGACCTGCATAAATCCGTGGGGCTTGTCGAAGAAGTAGCTGCCGTCGCGCACGTGGCGATCGGCAGGCCAATCGACGTCCGATGCATCGCGGGCTTCTTCCAGGTCGGGAGCACTTCGGTACTCGTCGATCGCTATAAAACGTATAGACGTAAACAGTTCGGATCGAGTTCGGCGCCGATTCTCTGCGATCACCTTAGCTCGGTGGTACCGCGCCTTCCCCCCCGAGTTGCGCCATGAGCCAATCTGCGAAGGCTCGTACCGCCGATCTCTGTCGGCTGGCGCGCGGGTAGATCAGGCGGTGACCAACGTAGCGGATATCGTTAGCGCGTCGTGCCAACGGAGCGACCAATCGTCCGCTCGCCAGTTCGCGCTCGGCCAGGAGGGTCGATTCCAGCGCGACGCCCAATCCCTCCGCAGCCGTAGCAATCGCAAGAAAGCTCCGGTCGAATCTCATGCCGTGAAGCGCAGGGGCTTCCAAGCCATTTGCGGTGAACCATTGGTGCCACTGCACCCGCTTGACGTCGGAGCGGATGAGCGTCTGATCGAGCAGATCGGCAGCCTTTCGTATCGATTTTGCGAGCGAGGGCGAGCAGAGCGGCGTGACCGTCTCCTCCGGCAGAGGAACAATTTCGACACCTTCCGCGCGCGGCGGACCGTAGACGATGTCGATATCGAAATCATCATTGCTGAAGCGTGCGTAGTCGGTGTTTGCAGCCAGTCGAACTTCGAGCTTCGGGTAAGCGGCGAGAAACTGTGCAAGCCGTGGCGCCAGCCATTGCACGGCAAAGCTGGGCGCGGAATGGACGCGCACCAATTGTGGCCCGCGCGCAGCGACTTCCTCGAGGCCGCGACGGAGCTGGTCGAATGCCGCTCCCGTGTGACGCATAAGGTTCTCGCCGGCCGGCGTGAGCCGCACGGATCGGGCGCTGCGCTCGAACAAAACGGTCCGAAGCGTGCCCTCCAGCTTGCGGATCGCGTGACTGACGGCACTCGGGGTCAAGTGAAGCTCATTCGCCGCATCGCGAAACGATCCAGTGCGGGCGGCCGCTTCAAAGGCGCGAATTGCCGATATGGGGATATTCGACAGCATCCCACAAGTGAACCAGATTCATCGGTCCGTGACAACTGCGCGCTTGTCCGTTCATCCTCCGCGGGTCATTCCTTGCCTTGCCAAGGAAGAATAAATTCGTGGGAGGAACTGATGCTGCTCAGCGGTAAGACGGCCATCATTTCGGGCGCAGCCTCGCCGCGCGGGATCGGGCTTGCCACCGCCCGGCGGTTCGCCGGCGAGGGCGCTCGGGTCGCCATTCTGGACATTGACGCTGGCGCTGCCGCGGATGCTGCGACGTCGCTTGGAACCTCCCACACTGGGCTAGGGTGCAACGTCGCCGACAAGTCGTCCTGCGAGCAGGCGGTCGCCCGCGTGATCGAATCTTTCGGCGGCATCGATGTTTTGATCAACAATGCGGGCATCACCCAGCCGGTGAAGTTTCTGGAAATTTCGGCGGCCGATTGGGATCGCATTCAGGACGTCAATCTCAAGGGCATCCTGTTTCTCTCTCAGGCGGTGATCCCGCATATGCGCGCACGGAAATCCGGATCGATTGCATGCATGTCGTCGGTCTCGGCCCAGCGTGGCGGTGGAATTTTTGGCGGCCCGCACTACTCGGCGGCGAAAGCCGGCGTGCTTGGCCTCGCCAAAGCGATGGCACGGGAGTTTGGCCCGGATGGCATTCGCGTGAATTGCGTCACGCCCGGCCTGATCGGCACCGACATCACGGCAGGGAAGCTGACCGATGAGATGAGAGCGAAAATCCTGGAAGGCATTCCGCTCAATCGCCTCGGCACGGCGGAAGACGTCGCCGGCATCTACACCTTCCTGGCGTCGGACCTCTCGGCCTATGTGACCGGTGCCGTGATCGACGTCAACGGCGGCATGCTCATCCACTGAGTTAGCGAGACAAGGTCAGATCGATGGAAACGCCGACCAACACGCTTGCGAACACGCCCAAGCTGGCGGACCGCGCCTACAACATTCGCCGCAATGCGCTGCGCATGGGTGAAGTCCAGGGCCAAGGCTATATCGCCCAGGCGCTGGACATCTCCGACGTTCTCGCGGTGGCCTATTTCCACGCAATGCGCTACCGGCCGGAGGATCCGTCCTGGGAAGGATGCGACCGCTTCCTTCTGTCGAACGGGCACTACGCCATCGCCCTCTACGCGGCTTTGATCGAGGCGGGGATTGTTCCCGAGGAAGAGCTCGAAACTTATGGCAGCGACGAGAGCCGCCTGCCGATGTCGGGCATGGCCTCCTACACACCCGGAATGGAAATGTCGGGCGGTTCGCTCGGGCTTGGGCTCAGCATCGCAGTCGGCATGGGCCTGGGGCTCAAGCGTAAGAAATCCGAGGCGCGGGTGTACACCTTGTTCTCTGACGGCGAGCTTGATGAAGGCTCGGTCTGGGAGGCCATCCAGTCGGCAGGCCACTACAAGCTCGACAATGTGATCGGCATCGTCGACGTCAACAATCAGCAGGCGGACGGTCCTTCCACGCAGGTCATGGCATTCGAGCCGCTGGTGGACAAGCTTCAGGCCTTTGGCTGGTTCGTGCAGCGCGTCGACGGCAACGATCTCAATGCCGTAGTTGCCGCCTTCGACGCCGCCAAGTCCCATCCTGAGCCCAAGCCACGGATGATCGTCGCGGACACGCTGATGGGGAAAGGTGTTCCATTCCTGGAGCAGCGCGAGAAGAGCCATTTCATCCGCGTCGAGCAGCACGAATGGCAGCTCGCGCTCGCCGCGCTGGAAGCCGGGAGGCAGGCATGAAGACCGTCAGATCCGCACCGCAGCCGGGCAAGCCTCGCCTGACCACCTCGGCCATGATCGCATCGATCGCGACCGAGGGACAGAAGACGAAGCCGGCGCCCTTTGGACACGCGCTCGTCGAGCTCGCACGCAGCCGTCTCGATGTGGTCGGCATGACGGCCGATCTCGGCAAGTACACTGACCTGCACATCTTTGCGAAGGAATTTCCGGACCGCTATTACCAGATGGGCATGGCCGAGCAGCTTTTGTTCGGCGCCGCGTCCGGCCTCGCCGCCGAAGGCTTCATGCCGTTCGCCACCACCTACGCCGTGTTCGCATCGCGGCGGGCTTACGACTTCATACACCAGACGATCGCGGAGGAAGACCGCAACGTGAAGATCGTCTGCGCGTTGCCGGGTCTGACCTCGGGCTATGGCCCGAGCCATCAGGCCGCGGAGGATCTTGCGCTGTTTCGCGCGATGCCGAACATGACGGTCATCGATCCCTGCGATGCCCATGAGATCGAGCAACTGGTGCCCGCCATCGCGGCGCATCAGGGACCGGTCTACACGCGCCTGCTGCGCGGGCAGGTGCCAGTCGTGCTTGACGAGTACGACTACAAATTCGAGCTCGGCAAGGCCAAGCTGATCCGTGGCGGGGAGGACGCCCTAGTCATCTCGTCCGGCATCATGACCATGCGTGCGCTCGAAGCCGCGCAAACTTTGAGGGGCGACAGCGTCGATATTGCGGTGCTGCATGTTCCAACCATCAAGCCGCTCGATGCCAAGACGATCTTGCGGGAAGCCGGTAAGTCGGGCCGCCTTGTCGTCGTTGCCGAGAACCACACAACAATTGGCGGTCTTGGCGAGGCGGTTGCCGGACTTCTGATGCGTTCCGGTGTCCATCCGCCTTTTCGCCAGATCGCATTGCCGGACGAATTTCTTGACGCCGGCGCACTTCCGACACTGCACGACCGCTACGGGATTTCCACCGCAGAGGTCGCGAGGCACATCAAGCAGTGGCTTTAGAGTACCGGCGCTAAGCGCCAACTCAGCCAAACCTCAGTGAAGAGCTTCGCCCGCCGCGGGTCGCGCGGCGAGCGATGGCTCTTCCCCGAACGCCGGCGGTCGAGAGCCGGCAAGCGAAGAACCCGGAAAGCTGCACGCCGGCGCAGACTAAAGCAGTCGGCAGCAACGTCAACGCAGGATCAGGAGGAAAACATGACTGTCTCGAAGACCGGAAGCATCAGCCGCCGTTCGCTGTTGATGGCCGCCACGGCCGTTCCTCTCTGCGGGATTCTCACCCGGCCGGCGTATGCCGCAGAGTTCGTCTATAAGTTCGCGACCGGACAGGATCCGACGCATCCAGTGAATATCCGGGCGCAGGAGGCGATCGACCGTATCCGCGAAGCGACGAGCGGTCGACTGGAGATTAGGCTATTCCCGGCCAACCAGCTCGGCTCCGATACCGAGCTCTTGACCCAGGTTCGCAGCGGCGGCGTTGAGTTCTTCAACCAATCGTCCTCGATACTTGCCACCCTCGTGCCTAGCGCAGGCATCGTGAACACCGGGTTCGCATTCGCTGACTACGACAGCGTATGGAAGGCGATGGACGGCGACCTCGGCACCTACATCCGGGCGCAGATCGCCAAGACGCCGATCATGGCGGTGTCGAAGGCCTGGGACAACGGCTTTCGTCAGGTGACCTCGTCGGGCCGCGAGGTGCGGAGGCCGGATGACCTGAAGAATTTCCAGATCCGCGTTCCACCGGCGCCGCTGCTCACCTCGCTCTTCAAGGCGCTCGGCGCCGGGCCGACGCCGATCAACTTCAATGAGGTTTATTCCGCGTTGCAGACCAAGGTTGTCGACGGCCAGGAGAATCCGTTGCCGATCATCGCGACCGCGCGTCTCTACGAAGTGCAGAGCACGTGCAGCCTGACCGGGCACGTCTGGGACGGCTACTGGATCCTGGGCAACAAGCGCGCCTTCGAGCGCCTACCCAAGGACGTACAGGAGATTGTGACGCGCGAGCTCGACCGCTCCGCCGTCGACCAGCGGGCGGACATCGCGAAGCTCAGCCAGTCATTGCGAACTGACCTCTCGGCGAAGGGCCTCAAGTTCATCCATGTGAATCGTGGCGCCTTCCGCCAGGCCTTGTCCAAAACCAGCTTCTACGCCGACTGGAAGGGCAAGTTTGGCGAGGAGGCGTGGTCTCAGCTCGAAAAAGCCGCGGGCCAGCTATCATGACCAGTATGAGCCATACGCCGCACGTCGATGCCGGCATGGCGGCCGGCAGATCTCAAGGGGACGCGCGCAGTTGGGTGGTGACAGCGAACAGGATACTTGGCCACGTCGTCGCAGTCCCGGCGGCACTGCTCGTCCTTGCGGAGATCGCAGTCCTGTCCTCGGGCATCGTGGGTAGATACGTGTTCCGCTCGCCGATCGTCTGGTCCGACGAGCTCGCCGGCATTCTCTTCCTCTGGCTCGCCATGCTCGGATCCGTGATCGCGTTCCAGCGCGGCGAGCATATGCGGATGACCGCCATTGTCGGCGTTCTCAGTGCGGAACTTCGCGCGTTCCTGGACGTCGTCGCAGCAGCGGCATCGCTGGCATTTCTCGTGCTCGTCGTTTGGCCGGCCTATGAGTTCGCCGCGGACGAGGCGTTCGTCACGACCCCGGCGCTCGAGATCGTCAACACCTGGCGTGCGGCGGCGCTGCCGATCGGGATCGGGCTGATGCTGATCGCAGCCGTCCTCCGGCTCATCCGCATCGCGAGCCTGCGCAGCTTGCTGGCCTCCCTGGCGATCGTCGCAGGCATCATCGGGACGTTCGTTCTGCTGGCGCCGGTCTTGAAGCCGCTTGGCAATCTGAATCTTCTGATCTTCTTCGTTTTCGTGGTCGGCGCGATGGTCTTTGCGGCGGTGCCGATCGCGTTTGCATTTGGCCTCGCCACGGTCGGCTATCTTGCCCTGACAACCGGCACGCCCGACGTCGTGATGATCGGACGAATGGACGAGGGCATGAGCCACCTGATCCTGCTTGCCGTGCCTCTCTTCGTCTTTCTTGGCCTTCTGATCGAGATGACGGGCATGGCGCGCGCCATGGTCAGCTTCCTGGCGAGCCTTCTCGGTCACGTGCGTGGCGGACTGCACTACGTGCTGGTCGGGGCGATGTATCTGGTCTCGGGCATTTCCGGCTCCAAGGCGGCTGACATGGCTGCCGTGGCTCCTGTGCTGTTTCCCGAGATGCGGCAGCGCGGGGCCAAGCCCGGCGATCTCGTTGCGCTCCTGGCCGCGACGGGCGCGCAGACCGAGACGATTCCCCGTCACTGGTTCTGATCACGATCGGCTCGGTGACCGGTGTGTCGATCTCGGCGCTGTTCACCGGCGGGTTGCTTCCGGGCGTGGTGCTCGCGCTCATGCTCGCGGCCGTGGTGTGGTGGCGATACCGCCGCGAGGACCTGTCCCACGTCAAACGCGCGACGGGGCGAGAGATCGGCCGCGCCTTTGTGATTGCGATTCCGGCCATAGCACTGCCATTCGTGATCCGGACCGCCGTCGTTGAAGGCGTTGCGACGGCAACAAAGGTCTCGACCATCGGCATCCTGTACTCCGCCTGTGCGGGTCTCTTCATCTATCGGCAATTCGACTGGCGCCGTATCTATCCGATGCTGGTCGAAACGGCTTCGCTGTCGGGGGCGATCCTGCTCATCATCGGCGCGGCGACGGGCATGGCTTGGGCGCTGACCCAGTCGGGATTCTCAGCCTCGTTGGCAAAGTTCATGACCGGCCTTCCCGGCGGCGTCCCTGTCTTCCTAGCGGTGACGATCGCGACCTTCGTGATCCTCGGCAGCGTGCTGGAGGGGATCCCGGCCATCGTATTGTTCGGCCCGCTCCTGTTCCCCATCGCGCGGCACGTGGGGGTGCACGACGTCCACTACGCGATGGTGGTCGTTCTCGCGATGGGCATCGGCCTATTCGCGCCACCGTTCGGCGTCGGCTACTACGCGGCTTGCGCCATCAGCCGCATCAACCCGGACGAGGGCATGAAGCCGATCGTGGGCTACATGATCGCGCTCTTGATCGGCACCCTGATCGTTGCAGCCGTGCCCTGGCTATCGATCGGCTTCCTTTGAGCGTCGGCGGAACGCCTCGCGGGACAAAACCGTGAGGCGCCTCGTCAGGCGAATTTCGGCAGATACAGCGGCAGCCCTTCGCAGGGCATATCGATCTCCTCGACCTGGCCCTTGCCGACTTCAGTGACACGCAGCTTCTTGCCCTCGAGTGTAAAGGCACAATTCGTCGGCTGCGGCCCATCCAGGATCAGCCGGTCGACGACTTCGCCCCGTCGGTCCAGCACCGTGACGTTCTTCTGGTTGTAGACCGTGCAATAGAGGCGGCCATTCGTCCCGAAGGCCATACCGTCCGGCCCTTTGAAGTCAGGATTGGAATCAGGCTGCAGGACGTTGCCGAAGACCGCACGTTTCGGCGAGGCTTCGCCGAGCACGTCGTATCGGTAGATCTCGCCGGTGAAGGACGCGTTGGCATAGAGCTGATTGTCGGGACCGAAGGCAATGCCGTTGGTGAACCGGATCTTGCGATCGAGCACGCGCAGGACTTTCATCGCCGCTGGATCGATCTCATACACACGGCCGTCCCAATCAAGATTCATATAGTCGTCGACGAAGGCTTGCCCGTTGATGAAATCCTCAGCAGCCATGCCGGAGTCGGTCATGTAGAGCAGTCCATTCGGACCGAAGCAGAGATCGTTCGGGAACAGAAAGCGGTCGGCACCTTCGCCCTGCATGCGCCGGATCTCGTTTCCGCTTTCGTCGATGCAAATCAGCGCCCGAAGACCGGCTTCTGCGATCCAGATCCGGTCGTGACAGTTTTTTCCACGTGTAGTCTGTCGGGCACCTTGTTGCCCAGAGGGAACCATATATCAGTCCGTCACTATTGAAATGGCGCGCTATAACGGACTAAGACGAGGTGTGCTCATGACGAGCGCGCGAGGCCTACCGCTCCGCGCTGGACCTCTTCGTTCATTGACAAAGCACATTCAGTCGCCACGATGCTTGGGGAGACAAAAAATCGTGGAAATCTGGTCTGCCAGTCCGGTGATGAAGAATGATGAGCAAGAAGACAATTCGGACGACCAAATTCGAAGCGAGTGTTTCAGAGCAGCTGCCGGCGGGACGGATCGGCGCTCGTTTGCGTGCCTGGCGCCGCAACAAGAACATGACACTCGACGAGCTGGCTCTCGCGACGGGACTGAACAAAAGCTTCCTGTCCCGGATCGAGAAAGACGCCAAGGCACCGTCGATCGCAACCGTGATGAAGCTCTCTCGTGCTTTGGACATTCCCGTGGCGCTGCTATTTGGTGAACAGGTCGCGGACTCGGACATCCATCTGGTTCGTACAGCGAACCGGCAGCCGGAGGAGGATCCGGTCCATGGATACTCTTTTGTATCCCTATCGCCAGCGGGGCCGGGCCGACGGGCGGAAGCTTTCTTAATGACGCCGCCGGCCCACTTCAGTGAGGCAACCTACGCAGAACATTCCGGCGAGGAGTCGCTCTACGTCATTACGGGCCGCGTCGAAGTGAAGTTCGCGGACCGCAGTGTCGTCATGGGCCCCGGAGATTTCCTGCAGTTTCCGGGGCACCTCGTTCACCACGTGCGGCGGGTTGGCGCCCGCGCAACCGTCCTTATCGTCATTAGCCGAGACTGATCCACGCCCACCACCTTCCGAAGGCCTGATGCTATGCTTGATCAAGATGCGCCATTCATCGACTACTATGTCTGGCTGATGTCGGACTGGGCCTATTTAGGGCAGGTCAGATTGTCACAGATAACCGCGCGTCACGGAGTTCGTGTCACTATATCCCAATGCGCATGCAGGATGTCTATGCAGCAAGCGGCGGGATCGTTCTTGAAAAGCGTTCATGGCAGCGACGCGACTATCGCATCGAGGAGCTTAAGCGTTGGAGCGAGCGGCTCGGGATGATCGTCAACATCGAGCCTTCCTATTTTCCTGTCGACGTGGATCTTGCGTCCTGCATGGTAATTGCGGCGCAAAACCAAGGCTTGAATGTCGACACTCTCGCGAACGCAATGATGCGCGCGATTTGGGTCGAGGACGAGAACCTCGCCGACCGCGACACGCTGCTGAGAACTGCGGATCGCGCCGGTTATGACGGTTTGACGCTGTTGGAGGGGGCGGCAGGTGCTGCCCGCCTGGAATACGTATCCAATACCTCTCGCGCATTGGAAGCTGGTGTCTTTGGATCGCCGTTCTATGTCTTCAAAGGCGAACGGTTCTGGGGGCAGGATCGGCTGGATATGCTTGAAGAGCGACTGATCCGCACAAAAGGCGCTCCGCTGGGGCGCAGGCCGCAAGCCTGATTCATTTCGAGTGTCTGAGCCGATCCGACGTCGACGCGGTCACCGTGTCGGCTTCAGCGGACTGTCGGCCCAACTGCGGGCAGGCGGCTCGGCAGCGGGTCGTCTTCCAAACAGTACAAGCGTAGCACAACCGCCCCTCGTTGGAGTCGTCGGCACGCTGGCATTGGCTTGCCGCAGGCCGGACACGCATTCCGGATCGGAAAAGCGCTTGGGTCTGGTGTTTCTCACCGCGACTATGAGTCAGCCACTCTCGTTCGCAATTGTTCGGGCGCGGTGCTGGCCAAGGCGCCAGCTGATCGTGCCGTGCTTCGGCGCCTACACCAACGACGTGCGGAGATTGCGCAACAGCCGAGTGGCGCCAACGCCGGATACAATAGGGGCGCAGACGGGAAGTGCGCGCGCACTAGCAAAAAGGCCCCTTCTGATCCACTTTCCGGCCGACCCGGAGTATATCTCTTGATGCGGTCCGATGGGCGAAGCCCTTGCGCCAAAACAACAATACGGCGGGGCTAATCGCCGTACTGCCAAGCTGGTTTGAGCTAGATTTGATACTGAGCACGCCTTCAACGCGTCTGCGTTAAGCAAACCTTTCATATTTCGCCCGTGAGCGCGCATGCGGATTGGAATAGGGTTAAAAAAGCGTTAACCTGAAGCTACACCGAGTAGCATCCAGGCAATGAACCTCTCTCGCCGGAACTTCATGCAAGCGGCCCTCCTAGGCGGTGCCGCGCTGAGCGGAGGTGCCGCGTTGAGCGCGGTCGCCACCCATCAACGTCGCCCCCTCCCGTTGTCGCCGCTCCCGCACGCCGCTGATCTTGCCGGCTTGGCTCCCTCGTCCGCAGCGTTGAAATCGCAATCCTTGGCACTCGGTAGATTCTTTCCGTCCCTGCTGGATCCCGATGCCGCAGGCGGTCCTTTCATCGGCAACACGCTCTCCGGCGATAAGTCATTTGCCGATTACGTTCGCCAGGGCGAACCCGGTAACTCGGTTTTCCTGAGGCAGGCTGACGGCCGCGCCACCATTCCATGGACCCCCATTTTCTTGAGGGAAAACAACCAGCTATTGCAGTTGCCGTCATCTGTGACGCGACAAATAGACTGCTCTGATCTTTTGGTGATGAATGAGAGCAGTGCGCGTTATCCCGTCTTTGGCAACAAGGCGCGGAAGTACGAATTCCTGCTCCCGAATCTGAAGTGGTCCGGCTCCAAGCGTTTAGGGACGGTTGGCGCGGTCTCTAGCAATCATGCTCTGCAGTTTGCCCTAGCCAATCGTGTGGCCGATTTGACCGGTGACGGACAGCCGCTGAATTGTGCCCTGGACTTGGTGCTTTTCGAGGTGCCGGGAGCTACCACGGACATGGCGCGGCTGGGTATTTTGCGAGGCCTGGTTGAACACGTTGCCATAGCCAAGAACAACATTGAATTGGTGGGCCAAGCTTCCCAGGAATATGCGAGAAATTGGCTACATTCGGATACGGATTCGCTCGTTCCCCCAGGCGGCTCGAACGACCTGAGTGTGTTGGGGCATATGAATGCGATTGCCGAGTTGGCGCAGTTCCTTAGCGCCGCTCAGGCGTGGAGCGCACCGCCCGACGTGATTTTTGTCGCCATGGGCAGCGGCTCGACGGTCTTGGGCCTTCTCCTGGGCGTCCATTTGATGGGATGGAAGACCAAGGTCGTGGGAGTGGCCGATCAGGACAAATCATATCTGACGCGATGGCTTGTCAACCGGCAACCCTCCTTGCCATTTGTGGAGGGGAATGTTGCCAAACTCGCTCGCAGCACGGTCCAGTGGCTGCAGCAAATCCGCTTTCCAGGCATCTCCCCTGATGTGCTTCGCGTGATGCAAGACGAGATATTCGTGCCGGATTCCACCAGCTGGCAGCCCGGCTACGGCTTGGTCGAAGCCGCCGACGTTGCGTGGGCGAACGAGTTGGAGGAAGCCGGACTCATCCTTGATCCAGTCTTCACTTTGAAAGCATGGCGCTCGTTGCTCACCATGTCTAAAGCGGGGGCGCTCAAGAACAAGAAGGTTCTTTTCTGGAATACTTACAACAGCTTTGATTACATGCCGCCTCTTCTATCCAGCTTGGGATAGCCGATGCGTGGTTACCAGCCATTGATCGTCTATATAGCAGTCGTCATGTTTCTGACGCTGGCATATCTTGCATCACCTATTTCGAGAGAGGCCTTTTGGCAGGTGTTTCCGGGGCTTGAAACAATGGCCCAAGCGCATCCACTCGGCACCGCTGTGGCGTTTCTGGTCACATCCACTGTCCTTGCATTTCTGTCCTTTCCCTCCATGCCAATGATTTGCCTGGCCGCCGGTTTTTACATGGACGGGTTGGAGGGAGGCGCCACCGTGCTGCTCGGCAGTGCCTTTGGCGGTTTGAGCGCGTTTCTCTTCTATCGAAAGCACATTCAACGTCGCAGCGCTTCATTATGTCAGCAATCGGCTGTGAGACTCTGGTTGACCTTGCTCGGACTACGCCTCTCGCCGCTGGTGCCCGCACCACTGGTGAATTTCATTGCCGCGATGCTTGACGTCACCCCTCTTCAGTACCTGACGACCAGCATGTTGGGCGGCGCGCCGCTGGTCCTGTTCTATGCGCAAATAGGGCAGCAAGGGCATCACTTATTGTCCGGCGAAACGCCGCATTGGCAGCAGTTTTCCGGATACTTGACCATATTATGCTTAAGCACGCTGTTGAGCGCGATGGGTCCGTGGCGGTCGGTGCTGAACGACCTCAAGAAACTGAAAGGCACGCCCGGATCGAACAATCTTCCGTTGCACTCAGCACCTGGCCTGCAATCAATCCTTTACCGACAAACTGGTTTTTCCGAAAACTGAAATCTACTTTGTTGTATTTCGCCATCCTTTCTTAAACTCACAGCTATAGATTGCAGGCGCTTCTACTGGCACAAAGGTAAAGAGCGCCTCCATGTCCCTGAAACGCTTTGTCCGCGGGTCGCTAAGCGGCGCCATGGTCTTCCTTTTCGCGACTTCAGGCTGGGCAGCTGATCTTGCAGAGATCAAGCAGCGAGGCGAAATCCGCCATCTTGGCATCCGCTACGCCAACTTTGTGACCGGCGCGGGGGATGGTTTGGACGTCGAGCTGATGCAGGGCTTCGCCAAAAGAATTGGCGTCTCCTACAAGCTTGTCTACTCAGATTTTTATTCGGTCATCCGCGACCTGCTCGGCAAGGATGTGGTGCGCAAAAATGGCGAAGTGACGCTGGCCGGTGACTATCCCATCAAAGGCGATGTGATATCGAGCGGCTTCACCGTGCTGCCCTGGCGTGAGGCCATTCTTCTATATTCCGAGCCGACCCTTCCTTCGCAGGTTCTCTTGGTGGCACCAGCCGAGTCTGATCTGCAGCCTATCCAGGACGGCGCGGATCTTGCGGCAGACATCGTCAACACCCGGAAGGCGATCGGATCCAAGAGCGTACTCGTGATGGAGCGCACCTGCTTGGATCCATCCAATTACGGCCTGGTCAACGTCGGTATCGATTTAAAGGCTTACAACAAGAGCGCCAACCTGAACGAGATGGTCCCGGCCATGCTCAACAAAGAGGCCGAATTGACACTGCTCGACGTGCCGGATGCCATTCTGGATTTGGGCAAATGGGCGGGCAAAATCAAGATTCTGGGGCCGATCTCCGAGCAGCAAACGTTGGCAACCGCCTTTCCGAAGGACGCTCCAGCTTTGCGCAATGAATTCAACGCGTATTTGAGCGAGATCAAGGCCTTCGGCTTCTATGACCGGCTGGTGGACAAATATTATCCAGGCATCCGTCGATTTTTCCCGGAATATTTCGCGAAAACGAATTAATGATATCTTCGCTGATTAGATTCAGTCGATCGTTAGCGCCACGCTGGCTCTTGATAGCGGCAGCGGCGTTTCTGCTGTCGATGTTTTATCTGATTGGCAATCTCTATACGTCGCAAGTGGAGTTGCGGCAAAACGCCGATGCGCGTCTGGTGTCGCTCGGTGAAGCGCGCGCCGCGGAGGTCAGCGATTTCTTAGCTGAACGGCGGCAAGCCGCGGCACGGCTCGCAGCCAGCGAGGACATTTCCAACTATTTCAGCAATCTCGATCTCGGAATGTCCGTCAAATACGGCCTCTTCGCCAATTTGGCTGCAATCGAGCGCCGCTTTCAGGCGACGATGGTTGAGGAGAAATATCAGGGCCAAGCCGCCTATTTGCGGCTGGCTTTCTTCGATCGCAACGGCGTGGCGCAAGTTGATGTCGGCTCGTCCAGCGCGACGACAGCTTCGCCGGGGCGTAACGCCCTGGCCGAACCATATATTCAGATTGACGACAAGCGCCGCCTGATTGTGGTCAGCGTACCGGTACTCCAGAAGGGCAAGATAAGGGGAACGGTCGAGACCGTGAGCAGTCTCAATCTACTTTCCTCATTGGTGTCTACCAACGACCTCGGCCAGCCGCGCGAATTCCTCCTGGGAGACGATGGGCAGGTGCTGCTCCCGATCGAGCGAGAGCACTCGGCCGTTGTCACCGAAGGCCCCTCGCTAGCCAAGATTTCGTCTGGCCGCATACAACCGCTGTCAAATCTCAGCGCTTCCGAACTGAAAGGATATCTCGCACTTCGCTCGCCAGTTACCGGCACTCGACTTTCCGTCCTGAGGCTGGCCAGCGAGGATGAGCTATACGGTCGTACGCTTTCACCCCTCTCCGTTTTTTATCTTGGCCTCTTCGCCATCGTGCTATTTATGCTGGCGATCGGCTTCGAGCGAATGCGTCAAAATGCGGCGCGGTTACAAATCAAGTTCGTGGAGTCCAATCGACATCGAGCGGAGTTGGCCGAAAACAATCTCGCTCTCTCTCAAGAGATCAGGCGGCGCGAAGCCATTGAGGCCGACCTGCAGCGACAGAGAGAGGCTCTGGACAAGTCAAACTCTGAATTGCGCATAGCCGCGGCTGCTTTCAATGCTCAGGAAGGCATGATCGTCACCGATACCAAAGGCGTAATCTTGAGTGCCAACCGCGCCTTCGTGGGCTTAACCGGCTATACGATCGAAGAATTGGTGGGACAAACCCCGAGACTGTTCCGGTCTCATCGGCGTGATGGTGAATTCTACCGCAGTATGTGGGGTTCCGTTCAAGCAACTGGCGGCTGGCAAGGTGATATGAGTCTCAGGACCAGGAGCGGCGAAAACTGTGCGCGCTGGCTGACTATATCTGCTGTGAAAAACGAGACGGGCGAGGTCACCAACTACATCGGCTCGTATTATGACATTTCTAAACTGAAGCACGCTGAGGAAAAGATCCAAGAACTCGCTTTCTTTGACCAGCTAACAGGCCTGCCGAACCGCGTCCTGCTGATCGACCGCGTGCGCCAGGCGGTCAATGCGAATATCCGTAGCAACTCCTACGGCGCCTTGCTGTTCATTGATCTGGACAATTTCAAGACACTGAACGACTCGCTGGGTCACCACATGGGCGATATGCTGCTGAAATGTGCGGCTCAGCGCCTCTCGCATTGTGTGAGGGCGGATGACACAGTTGCCCGCTTTGGCGGCGACGAATTTGTCGTTCTTCTCGCCAATCTGGGTACACAGAAAGCAAAGGTCGCAGCCTTACAGGCGGAAGCGATAGGCGAAAAGATACTCGCAGCCTTCACCGAGGTCTTCCAACTCGATGCGTATGAATATCCCTGTACCGCAAGTGTTGGCGTGACCTTGTTTTCGACTGATGAGTGCAACGTTGACGAGTTGCTCAAGAGAGCCGATCTGGCAATGTACGATGCGAAAACGGCGGGGCGAAATGGCCTGCGGTTTTTCGACCCGGCCATGCAGACTATGATTACAGCCCGCGCTGCCCTCGAGACCGATCTACGAGAAGACCTTAAGAAGGAACGGCTTTTGCTGCATTACCAGCCGCAGGTCGATCACGAAGGAAGGCTGCTGGGGGCAGAAGCGCTGGCGCGCTGGCCGCATGCGCATAAAGGGATGATTTCTCCTAGCGAATTCATCCCCGTCGCAGAAAGCACCGGCCTCATCCTTCCGCTCGGCGCCTTGATGTTGAAGACCGCGTGCCGTCAGCTGGCTCGCTGGTCAAGCGATCCGGCGACCGAACGCCTGACCATCGCAATCAATGTCAGCGCCCTGCAGATGCGTCAGAAGAATTTTGTCGAAGAGGTCCGCGCGATCATTGAGCAAACCGGCGCCAATCCCCATCGCCTCAAAGTCGAACTCACTGAAAGCACATTAGTCAGCAACGTCGACGATGTGATCGCCAAGATGGGCAAATTGAAAGCGATTGGCATCGGCTTCAGCCTCGATGATTTCGGAACCGGCTATTCAGCGCTTTCATATCTGAAGCGTTTGCCGCTTGACCAGCTCAAGATCGATCGCAGCTTCGTCAAGGACGTTCTGGTTGACTCTAATGACGCCGCGATAGCCCAGATGATCATAGCGCTTAGCAGAAGCCTTGGCCTTTCAGTCATCGCCGAAGGCGTCGAAACGGAGGAGCAATATGCGTTCCTGGCGCGACATGGACAGCTCAGTTACCAGGGCTATTTGTTCGGACGGCCTATGCCGGCCGAGGATTTCGTGAGTCTCGCCCGAGCTTTCTCGCCACGTCACGGTTTGAAGCGGGTACGCGGGTCGGTCAATCGGGCTTCCGCATAGGCCGTCGCCGGGAGACGCCAATTGCTGTTGTTTCTTGCTCGTTTTGAGTGGCGAAGCAGCCGTCCGAATGCAACCGACACAGCCAAAGCCCAATCGAGGCCATAGCGCCTGCTCGTGGTCCAAATCGGCCGCGCCCCGGCAATGTCGCGCCTGCTCGCATTATGTCGTCGATCATCGGTGGTTCCTCTGGTTGCGTTGTTGCCGTTGGCGTGTCGCAACCCGATCCTACCGGAGAATTTCCGGTGGCCAGGCAATGGCGCCCGCCTGCTACGGCGCTATTAGAGGCGCACGACCGGGTGGCTTTGCTCTACCGAGCTACACCACAACCGTGGACACGACCCGTACCACCGCTGGAAAGAATGGGCTTCCTGTCTCTGCGCAAGACGCGCCGTTAGTCACTTAAGGCTCCGCTTTGACCGAATGAGTCCGCGTACAATTGCTCAAGTTTCACAACTTCATCTTGAGTGAGCTCGGCGAATTCGTTCTCTCGTGCCCGCTTTGAAAGTCTTCCTTGATTCTGTCGCAGAAAGCCAAACAGGTTGTTGAGCGTTCGCTCGGGCATGTCGATGATGTTTTCGACTCCGGATCGGAACATATCGAAGTTGCGCAGGAAGCTCGTCTCATTCGGAAGGTCCAGCTCAATCGTCTGGCGTACACATTCGTACAGAAATTCGGCATGCGGGGTCGCGTCGAAGAAGCGGTAAAAATCCCCGGTGTCGTTCAAAACCTTCACATTATTCTTTGGGGTCGCTTCCCATTGTACGCACGGAAGTAGCCTGCTGGAATAGCTTTCCAGCACGCCTTTGTACTCGGCGATCCGGTCTAGAATCGCCGACGACACTGGAAAATGGACCCCGGCCGGATTAAATCCGCGCCGCGCGAGGACATGATGCATCAGGTATCGATGGATGCGTCCGTTGCCGTCCTCGAATGGATGGATATAAACAAAGCCGAAGGCGAGCACCGCCGCCGCGATAATGGGATCGAGCTCGTTCTCGGCGGCGAGGTCGAATGCGATCAATCCTGCCATAAGAGAGGCGATGTCTTCATGCCTCGCGCTGATATGGTCCGGGATAGGGCGCTGTGTATCGCGGTCATGCTCTCCGACGAAGCCGCCTTCCTGCCGGAACCCGAGCTTCACGAAACGCTCGTCTCCGATGACGATGCCTTGCAGGCGCAAAAACTCCTGCTCATCGAGCGGCGCGCGTCCAGCCTCGCCGATGGCGCGTCCCCATCTTTGAATGCGATCCTGAGGCGGCCTTTCGCCTTCGATGATGTAACTGGACTTTGAATCTTTCAGCAGCAGAAAGGCGGCGGTCCGCGCGAGCAAATCCTTCGGGACTTCGCTGACGACAGCGCGCGCGCGCTCCTTCCAGTTCTGCGCGAGAAATTGGTTCAGCGCGGCCGTCTTGAAAACGAGCGGACAAAATTCCGGGGTGCCGGGAAGATTGTTGCGAACGCGATGCCGGGCGGAATTCGTGCCAACCCCTCCGAACTGGAGGTCGGTATCGATGGCGTCTACATATGAGACCTTGTCTGTAAGCGACAGATTCAGCTCGCGGCCAAGCAACCACTCGTACAGAAACCAGATGCGGCGTGTGTAAATTCCGGTCGGCTTCTGCCGGACAAGCTCCGCGATGTCACCCTCGTTAACGACTAGGAAAAGCCGCTTCAGGACGGAAAGATCGACTCCTTCGTTCTTGAGGGCAAAAGTCAGGTGTCCCTCAAGCGAGGCCTGGGGAGCATGGCGAGGCGTGTAGATCCGCCAACCATCCTGTTCAATGATGCGGTGCCGGGCTCCGATGGCCGAAAGGGTGCGGGGGACCGGCACGGCCAGCTTGTAAGTGTCGATGAGCGCGGCATAACCCGCGGGGACAGCGGGCTCAGGCAATCGCCTATCGTGAAAAACATTCACCGATCCTGAAAATTCTGCGCTCACTTACATTCCTCTGAAAAACATTCCCCGTCCTCGAATTTTGGTCACTGAGGGCTTGGATTTCGAAAATCCATCATACCACGTGAAAAATAATCTCTCAACGGAATATTCATGAAAATGGTTCACTTTGGACTGAGAACCCGACCCACGATTCCAGTAGCGGACCAGGTCGGTCCGGGATGGAACCCGTCATGGCGCCGGTGATCCGCCGACGTTCCGGTTTTCAAATTCGCCATCATTTTCATGACGCTCAGATAGGGCTGATTTTACGCTGAAGACGACGAATTCTCTTGGCATTCAGACGCGCTGCGATGCCCCGGCACGACCGTGGTCCAGCCAACCGCACGGCACGACCTGCGGGCGCTGCCGCTCTTGAAGACCGACCCGGGCGTCCAGAAGCCGGCAGAGGCCACATCCTTGTCAATCGCGGCTCCGACCCTGACCGCAAGAGAGAGGCCGTCGCTGGTGACATCGGGATGAGCAAGCGTGTTCGTCATGCTGGTGGGGTCCGCTTAGCTCGGCTCGCTGGCAGGCCCGGTCTTGACTGGCCAGCGTTTCGATCTCGCTCGATAGTCCCTCGATACGCCCATCCATCGATGCGAGTCTTCCGCTAAACCCTCGATGATGCGCAACATGCAAGGCGAAAAACATTGGCGCTAATTGCCAAGATACCGGGCAACTCGAACAGGGAATGTAGGCTTTGTCGCACACCATGCCTCGCTCCAGGAGGAACGCACGGGTCTGTTTGATGGACGGGTGCGCTGACCGACAAATCCACCGCGGACGAGGTGCAGGGCCTGGAAAGTCGAGTAGATCGGCAGTGTGACGCGCTGCGCGAGAACCCCGATAGAACTCCTCTTGTACTTCCGGTACCGATGGAGGTCGCGCCCGCTATTCTGCGAGGTTTCCGGTTTGACTGCATGTCCGCAGCTCGGACTCACGCCACCCATCGTGGTGCCGCCCTCACGCGTGTCCAAGCCCGCGCCGCCAACGTAATCCTTGCATGCAAGGATCAATGCCGTCGCAGGCGCGCCGTCATTGCCGGCATGGTTGTTATCGCCGCGACCGTCGAGACGACACAGCATCGCCTTCGACGAGGCCGCAAATCTGCACAGTACATTGCAAAGTTTCGTGGTTCCCGACGCTTGCGGCTCGGCGGAAGCTGGCCGGTAGTGGATATCAAGACCTTCTGGGAGGGTGGATGGACGCGCAGACTTCCGTCAATTCCGGCGTCGCGCCTCGTTCTGTCACGCTTGCGAGCAGGCGCCTTCGGATCGCGCTGCTGCTTTGTGCGACGATGATCACGATCTATTTCGGCTTCATGGCATTGTTCGCATTCGACAAGCCGCTTTTGGGCACTGTGCTTGCGCCCGGGCTCTCGCTTTGCATCGTGCTCGGCCCTCTCGTCATCGTTTCATCGTTCCTGCTCTGCCTCATCTATGTGCTGTGGGCGAACCGGGTATTCGATGCCAGCCTTCGTGACCTCGAACGATAGGACCTCGCGATGGCGAACAACTCGCTCTCGATCGGCTTCTTCTTCGCATTTATGGTCCTGACGCTCCTGATTACTTACTGGGCGGCGCGGCGCACCCGTACCACGGAGCACTTCTTTGCCGCGGGCGGCGAGATCACCGCATGGCAGAATGGCTGGGCGCTCGCCGGCGACTTCCTCAGCGCGGCCGCGCTGCTCGGCATCGCCGGCATTGTCACCTCGAATGGCTTCGATGGCATGGTCTACTCGATTGGATGGCTGGTCGGCTGGCCGATCATCCTCTTTCTGATTGTCGAGCCACTGCGCAATGTCGGGAAATTCACGTTCGCGGACGTGGTCGCCTATCGGCTCAGCCAAAAGCCGGTGCGGCTCGCCGCGGCGGTCGGTACGCTGGCGGTGATCCTGTTCTACCTGATCGCCCAGATGGTCGCGACCGGATCGTTGATCAAGTTGCTGTTCGGCCTGCCCTACACTTGGTCGGTGGCTTTGGTCGGTGCTGCCATGCTCATCTATGTGCTGTTCGGCGGCATGCTCGCCACCACCTGGGTGCAGGTGGTGAAGGCGGCGCTGCTGCTCGCCGGCGGAGTGATCCTGGCAGTCCTGGTCCTGATGCATTTCGACATGAACCCGCTCAAGCTGTTCGCCGCAGCGGCGGAGAAGTACGGCACAAGAGTGCTGCAGCCAGGTTCGAAGGTGGTTTCGGGGCAATGGGACGCGATCTCACTCGGCCTCGGGCTGATGTTCGGCACCGCGGCGATGCCGCACGTCCTGATGCGGGTATACACGGTTCGGGACTCCAAGGCCGCGCGACTATCGATACTTTATGCCACCGGGCTGATCGGCTTCTTCCACCTGATGGTGTTCATCATCGGCTTTGGTGCCATGGTGCTGGTCGGCCCGGAGGCGGTGATGAAAGCCGGCGGTGGCGGCAACATGGCTGCACCTCTGCTCGCCCTCACAGTCGGCGGCGACGCCTTCTTCGGTTTCATCTGCGCAGTTGCGTTTGCCACCATGCTGGCGGTGGTGGCAGGCCTGACGCTTTCCGGTGTGGCTACGTTGTGCCATGATGTCTGGACCAACGTCGTTCGCCACGGTACGGCATCGGAGGCTGAGCAGCTCAAAGTGGCGCGGATCGCCACCGTTGCCATCTCGGTGCTGGCAATCGTGCTCGGCATCACCTTCGAAGGCCAGAACGTGGCCTTCATGGCCGGGCTCGCCTTCTCCATCGCCTGTGCCGCCAATTTTCCATCACTGGTCCTCGCCATCATCTGGCGTCGCTTCACGACGCCAGCGGCCGTCGCTAGCATCATGATCGGCACGCTAAGCTCGCTGGTGCTCATTGCGCTGTCACCGACCATCCAGGTCGACGTGCTCGGTAAGCCGCTGGCCCAGGTGAGCGGCGCCTGGTGGTTCGTCTCGCTGCGTAACCCGGCCATCATCAGCATGCCGCTGTCGTTTGCCGTGGCGATCGCGGTGTCGTTGTTAACGCGGGAAACGAACGCGGATGGCCGCTTCGACGAGATGCAGCATCGCATCCTGTTCGGGCGCTCAAGGACGATGCCGTAATCGGCGGAGTGAACCAGAGCTGGGAATTCCGAATGGCATGCGCGGAACTGCAGATGCTCCTGCACAATTTCGCCGTTGGCCCTTCGCGCGTCAATGTTACGATTTTGAGCCGAACATTTTGACCAGGGGGACAGAAATGCGCGACGCCTCACATCACCATCGTTTCATCGGCAGCCTGTGCAGTTGCGGAGCGCATGCTCCCGCGCAGCCGACTGTCGAAGAGGCCGTGTCCGAAAGCGTCCAGCAGGCACTTCTGCATGGCCTTTTCCCGCAGCCGGTTTTGCGGCGGGAACTGCTTCGCACCGTTGGCGCTGGGGTGATCATCGGCGCTCTCTCCAGCATCCTGCCAATCGACACCTTGAAGGCAATTGCCCAGGAGCGAAGGCCTCTCGAGAAAACCAAGCTGGCTGTTGGCTTCCTCCCGATCACCTGCGCCGTTCCGCTGATCTACGGCGAAAGGCTCGGCAGCTACCGCAAGGAAGGTCTGGATGTCAGTCTGCAGAAGATCGCCGGTATCGCGCTGATCCGCGACAAGATGCTCAACGGCGAGCTGGACGTCTCGCAGCAGGTGATGCCGGTCCCCCTGACGATGACAGCCGGCCTCGGCGGTAACGTCCAGTCGATCAAGGTGCTGACCATCTTGAACCAGAACGGCAACTCCCTCGTTTTGGCCAACAAGCACAAGGACAATCGGGATCCCAAGAACTGGAAGGGCTTCACATTCGCGGTCCCGTTCGAGCAAAGTCACCAGACCCTGCAGCTGCGCAACTATTTGGCTACCGCCGGGCTCGATCCGGACCAAGATGTCAAATACCGCATCGTACCTCCGACCGAATACGTGGCGAGCCTTCGCGTCGGAAGCATCGATGGTTTTTTCGGCGGAGAGCCGGGCGGTCAGCGCGCGGTCTACGAAGGCGCTGGCTTCATTCATCTGATCTCGAAGGATATCTGGGATGGACATCCTTGTTGCTCTGTCACCGCCGCGGAAAGCTGGATCCAGCAAAATCCCAACACATTCATGGCGTTCTACCGCGCCATCATCGCGTCCAGTCTTCATGTCTCGAAGCCGGAGAACCGGGTCGGCATGGCGAAGGTGCTGTCAGAGCCGCAATATCTCAATGCTCCCGAAATTGTCCTCGAGCAGGTTTTGAGCGGCACGTATGCCGACGGCCTTGGCACCATCCGGAAAGATCCGCGGCGGGTTGATTATCAGCCGTTTCCGCAATATTCGGCAGCAGTTTGGCTGATGACCCAGCTCCGGCGCTGGAACATGCTAAAGGAGGATGTCGACTACAAGGTGCTCGCCGAAAAGGTGATGCTGGCGACCGATGCCGCTCGGATCATGCGCGAGCAGGGCGTGACGCCGCCAGCGGTCGGCTTCGGCACCGAAAGGATTCTCGGGAACGAATTCGATTCCAATAAGCCGCAGGACTACCTGGCTTCGGTCCGGAAGGGGGGCTGATGGAGGTGTCACGCCGGCTGCAGCAGCCCTGGGTATCCTCGGTCGCGATCTTCATCGCATTTGTAAGCGTCTGGGGCTGGTTCACCGCCGGTTCGTCGGGAGGTGTTAGCGTCGCCGATGCCGAATATGTCCGCCTTGCCGGCCAGAGCGCGCCGGGTCAGCAGGCCGGTGCGATCCCCTCACCGTGGATCGTCGCGCTCCGCGGCTGGGATCTGATCACACACGCCTTCGATCACGACAATCCCAACAATCTGGGCATCGCATGGCATCTGGCCTATTCCATGGGCCGCGTAGCACTGGGCTTCACGCTGGCCTTACTCGTCGCGGTGCCCCTAGGCTTCCTGCTCGGTCTATGGCCTGCTTGCCATCGCGCGTTGGATCCTTTCATTCAGATCCTGCGGCCGGTATCGCCACTCGCGTGGATGCCGCTGGCGCTCTATACGTTCCGCGACAGCACCGTCTCGACGATCTTCATCATCTTCATCTGTGCGGTCTGGCCGATGTTGATCAGCACGGCAACCGGGACAGCTTCCGTGCGGGCTGAATGGCTGAACGTCTCGCGCGTATTCGGTCTTCCACGATTAGAGCATGTCACGCGCGTCGTCTTTCCCGCCAGTGTGCCTATGATCCTGTCGGGAATGAGGATCTCGATCGGTATCGCCTGGTTCGTCATCGTGGCTGCCGAGATGGTCGGCGCACAGAGCGGCATCGGGTACTTCATCTGGAACGAATGGAATAATCTCCAGATCGCGAGCATGATCGTCGCCATCGTCCTGGTCGGCGGTATTGGATTGGCGCTAGATATTTTGCTCAAGCGAATAGGCGAAAGCCTCAGCTTCCGGGAATAGGACGATGGCGGATCTCGAGATCAACGATGTGTCAATGTCGTTTGTTGACCGTTCTGGCAAGGGGCTTCTTGCACTGGATAGAATCTCGCTCGCTATCGAAGACAGCGAGTTTGTCTGCTTGATCGGCCATTCAGGCTGCGGCAAGAGCACGTTGCTAAACATTGTTGCTGGCCTTCTGGCGCCTACAAAGGGTGCAATACGCTGCGCCGGGACGACGATTTCTGGCCCGGGGCCGGAGCGCGCAATGGTCTTCCAGAGCCATGCTCTATTGCCCTGGATGACTTGCTACGAAAATGTTCGCCTTGCGGTCAAACAGGCCTTCAAGGGTGCCGCGGCATCCGAATTGAAGGATCGCTCGGAGCAGGCGCTGAAGCTTGTTCACCTGGAGCACGCCATCAACAAATACCCTTTCGAGGTGTCAGGTGGAATGAAGCAGCGGGTGGGCATCGCTCGCGCTTTTGCGGTCGAGCCTAAGGTGCTGCTGTTGGACGAGCCGTTCGGCGCGCTCGATGCGCTGACCAAGTCGAGCCTTCAGGACGAACTGGTTCGCATCGTGGAAAAGACCCCGACCACGGTTGTAATGGTCACGCACGACATAGACGAAGCGATCTTCCTGAGCGATCGAATTGTCGCGCTCTCGAACGGACCGGCTGCGCGAATCGGGCGGATTTGGGAGATCGATACCTTGCGACCGCGGGACCGGCTCAAACTGGCGACCCACGCCGGGAGTCTGCAGTATAGAAAGGAAATTCTCGAGTATCTGTATCAACGAGAATGCGTGCCTCAGGGAATGGTAGAGCTATAACGGCCGAGATCGTTGCGGCTGGAGCGCGAGAGCGGGCTGCGCCCCGCGGCTTCAGGCACCGAAGGCACGGAAATCGCCTTCAGGCATCTTGAAAGCCGCCGTAGAAGGCTGTTTGATCGGGCGGGGGGCGGTCACCCACCGTCGGATTTTCGTCGTTGGCCTCTTCCGGATTGGCACGCAGGAGCGAATGTTCGACTGGAACGACCTGAAATTCTTCCTTGAACTCGCCCGGCAGGGGCGGTTGATGCCGGCCGCGCGGCGCCTCAAAGTCGACCACACGACGGTCAGCCGGCGCATTTCAGAGCTTGAGCGAGATCTTGGTATCAAGATTTTCGACCGCAAGCCGAACGGGTTCGTGCTGACGGAGGACGGGCACAAGCTCTACCAAGAGGCCGAGAAAATTGAGGGCGCGGCCCTGGTGATATCGGAAGATTTCCGCGCCACGCCCGCCGAGCCCACTGGTCGCGTCCGGCTGACGAGCATGGAGGGTATTGCCGCCTTCTACCTTGCCGAGAAGTTGGTCCAATTCAATGAGAAGCACCCGGGCGTTGTCGTGGAGCTTGTGACCGAAAGGCACCTGATCAATCTGACCAAACGCGAGGCGGATGTGTGCATCAGCTTCGTTCCCCTCGTGGGCCCCAAACTTTCGGTCAAAAAAGCTGGCGAGTTCAAGCTTGGGCTGTTCGCGTCGTCCAGGTACATCGTGGAACGGGGGACGCCGGGCACCATGGAAGAATTGAAGCGTCACGATTTCATTGATTATGTCGACGATCTCGTGGCTATCCAGCCGGTGCAGTGGCTGCACGACGTCCTGGTGCCGGAGAGCGTCGTGTTTCGATCGACCAGCATGGCAGCCCAGCAGAATGCGATCGCTGTCGGGCGTGGCATCGGCCTTCTGCCCTTCTTCTCGGCAAAAAAGGATCCTCGCCTTGTATGGCTCATGAAAGATGTGGTGGTCACGCGGTCGCTCTACCTTTCCGTCCATGAGGATATCGAATATATGGGTAGGGTGCGTACGCTGCTGCGGTTCCTTCATGAGATCTTCAAGGCGGACAGAGCGTATCTGAACGACTTCGAGTGATCGAATCCGCGCAAGTGTATCTGCGGAGTTTCTTACGGTCGACGTCCTCCCGTGATGTACTAGAATGCCGGCGCGAGGGAGCGCTGCGATGGCTGACGACTTTACGTACAAGGTACGCGGCTTCTTCGGCCGAATTCCCTCTGAACCGCATCTGCTGACCGACCGCATCACGCCAGTCGAAGGCTGCATCGTGTTGTGCCATCTCGGTGTTCTCGATGTCACTCATGGGGATGATTGGACGCTGGAAATCGCCGGCCTGGTCGAGACGCCCGCGAGCTTCTCCGTCGGTCAGCTCAAGTCGCTTCCAAAGACCGAGGTGGTCTCGGTGCATCAATGTGCAGGCAGCCCGCTGGCGCCCGACAAGCCCACGCAGCGGGTCTGCAACGTGCGCTGGGCGGGCGTTCGTCTGGATCATGTGCTAGCATCAGCGGGCGTGGCGAGGAGCGCAAATTTCGTCTGGTCACAGGGGGCGGACTCCGGCGACTTCGGAGGCATCGCGTGCGGACATTACATCAAGGATCTGCCGCTCTCCCGGATATCCGACGACGTCTTGCTCGCCTACGAGATGAACGGAGCGCCGCTGCTTCCTGAGCACGGGTATCCGTTGCGGTTGGTGGTCCCGGGCTTCTACGGCACGAACAGCGTCAAATGGCTCCGCAAGCTCGAATTGCGCTCGGAGCGGGCTCCGGGCGTCTTCACCACCACATGGTACAACGACCTCGCGCCGGACGGCTCGACCCAGCCGGTGTGGGCGATCGCCCCCCAATCGGTCATCGTGGCGCCAAAGCCGAATCGTCAGCTCAGGCGTGACGAGGTTTTGCAGGTCTGGGGATGGGCCTGGGGTGACGACGGAATTGCGGCGGTCGAACTGAGCGCCGATGAAGGGCGGAGCTGGCAGGGATGCCGCTTGGAGAAGGTGTCAGGACGATCCTGGACCAAGTTCACCTGTGATTGGATAGTAAAAGAGGGATGCTGCGGTCTCCTGTCTCGGGCGATCTCGCGATCGGGCGAGAATCAGCCGGCCGGCGGCCGACGCAACGCGATCTATCGCGTGCCGGTCCTGGTCGTCTGAAGACGCGCAACCGCTCGTGCAGATTTTCCGCATTCGCCACCCGCCGGCGAAAGACTAACCTGTGGTGCCAGAAACCGAGAGGATCGTCTCAAATGCCGTCGAATTTGCCGCGCTTCAAAGCTGCCGCGTGCCACACATCTTCAGTTTTCCTCGACGCGGCCAAAAGTGCAGACAAGGCCTGCGACCTCGTTGCCGAGGCGGCACGCAACGGTGCCTCGCTGGTTGCTTTCCCGGAATCGTTCATTCCCGGCTTTCCCGTGTGGGCGGCGCTGCAGGCGCCGATCATGTCTCATGATTTCTTCAGAGCGTTGTCGGCCCAGGCATTGCGGCTCGACAGCGCGGAATTGACAAAGGTCAGGATGGCGGCCAAGCGCCACAACGTCGTGGTCTCTATCGGTTTTACGGAAGGGACGGTTGCCAGCCTTGGCTGTATCTGGAACTCCAATCTTTTGATCGGTCAAGATGGATCGATCCTGAATCATCATCGCAAGCTCGTTCCGACCTTTTACGAGAAGCTGATCTGGGCTGCCGGAGATGCGCGTGGGTTGCGCGTCGCGCAGACCTCCATCGGCCGCATTGGCATGCTGATTTGTGGTGAGAATACGAATCCACTTGCCCGCTATTCATTGATGGCGCAGGGCGAGCAAGTTCATATTTCGACCTACCCGCCGATCTGGCCGACGCGTCCCTCCAAGGAGAAGGGGGGCTATGACCTACGCAGGGCCATCGAGATCCGGGCTGGAGCTCATTCGTTTGAAGCCAAATGCTTCAACATCGTTTCGTCCGCCTGCATGGACGTAGGTATGAAGGACGCGCTCGGACAGGCTAACCCCGCCATGCTAGATCTGATCGAGGGCACACCGCATGCTGTATCGATGATCCTCGATCCAACAGGGCAGATTATCAGCGACGTCCTCTCAGACAGCGAAGGCATCGCATATGCCGATATTGACGTCGCGCAATGCGTCGAACCGAAGCAATTTCACGATGTCGTAGGCTACTATAATCGTTTCGATGTGTTTTCGCTGACGATTGACCGTTCGCAGCGCGAGCCGGCCGTTTTTATCGACATGGAGACAGGCGAGGGGGACGAACGGCCGGTCCAGTCCTCGCAGCAGGAGACGGTCAGACCCAGAGTGGCCGAGCTTGAGCGGGCAGTTGCGGACTGAGTGATCCATCAAGGGGGGCCGAGATGAAGCGCGTTCTCAGCGAGCTGTTGGAGCAGTGACCGACAGAACTCGTGCGTTCCGCCGTCGGCTCCCTTTGAAGGTCGGCGCGCGAAGGATGGGATCATTTCGGGCGGTTACAACGTTCATCCGAAGGAGTTCGAACTCGAGATCGACCGCATTCCAGATGTGCTCGAAAGCGCCGTCGTCGGACTGCCACATCGATTTCGGCGAGCGAGTTGTCGCGGCCGCCGTCCCGACGGCAGGAGTAGCTGCAGGGGAAAGGGATGGCGTGGCGGTGCTGAAGGACGGCTGGTTCCATACAACCTGCCGAAGAACGATTTCTGCGTGAGCGAGCTGCCCGGAATACGATCGGAGAGGTTCAGAAGAACGTGTTGCGCGAGTTCAGAGGGAAAAAAGGCGGCCAGTCATTCTGCTCGTCTGGATCGTTGCGAAAACCGCAATGGTAAATTGAAGGAACATTCGATTATCGCCCGAATGGGAAATGATAAGTACCGAGACATCGTTTGAATAGCG
Organism: Bradyrhizobium sp. 155; assembly: GCF_023101105.1. Lineage (NCBI taxonomy): Bacteria > Pseudomonadati > Pseudomonadota > Alphaproteobacteria > Hyphomicrobiales > Nitrobacteraceae > Bradyrhizobium > Bradyrhizobium sp. 155. The sequence continues at coordinate 360,870 of NZ_CP064705.1, read as the reverse complement.
AAAGCGAATTGGGAATGTCAGCTACGATCAAGCTCTATGGCGGCAAATTGTCCGGACACAGCCACCGGGTCGAGCTCTTGCTCGGCCTTCTCTCGCTTCCCTACGAGTTGATCCCGACGCCCCCTGCCGAGCGAAAGACGCCGGCCTATCTCGCGATGAACCCGTTCGGGCAGATACCTGTCATCGATGATGACGGCACCGTCGTTGCCGATTCCAATGCAATCCTGATCTATCTGGCCAAGCGCTACGACACTACCGAGACGTGGCTTCCGGAAGATCCCGTCAGTGCGGCTGCCGTGCAACGTTGGCTGTCCGTGGCAGCCGGACAGCTCGCATATGGACCAGCGACAGCTCGGCTGGGCAAGGTGTTCAACTTGCCCGTCGATGGCCGGCAAGCGGCCGAGATCGCCAGCAGTCTGTTCAGCGTGATGGATGGTCATCTTGCGAAGCACGAGTTTCTCGCGGCAACCCATCCCACCGTGGCTGATCTCGCTTGCTACAGCTACACACGGGCCGCTCCGGAGGGAGGCATTGAACTGTCCTCCTACCCGAACATTGTCGCCTGGCTGGGGCGGTTTGAAGCACTTCCGAATTTTCAGCGGATGCCAAGCGCGCCTGCGAGCTGATCGGCAAATCTTCTTCGAGGTGCGGTCATGACCAGCCTTTCCGAACGGAGCTCGTCTCCTTTTCACCAGGGCGAGATCGACGTGCAGCGACGCGTCGGCGTGGCCGACAGAATGAGCGAGCGCGGGAAAACCTCCATCCGCACATGGATGCCCGATCAGCACCGTGAATTCTTCGCAGGACTCGAATACCTCCTTGTCGGCTCGTCGGACCGAGCGGGCTGGCCGATCCCTTCGGTCCTGTTTGGCCCGCGCGGATTCGTCTCTTCACCGGATCCAGGACGGCTGCGCATCGAAGCGTTACCGAAAACCTTCGACCTGCTCGGAACGAATCTTTCCGTGGGCGCCAGCTTGGGAGTGCTGGGCATAGACCTGACCAATCGTCGGCGAAACCGCATGAACGGAACGCTGATCACCCTCGACCAGACAAGTTTCGAGGTGGCGGTCGTGCAGAGCTTTGGCAATTGCCCTCAATACATCCACACGCGCCATATCAGCGCGGCACCATCCGCTGCGCCGGAGCAACTCGGTCCCGGCGAGGTCGAGGCGTTCGCCGTCTTGGACGATGCGGCACGAGAGCTGATCCGCCAGTCGGCGACCTTCTTCGTCGCCTCATGTGCGGCTTCAGATGACGGATCATCGTTCGATTGCGATATTTCTCACCGCGGCGGTAAGCCAGGCTTCATTCACGTGGCGGATAACCAGATCACCGTTCCGGACTTTGCGGGTAATTCCTTTTTCAACACGCTTGGGAATTTTATGTCCAATCCCAGGGCGGGACTGCTTTTTGTCGACTTTGTCGTCGGCGATGTCCTAATTCTGCACGGGACGATCGAGTTGCTCTGGAATGATCCGCCGATTCAGGGCTTCAAGGGCGCCGAGCGCGCCTGGCGGCTTCATGTCACGGCCGGCCGGAGAGTGCGCGCTGCGGCGATCCCTCTCATCGGAGAGGTGGTCGAATATTCTCCGAGGGCGCTCACCACGGGAGCTTGGCCGAGAGGTGAGCGTTCCCAGTGACCCAATGGAGCTGATGAGAGCGAGCATGACAGCCTGAGCGGCCGATGGAGATCGACAGGGCCAATCTGATCGCGGCCCGAGATTCTAGGGCGATATTCACGGATTGATCGGCCGAATTCACCTCTCTGGGGCGATTGCCTTTGGGGGCCGGGCCAACTGGCGGGTTGGGAGGGCCGTGGAGCTGCCACGGCCTTCCATTCGGAGAAGATCAGGACATCGTCGGCATCACGAACTCGGCGCCGGCCCGGATGCCGGTCGGCCAACGGGTCGTGATCGTTTTCAGCTTGGTATAAAAGCGAACGCCCTCGGGGCCATGCATGTGATGGTCGCCGAACAGAGAGGCTTTCCATCCGCCGAACGAATGGAATGCCATCGGCACCGGGATCGGTACGTTGATGCCCACCATGCCGACCTGGATCTGATGCGCAAACTCACGCGCCGCATCGCCATCCCTGGTAAAGATTGCGGTGCCGTTGCCGAACTCGTGTTGGTTGATCATGTCGGCCGCCTCGTCATAAGACTTGGCCCGGGCCACCACGAGCACCGGTCCGAAGATCTCTTCGCGATAGATCTTCATGTCCGTGGTCGCGCGATCAAACAGGCTGCCGCCGATGAAGTAGCCCTTCTCGTAGCCCTGGCGATGGAAATCGCGCCCGTCCACAATCAGCTTCGCGCCTTCGTCAACGCCGGCGTCAATATAGCCTCGGACTTTGTCGAGGTGCTGCTTCGTCACCAGCGGGCCCATCTCGGCCTCGGGGTCGGTACCGGGACCAATGTTAAGCGCGCGGACCTTGGGCGCCAGCTTTTCGATCAGACGATCGGCGGTGGTGTCGCCGATCGGAACGGCTACCGAGATCGCCATGCAGCGCTCGCCGGCGGAGCCATAAGCCGCGCCCATGAGAGCGTCGACGGCCTGGTCCATGTCGGCGTCAGGCATCACGATCATGTGGTTCTTGGCGCCGCCCAGCGCCTGGCAGCGCTTGCCGTGGCTGGTCGCCGTCTCATAGATGTATCGCGCAATCGGCGTCGAGCCGACGAAGCTGACCGCCACGATATCGGGATCCGTTAGGATGGCATCCACCGCTTCCTTGTCGCCATGCACGACATTGAACACGCCGTCGGGCAGCCCGGCCTCCTTCAGCCACTGCGCAAGCACGAGCGAGGCCGAGGGATCGCGCTCCGACGGCTTGAGGATAAACGTATTGCCGCAGGCCAGCGCAACCGGGAACATCCACATCGGGACCATTGCCGGGAAATTGAATGGCGTGATGCCAGCGACCACCCCGAGCGGTTGACGCAGCGAGTGGCTGTCGACACGGGTCCCGACATTCTCGGTGATCTCTCCCTTGAGCAGTTGCGGCGCGCCGGTCGCGAACTCCACCACCTCCATGCCGCGTTGGATCTCGCCCTTCGCGTCCGAAAGCACCTTGCCGTGTTCGGCGGTGATCACTTGGGCAAGTTCATCGATTCGATCCTCCATGATCCGCAGGAAACGGTTGAGAATACGAGCACGGCGCAGTGGCGGTGTGTTCGCCCAGCCCGGGAACGCCTTGCGGGCGGCTGCAGCGGCCGACCGCACGTCTTGCGTCGTGGCAAGTCCGAGCGTTGCCGATTGCTCGCCGGTCGCGGGATTGTAAACCGGCGCGGTGCGAGGGCCCCGGCTCGGCACCAGCTCGCCATTGATGAAGTTCAGAATAGTCACGGGCATTGGCTGCTCTCACTAACATGATGCTTGATCGAGCCAGATATGCAGCGCATAAAAATGCGGCATCAACGGCCGAATTCGCGGCTCCGTTGTGCAGAAAGTGTAGTCAATGGATTGGGAGCGCGTTCGGATATTCCTAGAAGTGGCGCGTGCCGGCCAGATTCTGAAGGCCTCGAAAAGCCTACGGCTGAACCATGCAACGGTCGCCCGGCAACTGACCGCGCTGGAGAGTAGCTTGAATGCCAAACTGCTCGAACGACACACTACAGGGTGCGCGCTGACGGCGGCGGGCGAGGCGCTCGTCGCGGCTGCCGAGCGCGCAGAGAGCGAATTCCTCAAAGTGGGATCGAGCATTGGAGGCGCCGCCGAGGCCCTCACCGGAACCGTGCGCGTAGGGGCACCGGACGGGCTTGGCAACTACTTCCTGGCCGATCGGCTGGGCGCGCTGGCCGCGAAGCACCCTGGCCTTGTCATTCAACTCGTGCCGCTTCCGCGCACATTCTCCCTGTCAAGGCGCGAGGCCGACGTTGCGATCACGCTGGACCGGCCCAAGCAGGGTAAGCTGATCCTGTCCAAACTCACCGACTATACGCTCAGTGTCTATGCTGCTGATGCTTATCTCGCGCGCGAGGGTCCCATCAGGACGCAGGCCGATCTTGCCGGCCGCCTGTTCGTCACCCAGGTCGAGGATTTCGTCTACAGCAGGGCATTGGACTATGCCTCAGTGCTCGGCCGGCTCATGTCGCGACGCTATGAATGCGGTAGCGTCGTTGCGCAGATGGAGGCCGTTCGTGGTGGACACGGCGTCGGAATCCTTCATGATTACGTGGCCCAGCGCTATCCCGAATTGCAGCGTCTGCTTCCCGACATTCGTTTCGTGCGGAATTACTGGTTGACGTCGCATCCCGATACGCACGAAACGCGGCGGGTTGCAGAAGTGCATCGCTTTATCGTGGCATCAGTCAAGGCGGCGAGGCCGTCTTTCGAGGCTGCTTGAGCGCCACTGCCGGTTGCTCGGGCGGAGCTGTTTGGTTCGTTCCCGATCCGGCGCATTCCATGAACGCCCGCAGAGCGGAGGACACGAATGCGTCCTTGCGGTGAACGAAAACCGTGGTGGCCCTGCCGGTCCCGTTCGGCAGCGAATGCAGGTGGATCAAGCCCTGTCGTTCGGCAGAATCAGCGACGACGCGCGGCACCAATGACAGCCCGACCGAAGCCGCCACACAACCGATGATTCCGTCGAGCGTTCCCATTTCCATCCAGCGCAGGTCGACGAAACCACGATGCGCAAGATATTCGGACAGACGCTGTCGATAGGAGCAACCGGCACGAAACACGATCACCTTCCGGCCGCTTCCCGAAGCCAGGAATTTGCCGAGGTGTTGGGGGGACGTCACCATCGGCGGCGTGATCAGCACCAGCTCCTCCTCCACGATCGGTGTGCAGGTCAGTTCACCGTGCGTGACCGGTGCAGAGACAAAAGCTCCGTCAAGCTTCCGAGACAATACGCAGTCGACCAGCGCTGCGGTCGGGCCTGTCTCGATTTGGACGTCAACATCGGGATAAGCGATGCCGTAATGGGTGAGCAACGGTGGTAGGCGCAACGCCGCCGTCGTCTCCATTGATCCAATGCGCAGCTCGCCGCCCGGCCACGCCTCGTCCTTCACTGCGCAATGCGCCTCGGCCAACAGATCGCTGATGCGCTTGGCGTAAGGAAGCAGCCTGTTGCCCATGGAGGTGAGCGTAACGCCTTTCTTGGACCGATCAAAAAGTCGGACACCGAGCTGGTTCTCCAGCGCTCGAATTCGCTGGGTCACGTTCGATTGCACGGTGTGGAGATTGTGGGCGGCACGGCCGATTCCGCCGGCCGTGGCGACCGCGGAAAAGAAATTCAGATCCGTGCTGTCCATGTGGTCATCTCCCGGAATGATGACTCTGATCAATAATAATCACTTTTATGTTGTCAACAGCCAATCTAGCTTCCCAGTATCCGAGACGGGCATAAGCCTAGGAGAGGAAGAGACATGGCTATCAAGACGAGACTGACCGAATTTTTTGGGCTCGAGCACCCGATCGTGCTGGCGCCGATGGATCCGGCCTCCGGCGGCGAGCTGGCCTCCGCGGTTTCCGCGGCAGGTGCTCTGGGCCTTCTGGGCGGCGGCTATGCCAACCGCGCCTGGTTCGAAGAACAGTCCGCAAAGGTGAGCCGCCCGGACGTCGGCTGTGGATTCATCACCTGGGCGCTGGCGAACGATCCGGGTCTGCTCGATCTCGCTCTGGAGCGGCACAAGAAAGCGATCATGCTGTCGTTCTCGGATCCTGCGCCATATGCCCCGAAAGTGAAGCAGGCCGGCATCCCCCTGATCTGTCAGGTGCATACGCTCGAGCATGCCCAGCGGGCGATCGACGTCGGCGCGGACGTTATCATCGCACAGGGTACGGAGGCCGGCGGCCACGGACTCACGGCGCGCTCGACGATGCCGTTCGTTCCTGCAGTCGCCGATATGATCGCGCAACGAGCGCCGCGCGTTCTCCTTCTTGCCGCCGGAGGCATTGCTGACGGGCGCGGTCTCGCCGCCGCGCTAATGCTAGGTGCCGACGGTGCTTTGATCGGATCGCGGTTTTGGGCCACGCAAGAGTCGGTCATTCATCGCAACGCCAAGGAAAAGGTGCTGGCAGCCACCGGCGATGAAACGATCCGGACACGTGTCTACGACGTTGTCCGCAAAAAGGCTTGGCCCTCGGAGTACACTGGACGCCTGATGAAGAACGGCTTCATCGAAAGGTGGCATGGCCGGGAAGACGAGCTGCGCACACTGCAAGAAGCCGAGCTGCAGCGCGTCGAGAAGGCGTGGGTCTCCGGCGACTACGATACGGCCAATGTCACGGTCGGAGAAGCAATCGGTCTCATCAACGACATTCCAACCGCCGGTGAGCTGGTGAAGCGAATTTCGGCAGAAGCAAGCGCATGTCTTGCGCGCTATGCGCCGACCCGAAATTCTATCGCGGCCTAACGGGTCCGCAACTTTCTACGTATTGCCGGGTGGAGAAGGGGCGTGCGCTGCGGCGCGCGCGCCCGGGAAAACACGTGCCCAACAAGGCCCATGGAGAGATATGATGAGCGAACCTAAAGCGGACGCCCCGAACCTGAGCATCTGGACGGTGGTGCTTGCCTCAAGTGCAGGCACGGTTATCGAATGGTATGACTTCTATCTCTATGGAAGCCTTGCCGTGTTCTTTTCGACCCTTTTTTACCCCGCCAATGATCCCACCGCCGCCGTCTTGATCAGTGTTGCGACCTTTGCGACCGGATTCGTCATCCGGCCGTTCGGTGCCATCCTGGTCGGCAGTCTTGGCGACCGATTGGGACGCAAGCACACGTTTCTGCTGACACTTATCTTAATGGGGATTTCGACCACCGCGGTCGGCCTTTTGCCGACATATGAAACTATCGGCTTTGCTGCACCTGTCGCGTTGGTCTTGCTCCGTTTGGTACAGGGCTTGGCCATCGGCGGCGAGTACGGTGGCGCTGCCATCTATGTGGCTGAGCATGCACCGGTAAACCGTCGAGGCTTCTTCACCAGTTTTATCCAGACCACAGCCACCTTGGGCTTCTTCGTTGCAATTCTGGTCGTGCTGGCGTGTCGGCTATCGCTCGGGGAGGAAGGTTTCCGTGCTTGGGGCTGGCGTATCCCGTTCTTGCTGTCTGCACTTCTCGTCGTGTTTTCGATCTATCTTCGTCTGAAGCTGAGCGAGTCGCCGGTTTTCGAGCAGATGCGCCAGGCCGGCAAGGTCTCGCGCGCGCCGGTTCGCGAAAGTTTTGGCACGAGACAAGGGTTGGGTTATGCGCTCTATGCTCTCTTCGGCGCGACGGCGGGTCTGGGATGCGTGTGGTACACCGGACAATTCTATGCGCTGTATTTCCTGCAGAGCGTTCTCAAGGTGGACTTCCTGACGGCAAATGTCTGCGTCGCCGTTGCTCTAGCCCTTGGCACGCCCCTGATCGTCGTGAGCGGGGCCCTGTCAGACCGCATCGGACGCCGCCCGCTGATTGTCGCCGGCCTGCTGCTCGCCGCCGCGCTCTACGTCCCCATCTACATGGGGATTGCAAGCGCCACGGCTGCGCACAATTACGTGGTCGTCACCGCGCTAATCCTGGCGCAACTCATCTTCGTAGCGCTGGTCTACGGGCCGAATGCCGCATTTCTCGTCGAGCTCTTTCCGGCGCGGCTGCGATATACTTCGCTGTCGCTTCCCTATCACATCGGCACCGGGATATTCGGCGGCTTCGTTCCGCTGATCAGCCTCTCGCTCGTCAGCTACACCGGCAACATCTACGCCGGCCTGATCTATCCCATCGCGATCGCACTGATGACCGCGGCGGTTAATGTCCTCTGCCTGCCTAAGACTGTCGCAGTCGACCTTTCCAGTGAATTCGACAACACACCGGCAGCCAGCCGCCAGATCGCATGAGCCGCCAATTGCCATCAAGGTGTTCGTGCAAGACCCTTTGCACGAACGCCCCGCGGGAATTTGCCGTGGCGATGGTATGAAGGATTTATTCGACGTCTGCGATGAGCCCCTGGCTGTCGTGATTACGAAGACTACCTCCCTCGACTTGTCGCAGATGTCCTGCGACCCAGTCACCCCGTTGCCGATTGCAACGGGGTGTTTTTTTTGCGTCCGCATCCGCCTCGTCGAAGGCAATCCGTTGCCAAAAGCAGCAGCAATCTGTCTCGATTGTAGGCGATCATCGCCGGTCCACCTGCTCGTGCTCCGTTGCGCACGCCCATTTGCGAAGATTCGCACTGTCTCGCTCGTGCGCGATGGATACAGTTTTTCCGAGCAGGGGAGGGCATTGCCAATGAAGCTGATAAACAAATTGTTGCTGCTGACATGCGGCGCGCTGGTCGCGGTGGCGACCGGAACAGTTCCGGTCTTGGCCAAGGAGACCGTAAAGCTTGCGTTTATTGGACCATTGTCGGGCGGGAATTCAGCTCCCGGTATCGGGGGCCGCAATTCCACGCAGTTGGCCGTGCAATTGAGAAACGCCGACCCATCGGCAAAGTACATTTTCGAGCTCGTCACCTTGGACGACGAATGCAAGCCGAATATCGGCATCCAGGTCGCAACCAAGGCCGCATCGGATCGTAGCATCATCGCCGGTGTGACCCACTATTGCTCTGCCGTAGGCATCGCGACGGTTGATACCTATGCCCGGTTCGGATTGCCGGTCGTGGTGTGGGGCGCCATCCTGCCCGAGATCACCTATGGCAACGACTACCACGAAATTCATCGCGTCAACGGGACGATGATCAATGAAGGCAAGCTCGCAGCGGAGTTCCTCACCAAGCAGGGTTTCCTGAAATACGTTGTCGTTCACGACACCACCGACTACGGCAAGGGACAGAACAAATATTTCAGCGAATATCTCAAATTGGCCGGCGGCGAGATCGTCGCGATTTTTCCGGTCAGCCCGGATCAGCAGGACTTCACGGCTGAGCTCACCAAGATCAAGGAGCTGAAGCCAGATCTGATCATGGTGGGCGGCCTGACGCCGCTCGGCGTCCGATTGCGGGCTCAAATGGATCGGGTCGGTGTCACCGCTCAGCTTGCGGGCGTCTCTGGCATCATGAACGCAGGCTTCCTGGAAGGCGCAGGTGCCGCGGCGGAAGGAACGATTTCCTTCCACAACGGTGCTCCCATCACCAAATATGAGCAGGGTCAAGCGTTTCTCGACGCATACGCCAAGGCGGGCTTTCGCGAAGACCCGGACGCCTATGGCCCCTTCGCCTACTCCGCCGCCACTCTGATCATGGATGCGATCGAGAAGGTTGGCCCCGACCGCGCCAAGGTCAAGGACCTGCTCAATACGACCAAGGCATACAAGTCGCTGGTCGGCGAGATCAATTTCGACGACCACAGGCAGAACATTCTGAGGGCCAACGTCTATGTCGCCCAGGATGGTAAATGGGTCTATTGGCCGGATAGCGAATATGCCGCCAGCAAACGAAAACTCCGCCTCAATTGACCAGACGTCATGCGACGCCCTAGCGTGCGGAGACATTGATGGACATCGGGATCGTAGCGCTGCAGCTGTTCAACGGCCTCATGCTGGGGGTGATCTACTCAATGATCGCCGTTGGATTTTCGCTGTTCTTTGGGGTGCTCGACGTCATCAAGTTCTCGCATGGTGACGTCGTGACGCTCGGAAGTTTTTCAGCCTTGGGAGCCGCCGGCGTTTCGGGAGCTCTCTTTGCGCTGCCCCCTGCGCTGGCCTTGCTCACCGGTTTGGCGGCTGCGGTCGGCGCCGGGGCGCTCGCGGGCATCGTGATCGGGAGGATTCTTGTGATCCCCTTGCGCGGCGCCCCCAGCATCAATGTGCTGCTCGCGACCTTAATGGCCGGCACCGTGCTACGCGAGGCCATCCGGCTTGGCGTGCCCAACGGCGGCAACCCGAAGCCGTTTCCGGCTCTGTTGCCGAGTGGCATGATCAATGCCGGTTCCTTCAGTGTGGGTATCGATAGTGTGATCATCGTATGTGCCGGACTGCTGTTGGTGGTGGGAACGCATCTGTTCGTGACCCGCACCCGGTTCGGGCTCTCGATCCGCGCCGTGGCCCAGGATGACGAGGTTGCACGCCTTGCAGGCATCGACCAGCAGCGCGTGGTGCTGGGGACCTTCGCATTGGGATCGGGGCTCGCCGCCTTTGCCGGCTGCATGCTCGGGCTGTATTACCGCGAGATCAGCTTCAACATGGGCGTTCTGCTCGGCATTATCGGATTCGCCTCGGCTGTGGTGGGCGGTCTTGGAAGCCTGATCGGGCCGATCATCGGGGGATTTCTATTCGCCGGCGTGCAGACGCTGGTTGTGGTGGCGATGCCGATCTCGAGCGCTTATCGCGATGTGGTGGCCTTTGCCGTCATCATCATCCTGATTGCGTTGTTCCCGACAGGAATCATTGCAGAACAGCGCAGCGAACGGGTGTGACATGAGCAGCCTTTCAAGCCCGGCTCCCTCGCTCTCCGTCCCACGGATTCGTCGTCATCCGCGCGCCCTCGTCGCAGCCGTGGTGGCGCTCCTGTTTTCCGGCGGCGGCGTGATGATGCACGCCGAATCCCAGCCCGTCGTTCTCGCCTTGCTCGCAGCCTTCGTTCTGGCGTTTGGAGTGTCCGATCGAACGCAGATCGGCCGGGAGATTGCCGCCACCTGCGGCGACTACCGAGGCGTTGCCAATGGCATGGCATTGCTGTGTGCGTTGATCCTGATTGTCCTGTTTCACGCCGATCACTACGCGCTTCTCATGTTGTCAACGGTAGCAATCTTCTCGACTGCCTGCATCGCTCTCAACTTGCAGCTCGCATTCGCCGGCATCGCCAACTTCGCAGGCGCGGCCTTCTTCGTCGTGGGATCATATACGGCCGCCCTAGTGACTGCATACACCACCGTTCCGCGCACATTTGCGCCGTTGATCGGCGCGATTGTGACGGGTGCAATGGGCCTCGTGCTGTTGCTGCCGGTGCTGCGAACGCGCGGGCACTATGCCGCGCTCGTGACGATCGCCTTCGGCGTGCTGCTGCGGACCTGGCTCGAAGTCAACGACGTCCTCGGCGGGCCCCAGGGGCTGAAGATCGGAAGCTTCTCGATCATGGGGCTCGATTTCGCCCGGCTCAAACAGATTGGTCCATGGAGCGTGTCGTTCTATCTGCCCTATGCAACGCTCTCGGTCTGCATGTTCGGCCTCGTGTTCATCCTCGTCCGTCGTCTGGAAAACTCGTGGGTCGGCATCGCCCTGGACGTTGTCCGCAGCGATGAGACCGCCGCGGCGGTGTTCGGCCTGTCAATCCGGCTGTGGAAGGTCGTCGGCTTTGTCCTCGGCAACGCCATCATCGGCATGGCTGGAGCGCTCTACGGGATGATGAACGGGTTCGTGACACCCAACGGCGCGGGCCTCGGGGACTCCCTGCTGATGCTCTCAATCGTGGTGCTGGGCGGAATCGGCAATTTGTGGGGCTCCGTCGTAGCCGCCCTGATCATCCTGGAAGTGCCGGAAAAGCTGCAGTCGATCCAGGAATTCCGCCTGTTGCTGTTCGCCTTGCTCGTGCTCGTCATCTTGCTGTTCCGCCCGGGCGGCATCCTGCCTCGTCCGGTGAGGGACCTGTCCCGCTTCATCGACGGAGCGCCAAAATGAGTAGCACTCTGCTGCATTGTGCCGGTCTCACCAAGACATTCGGCGGGCTGGTCGCGCTCGACCGTTTCGACGTCGAGATCGGCCGCGGCGAGACGATCGGGCTGGTCGGGCCCAACGGATCGGGGAAGACGACATTCTTCAACGTCATCACGGGACTTTACGACCCGAACGCGGGAACGATCCGGCTCGATGGCCGCGACCTCTTTGGCTGTGCGCCCCAGATGATCGGTCGTGCCGGTGTCGCGCGAACCTTTCAGCGATCGAGGCTGATGCTCGATCAGAGCGTGTTCGACAATATTGCGGTCGGAGCCCTCTGCCATTGCGATCTCGGTCTCCTTACAAATATGTTTCGGCGCGCGCGGTGGGGCAGAGAGCTGCGGGAGACGGTCAATCGCGCAAGGGAGATTGCGTCCCGCTTCAACGCCGCGATTGCCGACCGGCTGTTCCAGCCTGTGAGCTCTTTCGCGATGATCGATCGTCGGCGGATCGAGATCTGCCGGGCGCTGATCGGCAGGCCGCGCCTGCTGTTGCTGGATGAGCCCTCCGCCGGTATGACCCCGGATGAGACGCGCGAACTCATGGACGATCTCCTCGCATTCAGGTCCGAGATGCCGGACCTCGCCGTGGTCCTGGTGGAGCACGAAATGGACGTCATCCGGCGTGTCTCCAATCGCTGCATCGTGCTCAATTTCGGCCGAAAAGTCTTCGAAGGCAGTTTTGACGGGTTGATAGCCGACCCCGAAGTGCAGGCAGCTTATCTCGGGATAGGGCAATGATCAGCGTGCGACGAACCGCGGCGCGGACGTTGTCGGCCAATGCGATCAACGCCGGCTACGATCGCGCTGACGTTCTGAAGAACGTGACCATCGAGGTCAGGCCCGGTACGGTAACGGCCATCCTGGGGGCCAACGGCGCCGGCAAAAGCACGTTGATCCGGGCCATCCTCGGGTTGACCCGGATCCGGAAAGGCGAGGTTCGCTTTGGGCACGTAGCGACTACAAACATGCCTACCCACAAGATCGCGGCCCTCGGGATCGCGACGGTCCCGGAAGGCAATCGCGTGATGCCGCGCATGAGCGTCCTTGATAACCTCAAGTTGGGCGGATTGATCATGCGTGACGACAGGCGCGTTGCGGCCCGGATGGAGGAGATGTTCGAGGTGTTCCCGCGTCTGAAGGAGCGGCGAAGCCAGCTCGCGGGAACACTGTCCGGCGGTGAGCGGTCGATGCTCTCCATCGCGCGAGGGCTGATGGCCGATCCGGAACTCGTGATCTTCGACGAGCCCTCGCTCGGACTGTCGCCGTTATTTGTCTCGGAGGTTTTCGGAATAGTCCGACAACTGAAGACAGCCGGGCTTTCGGTTCTGCTGATCGAGCAGAACGTGCGTCAAACGCTCGACGTGGCCGATTACGGCTACGTGCTGGCACAAGGACTCGTTGTCGCCAAAGGAAGCGCTGAACTCTTGAAAGAGAATTCCGAGCTTCACAAGGCATATTTTGGAATCCACTAGGGAACGGAGCTCGCTATGAATTTTCAGGTGTTGGAGCGGATCAATCCGCTGCGTAAGCCGAAAGGTTTCGAGCCGGTGGTCCAGCGTTGGTCCGTCGGTTTCCCACGCAAATGCGACGCCTTGTGTGTTGCATTTCACGGCATCCAGGGACCGAACGCGGAAGCCGTCTACAAGTCCGGCTTCATACGGTGGATGTCCGAAGCCGTCAGCCTGCCGAACGGCCCGCACGTGCACGATCATGCGTGGTTCGTCGATCACAACGGCCTCTATACGCATGTGGTTGCGAGCTATTGGGTTGACCGGACCCGTCGTGATGATTGGCTCGAAGATAGTCGCGTGGCAAATTGGTGGAACGATTCGGCGAGGTGTTCGGAGGCAACGGGCTACTTCCGTGAGAGCTTGACCGTTCCGATTGAACGCCTTGAGACGCTGTATTGGAACGATTATCCAGCCGGAATGAGTCGCTCTAACGAAGTGGCGCTCTACCCGACACCGTATTGCGGCTACTACGGCGCGATGCGCGACCGGATCCCACTCGCGGCGGTCGATCCCTTGCCGTCGGCGCTGCCTGAGCTCCCATCCGCGACGCCGCGCGAGACCAGGTCCAATCGGTGGCGGATCGCTACGCCCCGGAACCTCACGGTGATTCGGTCGGCGGCCTTTTGGGGGCGCTGCGATGCCGACCAAACCGAAGATTACATGCGCGACCTGCGAGCTCCCCTCGAACGCGGAATGGACTTCTTGCGCGAAAGTCCTGAGGCAACGGGTTGCTGCTCGCTGCGGTTTCAGCAAACATGCGATGTCGGCGGGGCACCCGAGCTCGAGACTCATGCGCTCGGATATTTTCTCTCGCTCGGCCACATGGAGAACTGGGCTGAGCATCATCCGTCGCACGGGGCGATCTTCCGCGCCGCAATGGCCCGTTACCACAAGTTCGGCGCGAAGAACCAGCTCAGAACCTGGCATGAAGTCTTCGTGCTGCCGGAGAACAACCAGCTTTTCGAGTATGTCAACTGCGCACCAGGCACGGGCCTATTGAACTACTTCGAAGGCGAGCGGCGGTCCTAGGCTGGACGGCTCGAGTTACGGCCAGAATTCGATCAGATCGAACAGGGCTGTCATCGCGCTCGATACATAGACATCCTTTCGCCAGACGAACACCGTCTCAACGGCCGTCCGGGAAGGCGGCAACGCATGCGCAGCGACCCTGCCGTCCCGGGCGGCAGCTGCAATGACACCTCTCGGCATCAAGGTGACACCAAGGCCGACGGAGACGCAACTGATGATGGCGTCGAGAGAACCAAGCTCTTGCGGCTCGGACAGAGTGATCCCCATTTCCATCAGCATCGTCTCCAGACGGGTGCGATAAGAGCAGCCGGTCTGAAAGACGATCATCTTCAAGGGCCCGATGGCAGCCAGGTCCTTTGTCCGGACCGAAGGGGTCGTTACCAGCACGAGCTCCTCGTGGAAGAAAGGCCGTTGATGCAGGTCCGGGTGATCGACCGGGCCCGCGACAAACGCGCCGTCGAGACGATACTCGAGGACGTCATTCAACAAGCGTGTAGTGTTTCCGGTCGTGATCGTGAGCTGGACGTGGGGACAGGCGCTGGCAAACCTTGGCAGAAGCGGAGACAATCGCAACGCGGTGGTCGTCTCGAGGCTTCCGATCAGCAGAGTGCCCCTCGGCACACCATCATCCCGTGCCGCAGCTCGGGCATCCGCGGCAAGTTTTGAAAGCCTCGCGACATAGGGGAGGACCCTGCGGGCTGCCGGGGTTGGCGTTACGCCCCGTGCGTGACGCTCGAAGAGTGAAATGCCAAGCTTGCCCTCAAGCACTCGGATACGAGTTGTGACTTTGGATTGAGCAGTACACAGCTGCGTTGCCGCACGGCTGATACTTCCAAGACGCAGAACCGTCTCGAACACTTTGAGATCGGAGAGATCCATTCCAGTCCACTCTTGAAGCCAGCAGCAGCAACATTTTGAATGTCGTCACAATCATCCTAACGACCAATGTGGGCCGCGTGAAAGACGCATTGGGGAACCATGCGGCGCGCGTCGTCATCTAGAGACGAGATGACCGTCATCTCAACTGGTAATGGTTCGCCGCGAACCGCAGTGATCGCAACGAGGCTTGCATAAACTCACATCCCAGCGCCCTTGTTCGACTGGCCCTGATATCAAGGTGGCCCTGTGGGCTAAAGGCAATTTTTATCAATGTGCGATAGATGAGGCGGAGTGATGGTCGGACTCAGCGTGTTGAGGATTTTTCATGCTTGCCAAGTTCAAGATTTCTTCCAGGCTGATGTTGATGGTGGTTCTCTCTGTTCTAGGTATTGCATCCGTGGCCGGGGTCGGCTTGTCGGCCCTCAAGAGCAGCCTGCTCGAGGACCGAAAAGACAAGCTTCAGCAGCTCATCCTGCTGGCGAAGCAGGTGCTTGAATTGGACTACCAGGGATCCCGAGCGGCAGGGCTCTCCGATGCGCAGGCCTTGGAACGGAGCAAGCAACTGCTTCAATCATTGCGTTTCGGCAAGGACGACTATTTCTATGCCCTCGACATGGATTCCGTACTGGTCGCGCATCCCAATCCCAAGTTTCAGAACAAGAGCATGAAGGACACCTCGGATGCCAACGGTGTCTTTTTCTCCCGGCTGCAAGTCGATCTTGTGAAGTCCGGCGGATCCGGCTTTGTCGCCTTTAGCTTTCCCCGTGCCGGCGTCGGCGACCCACTTCCCAAGATCGCCTATGTCGTGGGGTTCAAGCCCTATGACTGGGCAGTCGCGGGCGGCATCTATCTGGACGACGTAGACGCGATATTCATGGCAGAAGCAAAGCGCATTGGCCTTCTCATCCTTATAGCCCTTGCGCTTGTCGTGGCCACGTCAATTCTTCTCAGCCGCAGTATCACGCGGCCGATCGCCAGTCTCACGCGGGCGATGCGAAAGCTCGCCAGTGGCGATACAAGATCGGCGATTCCTGCGCTCTCGCGTGCGGATGAAGTGGGAGAGATGGCGACGACCGTCAAAGTGTTTCAGGACGCCATGATAGAGACCGCTCGCCTTCGCCAGGAACAGGCGAGATGAAATTGATGGCCGAGACGGAAAAACGGGGCCTCCTGGGCAAGCTGGCCGACGAGTTCGCACAAGGTGTAAGCACGTCACTCGATGCCCTCTTTCACTCGGCTTCCGCTATGAGGACGACGTCCCAAGGCATGTCGGAGACGGCGAGATCTGCCAGCCGCCAGTCCGGAGTGGTTGCGACTGCTGCAGAAGAGGCCAGCTCAAGCGTGCAGTCGGTCGCGTCGGCCACTGAGCAGCTCTCGGCCTCGATCGCCGAGATAGGCAATCAGGTGGCGCGTTCGACCAAGGTCGCCGGAGGCGCCGTTGAAGAGGCGCAACGGACTAATATCACAATTCAAGGTCTTGTAGCCGCGACATCAAAGATCGGAGACGTGGTTCAGTTAATAACTGCGATCGCAAGCCAGACGAACCTGCTGGCGCTAAATGCAACCATTGAGGCCGCCCGTGCCGGCGAGGCGGGAAGGGGGTTTGCCGTCGTGGCAAGCGAGGTGAAGTCGCTCGCAGGGCAGACCGCACGTGCAACGGAGGAGATCTCGACCCAAGTCAACGGCATGCGGGGCGCCATGAGCGAGGCTGTCCAAGCAATCGAGGGCGTGAGCGGCACGATATCCTCGATCAACGAGATCGCAATTGCGATTGCATCCGCCGTGGAGCAACAGGGTGTCGCGACGCGCGAAATCGCACGCAGCATCCAGCAGGTCGCGCAAGGCACCGAAGACGTATCGCGCAACATCGTCGGGGTGAGCGAGGCGTCTGCCCAGACCGGGGTGGCTGCGGCTGATGTGCTTGCGGCTGCAGGTGGGCTGAACCACCAGTCCACTTTGCTGAAAGCGGATGTCGATCGCTTCCTGGCAAGTGTTCGGGCCGCGTGAGTTGGCGTGCTCCGTCGTCCATCTTAAAAATAGATGACCGTCATCTTGAATGATGATGTCGATCTCGGCAGAGAAAACATACAACGAGTATTGCAGCTTTTCATTGCTCGGTCCACCTTGGTTGCCGGCCGCAGCTTTGTTAGTTGAGCCTCCAGGAGCATCGCCATGCCATTTTTGCGGTTCGATTTGATCGAGGGACGAAGTGACGCGGAGATCCAACGGCTTTTGGATGTCACTCACGAAGTTCTGGTCGAAACGCTCCACGTGCCGCCCCGCGATCGCTATCAGGTGGTGCATCAGCACCCCAAATCCAGCCTCGTCGCGCTTGACACAGGTCTTGATATCAATCGGACCGATAAATTGGTCATGCTGCAGTTGACGAGCCGACCGCGCGACAAGGCGTCCAAATTGGAGTTTTACCGCGTCCTCGCCGAGAGGCTGTCGTCGTCCTGTGGGGTAGCGTCAACTGACCTCATGATAAGTTTCGTGATCAATGCGGATGAGGATTGGTCATTCGGCATGGGACGAGCGCAGTTCGTCACCGGCGAGTTACACTAGGCCTGGAGCAAGTTTGCCTCAGTGTTATTGCAGGGAACGGAACCCGTCCGCCCGCCCGCACCGAGCAGAGACGCCTGCCTCGCCCATAAACGGAAACGCGTTGTCCCGTTCGACTGACATAAGCGACTCGGGGCCGGAATTGCCGCTTGGCTGCGGATTTCCTTCCCCAGAAGGCCAACACGATTTCTCTAACGCTCTGGTCGCGGACTTTTTTTGCCCGCACAAGCGGGGCTACGTTCTTGAGCCGCATCAGGTCAATACGATCTCACTTCAATGCCGCGGCGGGCTCTAGACATTCGACAAGAACCGTAGCCTCAATTGGTTACAGACTATCGCTTCTACGATCCCTTCATTCAGTCGCGCAGCAGAGACCGTTGCAATGACCCTCCTTGCTTTCCCAAAACCAGGTTGGCAGGCGTACAATTCCGCCGCTGAACACCTTCGCGGATTAGGTGCCCCTCTGGCGCAATTCGATTTTGCTCGGGTTCGCACCCCCGCAGAAATGTCGGTCTCATTAGCGGTGCTGGAAGCAACCAATTGCTGCATCGGGGCCATTGTGCGCGACCTTGATGGTGCGTCCGCAGCTGGACCGATCATCGAGCTGTCGCGGGATCTGTCGCATTCTATTCAGGATGCACGCGACAAGTTCGCTTCGAGCGGGCTTTAAATACCATTACCCGTCAGGAGCTGCTTACGAATGAACAGCAGCGGTGGATCAGTCAGGTCGGTGTCCCAGAAGCGCAGCGCAACCCAGGTGGCTGAGCCGACGGCATCTCCGGCGAAGTCGTCAGCATCCTGCCTCGATCAGAAAGGTCGTGAGCAACGTTGGCAACTATGTGACGTCGGCAGCCCGCGGCAATCGACAAGTAAAGCGCCGAGCCGAGAACTGTCGACCAGCCCGCAGCGGCGTCGCTGCTGGGTTCGCGGAGCGCCTTATCTCAGCTCCCGCTGGATCGGTCCGGTATCGCGAGACATGCGAGCGCAGGCTTGGCCAGGAGGCAAAGACACTTGCTCAAGAAGCTTGATCTCGCGCGCCCAAGTCGATCACTAACCGATGAGCTTGACACGCTTTGACAGTCACACCACAGAGGCACGCGAGGCCACTAAAACTCATGCTGGCGGTGCTGGGCTGAGAGCGCTGCCCGCGCGCAACGAGGGTGCCCGGCAAGCGGTGGGGCTGTGTCCGTCGCCGATCGGCCTGAAAGTTCTTCTATCCTATCGAGGGATACTCGAGGACCCCCGTCGCTGACACCGAGCGCGCGCCCCGAACGACGATGCTCCAAGAGACACATCAGATTTGCAATCACTCGCCTCGGCGTGACTTTGGGATCGCGCTCAGAAACTGCGACAACCAGACTGCACGCGCACAAATCCTGCAAGCTCGAAGACAACGAGGCTGTCGTAGAAGAGTATGCCAGCGCGCGGTAGCAGATTGAAATACGCAACTATTGCGTTTGATGTCCCGTCGCTTGATTCTCTCGCGATCGAAGGCCGCTGGTGTCGGCCGTGGAGTTGTCATGACAGCGGCTTTGGTCATCGCGCGAGTTGCACGCATTGTAAGGCTCACCAGCAGAGTTTCGGGCAAGTACAATACACAATGTCCCCCGGCCAACCGTCGCTCGAGCGAATTCGTCAGAGGTCCAGCTGGTTCGCGCTTGGTCAAGTGTTCGGGCTCCTTGAGCGCGCGGGTTGCTTCACCTGATCCGCTAATCTCGACCGGCGGCCTCGCCGCGTCCTCGGATGCCGCTCGTTCTCTGCGCGAGCGCGCAAGAAGCAGCCAGATAGCGTAGCCGAGCCAACACACCCCTTGAACTGCGCATGCCATCCCGCGCCTGGAGAATTCATGTCTTCTGCAATCCGAACGCTTCATCTTGGGCTTAATCTTCACGGCGCGGGCGGACACGCCGCAGCATGGCGTTGGCCGAGCACCAATCCGAGCGCTTTCTTTGACATCGAGCATTATCTTCGGGCAGCGAAGGTGGCCGAGCGCGGCTTGCTCGACGCGGTGTTCCTTGCAGATACCCCGGCAATATCTTGGGATATTACCCGCCGACCGCCACTCAACGGGCTTGAACCTACGCTTGTTCTCACGGTAATCGCACGTGAGACGAAACACATCGGACTGATTGCAACCGCATCGACGACGTACAATGAGCCGTACAACCTGGCGCGTCGTTTCCAATCACTTGATGTCATTAGCGGCGGCCGCGCCGCCTGGAATGCTGTCACGACCTCCAGCCCCGCGACGGTCGGCAATTTCGGTGGGCGCGAGCTCGGTCGCGAGGAGCGCTACAAGCGCGCCGAAGACTTCGTCGAAACGGTCCGTGGGCTATGGCTGAGCTGGGGAGATGGAACAATCGTCGGGGATCAGACATCTGGAATCTACGCCAATCCCCACTTTCGACTGCTCGACCCCAACACCAATATCTTTAGCGTCCGCGGTCCGCTCACGCACCCCGGTTCGCGACAAGTGCACCCGATCATTGTTCAAGCGGGAGGCTCGGACGACGGATTGCGGCTTGCCGCGCGCAGCGCCGATCTGGTGTTCGCTGCTGCAGGCGACCTGGAGACAGCGCTGCGCGAGGCCGGACGCCTGCGTGCGCTGTCGCATCAACTCGGCCGGCGGACGGCGCCGATCATACTGCCGGGCCTGGTCACCTTCGTTGGCGGCACGGAAGAGGAGGCGTATCGCCGCAAGAGAGCGATCGACGAATTACTCGATCTGCCCAGCGCGCTCGTCGCTTTGGCGCGAGGCATCAATGTGGCGCCCGAAAAGCTCAGCCTTGACAAACCCATTCCCGAGGAACTGCTGCCCGATCCGAATGATGTCCCATTTTCGGTCGGTCATCACCGCACCATCGAAAGCTTGGCACGCCAAGGCCGGACAGTTAGGGAGATCATAAGCAGCGTTCAAGGTTTCGGCCATCGCGTGATCGCGGGCGCACCGGAACAGATCGCCGATTCGATCGAGGCATGGTACCGCGCCGGCGCAGTTGATGGCTTCAACATCATCCCAGATGTGTTGGAGGATGGTGCGCCCGCCTTCATCGATCATGTCGTTCCAATACTGCAGCGCCGCGGACTGTTTCGCACCGAGTATCGGGAAGAAAGCTTGCGTGACCGTTTTGGCCTTGCGCTCCCAGGGGGCGTTCCGTCGCAAGAGCGGGCGACGGCCTGATCGCCCGTCTGCCTCGCGGTTTCACTATCAATAGCTTGGAGTTCGATATGTCTCTGTCCGACACACAATCATCTGCGCTTCTCGCGGGCCAGCCACACGCTTACAGAAAGCAAAAGGCAGCAGCCATTGCAATAACGCTCTCCACGCTCTCGCAGATCGCCTATGCGCCCAGCACTTTTGCTCAGGACGGTTCGAGCGACAGTACGAGGCGCGGCGGCATTATTCGATATGGCCACTTTCAGGAGCCGCCTTGCTTGTTCGGAGGATGGGTCCAGCAGTGGTATCTACAGCGGCAATATAGCGACAATCTAGTCGCCCGGACGAAGGACGGGGAGATTGTGCCATGGCTGGCTACATCATGGACCATCTCCGACGACAAGAAAGTGTACACGTTTCAGATCAAGCCGAACGTGAAATTCACCGACGGGACACCGCTCGATGCACAGGCAGTCGCCGACAACATCAATGGCTGGCTCAGCACCAATCCGGACCTCCGCAATCCGACGGCCGCTCCTTACCTCAGCGACAACTTTGAATCGGCAGCGGCAATCGCGCCCGCGACACTTCGACTAACGCTAAAGGCGCCGTTCCAGCCGTTGCTCAATGTTCTGGCCCAGTCGTCCCAGGGCATTCTGTCGCCAACGGCGCTCAAGCGTGGACTTGCGGTGAACTGCGAGAACCCGGTCGGATCGGGTCCATTCATCGTCCAGAAGTGGAATCGGGGAAAAGAGGTTATATTCCGCCGCAATCCCGACTACAACTCCGCGCCGGCAACAGCCAAGCACCAGGGACCGGCTTACGTTGACGGGATCCAGTGGAAGTTCTTCCCCGATCAGACCGTTCGGTATGGCTCTCTGCTAACCGGGGAATCTGATGCAGCTTACGACGTTCCAGCCGTCGCTTGGAAAGATGCGAACTCGCGCTTCACTGTCTTGCGGCACATTACGGGTGGCACGCCCCTGCGCTTGGCGTTGTATACGGCTCGCTCGCCTTTTGACGATCTGCTCGTTCGCCAGGCGTTTGCCTATGCCGCCGACCGAAAAGCCGCGGTCGAGTCCTCGTTCCTGGGCTCCTTGCCGTTTGAAGGCAATGGCGCGCTAAGCCAAAGCTCGCCCGAATATATTAGCGAGCTTGCCCCGTCATACAGGTATGACGTCGGCAAAGCCAATCAGCTCCTGGATCAGGCGGGTTGGACCGAGCGTGACAGCAGGGGCGTTCGCCTCAAGCATGGCAAGCCGCTCGTCGTACGCATCTCCTATTCGAGTTCGTTCTTGAAGCCCGACGGTGAGCAGGCCGTGCAGGTGATCCAACAGCAGGCAAAGGCTGCCGGCTTCGACGTGCGGCTTCAGCCAACGAACCAGGCCGATTTCTTCGCCGGGAAAAATCTCGGTCCGAACGATTACGAGGTCGTCCTTCTCTACTGGGTTGCTCCCGGCGCTGAAATCTTCCGCATCTCCTGGAAGCCTGACCTTAATGGTGAGCTCAATCGCTTCAATCCCTCACGCTACCAGGACCGGGCACTGTGGGACATTATTCAGAAGGCCGAAAAACACTTCGACAATGCTGAGCGAACCGCGCTCTATCAGGAAGCAGAGCGCAAGATCGTCGCTGACGCTCCTGTCGTGGGGTTCGCAGTCCTGGACGTCACTCTAGCTGTGCAAGCACATCTAAAGGACATTTGGCTCGACCGCGGCTCCGTCGGCGAGCCGGTCTTCTATGATAGCTATTTCGACA
Organism: Bradyrhizobium sp. 155; assembly: GCF_023101105.1. Classification (NCBI taxonomy): domain Bacteria; kingdom Pseudomonadati; phylum Pseudomonadota; class Alphaproteobacteria; order Hyphomicrobiales; family Nitrobacteraceae; genus Bradyrhizobium; species Bradyrhizobium sp. 155. Next base: position 338,400 of record NZ_CP064705.1, on the reverse strand, counting down.
AGAAATCCGCCCCGTGAAAGTCGCAGCCCGCAGACGGGCCGTGTGGTTCGCACATCGCATCCTGTCCGCCGCAGCGACCGTATGGGCTGCGGCAACATTCACCTTCCTTGTCCAATGTCTGCTGCCAGGTGACCGCGCCCAGATCATTCTCAACGTCGTCAGCGGCAATGTAGGGGCGGCCCCTCGACAAGAGCTTGCGGCAATCAACGCAAAATATGGCTTCGACCAGCCGATTTTCTTGCAATACGCGAAATACATCTCCGGGATTTTGCAGGGGGACCTTGGCCAATCCTACCACCAGCACCGGCCAGTGACAGCCATCATTGCCGAACAGATTGGGCCAACCGTCCTCCTTGCGGTCGCCGCGCTCTTAACCGCGTGGGTGATCACTATTCTGACCACAGTTTTTGCAGCCGGGAGAGATAATTTCTGGGCAAAGCTGCTGAGCGGGATGCAGGTTCTGTTGGCGACCGTGCCGCCTTACTGGCTAGCCACCATCCTGCTCGTCGTCTTTGCCGTACAGCTTCGCATCTTTCCTGTGGTGGGAGGAAATTCGGCGATCGGCCTCATTCTTCCGACCCTGGCGCTGGCGTTGGAACTGTCTGGGCTCTTCGGGCAAGTCGTTACGAGTGAGTTCACGCGTTTGCTCGAGTTGCCCTTTGTAACTTCGGCGCGAACGCGAGGCATGGGCGATCTCGGTGTGCGGTTTCGTCATGTCCTGCGCCATGCAGCTTTGCCAGCAATCACCTTGTCAGGCTGGGCGTTCGGTAAGCTTCTGTCCGGTGCCGTTTTAATTGAGGCCGTCTTTGCCCGACAGGGACTTGGCGGCGTCCTGGTCGCCGCTACAGCCACGCGCGACGTTCCCGTCGTCTCCGGCGTCATTCTGGTCTCCGCTGGCCTGTTTGTCATTGTCAGCGTGACCGTCGATTTCGCCTACAGTATCGTTGACCCAAGGATCAAATTGGCATGACTTGCTCTGCCGCGCTACCAGACGTCCTCAAATCTCGCTATTGGAGGGAAGCACTTTCAACGGCACAGGCAATTCCTTTGCGGGTTTGCTTGGCCATAACCATCGTTACGTTCTTCTTAACAGCGGCGGCCGCGCCCTGGCTGCTACAGACCCATGATCCGCTGGCGATTGACCTGACGTCCTCACTACAGGCCCCGTCGCCCAGCCACTGGCTGGGGACTGATCAGTCCGGTCGCGATTTATACTCCCGCATTGTTGAAGGGGCAGGGCAGTCCCTGACCATCGGTCTTGGCGCGACCGCGTTGAGCGTGTCAATTGCACTCGTTCTGGGGTTCGCCGCCGGTCTTTGCGGCGGAGCCATCGATCATGTTCTCAGCCGTTTGCTCGACGCACTTTTCGCGCTACCGGTGCTTTTCCTTGCGCTTCTGTTCGTGGCCGTTTTCGGCACGACTGTGCTGACGTTGGTCATCGCGGTCGGGATCGGAACAACCCCGGGTTATGCCCGGATGATCAGGGGGCAGGTCCTGTCTGTTAAGGGCGCAGGATATGTGGAGGCAGCCAAGGCGCTTGGACACCCGTATTGGCGTATCGTGCGAAGGCACATCCTCCCCAATGCCATGAACCCGTTGACCGCGATGATCACGCTTGGCGTCGGCCAAGCCATCATCTGGGCATCGGGCGTTGCGTTTCTGGGACTCGGTGTTCCCCCTCCAGCCCCTGAATGGGGGGCGCTCCTGAATGCTGGCCGCAACTACGTGATCTATGCGTGGTGGCTCGAGATCATGCCGGGTCTGGCAGTGGTGATCTTTGCTCTCAGCGTGACGGTGATCGGACGTTATCTGCAGAACCGCCTCGAAGGAAAGGGCTGACATGTTGCATGTTCTTCCCCCCCAGCCTCCTCAGCCAAGTCTTCTCAACGTAGATTCGCTGCGCGTGTCATTCGGACGCGACAATCCAAACGGCACGGCCGTGCGTGGCGTGTCGTTCTCGCTTCGATCGGGGCGTTGCCTCGCGATCGTCGGCGAATCCGGCTCGGGCAAGAGCGTAACCGCGCGCGCTCTCGTCGGGCTTGCGGGCCATGGGGCACATGTTCATGCGCACGAGATGAACTTCACAGGGACAGACCTGACTGACCTCAATGAACGTTCATGGCGGCTCATCCGGGGCAAGAAGATCGGCTTCGTGCTGCAGGACGCCCTTCTCTCGCTCGATCCACTCCGTCAGGTCGGCAGAGAAATCGGCGAGGGCCTCCTTCTCCATCGTGCTGTCCACTCCCGTGAGGAACTCAAACGCCGCGTGGTTGAGCTGCTCGAACTCGTTGGGGTTCCTGAGCCTGAGATCAAAGCCCGGCAGCTGCCGCATCAATTGTCCGGTGGCCAACGCCAGCGAGCCCTCATTGCGTCGGCGCTCGCACTCGATCCAGACCTCTTGATCGCCGGTGAGCCAACCACCGCGCTCGACGTGACCGTGCAGGCACAGGTGCTGGCGCTGCTGGAGGAAACCAAGGCACGGGGCAAGGCTCTGATCCTGATCAGCCATGACCTGGCGGTGGTCTCGCGCATGGCGGATGATGTTCTGGTCATGCGCGAAGGCGAGGTCGTCGAGCGTGGACCAGCTGCGCAGATCTTCGGCGACCCGCAACACGATTACACCTCGCAGCTCCTGAACGCGGTACCCTCGGGACGTCCCCGCGGCTCCCGTTTGTCGTCCACGGCGATTGCACGCCTACCCAAGTCTCTGAGCCCGCTGCAACAACAACACTCGCCTAAATCCACTGCAATCATCCTCAGTGCGACCAATCTTGTGAAGCGATTCAACGGCCCTGATGGCGTCCCGCGGACGGTGGTTGACGGCGTGTCCTTCGAGCTTCGGTCAGGCGAAACGCTGGGCCTTGTGGGGGAATCAGGATCAGGTAAATCCACCACAGCCCGCCTGGCGATGGCTCTGGATACTCCCGACGAGGGAGCCGTTCTGTTCCAGGGAGAGGCGTGGAGCGAAATCGCCGAACGCAAGCGTAGGGCGCGACGCCGCTCGATCTCCGTGATCTATCAAGATCCGCTCAGCTCCTTTGATCCACGCTGGACCGTCGGCCGCATCATATCTGACAGCCTCCTTGATGTGGACACCGGGTCGGAGCGTCGCCTGCGCATTATTGAGCTGCTCGAGTCGGTGGGCCTATCGCCAGCATTCCTGGATCGCCGGCCGCTGGAGCTCTCGGGCGGCCAGCGCCAACGCGTCGCGATCGCGCGTGCGATCGCGCCAAAGCCAGCCGTGATCGTCTGCGATGAACCGGTTTCCGCTCTGGATGTCTCGATCCAGGCGCAGGTGCTCGACCTGCTCGGGGATCTCAAGGCGCAGCTCGGTATGAGCTATCTCTTCATCTCGCACGATCTCGGCGTGATTCGCCATCTCAGCGACCGGGTCATGGTCATGCGCCATGGACGCGTCGTCGAGAGTGGCGATACGGATGAGGTTTTCCTCAATCCACGGGCGGACTATACCAAGCGTCTGATTGCTGCGGTACCTCGCCTCGTCCGACCTGTCGCAAGCGATCGCTCGTCTAGCCTCGTCAGCGGAGAGGTCGCATGAATGCGCCAGTACTTTCGGTTAGGTTTAGCGTGGATCGACGACCAATATACTGCCCGCCGAGACCGATGTCCCGCCAATCCCATCGGGGCTGCCGATACCTCTTGCCCGCAAACGGATCGGAGGATCCGTCTCAACCAATAGACGAGACCGCTCCTGATATGGTCGAGCCGGCTCATTGAAGGCGAGTATGCGCGCGGTCCAAGCCGCACAAGCTTCTCTAGAGTCTATGTTGCTTGCTGATTGCCGCCATGCACGACGATCTCTCCGGGAATCTCACGACTTCTCCACCTGTGACGGGATGGAGTAGGTGCAGATTCATTTGAGCGCTTTCTCCTGACAGGATTGCCGTGCAGGGCGGCGACCGCTTCAACGCGAATATTGCTGCGCCCATATCTCTTGGCTGCACTAACGCCCATCACATCGCCGCTTGGATCGCGCTCCAGAAGCCGCATATCGTATACGGCAACGGAGCACCGATCGCGATGCTCGCCCTGTGCGCCTTAGTGCTGTTCGTCTCGAACTGGGGTACAAACGCAGCCATCACAGCGCTCGCCAGGCTGTTGTCGTCAACCGGGGCCCATTCCAAACTCCGCTTCTTCCAATTGATACTTCCCAATCGCCCGATTTTTTGACTTACCCAACCTTACCCAATCCGAGCCTCAAAGGCCGCTTTCGTTAGATGCGCGAAGATTAGCCTCGGCAACGCCGCGGCCGCTTGAAGAGGAGGGGGCGCGTGGTTTGCGGGCCAAAGAGCCCATCGGAGGGAATCATGCCAAGGACGTTCGCCGCTTTGCGCGGCCATACGGCTAGTTTTGCACAAAAAGCTCTCATCTGCTCCACCCTTTTGGCCGGAACGGCCATGGCGTTTTCCCAAGCTAAGGCGGAGGACATCAACTGGCGCCAGTTCGAAGGCACGTCGATCGTCTGGGCCTACGACATTCATCCGTATGCCGACGCGGTCGCGGCCCAGTTGCCGGAATTCGAGAAACTCACCGGCATCAAGGTGACGCCCGAACTGTATCCCGACGATGCCTATTGGAATAAGCTGACCATCCAGCTCAGTACAAAATCCCGCAGCTGGGACGTGGTGGGTACGGGCATTCAACCGGCCTGGGATCTCGCACCGGGCCAGTTGCTCGAGCCGCTCGATCAGTATCTGAACGACGCTAAGCTCACGGCAGCGGGCTACGACTACAAGGATTTCTTCCCTGCATTGCGGGATGCGCTGACCTGGAAAGTCAAGGAAGGCCAAATCGAGCCAGGAAGCGGGCAGGTGTGGGCGATCCCGCATGGCTTTGAGAACATCCAGCTGTTCTACCGTAAGGACATACTTGAAAAATACGGCATTGGGGTCCCAACGACTCCGCCAGAGATGTCCGCCGCCTGCGAAAAGCTGAAGGCTGCGGATCCCGCCATCACCCCTTTGGGCGTGCGCGGCGTGCGCTTTTGGAGCAGCATCCACACAGCTGCCATCTCGATTGCCAGGTCCTATGGCGTGCATGATTTCGTCGTCCAGGACGGCAAGTTGGAGACAGGGCTGGATTCGCCCGAGTCGATCGCCTTCCACAAAGACTATGTGGACATGATCAAGAAATGCGCGGCGCCGTCCTTTGCCAATGACAACTGGTACCAGGTCGTTGATGGCATCAATTCAGGGCGCACCGCGATGGCGATTGATTCTAATATGTTCGGGTTTTGGAACGACGTGGCTGGCAAGCCCGCGTCCGGCAAAATCGCGTTCGCACCCCCATTGCACGCACCGACTAGCAAGAACTTCGAGTCGAATATCTGGATCTGGTCGCTTGCGATGAACGCTGCGTCCCAGAAAAAAGGAGCCGCCTGGCTGTTCATCCAATGGGCGACATCGAAGCAAGTCGAGCTGAACGGCGCCATCGCCGGCAAGCTCGTCAACTCTCCGCGCGCCTCGACCTGGAGCGACAAGGCCTGGCTCGACTATGCGGCAAAGCCAGAGTTCAACAATTTCGTAGACACGTTTAAAACCGTGCAGGAACGGGCGCAACTCGCCTTCACAGCCCGCGTAGGCTTTGCCGAAGCAATGAACGCATGGGCCGTAGCCATGCAGAAAATGGTCAACGGAGCCGACGTGAAGGCGACGCTGGCCGCCCTTGCCTCGGAAATCCGTTCGTCAATGTGAAACAAATGGGGCGGCGAGCTCATCGCCGCCCCATGCATTTTAGAGATAGACCGAGATGGACCTTCGAGGATCCGACGGGCTCGTGACGCTGCAGTCTTCAGCCAGCCCACTTGTTGCGTCAAACGATAAGGCGGTCACGCGCGCCGAGCAGTCGCATCTTGACTGGTGGAGCATCGCAGCCATAGCGCCAGCGATCACCATATTGCTCGGCTTTCTTTTTCTGTTCTTCTATGGCGTCTTTCAGTCGCTGACGGATCTCAAGTTCGGTCGGCCGCTGGTCCACTTCGTCGGCCTCAACAACTATGCAGCGCTGATCAAGTCGGATGATTTCTGGAACAGCATTCGGGCCACTCTTGTCTACGCCGGATCGGCGGTGGTTGCGGAGGCTGCCTTCGGTCTTGCACTTGCAAAATTGTTCGCGACAGAAGTCATCGTTGCACGGCTGATGCGGCCGGTCATCCTCTTGCCCCTCGTGCTGCCTCCGATGAGCGTAGCGCTCATGTGGACGACGATGATGGACCCGCAAAGCGGGATCCTTAACTATCTGCTCTCGCTTGCAGGAATCGCCCGTTTTGCATGGATTTCAGATCCCAACACCGCAATGTTCTCGCTCGTCCTGATTGACGTCTGGACCTACACGCCATTCTTTGCGCTGATCATTTTCGCAGGCCTTCAGGGTATCAATGAAGAAGTGAGGGAGGCCGCGCGTGTCAATGGCGCAAAGGGGTGGGCAACCTTTGTGCATATCGAGTTGCCGCTGATCGCTCCCTACATTCTGATCGCGGCTGTGTTTCGGCTGATCGAATCGCTCAATCAGTTCGACATCATCTTTGGCACTACGCAAGGCGGGCCTGGAGATAGCACCTCCGTTCTTTCCGTGCGCGCCTACATTGTCGCATTCCAGAATCTCGCCTTCGGGCGTGGTGCAGCCCTCATGGTCGTCAACTGGATGATCGTGCTGGTGGGAACGTTCGCCATGGTCAAGCTGTGGCGCGTCGTGCGGCAGCGCGTCAGCTGAGGGCCAACGTATGCGACTGAGACGCGCCACCTCCGTCAATTTGATCCTCAACCTGCTCGTCGGCATTTGCGCATTGATCCTGGCCTTCCCGCTTGTCTGGATCGTGATGATGTCGCTCAAGCAGCAGGCAGAGGTCATGACCTGGCCGCCGACCTTCCTGTTCTCGCCGACATTGGAAAACTTTCGCGTCTTGTTTGACGTCGCCCAAGCCGGAGCAACCAGCTACGGCACTATCAAGATCGATTTCCTGACCCCGATCACGAACAGCGTTGTCATAGCGCTTGGCTCTGTCATCGTGTCCCTGCTCGTGGGGGTCCCTGCCGGCTACGTGCTGGCAAGACGGGACATACCCCTCAAAGAAGACATTGCCTTCTTCATTCTGGGGTTCCGCTTTGCCCCGGTCCTACTGGTCGTCATCCCCCTGTTCAGCGTTTTCCAAACGATTGGCCTGTATGACACCTATATCGGCATGATCTGGGTCTACCAGGTCGTCACACTGCCGATGATCGTTTGGCTGAGCCGCTCCTATATCGAAGATATCCCAAAGGACATCGAAGAGGCGGCTGCCATGGATGGCGCCAAGCCGGTCAGGGTCGTGTTGCATATCGTGCTGCCGCTTTTGAAACCTGGTCTGATTGGGGCCTCTCTGCTCATCTTCCTGCTCGCGTGGCACAATTTTGCCCTCGGCCTGATCCTCTCTTCGACCAAGGCGCCGGTAACCGTCGCTCTGCTCAAGCTGCTAAACCCGGGCGTGCAATTCTATCCCGTCATGGCGGCAGGATTGGTCGTGACGATGATCATTCCCGTGATCCTGATCGTCATCGGCCAGCGCCACCTGGAGCGTGGCCTTACCTTTGGTGCTGTAAAATGAGTGCCAGGCCGTTGATGTTCTTCGGAACGACAAACCTCGATCTCTGCTTCAATGTCGAGCGGCTGCCAACGCCAGGTGAAAGCCTGATGGGAACGCTGACCCGTCACCCGGGAGGGAAAGGCGCCAATCAGGCTGTCGCCGCGGCTCGGCTTGGCTTGAGACCGCACTTTTACACGCGCCTTGGCGATGATGATGCGGGTCATTGGCTCCTGCAGTCCCTGACAGAGGCCGGCGTTTGCGCCGACGCGATCAAAATCGCGCCGGGCGAAGTCTCCGGCTCGGCTCTGGTCATGGTCGGTGACGACGGCACTAACATGATTGTCATAGATCCCGGCGCCAACCTAAACGTCACGCCACAGATGATTGAGAACGCCGCGGAATTCATTCAGCACAATGCGATCGTGGTCGCCGAAATGGGTATGCCGATCGGAGCGCTCAACAGGCTCTTCGAGCTGAAGCAGGACAAGGGCTTCGAGCTGATCTTCAATCCGGCGCCAGTGAGGTCCGGGCTTCCGTCGACAGCGTGGAGCTGTGTCGATTTCGTCACACCGAACCAGACAGAGGCTTTTGAGCTGACAGGTATCGAGGTCGACGACTTTGAAGGTGCCGCCCATGCTGCGTCCAAGCTTCTTGATCTCGGGCCAGGTGCCGCGCTGATCACCCTCGGGGCACAGGGCGCCTATTATGCTGATAACACCCGCTCTTTTGCCCTGCGAGCCTTTCCCGTGAGAGCGGTCGATACTACCGCCGCAGGCGATGCCTTCAACGGAGCATTCGCCGCATCACTGGCCGAACGGCTGCCCTTGAGAGAAGCGGTCAGGAAAGCGCTGGCGGTAGCCGCGCTCTGTGTGACTAGACGCGGCGCGCAAAGCTCCATGCCGAGCGCCGAGACCGTTGACGAGTTTCTGAAATCCCAAACGATCCTGGAGTTGGAATGACCGAACAGTTCTCAGTTTCAAACAGAACGGTGCTCGTGACCGGTGCCGGCGGCGGCATCGGGTCTGCCATCGTGAATGCGTTTCGATCTGGTGGAGCGAATGTCCTTGCCACCGATGCCAACCTGGAAACTCTCAGGAGCACTCTGGCAAGCCTGCCCCATGGCAACGGCGTACTACCGATGGCGATGGATGTCGCAAGCGAGGACGATGTTAACAGGGTTCTGGACGCGGTCGCCAAGCACTTTGGCCGGCTCGATGTGCTGGTTAACAATGCGGGCGTCAAATCTGCCCAACCGCTCCTGAATGGCGATGCGGACAAAATCGAGCGGACCATCCAGATCAACTCGGTCGCGGTCCTGCGCTGCTCAAAGCTCGCGATCGAGCGCTTCATGAAGGACAAAGGGGGCCGGATCGTCAATATCGGATCCTCGCTATCGTCCCAAGGTGCAGTCTTTAACTACCAGGCGGGCGGCGCCGACTATTGTTTGTCGAAAGCAATTGTTCACGACCTCACCAAGCTGCTCGCCTATGAATGTGCCCCACACAAGATCAATGTGAATGCCATTGCGCCCGGGATCATCGATACACCGATGCATGGGCGCCCGCGCGAGGAAACCGAGGCACGTCACGGGGGCCGTATCCCGCTCGGACGGGTCGGCGTGCCGGAGGATATCGCAGGTCTTGCTGTTTTTCTTGCAAGTCCTGCAGCTTCCTACATGACCGGGCAGATCGTACACGTGAATGGCGGGATGCTGATGAATGGCTAGTGTCGCTTCTCCCCCCATTTGGCCGCCAGTGGACGGTATCATTTCGGATCTCGACGGCGTCGTCTACCGCGGCAACGCGGCTATCGTCGATTCCGTGGAGGCATTTGGACGGTGGCAGGCAGCCGGATTGCCCATCTGCTTCGTGACGAACAACTCGACGCACACGCCAGCAGATGTCGTCAGAAAACTGGAAGGCCTTGGGCTTGTTATTGCGCCGAAGGACGTGGTCACCAGCGCCATCACCGCCGCCGAGCTCATCCGCGCTACATACCCGAAGTTTGGGCGTATATTCGTCATCGGCGCGCCATCCCTTACGAAAGCCATGACAGACGCGGGGCTCGAGGTGACGGATCGAAAGCCCGACGCCGTGGTCATGGGGCTCGATCGACAAATTACGCATGAGAAGCTGCGGATTGCGGTCGACGCGATCCTAAATGGAGCAGCCTTTATTGGCACCAACCCCGACCTCCTGTTGCCGACGGCAGGTGGATTCGAGCCCGGGGCAGGAGCTACGATCGCCGCCGTGGCTGCCGCCACGAAAGTGGAGCCTTTGATTGTTGGTAAGCCGGAGCCGCATATGATCGAGACTGCACTTTCCCGCCTGGGCACGGTACGCAGCGCCACCTTGATGATCGGAGACCAGATTCAGACTGATATTCAGGCTGGCAAGAGAGCAGGGCTTCCGACCGTGCTGGTCACGACCGGCGTGCCGCCCCGAGATGATCCCTCACTGGTATCGCCCGATTTCATCGTGTCCAGCCTGTCTGAGGTTGGGATAGCCCGAGCCACCATTGGAAGCCAGCGACCGAGGAGAGCGTGATGGCCGATGTTCGCCTGGAAGGTATCAATAAGGCCTATGGGACGATCCAAATCCTGCGGAATGTCGACCTGATCATTGAACATGGCGAATTCGTCGTGTTCGTTGGACCATCGGGTTCAGGCAAGTCGACACTGCTCCGAATGATCGGAGGGCTCGAGCGTATCAGCGGCGGGCGGCTCTTGATCGACAATGAAGTCGTCAATGACGTTGATGCCGCCGACCGAAACATCGGCATGGTGTTTCAGAGCTACGCACTCTATCCGCACATGACCGTGCGTGAGAACCTTGCCTTCCCCCTGCGTATGGCCAAAGTTCCGAAGGCCGGGATTAAGGCCAGGGTCACCGAGACTGCATCACTCTTGCAGATCGGTCATCTGCTGGAACGCAAGCCTCGGCAACTTTCAGGCGGACAAAGGCAGCGCGTCGCTATCGGGCGTGCCATTGTACGCGAACCCAAAGTGTTCCTGTTCGACGAGCCGCTGTCGAATCTCGATACTGAGTTGCGGGTGCAGATGCGGGTGCAGATTGCCAAGTTACACAAGCAGCTTGGCAACACCATGATCTACGTGACCCACGATCAGGTTGAGGCAATGACAATGGCCGACAAGATCGTCGTACTCAAGGACGGCAATATCGAGCAAGTGGGCAGTCCGCACGACCTCTATCACAATCCGGCATCTCGCTTTGTCGCCGGGTTCATCGGATCGCCTAAGATGAATTTTCTCAGCGGCCACATCGAATCAGCGCACGCGACGGGCATGGGCGTCAAGCTCGATGCAGGCGCGACAATCCTCGTTCCCGTCCAGCCGAACCAATCGCTTGTCGGCAAGCCGATCACGGTCGGAATTCGCCCCGATGATTTCTCTCCATCCGCGGCGGAGAAGACCGATATTGGGATCGAGATCGACGTCGATTTCGTCGAGCATCTTGGCAGCGTCACCTACATCTACGGCAATGCTGGCAGAGAATCGATGGTTGCCAAGGCACCGAACGCGGCGGCGCCCAGTAGGTCCGGCAAGGTTCGTCTTGCGGCTTCGCCGGCGGACTGCCACCTCTTCATGATGAACGGAAATGCGCTGCGACGGTTGCATGCGCCGGCAAATTGGAGCTAGCCTTCCGACCTGCCCTGCAGGAGGCGGGACGGCATGCACACGCGGGTGGACCAGGTCAAGGGCGGCGGGATCAGGCGGTTCTTCCGGAACTCTCGTTCTTTTGTACTCGGGGCGGGGATCGGATCAGGCATGGCCGCCAGAGCTGCCGAACGGGCGGGCGCGGATTTCGTGCTTGCGCTCAATGCCGGCCGGTTTCGCGCAATGGGTGGCTCTTCACCTGCCTCAATTCTTCCGATCCGCAACAGCAACGAATTCGTGGCTGGCTTCGGCCGGACCGAGATCCTGCCTTCAACGAAATTGCCAGTCTTTTTCGGGGCCTGTACCTTCGATCCAAAGCTCGACATCGACCGCTTTCTCGAGCGCATCATCAGGTGGGGCTTTTCCGGGGTCACCAACTTTCCTTCCGTGATCCACATCGATGACTACAGAAGATCTCTGCTGGAAAAGTCTGGCCTTGGCTACGAGCGGGAAATCGAACTCCTGGTCAAAGCTGCACAACACGGCCTGATGGCAATCGGCTATACGCGCACCCAGCCCGAGGCAAGGCGCATGGTCGAAGCCGGCGTCGAGGCCATCTGCATCAATTTCAATCTCAACCGGCCGATCGAAAGCGGATGCGACCCCACGATCAGCCTGTCCGAGCTCGCCGCGCGCACAAGCGCTGTTGCTCGCGTCGCTCAATCCATCGACAGGAACACGATCTGCCTGATGGGGGGCGGGCCAATTACGAAGCCTGACGAACTCCTCGATATCTGCCGCGAAACAGGTGTTCAGGGCTTCATCGGCGGCTCGTCGCTCGACCGCGTCCCGTTGGAAATGTCGGTCCTTGAGGTGACTTCAGGCTTCAAGACCATTCACTTGTTGCGGGAGAAGGTCGATCTTCTCGAGCGTCAGCTCCAATTGAGCGGGTTCAGGCACGGTGTGATCGCGCAATCCTCAATCATGAAGCGCGTGCTCGAGACTGCAAGGCGCTTGGCAGGCCATCCCAGTCCTGTGCTGGTGTGGGGCGAGGCGGGGTCAGGAAAGCGACGAATAGCCAGTCTGGTCCACGCCTTCAGCGACAAGAAACTGACCAAGCCGGCGCTGTTTCAATGTCGGCCCGGCCCAGCCATCGATACGGTCGGCGTCCTGTTCGGCGCCGGGCAGACTGAGACCAGGCGACGCCAAGTGTCGCTCCTGGAAACCGCAACGGATTCTACGATCCTGCTCATGCATGTCGATCAATTGTCGCGGGACGGGCAAGAGCGTCTTGCCGACTATCTGGAAACCGGCAGTTTCACGCCGCTGAATAGCGTAGCACTGGCACGTTCCTCTGCACGGATCATTGCAACTGCAACCGTTGCTCGCGGGGGGGCTCTTAACGCTGTACTATGCCCTCGGCTTGTTGCGCTGTTTGCCGGGCTGGATATTGGGTTACCCCCGCTGCCCGATCGTCTCGAGGACCTTCCGCAGCTTGTTCAGCATTTCACGGTCGAGGCTAAAGGAGATTCGAACGCCCAGACGCTCGGTATAGAAAATTCTGCGTTCTTGGCGCTCGCAGGCCACAACTGGCCGGGCAATTTGAGAGAATTACGCCAGATCGTGAATCAGCTGGTGACGTTGCAACAAACGCACATTACGGCTGATGTCCTGAGGCCACTGTTGACGGCGTCATCACCTCTGAAGCCGACAAGCGCGTTCTCCGAACGCGAGTGGATCATCGAGGGCTTGAAACGAAACAAGCTGCATCGAGGGAAGACTGCCCGGTATCTGGGGCTTTCAAGAAAAACTCTGTACAACAAGATCAAGGGGCTGAGGATCTTGGAGTAGCAGTTGCCCTCTTGTTTTTGCCCAACGGCCGCCTTGAAGCTGTCACGTCCAAGAGCGCGAACTTTGGGATCGACGACCCCTGTTGGTCAAGCCTGGCCAATTCCATCTCGTCGCAAATCCTCAGCGCGAGAGCCGTTTCCGGCAAGTAGACAATGCCATGGAGATGCGGACCAAGACGTCTCTCTGCCGATATCATTGCAGCATCATCGGCAGCGGCGAACAAGATCTTAAACCCCAGGCTAGCAAACCATTCCATGCGCCGAAGTTCGAGCTCCTGGCCGGAATCGACCGGTTCGCCAGCCGCAGATCGCTCAATCATGGACGCTGGTGGGAAATTTACTACTCCGCTGACCCCAGCTTTTTTCAACGCTTCGGCAACGTCCTCCCAACACGCGAACGGATCGATCATCATGATGGCCGCGTACGTGTGGGCGCGCGTTATCTCGGAAACGTTTTGCAAGCCGCGCAGCAGACAGTCATTCCAATCGATAATAGGCAAGGTAGCCATCACGAGTATGGAGCCCTTCGGAAGGCTGCGCAAAGATGGTGCGTAGATTTCCAACGACGCACCTTTACGGCCGACGGGCAGAAGACTGGCAAGTTTCCCGATGCCTGTCACTTTCAACGCATTATACCCGATTTTACTCATCGTATCATTCGCCGATCTTACACGTGATTTGAACCCGGTCTACATGTGAGCGCACGCCGGATCCGCTGGCAGACCGGGCTTGTCTGCTTCCTCCCTCGACTTAAGCCGCTGTTGGAGAAGTCCAGCAGCGGCCTCTTTTTCAGGTTCCGGGCCAGTGAGGGCATGCGATGCCACCCATTCCGTCAGAAGCTTTCCGAGCAGGCGTGCTTTTTTGAACTGCGGGGGACCATCTTCGAAGCACTCGCAGGAGTGTGGCTCCATCCGGTCCTTCCGCGGACATACTAATCAGATTGCAGGTAAAAGCAGGTCGGCATTCTGCGTGCGACACCCGATAAGTCTGTACGGCGCGGCGATCTCCTCCTAGTCGAAGTCCTCGATCCCGGACACCAAGGGCGGCGGGAGAAGCACGCAGACTTTCTTGGTGCATAAGATAGAACTTGTTCATCTTGGCTATGACCTGCGAGAATGTTCGTCTCGAACGATCTACTGAAGCTGGTCTCTCATGTCGGCCGAGGCGCTCGCAGGCTCGACGCACCTGCAGGTCTTCTTTCCAATGCTCGTTGATATCTGCTCAGCCTCCACGCGCGTCAGTCTCGGAAGGGTGATCTTCGGCATGTCCGGCCTCCTCTTAGGCACGACAGAGGGTTGTACCAATTGTAGAGCTCTTGCCGGGTGGCGCCGCCCGATCTTCGTACATTCCGACCGCGAAGCGTCCGGCCAGATCGTAGCCGAAACTTGTTGGGCGTTGCGTTAGCCTTGTGAGGACGAATTCGCGCGGCTCCTGCAGGGGGAACGTTCGCAGTATTCGAGGCCGATGCCCGTTGCGACTCGGACCGATAGCCGGTCGCGAGTGGCCATGTGAGCGCCGTTTAGGACAGCGATCGAGACCGTCGCACCAATCGTGACCCGACGAGCAATTTGGCAAGCAAGTGCGGGCTAGTCGGGGCGACCATAAGAGGGCAATGCCCCGATGTCAACCAAGAGAGCTGAACCAATCCTCAATTGATATATCTCAATAATCGTGCAACCCTTGCCATGTGTATGGAGTGGCCAAGCGCCCGATAACGGCAACAAGGACGTGAGATGACTAGGAACTGGGATGAAGCGATCGAGCGCATCAAAGATCGCATTCGTTCGACAGCGCAGCAGGTTGGCGATAGTTTCCCGCATTGGGCCGATCCAAATACCGGAATCTGGAAAACGACAGCTCATGGTGATTGGACCGGCGGCTACTGGCTCGGAATGTTGTGGCTTGCGTCGCGAGACGAGGCGGGCGAGCGCTACAAGCATTTGGCTGACGCAGTCTGTAAGCGTCTCGTATCCCGCGTAAATGCCGACACAGCCTTCAAGGCTGCGACGTTCTACTACGGTGCGGGCCTGGGGGCGCTGCTCGGAGGAAGCAAGTCAGCACGAGAGTTGGGTCTCGCAGCGGCAAGAGACATCAAACATCGATTCGACCCCAAGCTGGGTTTGGTGCCGCTCGGCGCAAATGCCGAAGAAGGATCACATGTTGGAGCGACCGCAAGCAGCATCGATAGCTTGGTGGTATCTCTGCTGCTCTTTTGGGCTGCAAGGGAGTCGAACGACAGCCAAATGCTGGACGTCGCCGCCAAACATACAGCCCGGGTTCTCTCAATCCATCAACGAGAAGATGGTGCCTTCGTTCAATCCTCTTCCCTCGACGTGCAGAGTGGCGAAGTGCTTCAACGCTATACGCACAAGGGATACAGCGAAAGCAGCGTTTGGGCGAGGGCGCAGGCATGGGGCGTGCTGGGTTCGACCATCAGTTGCCTCTCGGGAGGCATCGACGAGCGCTTCCTTGCTGCCGCAGTCAAGGGTGCGGATTGGTGGATTGATCACGTGCCAGCCGACGGCATTTCTTTCTGGGACTTCAACGATCCTGCGGCCCCGAATACTGAACGAGACACAGCCGCGAGCGCCTTCATGGCGTCTACTCTGTTCAAGCTGAGTTCGGTCGCGCCCTGTGAAGGCAAGCGTCAAAAATACAAAGATGCTGCGGAAAAGACGGCCGCCGCTCTCGTCGATGGCTATCTCACCCCGTTGGGAGACGATGACAACAGACCCGCCGGCATGTTGGTCGAGGGCTGCTTCAACAAACGGGAAGATTCTCGGCCCGAGGACTACGTCAAAAATGCCGAGCTTATCTTCGGTAGCTATTATTTGTTTGAGGCGCTGCTGATGCTCAGCGGCCGCCTGCAGCCCTCTGAGGTGTAAGGAACGCGAGATGCGACTAGTTCAATTTGTGACGCCGGAAGGCCGTCGGCAGGTGGGCGCCATTCTCAATGATGGTGCCCAGCCGGTGGTCGTTAAAGATGCGACGAGCGTCCGCGAGCTTGCGCTGGAAGCCGCGCGCTCGGATGCGTCCTTGGAACAACTTATTTCGGCACGGGGGGGTGAGGGAGAAGTCAATTACGACGAAATTGTTGCCGAGAAGAGGTTGCTTCTGCCGCTCGATCATGCGGAGCCGTCCCGCTGCACCATTTCCGTGACGGGCCTAACGCATCTCGGAAGCGCCGAATCTCGAGATGCCATGCACGCAAAATTAGCAGCAGATGATCTCTCCGACTCGATGCGCATGTTCAAACTCGGTCTTGAAGGTGGCAAGCCGAATCATGGAAGCATCGGGGTGCAGCCCGAGTGGGCATACAAGGGGAATGGTTCGTGGGCGGTGCCTCCCGAGCATCCGCTTAGTCTGCCGGCGTGGGCCGAAGATGGCGGCGATGAAGCAGAGGTCGTGGGCCTCTACGTCATCGGCGACCAAGGGGAGGTCCTGCGTGTGGGCTTCAGCCTCGGCAACGAGTACTCGGATCACGTGATGGAGCAGCAGAACTATCTCTATCTCGCCCATTCAAAATTGCGCGAGTGCTCTTACGGTCCCGAAGCCTTGCTCGGCGAACTCCCGAGTGACGTAACGGGTACCGTCCGCGTATCGCGGGCCGGTTCAACGATCTGGTCTGACAAATTCATTTCCGGCGAAGACAACATGTCCCATACCATCCGCAACCTTGAACATCACCACTTCAAGTATCGCGGTTTCCGTCGGCCGGGTGATGTTCACGTGCATTTCTTCGGCGCGAGCGTTTTGAGCTTCGCCGCCGGAGTCAGGCCGCGCAGCGGTGACGTCTTCGAGGTGGAATCGAAAGCGTTTGGCCGACCACTCCGCAACCCACTTATCGCGGACGAAAAGACGGAGCTCATTTCGGTCAAGGTACTGTAGGTTTCACAATCGAGGCAGGTCTACCTAAGTGACGCTTGGGTTCTTCATGGCGCAAGTGACCGTTGCGGCGAGGCGGCGGTCACTGACCTCTCCTGTATCCGGAGCGCTCCGCCGTCTTTCGACACATCGGAAATCTGTTGAAAATCAGCGGCTTCTCGCCCAAATTCGTGATTGCGAGCTCGGCCTCGGGAGTTGAAGGTCAAGGTCCTCTAAGATAAGCGGTTGAAATGCAAAAATGGTATCCCGAACTGCGCCCCGGCAAGGCACCCGCTTTTCTCCGTTTACTCGAGGCTATTGAGAAGGACGTTTCGTCCGGGTCGCTTGCTGTCGGGGCGAAACTCCCGACTCAGCGTGACTTGGCGGAGCGCCTCGGTCTCAGCGTCGGTACCGTGATCAAGGCCTACGCAGAGGGGCAACGCAGAAGCCTGCTCGTTGGCCACGTTGGCCGGGGGACGTTTGTTGCAGAACAGCGCCAGAGCGTCCAGTCTCGCGGGCGGGTCATCGACCTGAGCTTGAACATACCAGGCCCCTCGCGGTTGCCGAAAGTGCTCGCAGATAGCAGGTGGACGTTCCCCAGTGACATCTCCGATTATGTCGGCTACCTCTCTCAGTCTGGGGTGATGGATCATCGCAGCCAGTTCGCCAGGCTGTTGCGCGATACCGGCTTCGATACCGGACCTGACAATCTCGTCGTCACGAATGGGGCGCAACACGGGTTCTCGTTGACACTGAGCGCCATCTGTCAGCCGGGTGACAAGGTATTCGTGGAGGCCGCCACCTACCATGGCATGAAATCGTACGCTCATTTCGCCAAGCTTGAGCTGGTCGGGCTTCCAATGGATAGCGAAGGCCTCGTTCCGGAAGCGTTCGACAGAGCGGCGGCTTCGGGCAATGCGCGAGTGCTGTTCACGATGCCCACGGTCCAGAGTTCCACGGCCGCAATCATGGGAGCCGCTCGCCGCCAGGAGATTGTGCGAATTGCACGCAAGCACGACATCCTAATCATCGAGGACGATGCCTACGGCTTCTTGGACCAGGCCAGCATTCCTCTCGCCTCGCTGGCTCCGGAGCGGACGTTCTACGTCAATACGCTGTCGAAATGTCTGGCGCCCGGCCTACGCCTGGGCATGCTCGTCGTGCCCGAACAGTATATACCCCGTATCCATCAGGCCATGCGGGCGACCGTTTGGATGGCGTCTCCCATCTCCTCCATGATCGCCTCCGAGTGGATCGAGAACGGCCTTGCCGCTAAGGTGCGTCAGTCGTTGGCACAAGAAGCGAAGAACCGCGTCAAACTCGCTTCACAGATCCTACGGCCGCATGTTAGGGCCAACCATCCACCGAGCTTTCACGTCTGGCTGGATTTGCCGAGTGGCGCCGTCGAGCATGTTGCCGCCAGAGCATTGCAACGCGGAGTGATCACCACGCCGTCTTCCGCTCTGCTTGTCGATCCGTCGCTGATCTCGGGATTGCGAGTCTCGATCGGCGTGCCGGATCGTATCGAGGATCTCGAGTGGGCCTTGCGGCAATTGGCCGGCTCATTAGAGCCCACCAACGAAGCTGACATGTCCATCATCTGAAACCAGAATGCGCCGAGCGCATTCTGGTTGTGCTGTCTCTTCCGGAAGTGGCACCTGGTCAGATGTTGCCGCCGAAGGAATAGGACGTCTTGACTGTCGTGTAGAACTCGGCGGCATATCTGCCCTGTTCGCGCGGTCCGTAGGATGAGCCCTTACGGCCGCCGAACGGAACGTGGTAGTCCACCCCCGCGGTTGGCAGGTTGACCATGATCATCCCCGCTTGAGCATTGCGTTTGAAGTGACTCGCGTACTTCAGACTCGAAGTGCAAATCCCAGACGACAGTCCGAACGGGGTATCGTTTGCGATCTCCAGGGCATTTTCATAGTTACGAGCACGGATCACCGTTGCAACGGGTCCGAATATTTCCTCCCGTGCGATTCGCATTCGATTGTCGACTTCCGCGAAGAGGGCAGGAAATAAATAGAAGCCCGGCATATCTCGACTAAGCAGTTCGCCGCCAGCCACGAGCTTGGCGCCTTCATCCTGGCCTAGACGAATATAGCTGAGATCTTGATCGAGCTGACGCTGATCGACCACCGGGCCAATGTGGGTTCCGGCTCTGCAGGCGTCGTCCACTACAAGGGATTTCATACGTTCTGCCATTGCTGCAACGAAATCGTCGTGGACGCCATCTGTCACGATAAAGCGGGAGGAGGCAGTGCAACGCTGGCCCGTCGAGAAGAAGGCGCTGTTCACTGCACATTCGATGGCCACGTTGAGGTCGGCGTCGTCCAGAACGACCATCGGATTTTTCCCGCCCATCTCAAGCTGAACCTTTTTCATCGGATGAGCCGTCGTACAACTCTGCGCGATGTATTCCCCGTGGAGGTCGAGCCGGTGAATGAAATCGCGGCAATTTTGATATTCTTCAGCATGGCCTCACCAACGACGGAGCCGCGGCCCATGACGAGGTTGAACACACCTGGCGGAATACCTGCGCGCGAGATGATCTCCGTTAACGCGTGCGCCGATCCTGGCACCAGCTCTGCTGGCTTGAATACGACCGTGTTCCCGCACGCGAGAGCAGGAGCAATCTTCCAGGCAGGAATCGCGACGGGAAAATTCCAGGGCGTAATGAGCCCCACAACGCCCACGGGTTCTCGGGTAATCTCGACGTCCACGCCAGCGCGAACGGACGGCAGCTTCTCGCCTGCAAGACGCAGACATTCACCCGCGAAGAACTGGAAGATCTGTCCTGCACGCGTGACCTCGCCAATCCCCTCTGGAAGGGTCTTACCCTCTTCGCGGGAGAGAAGCCGCCCAAGTTCCTCCTTCCGTGAAAGGATCTCGGCGGCGATCGCATTGAGGCAATCGTGCCGAGTCTGGATGGTTGAACGGGACCAGGCTCGGAAAGCGTCGAATGCCGCGTCAATCGCTCGCTCCACATCGCTTGCCGAAGCTTGCGCAAATTCGCCGACCACGTCGGACGTGTTCGAAGGATTCACGTTCGGCACTGCGTTCGACGCAGCAAGCCATTCCCCGGCGATGTAATTCAAATTCATCGGTGTCCATCCAAATTAGGTTCGTCGAAAAATGCCATGCGGGCGCGATGGCGAATTCATCATCGCTCTACGCCGGCGTTGGTACCGGAATTCCCGGGGACAGTGCTCGACCGCGCCGCAATCCAATTCCACATATATTGGGATATATCAATGCCGCATTGAGCTAGCATATGATTTGACCTGCTTAGGGTTGTGCTGTAGCTTTCGTGTGCCGGCTTGTGGCCAGCCAAAATCAGATTCATTAGAGAGGTCGCCAAGTGATCGCTGAACCCGCAGACAACACGCTCACCCCGAAAGCCGGCGCCCTTAATGGAATTGTCGTGCTGGAAGTGGGAATGGTGATGCAGGTCCCTCTTGCCGGCCAAGTCTTGGGCGATCTCGGCGCGGACGTCATCAAGGTCGAAAGACCCCAGGGCGACATCACCCGTGGGCTCGATTTCGAGGCGACTCGAGTTGGCGGAATGAGCTCCTACTATGCAGCCATGGGACGGAATAAGCGTACACTCGCCCTGGATCTCAAGAACCCAGTCGCCAAGGAAATCCTGCTTCAGCTGGTCGATAAGGCCGACGTGCTCATGCATAACTTTCGACCGGGCGTGATGGAGCGACTAGGCCTCGGATTCCCCGAACTGAGCGCGCGCAATCCTCGGTTGGTCTATGCCGCTGGGTTCGGGTTCGGTGAAAGCGGGCCTCTGGCGAGCCGGCCCGGCCAGGATATGTTGGCGCAGGCTTTCAGCGGGCTTGCTCGCGGCGGGCTTGAAGAGCATCAACCGCCTCACTTGACCAATTCGCCTATCGTTGACTACGGCGCTGCTATGTCGCTTGTACAAGGTGTTCTCGCGGCCCTTATTGAACGTCAAACCTCCGGGCTCGGCCAAGTCGTTTCGACCTGTCTGTACGATGTTGCACTCGCCATGCAACTCTGTGAAATTGCGAGCGAGAGCATTTACGGAACGAAGACGAACTGGATCAGTCAGTCGATCTTCTTCAAAACTAAAGACGGCTGGGTGTCGGTGGTTATGCTGTTCCGTGACAATCCGCTTGGGCTGATGTGCCAAGCGCTCGGTCTACCCGACATCAGCACGCGACCTGAGCTGTCAACCCGCGAAGGTCAGGTTGCGAATCTTTCGAGGGTTCAGGAACATTGCGCGGAGGCGATAGCCTCACTCACGACCGAGGCGGTGGTGCAGCGACTGTCTGAGGTGGATCTCCTTTGCACGGCCGTCAATGAGATCGCGGACGCGGTCAGTCAGGCCCAAACTGCGCACAATGGCATCATGTGGCAAGTAGATGTACCGGGGCGCGGAACCGTCCCGTTGGCCGGTCTTCCGATTAGCCTGTCGCGTACCCCGCCAGGCATCCGGATCCACCCAGCACCGATCGGTGCTGCCACCGACGAGGTGTTGTCCTCATTCGGATTCTCAGTCGAGACCATTACCGATGCCCGCAATAGAAGGGCGTTCGGCTAGCCGCCGTGACCTTCGTTCGCGGCTTGCGCGAAGAAGCGCCATAAACTCCAAGCCAAACCTTCACGGATCACGCTTTGACCACATCAGACCTCGTCATCGCCTCCACGCCGTCCGCACATGTTCGGCTGTTGAGCATGAATAGACATGCGAAACGAAACGCTCTGAGCAATGAACTCATCGCACATATTGCCCAAGCCTGCCGCGCTGCCGTTTCCGACGAGGAGGTACGTTGCATCGTGCTCACAGGAGGCGACGCCTTCTTTTGTGCGGGCGCGGACATCAAGGAAATGCAGCAGCGCGGGTTCGAAGCCATCAACAACCCTATCAGGCGGAATGATTGGAGAGATATTACGACCTGCGTGAAGCCCATCATTGCAGCCGTTGAAGGTGTATGTTTCGGCGGCGGGAACGAACTGGCCATGCTCGCCGACATCGTGGTGGCGGGCGAGAATGCACAGTTTGGCCAGCCGGAAATCAATATAGGCGTGATCCCTGGCGACGGCGGCACTCAACGATTGACCCGCGTAGCAGGAAAATCATTGGCAATGTTGATGGTTCTGGGCGGTCAGCCAATTTCTGCTCAGGCCGCGCTGCGTGCCGGGCTCATCGCGGACATCGTCCCCACCGGCACGGCGAGCGCGCGAGCGCTCGAGATCGCAGGCCTCATTGCGCAGAAGCCGCCGCGCTCCGTCGAACTCGCCAAATCAGCGGTGCTCGCCGCGTATCAGACGCCTCTGGATGCGGGTGTGGAATTCGAACGACAGGCAATTCGGGTGGCCTTCACGACTTCGGACCAGCAAGAGGGCATGGATGCCTTCTTTGAAAAACGCCCGCCCAGATATCGGGGAGAATGAGATATTCGACGGAAGGGCCTTTGCCTTCCGTCATTGGTGCGGAACGGCTCCACCATGACGAGCCATAAGGCGGCGGTCTTCACCAATTGAAATGCCACTACCTGGCCATGCTCCCCTCTCGGCTTGAGAGTAAGGGAGCCGTTCGCAGTATTAGGTTCGCGATGTAACCGCCCAGTGGCTGAGTTCCTAAAACGGGCGATGTGCGACGCCACGGCGACTGACTCGTGCGTACTGTTAGTGATGCGCACCTTCGTCGCACCTCGCAAGAAGTGCAAAGCGCAAACCGTCTTCGCCGTATGACAGGGCCGCGCAGCAATCTACTGAAGCATTGCCGACACCTCGGATGACGGCGGCCCAGCCGTTTGCCTTCCACTATGCTTCGTCAAGGTGGTTAGGATGGGAGTACAGCGACATGTCCGCGAACGCGATCACCTGCTCGTGCGCGTGAGTCCCATGGACGGCGACCGGAGATTCCGACTCAGCCCATCGTAACGCCGCTGTCCATTGCCTTTCCCCTTTGAGCACTTGAATTGTTGGTGTTGTTCAGTTGCGCCCGGACGTTGAGAGAGGCGGGCGCTGATCGCTCCCGCGGAGTCCGCGGTTCAGAGCCATTTTTCGTCGAGACGTTCGGCATTTCAGGCCCGCAAGGCAATCAACGCGCGGATTGGGATAGCGCAATCGGGCCGGGAAATACGGCAGCTGGGCTAGAATACGCTATTCTCCAGCGCCTTACAGGCGCTCCATATTTTCCGCAGCAGCTCTGCCGATCGCAAAACAAGTAATTAGCTAGCCCAAGACCGTATTGCTGTGTCGCAATCTTGACATTGGGCTATCTGCGTGTTGTGCTCCTCACGTACGGACTAGGGCAAGTACGACCGGCGTTGGGAAATAGCGACCGTAAGCGAGAGGCACTTTTCGCCCGCGGAGGATGCCGCCAACTCACGGCGCCATCGCCATAGAAAGACGAACGCGACGCGCAAAGCGCGGGTGCAACAGGAGGGAAACGGTGAAATGAGCCAGACGCTCGCATATGCAGGCTGCTTGCAATATCAAAACGAAATGGCTCGGGGACGTCTTCTCCGCGCACCTCGGTCTTCTCGCCTGAGTTCGCCCCTCACAGCGCGGAGGTGCTCGCTTGTATTCCGCATCAGCGCCACGGAAGCCCACGAACGGCGATGACCTCTCGCCTCGGACTCCTGCACCCATCATCCATGACGAATTGATTAAAAGAGCGGAAGCAAACCATGCAATTGACAGCACACCCCGTAGGGGACGTCGTTGAGATCGAAAAGTCCGTCGCGACGAGGTCAATGACTCTGGGCCTCGGCGGGGGCGTCGCCCTCGAATTCTACGACTGGCAGCTCTATGGCTTCATGGCGGCATTCCTGTCGCCGCACTTCTTTCCAGCCACTGACCCTGTCGTCTCGCTGCTCGCGGGACTGGCAGTATTCGGAGCAGGGTTTGCCGCACGGCCTTTAGGGGCGGCGCTGCTCGGCCCGATCGCAGATCGCATCAGCCACAAAGCCGTGATGCTGATCGCTGTTTCCGCCATGGCACTATCGTCGCTGATGATCGCAGTGCTGCCAGGCTACAAGGATCTCGGCATCACTGCCACCATCGTGCTGGTTTCCCTTCGGCTGGTGCAAGGCCTCGCCGTAGGCGCCGAAGCGGGCGTTGCCAATGCGATCGCGATCGAATTGGCACCGGTAGGTCAGGAGGGACGATACCTCGGACTGATCAATGGCACATTCATCATGGTGGGCTCGATCGGAGCCAGCTTGGTTGCTTTCCTGGTCAGCGGCGCCGTGTCCCCTGAAGTCATGCGCGATTGGGCTTGGCGCGTTCCGTTTGGAGTCGGAGGTGTTCTAGGCTTGCTCATCATCTATCTTCGGCAGACCCTTCCAGAAACCCTAATCGCTCGCGCTATGCATCGGGTCGACGAGGACTCGCGCATCCAAAAAACGACTGGCGGAGTGTGGAAAGCGCTTTGGAAGGCAAGGCTGTCCCTTTTCGCCGCGATTCTGGTTGTTGGCGGCGTGCAGATCGCTAATTACACGTACAATTTCGGTTTGCCTAACATTGCCAATGGCGTATTCAAGGAAAACAGCACTTATGTGTATGGCATCGTGACGGTCATGGGCGCGATTTGGATGGTGTTCTCGCCGACAATCGGTGCCTTTGCGGATAAGGTGAAACCATCGCGGGCGTTCGTGATGATGCGCCTGCTGCTAATCCCGTCGTTCTTTCTATCCCTGCTCTATGCCGAGAAGAGCATTCTGACCTTCTCAATCGTTATGTTGGTGGGCGGAACTCTGGTCGGCTGCAATATGGCGCTCTATAACTTTATTGCCACAACGTTGATGCCCAGAAATATTCGGACCACCGGCGTCGCGCTCGGGTACGCTATTGGCGCAACGATATTCGGCGGTACCACACCATTCCTGCTGCTGTGGCTCCAACGCTCTAATCTGTCCTGGGTGTTTCCATTCTACGGCACGGCCGTCGCGTTGCTTAGCATCATAGTTTATCTGATCGCGAAAAAACGAGGCGGCGTCTACGTCGGGGATTAGGCACGGCGGGGCTTCGTCTCCTACTTCTGGCTACCCCAGCGTGAACGATCCACATCACGAAGGGCCCCGCATTGGACGGGGCCCTTCTCATTCAGACCGATTGCAACACGGAGATTTGGCCTGCTCTGGATCGAGGGTCATCCGCAGATTATAGACGTTTGTGATCGATAGTCGCAGTCCTAGACGAGGCCCTCGGCGGGCACTCCGGGCAGGTTTTCGGTCCTCGTATCTAGGACCATTCGATCGTGGCCGCGGCGCCCCCCCAAAGTCGGCCGGGGATGGATCCTGGCGCGACGTCGAGCGCAAGCTGATTGGCGCAGGGAGCGCAGCGATCAGCATCCAGCCGTTCTACCCCGCGCTCGTATAGCTCCAGCGTCATTGAGGACCACATAAGCCAGCCGCGTAGCGCGCCCGAGCGGCGAGCAGCATAGGCATCGGATTAACGCCAGTTCTCCGGCTGCAATCAGGATCGGCGCTGAGGCGGTCTCGGATACTGAATTCTATTCTAACCCATTAGTTTCTTCATGTTCATCTCGGGGCTTGCGAGCGCGTCTACTGGAGGTCTAAGCCGCCTCGCGATCATGATTTCGGCGGCACGAATTTCTCTCGCTACGACACCTAGGCTCCCGAATCCGCATGCGGCCACCAGGCGTCCATCTGCTGCGAGGTAAAACAAGATCTGAGCCCTCGCACCAAAATCTCTGATTATGGGAATTCCTCCTTCCGGAACGAGGCCCACGATTTGCAGTGTCTCGTCGTACTGATCCGACCAAAACCAAGGAACGTCCTCGTAAGGACGGTTCTCGCCCAACATGTTCGCCGCCGCCGCCGCACCTTGCCGCCGGGCATTGCGCCAGGCCTCCAGCCTGATTCGCTTTTCGTAGAGGCGGTGAGGAAACGAACAGCAGTCACCCGCCGCGAAAACGTGCGGATCTGAAGTCGCGAGCGTCTCGTCCAGAGCGATACCGTCCTCGATTGCTAGTCCCGCCGCTTGCGCAAGGCCGACATTCGGCGTCGCGCCGACCCCAACGATCACGAGATCGGCGTCACGCGAGCGACCGTCGGCCATTACCACTTTGGAACGGCCTTCGCTCCTATCGATGCGTTCGACGATCGCGGCTATCTCGATGCGCACGCCAGAACGTTCGTGCTTGGCTTTGATCAACTCGGCCATAGAAGCTGGCACTGCCCGCGTAAGTAGCCGCGATCCTGCCTCGAGTACGGTCACCGAAGCACCTCTCGAGACGGCGCTCGCGGCAACCTCAAGCCCGATGAAGCCGCCTCCGATCACGATCACGTCGCATCCTTGACCAATGACATGGCGGATGCGCGTGGCGTCCTCGTACGTCCGTAGTGTCGCCACCTCGGCTCCTTCGGCGATCGGAACGCTCAGTTTCCGAGGTCGGCCTCCCGTGGCCAGTAGGAGACGGTGATACGCTATCGCTGAGCCGTTTGAGAGCGTAACCATGTTGGCCGCGCGATCAATTGAGACCGCTTCGCTTTCCTGGAGATACTCTATTTCCAACTCGGCAAGGCGTTGTGACGTCACAATCAGCTTGGGTCCAGGGTTCATTTCGTCGAGCAGGAGCGCCTTGGATAGAGGCGGGCGCTCATATGGCAGTATAGTTTCGTTGCCTACTAAGGCCAGTCTGCCCCGCCATCCACGTTCGCGCAGGGCGATGGCGGCGGCTGTGCCGGCTTCGCCCGCGCCGACAATCACTATTGTGGATTTTGCACTCAAGTGGCCACCCGATCGCCAGTTGAAGGCGGCGCATCGTTTGCCAGACTCTCGAACACGTTGCGCACGAGGGATTTGAGTAAGAGAGCTTCCTTCCAACGATCTGTGCTGTCGTTGCCTTGTCGGTCGGTAATTGCATAAGGCTGCGGACCAAGTTCGCAGACGAAAGCGAGACGGGCATCCGCACCAGCGCGCCTTTGCCAGCTCTTGAATCCATACTTCCACCAATAGAGAAACAGATCCAACCAGATTTTGTGCTGAGGGAACGTGATCTCAACCTGTATCTGCTCGCGCGATGCAACGCGGCCATGAAATGCCCAGGTGCGGTCGAGCACCTGCCGCACCTGCGCTTCGTCTTCGTCCGAGATCGGATACCAAAACTCGCGGCCCAATAGGACGTGCGAGAGATCAGCGAGCATCCGCATCTCGGGAACCTGATCCATCAACTCGAGTGTAAACAGGAGATCTGTCGTCATCCTATTGCGATGCGTCTCGAAGTAGATCGGCATGTTCGCATCTTGCGCCACCCTGATCCAGCCTTCCAGCAGCGGGACACAGTCGGCGACACGGCGCGGGCGAATGTCAGGCTGGACGTCGAGATGCACGACGTCGAGGCGCCGAGCAAGGTCAATGGCAGCTTTCAGGTGATCGATCGTCTGCGGGAAGCACATACCCTCGACTGCAAGTCCCGAGCCGTCTAGGGCACGTGCAATCAGGGCGACGCGCGCAGGATCAGTGCACGAGGTGCTAATGCCGTCGAACCCGGCTTCTTGGATCATCGCTATGTTCTGATCGATGGAACGTTCGACCCCGTCGGGCTGGCGCCGTTCCATCGCCCAAAGGGACTGTAGTATAAGCAAGCTCTGCTTCGACATTGTCCTGCATTCCGCCCTTTGGCTCCGTTTAGAGCTTGATGAAGACGGTGTCGTTCTCGACCTTCACCTCGTAACTGCGCAAGTCGACGCATGCGGGCAAAGCACGCGACTCGCCCGTTCGGTAGTCGAAGGTCCCGAAGTGCTTGGGACACTCAATGATTCCGCCGTCGACGATGCCATCCGCTAGGTGGACTTTCTCGTGGGAGCAATGGCCATCGATCGCGAAGTAGTCTCCCTCGGGAGAGCAAACAATAACAAACGTGCGGCTACCATGATCGAAGCGAAGGGTCTCTTCGGGCATCAATGCATTGGTAGCACAGGCGGAAACCCATTCTCCTTGGCTGGTCATTCCGTATCCCTCTAAATCTATATCGCAACAATTGCACCGATGCCTTGGCAAATCCGCGACCGGCGCAGATGTCCTTGGCGGGCGGACGGGAGGCTCCCGCGCGTGCGCAGTGCTCGTAAGAAGAGAGCCGGACGGACATTCCGCAACATCAGAGCTAACTGCCGCGCGCCCACTTCTTGGCCTTTATGCGTTTGTACATCCTCTCGTCCGCTTCCGGAGAACCGTCGTGAGCTGTGCCGAACCACTCGTCGAGCGGGATGCGACGCTCACCGTAGTTCACTTCGAAATACTTGTGGTGGAGGTAGTGATAGAAGTTGTCCGTGTTGACGGCCTTCGCATCGTCCACCACCACCCGGTCGAAACCGGTGTGAGACTTCGCGGCGGACAACCCTGCGTGCATGAGCTGAAACATTGCATGCACCGGGTGGGAGGGCACGACGAAATGGATCAGCACGCCGGAAAAATAGGCGATGTGTTCAAGGGGAGACATTGACAAGCCCGACCACGGCCCCGGGTTTACGTTCTTGTGGTGTACTTTGTGTACGATGTGGTACAGCGGCCCGATATGAATGAGCCGGTGAATCAGATAGAAGTGCAACTCGCGCCAGACCGGCATCACCAACACGAGGATGGCGCAGTACACCGGGTGCTGTCCGAAATCGACGTACGGCAGATAGCTGTTAGCGTAGAGCCACCAGGTGGCCGCCTCGTATGCGGTCCATACTGGCACCGCGCTACACATGGTCCAAAACACGTTCTCAGCCGTCTGGCTTCCGAACATAAAGGCCGTATTGTCGGTGTCGGGCCACTTTGCATTATACTTGAAGTTGGTTTCCTGGCGCCGTTGGATATAGAGGATGAAGTGAAAGCTGCCATAGACTAGGAGCGTTAGCCCAGCGTTGCGCAGCAGAATGAGCAAAATCCAGTCAGCGCGGAATTCCCGCATTGTATCAAGCGCGGGTGTCAGATAGATCCACGATACAAGCGAGATCACGAAATAGAGGGTATTCCAGGGCAAGAAGTACCCCGGCAACCAACGAATAACTTTCTTCGGTTGCACTGGCCAGACAAAAATCGGCGCGCGTTCGGGCCTCTTGTTCGGTGTCCAATTCCCGCGTTTGTCGCGCGCCCCGTATAAGATGTCATCCATATTTGCTACTCCATCAACGTTTTGAAGAGAGAAGCTCGCCTATGCGGCCAGATTCTCAGGCGCCGAGACATCATCGCGGTCATCGCCCGCACGAGACTCAGATCAGAACTCAAAAGCCCTCTTGCTTCAGCCTTGACATAAACTCGGCGAATTCGTCGTCGTCGATAATCGAGGTTTCCTGCGGCCCCGGAAACGCGTTCGCACTGACGTCAGCGCGAAATGCACTGAGGGCTTTCACACGCTCTTCCTTGACACGCTCTTGCAACGCTTGCAGGTTTCCATAGGTCCGGGCGTGCCGGGGCCGCCGGCCTTCGCCACCACATATGTCCTCGGTGAAGAGAAAGATAACGTCCGCATCAGGTCCGGAGCCAAGCGAAACCGTCACCAGTCCGGTTCGCCGACGGATCTCTGCCATGACTCTGGCGGGGATAACCTCGCATTCGACTGCAAAAGCGCCTGCCTCTTCGAGGCGGCGGAAGCGATGAAAAAGCGTCAAGGCCTCGTCGGCATTCTTGCCGAAAGCGCGAAGCTTTCCGACCCAGGTCGATTTCCTTGGAACGAGTCCCAGGTGACCCACGACCGGGATATCTTCGGCCGCGAGCATAGAGACGGTCGCCATGCCGCGTGCCGTGATGACCGCATCGGCGCCGTCGGTCAGCGCCTTCAATGCGGTGCGTAGGATATCGTCCCGGGTTACGGCATCGGCAAAGCCCAGCGCCGCAGTGACGAAAAGCCGTTTCGAACCCTTGCGCACGGCCTCCACGTTGCGGGCGCGGGCAACCAGCATCTGGACACCAGCTTCCTCCGCAGCTGCTGCCTCGTCCGCCGTCTCAGCGGTGACTTGAGTGTAGCGCTTGCCCGAGTCTCGGGCCGCGCACAGATCGGCTACGGTCACCGTGCGCTCAGCTTCGCGCGCGGCCCAATCGTAAATCCGCGGCATCTTGCTCACTAGCTCTCAAAGTTATTGCCAAAGGTCCGGCGCGTCGAACCGGCGCCTGTCAAGGAATTTCGGAGGGTCGCCTCGCCACCTATCAACTGCGTGTCGTCCTTCGGTCGAGTGTCCATGTACAAAGTCGTCAAGCCGCCGGCCATCACTGTGCCCATTGTTCGATATGCGGATGCCCTGCAGCGACAGCGAGACCATGCCAAACGAAGTGCGGCGGGTTTGGATATGGTGGCTCACAGCCGCTCCTCACCTCGCTCATGCCTCTCTTGACGACGGAGCAGGCCAAGTCGGCATCTGGAAGCATGTGGTTCAGGCTCATTCTGAATCCTTTCAAGTCGACGCGAAACTTGTACGATACATCTCGTCGACTGCTCTACGTGTTGCCATGCCAGGAATGACCCCGAGCTTGGTGCAGACCAGGGCGCCGCAGCAAACCCCGAACCGCGCCGCTTCGATCACATCCCGACCTTCGGCCAGAGCCACGGCGAAGCCGGAATTAAACGCGTCGCCAGCGCCAGTCGTGTCCACGACGTCGACCTCGGCGGCTGGGATGGCTGTATCGATCGTGTCGGTCACAATGAGCACGCCGCGGTCGCCAAGGGTTACGATGACATTGGCGGCGCCGCGCTTGCGCAGCATCTCCACTAGCTCGCGCGAAGGGCGCGGATCGTCCGGCCGTAGACCGAGCAGAATACGAAGTTCGCTCTCGTTCGGCGTCAGGTAATCGACTAGCGGGAAAATCTCATCAGGAAGCGGCGCGGCGGGAGCTGGATTAAGGACAGTTTTCTTGCCGTGTTTTCGGCCCAGCTCCATGGCTCGCATTGCTACCTCGACCGGGGGTTCGAGCACCGCCATGACGACGTCGCTCTCCCGGATGCGGCTCTCGGCGCGATCTACATAAGCCGGGTCCATAGCGTTGGTTGCGCCATAGTCCATGATGATGAAGTTCTCACCGCGCTCGTTGAGAATGATGAAGCCCACCGCCGTCGGACTCTCAGCGATTTGCTTGACATGCGCCGTACCAACGCCCTCGGCTTTGAACAGATCGGTTGCGATATCGGCGAACTTGTCTTTGCCGATGATGGCCACCAGCGAGGAGTCCGCCCCCAGCCGCGCGGTCGCAACCGCCTGGTTTGAGCCCTTTCCGCCAGGCCCCATATCGAAACTGCTGCCGAGCATTGTGACGCCGAAGACGGGAATGTTCGGAGCCCTAATGGTAAGTCCCACCGCGAAGCTGCCTACGACGGTGATTTTCGGTTTACCCATCGATTCCTCCCTTGAAGGTGCTTAAGGCTCGCGCTTGTGTGGATTGCCTCCACGATATCGGCATAAGGAAAGTGCGGCGCTCAACGTGAAGGCGCTGTTCGCGGGCGCTGAGTATTGACACCAGCTCCTCCCTAAATACTCGCAGCAGCCGCCCAAGGAGACAAAACGTGCATCCAGGATGGCCCATCGGCGAGTTTGCTTATTAGTCGTTGTGAGCGAGCATAGATGTGCAGCTCGTGCGTAGAAATGGACAAAGCACGCTCTGACTTATATAAAACGCGCATGGTAAAAATACTGCAGCGCACATTTTTCCCTGAGAGCCATCAGTATGTCCTTCCTGATGTCGCCTGGACTCGCTGCGCCTTTACGGTGCTGAGGGCTGGTAAAGTCATCACTGCCCCTGACCATCACATCGCGCGAGATAGCTATCCGGGCCAGGACATTCTCTACTGCACAGCGGGTCATGGCTTCGTATCGAGCGAGGGAAGGACATTGAGCGTTGGGCGCAATCAATTGATGTGGATCGCCAACGAGACACCGCATGCGCACTGGCCCGACGAGAGCGATCCCTGGACCGTTCTATGGGTACGGATCGACGGACCAAACTGTGCAGCCATTCGGCGAAAGGTGTTCGGCGGTGGTGCAACCCTCGCAACAATATTGGCGCCGAACAACATCGACCGGTGGTTCGAAGAGCTGTTTGGTGTTTTGCGCGCTCGAGATGATAACGTCGATATGGCCCTCAATCACCTTGTGGCAGAACTGCTGCACCTCATAGCAGCGCCTTCACCTCCGCACGGTGAGTCTCGTCTTCCAGCCCCATTGCGCGCCATCGTCTCAAAGATGCGGCAGGCTCCAGCGCGATCCTGGCATGCCGAGGAACTGGCCTCCGTCACCGGTCTCAGTGCCGCACAAACGCGGCGGCTATTCCAAAGGTATCTACAGATCAGTCCGCGGCGCTGGCTGATCCGAGAGCGTATTTTGATGGCGCAAAAGTTACTTTTGGAAACTGACGCGGGGCTCGATGCTATCGCCGAACGCTGCGGTTTCTGCGACGTCTATCACTTCAGTCGCGAATTTAAGCGCAGCACTGGCACGGCCCCCCGTACTTGGCGGCGCGCCGAAGGGAATTGAATCGATACGTTGCAGCTTTCAACGTCTGGCCATTAAATGTTTGGAGCACATCTCCAAGGTGAAGTAGCTGGATGTTTCCCTGCGGAAACTAAGCCGCTAATGCATTGCGTTGCTCTGTCAGATCGCTGCCACATTGCAACTCTAAGCTGACGACGCTGGTTTGCTTGTGTCGCCGCGCCGCTTCGTCAAAAACGAGCTGCTCGCGTTAACCGCGACAGGAAGTGGCAAGGTTTGGCGGCTCGGCAGGGGCTCCGCACCCAAATGCATTCAGCACCCGAAGCCGTTTTACCCAATATTACCCAGATCACGTTGCGCGCCCACTTTGGGCGAATGCACTTGCTCCGCAGTATGTGGCGAGTAAGTGGCCATCGTAGAATAATCGATGGGCGGCACGTCCAAATGCCGGGATGAAATTTCTTAGGAGAGCCTCATGTCAGTCGCCCTTCCCACGCCAACCCAGCTTCGTAGCATCGCCGAACAGTGTGGTCTCTCACTGACCGATGAGGACGTTGCCTCGTTCCTAGGCCTGATGCAGGGCTCGCTCGAAGCGTACAATCTCGTCGCTGCAATGCCCGACGAATTGCCGGTGGTCAAATATCCACGCACTCCGGGCTATCGGCCGTCACCGGAGGAGAACCCGCGCAACGCCTGGTACCGCAAGTCGACGGTGAAGGGCGCGGCGAGCGGCAAGCTCAAGGGCAAGACGGTGGCCCTGAAGGACAACATCATGCTGGCCGGGGTGCCCATGATGAATGGCTCGGCCACCCTCGAAGGCTACGTACCCGACTTCGACGCCACCATCGTTACGCGCATGCTCGATGCTGGTGCCGAGATTGCCGGCAAGGTTCACTGCGAGGCCTTCTGTCTCTCGGGTGGCAGCCACACCAATGCGACCGGTCCGGTGCATAATCCACACAGGATGGGCTATTCGGCCGGCGGTTCTTCCTCGGGAAGCGGGGTTGTGGTCGCGCTGGGCGAGGTCGACATGGCGATCGGGGGCGACCAGGGCGGCTCGATCCGCATGCCATCCTCGTTCTGCGGCACATACGGTATGAAGCCGACCTGGGGTCTCGTTCCCTACACGGGCATCATGCCGATCGAGGTCTTTATTGATCACACCGGACCGATCACGGCAACAGTGGCCGATAACGCGCTGCTGCTCGAGGTGATCGCCGGTGACGACGGCTACGATTCGCGCATCAAGGCACCAAAGGTTGACGAATACACCAAGGCCTTGGGTGCAGGCATCAAAGGGATGAAGATTGGCATCCTTAAGGAAGGTTTCGAGCAGCCGTCCGCGGAGGCTGCGGTCAATGAAAGCGTGCGCGAGGCAGCCAAGCGCTTTAAAGATCTTGGTGCGACTGTTGAGACCGTCTCCATTCCGATGCATCTCCTGGGGGCGGCGATCTGGACCCCGATCGGAACCGAGGGCGCCGTCCAGACCATGATGTTCGGCGACGGCTATGGTCTCAGCCGAGGCGATCTCTACCCGACCTCACTGATGGATTTCCATCGCGGGTGGCGGCGGCAGGCAGACTCGTTGTCCGAGACGAACAAGCTGTTCCTGTTGCTCGGCACTTACATCAACAACACATTTGGTTCCAGGTTTTACGGCAAGGCCGTCAATATTTCCCGCCGCCTCGCTGCAACATACGACAAGGCTCTCGAGACCTATGACCTTCTACTCATGCCGACGACGCCGATGAAGGCAACGCCGCTGCCGCCTGCCGGCGCCAGTCGCGAAGACTATTTCACTCGCGCGATCGAGATGTTCACCAATACCGCGCCATTCGACATTACGCATCATCCAGCCATGTCACTGCCCTGCGGAATGGTCGACGGCCTACCAGTGGGCCTGATGCTGGTCGGTCGTTACTTCGAGGAATCCACCGTCTACCGCGCCGCCCATGCTTTCGAACAGATGGGCGACTGGAAGAAGATGTGAGACGGGCTGCGATGGCGTCCGGGTGGATCGCAACATATGACTAACGCATTCATGGCGGCATTCGACATTCTGAGCTTCGGCGCGATCATGGTCCTGATCGTACTGGGCCTCGGAGTCATAGCGAGCATGATGGGCATCTTCAATTTTGCCCAAGGCGAGTTCGTGTTGCTCGGTGCCTATATTACGTATCTCGCCTATAGCCATGGTCTCCCCGTTTGGGTCGGTATGGCGGCCGCACCGATCCTCGTCGGATTGCTGGGTTTTGTACTCGAAGCACTCATTATCCGCCGCTTCTATGCGGCACCGATCGTGGCGATGCTCGGCACCTATGCCCTCGGTCTTATCATCCGAGAAACGGTGCGGGGCCTGATTGGCGGCTTCTATCTGACGGTTCCGGAGCCGATTGGCGGATCTATCGCTATCGCCACTATGCACATCTCGGCCTGGCGCTTCGCGATACTCGTGATCACGGGTTTGGTGATGGGGGCCTGCTATCTGCTCCTGTCGCGCACGAGCTTCGGCCTGCGCGTTCGGGCGACGCTGGAAAATCCAGCGCTGGCGCGCGCCTCTGGCGTTTCGACGACGTTCATCTATGGCGCCACCTTTGCTTTCGGCGCAGCGTTAGCGGGGCTCGCCGGTGCGCTTATCGTGCCGGTTTTCGATCTATTTGCCGATCTCGGAATTCGTTTTCTGATCCAGGGATTTGTTGCCGTCATGGTCGGTGGCGTCGGCTCCTTCATCGGACCGGTGGCAGGGGCCGGCGTAATCGGCGCTCTTACCGCGGCGCTACCTTGGGCAGTGGCACCGGTAGTCGCCGACGTGCTCGTCTTCGTGCTTGCCATCTGTTTCATCAAGTTCCGCCCGCAAGGCCTCATCGCGCAAAGGGGAGTGTAGTCATATGATTGCTGATCGCGTCCAACTCACACGTCGTCGTTTCCTTTCGAACTTCGCTTTCACGGCTGGTGCGATCGCCACAGGAGCCAGCAGTTGGGTGATCCGCCCCGACTGGGCCAATGCGGCCGAAGGCCCCATCAAGGTCGGCATCGCGATCGATCTCACCGGCCCAATCGGCTTTGCCGGAAAGGCGGATGCCAACGTCGCCAGAATGGTGATCAAGGAAATCAACAATTCCGGCGGACTTTTGGGCCGGCCGCTCGAGCTTTATATCGAAGACACCGCCTCTAATGAATCGGTGGCGGTGGGCAATGTGCGCAAGCTGATCCAGCGCGACAAGGTGGACATGGTCCTCGGCGGCCTCGCGAGCTCGATGCGCAACGCGATCAAGGATGTAATCGTATCACGGGGCAAGACACTCTATATTTATCCACAATTCTATGAAGGTCAGGAATGCACACCATACCTGTTCTGCACCGGCGCCACACCGGCGCAGCAATGCGACACATTTATCCCTTGGCTGATCAAAAACGGCGGCAAGAGGTTTGCCCTTCCAGGTTCTAACTATATCTGGCCGCGTAATCTGAATGCATACGCCCGTAAGTTGATTGAAGCAAATGGCGGCGAGGTCGTGTTCGAGGAGTATTATCCTCTCGACCAGGTCGATTTCTCCGCTACTGTCCACGGGATTATCTCTAACAAGGTCGACACTGTCTTCAACACTGTCATTCCACCCGGTGTCGGCCCCTTATTCAAGCAGCTCTATGAAGCGGGCTATCTCAAGAACGGCGGACGGCTTGCTGCCGTGAATGAGGATGAGAATTATCTTAGCCTCCATCCGGTCAATGAGATGGAAGGGCTTGCGAGTTGCCTCGACTATTACAAAGCAGTCGCCAAAGATGATCCCGTCTCCGCCAGAATTCAGGCGGCCTATGAAAAGGACTATCCTGGAGATTCCCTGTTTGCCGCGAGCAGTGCCGCGCCCAGCACCTATCGCGGTCTGAAACTTTGGGAGGCCGCGGTCAAGGAAGCCGGGAAGGTCGATCGCGAGTCGGTGGCTGCGACGCTCGATCACGCCAAGATCGCGGAAGGTCCGGGCGGACCCGCCGAGATGGTGCCGGGCAAGCGGCACTGTAAGATGAACATGTACACGGCGGTGTGCAAAAGCGGGAAGTTTGAAATCGTGGAACGTAGCAATGGGCTTGTTGATCCCAGGGAATGCTGACGAGTCGCGGCGGAAGCGATGAGCGCGGTAGAGAGGCCATCGGTGCCCACATTAGAAGTGAATTGTGCGACGGCTGAAATGGCGGAAACCGCCTTTGCAGGGCAAGTTGGCCCTGCGCGACGGGTCCTGCTCATCATCGAAGGGCTAGTGCTGATTGGAGCACTAGTCCTTCCGGTGATGCTGCACGACTATCTTACGGTGTTTGCGACTCGCGTCGTGATCCTGGCGCTCTTCGCTCTCTCGTTCGATCTGGTGTGGGGGTATGCCGGGATCATGAGTTTCGGGCAGGCCCTCTTCTTCGGCTCGGCAGGCTATGGCGTCGCGCTGCTTGCACGCGATCTCGACATCACCTCAATCCTTTTAGTGCTGCCGGCGGGCACACTAATCGGCCTCGTCTTCGCGCTGCTGCTCGGTGGTTTCCTCCTACTCGGCCGGCATCCAGCCAGCGTGATCTTCGTTTCGCTCGGTACGCTCACCGGCGCCTATGCCGCCGATCGTCTCGCGCGAGGCTGGTACTATCTTGGCGGCCAGAACGGCATTCCCTCGATTCCGCCGATGACGCTCGGCTCCTACGAACTCTCGGAAGGGCCGATCTTTTACTATCTCGCACTGGGGCTTCTCGTCATTGTCTACTTAGCATGCCGCTTCCTGGTGCGCTCGCAGTTCGGTCTCGCGCTCGCAGGACTCCGCGAGAACGAGCAGCGCATCGCTTTCTTCGGCTATAAGACACAGCATCTGAAGGCCATAGTGTTCGCGATCAGCGGCGCCATCGCAGGCCTGGCCGGTAGCCTCTATGCCTTCCACGAGGGTTTTGTGTGGCCCAATATGATCGGCGTTGTGGTCTCCACGCAGGTCGTGCTCTACGTGCTGTTCGGCGGCTCCGGCACGCTGATCGGCGCGGTGATCGGTACGGCCATTGTCGAAGGCCTCTCCTTCTGGCTGTCGGACAATTACCGCGACATCTGGCCGATCATTCTGGGCCTGCTCCTGCTACTCGTGATCCTTTTCCGGCCGCTCGGGCTTATCAGCATAGTGTTGACGGAGCGCGAGCGCGTGGGTGGCTTCGCCGCGAAAGCGCAAAACAAGAAGAGGGCGCAGCATCATGCCGCTTCTTGAAGCCGCAGGCATTGGAAAGATCTTTGGCAAGCTTACGGCACTCGATGGCGCGGCTCTCACGGTCGGCGAGAACGAGTTCCACGGTTTGATCGGGCCGAACGGCTCGGGCAAAAGCACGCTGATGAAGTGCATTGCCGGGGCGGAGGTGCCGACCCAAGGCAAGGTCAGCTTCATCAACGCTGATATCACCGCATTCACGCCCACCGAGCGCGCTCGGGCTGGCATGAGCCTGAAGTTCCAAATCACATCGGTGCTGCCAACCCTCACCCTCTACGACAATATCTTGCTCGCGCTGCAGGGGCACTGCTCGCTTCTTGATCTTGTGTTCTCGCGCAGCCGCAGACAGTTGCACGACCAAGTCATGATGATGCTCACCCAGTTTCGTCTTGCTGATCGTGCGTTTGATGCCGCAGCAGCGCTTTCTCATGGTCAACAACAATGGCTGGAGATTGCGATGGCGCTCGCGGGCAAGCCCCGGCTGCTGCTGTTGGACGAGCCCACCGGAGGCATGAGTCTGGAGGAGCGCCGCGTCACCGGCGAACTCTTGCGACCAATCAAGGAGCATTGCTCTCTCGTTATCGTAGAGCACGATCTCGATTTCATCCGCGATATCTGCGACCGCCTCACCGTCCTCGACCAAGGCAAGGTGCTTGCGACAGGAAGCGTCGCGGAGATCCAGGCCAACAAACGTGTCCAGGAGATCTACTTACGCCGTGCTTAAACAACAGTTCCTCGACATAAGGCATCTTGACGCGGGTTATGGCCGCAGCCAGGTGCTGTTTGACATTACCCTCGGCATTCCCAGGCGCGGCGGTGTCGCCGTGCTTGGCCGGAATGGTGCAGGCAAGACTACGCTGATGAAGGCCATCGTCGGCGAGCTACCAAGCTGGAGAGGCGAGGTTTTCTTTGATGGCCACGATTTCAATCGCCTCCGGACCGAGCAGCGTGTGCGCGCCGGTATCGGCTATGTGCCGCAAGAGCACTCGGTGTTCGCACGCCTCTCGGTACGTGATAATCTCGCAGTGGGATCGCTCTCCAACACCGACGCTTCGGCGATTGATCGGGTCCTGACGATCTTTCCCAAGCTCGGCCACCGCTTGGATCAGGCAGCTGGCACTCTTTCGGGCGGCGAGCGTAAGATGCTAGCGATCGGGCGTGCGCTACTGGGAAACCCAAAGCTGCTGCTGCTGGATGAGCCGACCGAGGGAGTTTGGATCGGCGTGATCGAGGAGATTACTGAACGCCTGACTGCGCTCACCAAGGAGATCGCGGTGATCATCGTCGAGCAGCACCTGGATCTCGCTTTGCGCGTGGCGAGCCACGCGTACGTACTCGATCGCGGCCGCATCGCGCTGCACGGCGCGGCAGGCGATGTCCGCGGCAATCCGGAACTTCTGCGGTACCTCGCACCTTAGTTTCTAGCGCCAGTCCGAGATAGTTAACTCACTCGCTAAGTGAGCTTGGCGGAGCAGGCGAGGGTTCGCCATAGCAGTCGGCGAACAGGCCGCTCAAGCGTTGTTGTCAGCGAGGATGCGGCGGCACGTTGTGGCCAACGACTGAGAGGATGACATTTGCGGCATCGTCGGCGCTGCACTTGAGGTACGTGGCCGAGGTCACGTTCGGCTTTTGTGATGGGGAAGCGGCGGCGCAGCTCTCGCCTCATGACACCGAAGACGCCGCGCTTCTCCCGGAAATGAAGACGCGAAGGTGGATTTTGTGCGTCGTGACCGCAGTGCCCCTGTCGACATAGGCCCGCTCAATCGCACCGCCACAGAGTGTCTCGGCGCAGTCGATGACGTCCCACAAACGTGTGACCTTCGCAGGGGGGCGGGCATTGCGCCGGCGTGCAGCACGAATAGGCCCACCACGGGCCCGGCGGTTTGTTGCTGAGGACGGAGGTCCTCACGTCCAATTCGTAGAGCGCGGCGGCCTTTGCCGAATGCACTCCACCTGCGGTGGCATGGAGGCGAACTGGCGCCCCTGCAAGCGCAACGCAACCTCGATGAGGGATTCGTTCCAGGGCTGTGACACAGCAGGATTGCTTGGTCGAGCCCACAGACACGCTACATCAATTTCCAGAAGGACGCTTTTGAGAAAAGCCGAGGGGAGGCCGGCAGTCTTCCTATAGGCCACTGTTTCAGGGCATCTACCCAATCTTACCCAATCACACTCCTCGCCGATGTTATAGCCAGCGTCGGCTCGGTTTAGACCACATGCTATTAAGAATGATCCGGGAGGAAGATCGTGTCTCACCATTGCA
Organism: Bradyrhizobium sp. 155; assembly: GCF_023101105.1. Taxonomy (NCBI): domain Bacteria; kingdom Pseudomonadati; phylum Pseudomonadota; class Alphaproteobacteria; order Hyphomicrobiales; family Nitrobacteraceae; genus Bradyrhizobium; species Bradyrhizobium sp. 155. The sequence continues at coordinate 298,590 of NZ_CP064705.1, read as the reverse complement.
CGGGCGACCAGGGGTCGGTCCGGGATGGTAATCGATCTGGGATTACGGCCGGCGCCTCAGGCGCGGTTGCAATCGTGGCTACGCTGGACACCAAAGGCCCCGAAGCATCCTTCCTCTCGGACATCATCCAAACATGCGGCCGAAAGACCATCCTGATCGATATCGGGACCTCGAATAATGAGGTGAAGGCCGCCCACGCAACTGACGCGAGCCGCGCGCGCTCAGCCTCGCCCGCCGAGCTCCTGAAAGAGATTGCCGCAGCTACCCGCATAAAGGTGGCTGGCCTGCTCGCCTCGGACGCAATCAGCGCGATTGTGGCCATTGCAGGAGGAAAGGGAAGCGCTGTTTTCGGCGAGGTCGTGTCTGATTTGCCTTACGGCTTCCCCAAGCTGCTGGTGACCAGTGCAAGACCAGCGCTCCTGGCCGAACTCGCGATTCACAACGACATCATGCTCTATCCAACCTTGGTCGATTTCTTCGGCATTAACGCGTTCACGGCAAGGGTGCTGGAGAATGCAGGCCGAGCCATTGCGGCCATGCGCTATGTGCCGGCCAAGCATGGGTGCGAAAGAAAGATTGTTGCGATCACGGCCTTCGGTGTGACGACGCCCGCGGCAACTCAATGCGTGGCACGTCTTGCAGAGGCCGGCGCAGACGCGATCGTTTTTCCCGCCAACGGTGCTGGCGGTCGCAAAATGGAGCAGCTGATTGCTGCCGGCGAATTCGATGCCGTGCTCGATCTGACCACAACGGAATTGGCCGATGAACTCATGGGAGGCACGGCCAGCGCCGGGCCCGATCGGCTCAAGGCGGCCTCGCGCCGCTCAATCCCACAAATCATCGCGCCCGGCGCGATCGACATGGTCAATTTTGGTCCACCGGCCAGCGTTCCCGATCAATTTCGCGGCCGCCAATTCTATTCACATACACCGTACACGACACTGATGCGAACCACGCCTGCGGAGAGCGCAAAAATCGGCCGGGTTACGGCCGAGCGGCTCTCGCAAGCACGCGGGCCGGCAGCCGTGCTTTGGCCAGCCAAAGGCGTGTCCGATTACGACCGAGAGGGTGGCGTCTTTCGCGATGCCGATGCCGATGGGGCATGGCTCCAGGCAGTTAAGGACAATCTCCGGCCAGAGATCGTTGTTTGCGAGCTGGACTGTCACATCAACGACCCCGAATTTGCCGAGGCCGCCGTGACGTGGCTCCTCAAACAACTAGGTCAAGGAGGCTCGTCCCGTGCGGATGTTTGAGCGAACCGACATTCTCTCGCGGCTTGCAGGTCAGGTCGCGGAGCGAAAAGCGATCCTTGCCGCGGCGAGCAGCTGCGGCCTCGTCGCAAAATGCGCCGCACTCGGAGGGGCGGATATGCTGGTGGTCTACTCTACTGGGCTCTCGCGGCTCATGGGGCTCCCCACCAGTCGTATCGGTGACTCCAACGCGCGTACGCTGGAGCTTGCGGCAGAAATCCGCAACGTCGTGTCTTCCGTCCCCGTCATAGGCGGCGTCGAGGCCTGGGATCCCCTGCGGCTCGATCTCGACGATCTTCTCGACAATTTCCTAGCCGCCGGATTCTCCGGTGTGATCAACTATCCCACCATCTCCACGATGGGAGAGAAATGGCGCGACCGCCGCGGTCGCGTTGGACTTGGCTTCGAGCGCGAGCTCGAGATGATTGCGACTGCCCGCAAGAAGAACATCTTCTCGCTTGCCTACGTTGCGAGCCCCGAAGATGCCAAAGCCATGGCAAGCAGCGGAGCCGACTGCATCGTCCCACATGTCGGCGCGACGCGCGGCGGGCTCGTGGGCCATGAGGAGGGCCAGTCCATCCAGGAGGCGATCCGGCGCATCAACGAGATCAACGCGGCCGCGCAAGCGGTCCGCTCGGACGTCATCCTGCTCTGTCATGGTGGGGCGGTCGCGGAGCCCCAGCACACGTTCGAGGTCTATCGGTCGACCGAGTGTGTCGGCTTTGTCGGGGCCTCCTCAATCGAACGAATACCGATTGAACGCTCGGTCAAAGCGGCGGCAGAGGAGTTCAAAGCCGTTCCCCTTCCGCGACATCACTGACGTTCAAAGAAACACCGCAGCGAGGCGGAGATGGACAAGCCGATCAACCAATCAGGCGAAAAAAGGACAGCGGCATTGCCAGCAATAGGTGCTACTCAAACGTTCGAAACAGAGGTGCTCGTGGTCGGTAGCGGAGCAGCCGGCCTTTCGGCGGCACTCTACGCCGCAAAGAATGGCCTTCGCGTGACGGTTTGCGAAAAGTCTTCTCGTCTCGGCGGGACCACGTCGCTGTCGAATGGCATGATCTGGGTTCCCTGTTCGCTTCAGGCGCGCTCCGCCAAAATCGATGACTCGCTTCCAAAAGCCAGGACTTATCTTGAGCATGAGCTTGGCAATTACTATCGGCAAGACTTCATCGAAGCCTATCTTGAGGACGGGCCGACTGCGCTTGCCGCTCTCGAGACCGGGACAGAGGTCAAGTTCACGCTGGCCTCGGCGCCCGATTATCACTCAAGCCAGGTCGGCGGAGTCGACAAAGGCCGGGCACTCAGCCCTGCACCCTACGATGCGCGGCTGCTCGGCTCCGACTTCGATCTGATCGGCGACCCCATTCGCGTTGTGCTCGGGGGGATGATGATTTCTTCCAGCGAAGTCCGAAGCTTCCTGAATCCGTTCCAATCGTTTGCTTCCCTCAAGCATGTCTTGCGTCGCGTGACTCGCTACGCGCGGGATCGCTTGAGCTACAGGCGCGGCACCGAGTTCAGCGGAGGCAATGCCCTGATTGCGCGCCTGCTCGTGAGTTTGCGGAAGTTAGGCGTCGAAATATGGCCGGCGTCTCCTCTCGTTGAGCTCGTCATGGAAGACGGGCGCGTCACAGGGGCAATCGTCAAGCGCGGCAATTCTGAGATCCGCGTGCGCGCATCCCACGCTGTCATTCTCGCTACAGGCGGCTTCGCCCGCAACGCGCAGCTGAGAGCCGAGCTGAGCGGCCCACACCAGCATGACGACACGCTGGCTCATGCCGATGTTACAGGCGATGGCATTAACCTTGCCACGAAGCTCGGAGCTGCAATCGACAAGGATGTCGCTTCTGCAGGGTTCTGGACTCCAGTCTCGATGTTCAGGAGTGGGACAGGCTCCCAAATTGTCCCCTACGGATGGCTCGACCGCGGACGACCCGGCGTCATCGCGGTTGCCCCAAATGGGCAACGCTTCGTCAACGAATCCAATTCATACCACGATATCTGCCTCGCGATGTTTGGAAACGGATATCCCGCAGACAAGCGGTTCTACTTCGTCTGCGATCACGAGTTCGTTCGGCTGAGGGGCATGGGACATCTGCTGCCTTGGCCATGGACGCTGAATATCCGGAAGTACGCGCGGCTCGGCTACATCAAACTGGGCCGAACGATACCGGAGCTCGCCATGCAAATCGGCCTGAATCCCGGCGAGCTCAAAAGGACGGTCGAGGAGCATAATGCGCACGCCGCCGCTGGCGTCGATCCGCTCTTCAAACGCGGTGAATCGGCGTTCAACCGCACGCTTGGCGATCCGTTGGTAGGAACGAAAAATCCAAATCTTGGGCCCATCCAGAGTGGCCCCTTCATCGCGCTGCCGATCGTTCCGGCAACGCTCGGCACAGCCGCTGGCTTGGCGACCGATAGCTACGGCAAGGTTCTGGACGCAGAACGCGAGCCAATCCCGGGTCTTTATGCCTGCGGCAATGATATGACCTCACCAATGCGTGGAATTTATCCGGGAGCAGGCATCACCATCGGCCCCGGCATAGTCTTCGCTTGCCGGGCAGTTTCGAACATTCTGGAATCCGCTCATCGCGTGCAGAAGGCGCCTGCATCCGCAACGTGAAATCGCGTCTCACGGCATCTGTATCGCGACAAGAGGTCAATTCAGTCCATCTTGTGCCGTCGATTTTGCTGCTTTGGGAAGCAAGGACCATGTCTTCATTCTGGCGGCGTTCTCCTGTTCGAACCTCTGCTGGATGCCTCCCGGACCGCGTTGAACCGGGGCGATCAATTTCGCCTCGGCGGAGGTGCATTGTGGCGGCGGGATGCGAGCCCATCACGCGAGTGTCTGAACGCCGTCATCGAAGACCGACCTTCGCATTTTATTCACACGCGTTTCATCCTCTTACGTCTGGAATCAACATGCGTCGTTCGCGCCTCGCCAAAATCGTTGCGACCGTTGGTCCGGCGACAGCTGCACCAGAACGATTGCGTGCTCTCTATCTCTCAGGCGCAGATACGTTCCGACTAAATTTCAGTCACGGGAGCCCGGACGATCACGCACGGGTCTATGACTCGATCCGCAGTCTCGAACGGGACTTCGGCACGCCAATAGGCGTCCTGCAGGATCTGCAAGGACCGAAGATCCGCATCGGCGCCGTCGAAGGCGGCAAGCTCGATGTACGCGCCGGCGAGAAAGTTCGATTTGTGCTCGACGGAGCTACGGGCGGAAAGCAATCGATCCCACTACCTCATCCGGAAATATTCGCAGCCGCACGTCCGGGCCAGACTTTTCTCGTCGACGACGGCCGTGTGCGCCTGAGCGTTGACAGTCCGGGCGACGGTTTGATCATCGCGACAGTTCTCGTCGGTGGAGCGATTCGCGATCGCAAAGGGGTAAACCTGCCAGGTTCGCTGCTTGCTATATCTCCCCTGACGAAGAAGGACCGCGGCGACCTCGCCTTCGGCCTCGCACTCGGGGTCGACTGGGTCGCCCTGTCGTTCGTCCAGACGCCTTCCGACCTCCTTGAAGCGCGCGGGCTGATCGGCGAGCGTGCCGGTCTGATTGCGAAGATCGAGACGCCAATGGCGCTCGATCGTATCGACGATATCATTCGCCTATCAGACGGCATTATGGTCGCACGCGGTGATCTCGGTGTCGAAATCCCGCCCGAGGAGGTGCCGGGCCGACAGAAGGAACTCATCCGCGCCTGTCGGCTGACCGGAAAGCCCGTGATCGTCGCAACACAGATGTTGGAGTCGATGGTGGCTGCACCGACAGCGACGCGCGCGGAAGCCTCAGACGTCGCTACCGCCATCTACGATGGAGCTGACGCGGTCATGCTCTCGGCTGAGTCGGCAAGCGGCGCCTATCCAATCGAGGCAGTTGTCATGATGGACAAAGTAATCAGAAGTACTGAACGGCATCATCTCTATCGGTCGCTGGTCCAAGCCTCGCAAGCCGACGAAGAGATGTCCCCACCGCATGCAGTCGCCGCCGCTGGTGCAGATCTTGCCGTGACCCTCGATGCGAAGGCGATCATCGGTTTCACCGCAAGCGGCACGACGGCGGCGCGCATCGCGCGCAAGCGGCCCCCGGTCCCGGTTCTTGCTCTCACTCCAGATGAGAAAGTCGCGCGGCGCATGTGCCTGCTCTGGGGGGTGCACAGCATCGTTTCAGACGACCCCGCCACCGACAAGGAGATGACGCAGATAGCCGCAGGGGTGGCGCGCAACGAAGGTTATCTTGAAGCAGGTGATTTGATGATCGTCGTATCCGGCGTTCCGTTTGGGCAAATAGGTGCAACCAACAACGTCCGTATTGTCACCTGCTAAAATGGTTCAGGACAATTTCGCTACATCCGCCCTAAGAAACGAAGCACTACGGGCCGAACAATGATCGCCGACAACGCTCTGATTCTTCATCGGTGAGACCAGGAGCTGACCTTGCTTGGGCTCGACTACAGCATTCGGCTCTTTGATTTGCTCCCGGTTATCGAAGAAACGCTTTCGGTCGAAATCTGGTGCAGTGATGCGGCGGGCCGGATGCAATGCTCTGGCGGCTTTTTTGCGCTCCTCGGAGGTTCGAACAAACAATGACATTCAACCGATGCCGACGAGGTGATGAAAGCGCGGCGGAATACGTTCTTCGGCGCTGGTCGGCAAGCCCGGCGTCCGACGGCGATAGGTTGAACCCTTCGTCCGCTTCCCGAATGACGATCCGCCAAATGTCGGTACCGTTCGTCCCACAGCCGCACCGTAGTGTGACATTCAAAGTCATCGAGCGCCCCACTGTTCGGCGACAACTGCGATACCACAAGGCTTTACTGGCTCCACCAAATCGGGCCTTGTCATCAGCATCGGATAAGGAAACGTCAGGCTCGGGTGCTTGATGGCGAGGCCGGGGTTAGCGGTGATACACGCGTACCGGAAGCGGCATTCCAGCTTATCAGAGTCTTCGAACGAAACGGGATCTGTAGTGAACAACAACTCCTTGGTGCCGGACGTCAGCGAGTTCCTGGAGCTCTGGGAGCAAACTTTCAATGTGCACGCGCCGGAACGTCTGGTTGTGCTATACGCCGATGATGCGCTGTTTCAGGGTACATCGAGTGCTAAGCTCTGCATCGGGGCTAAAGAGATAGGCACTTACTTTCATGGCATCTCTACCGTAAAAATGGACGTATGGCATTCCGTCAGTTTGGCGTACAACGTTGTTTTGGTGGTGGGAAATTATGTCTTTTCACAGTTGCGGAATGGTCATGAGGTGTCGATACCGGCTCGGTTCACCTTCGTATTACGTCGCGAGGACGGCGTGTGGAAGATCGTGCACCATCACTCATCTGCCATCCCCGATTGATCGCCGAACCAGCTTTGCGGTATCGGAGTTTGTAGCTGAAGTGGCACACTCAGGCTGCCTCTCGCCAGCCTGCCCATCGTGCGGCTGGATCGCAACAATTTGCAGCGCTCGCAACGACAACAGGACGGCAGCGAGGTACCGCCTGCTTTGCTGAAGCGACTGACGGCAGAAGGGCAGTCCCTGGTCGAACGACGCGACGCCTTCGAGCTGGTGCGCGACTAGGTGGTTGGTCCCAAGCTTTGATCGTGCATTCTTATCGCATGATTCGAAGGATGCGCTATTGGTCAAGTTTTACACGGCTGCGCCACCACGACGGAGGCCGTCCGTCGAGCAATACAAAGTAGTCACGAGAGCTTGAGAGCGCTCGCGAAGCGCTACTATCAACCAGAAGACCGTCGCGAAGGGGAAGCAGCGCGAGACCGTCGCCGATCGCTCGACAGCCCCCAAAGAAGCCAAGTCGACTGTCCTTAGCATCAAGGCGGAGGCGATCATCGTCGCCTTCCGGGCGGCATACGCTGCTGCCACTGGACGATTGCCTCTATGCGCTGCAGCCAACCATCCCGCATCTGACGAGGTCATCTCTGCATCGCTACCTCCAGCGTCATGGGATTAGCCGATTGCCGGAGGTCGAAGGCAGCAAGCCTTCGAAGAAACAGTTCAAGGCTTATCCGATCGGCTATTTCCACATCAACATTGCTGAGCTCCAGACCGCTGAAGCCAAGCTCTACCTCTACTTCCCCATCGATCGCACCAGTAAGTTCGCCTTCGTGCAACTGGTCAAGAAGGCGGAAAGGACCTCCGCCTCGGCCTTCCTCGAAGCTCTGATCGCCGCGGTCCCCTACAGACTCCACACGGTTCTCACCGACAATGGGATGCCCAGCTTCTGGGCCCGCAATTTTGACCATCTTAACATCGCCGCCGGCGAGCAGGTACTTCAAGTCGGTGCCGGCACCGGATACTATTCGGCGGTGCTGGCCGAGATTGTCGGACCCGCTGGTCGTGTGACGGCGATCGAAACCGACACAGAGTTGGCGTCGCGGGCCCGAGTGAACCTCGAGAGCTGGCCCCAGGTCGATGTCGTCTCGGGCGACGGCCGGGCGGTAGATGTCGGCGAGCTTGATATCGCCATCGTGTTCGCCGGAGCCACTCACCCATCCCGTGTCTGGCTTGATCGCCTTGTCGAAGGTGGCCGGCTTCTGATGCCTATGACGGACGATACCTGGAAAGGCTTTCTTCTCCATGTGGTACGGCGTCGAGACCACTTCGAGGCCTCTTCCATTGGTGCCGTCTCTATTTATCCTTGCACGGGTGGACGCGATGAGGACGCTGCAAGACGTCTACATAACGCGATCGACCGGTTGCCGCTTCGCAACCTTCCAATTCGCGCGTTGCACGTAGGTGAGCCGAGATTTAACGACTCAGAGAATGTGTGGTTTAGCGGGCCGGGCTTCTGGCTCGAGCGTGATCCTCCATGCTAAGACGACCTACACTGATCGAGCGCATACCTGTTCAGCCAAGTTGAAGATCACCGGCTCCGACGAGAACGCGCGTGGTCGAGCAATTTTACACGTCGGCGTTTGCTCCACGAGTAAGGTCGTGATGCAGGATCACTTCTTTGAAAATGAATGATAGGAACTTCTCGGCAAACTCTGGGCAAGGCTAGCTGCCTGTGCGAGCGTGCGTAGTCTTTCGACTTGGCGTTCCTCACGAGCTGGATCTGCCGAAGGCGATTGAAGTCGCACTTTTAGTTTTCCGACCTGCCGAGTGCACCTGAAACGTTCCGCGAGAATGTGGATAAGGGCCGCATCGAGATTGTCGATGCTGCTCCGCAGTTCGTTCAATTCGGATGGAGTTTCCAAGTTCGCGTCTCCTTTCTATGCAACCATACTTTCCAGCTTGACACCGGGTGGTCTCTGGCTGAAACATTTTCAGGCTTTCCGAGTCACTGGGCCCTAACAGCCCGGTCTGATTGAACGAATTCGATCAATCTCAGTACGCCACCTCGGCATTGAAAGCATTTCTGACTCGAGCGCAGTAAATCAGTATTGGCCCATGTGGCCATCGAGGCCGGCGGGTCTTCGGCCAACAATCTCAAGAACCACGTACGTTACTGCACTTTCAGACTCGGCATAATAACGGCATCCGCGGTGCCTAGCCTGCTGCCAGCCGCCGCGGTGCGGGCCAGCGCGACCAGGCCAGCGCATTCTTACTTTGGGCGCGGTGAAGGATCGTCGAGCGTGCCAAGTGGTGGATGCCGTTGCTCTATGAGGTCTGGTCATAGGGTCGTATGCCTTAGTCGAACCCACGGACTGCCGGAGTGGCAGCTTCTGCAGCTGCAACTTCACTCATAAAGGCAACAGCCAGTCCGAAGCCGATGAGGCCAATCAGGATCGACCCTGCAGCAAGGGATGTGACCCCGCTAGTTTCGACGAGGATACCGCCGAGAACGGCCCGATGGCTATTCCTGCGAAGGTGGTCGAGCTGTTCATTGCCAAAACTAGCTTCGACCTCTCCCCGGCTAGATCGAGAAGCCGGTGCTGGATCGGAACGAGATACATGTAACTCGCGTTGCCCCAAAGAAATGCGGTGAGCACGGTTAAGGCACCATGATGCCCGAATCCAACCAGAGCTACGAGAACGATTAGTTGTGCGCCGATCACCGCAATGAGAACTTTGTAGGGGCCGAAGCGATCGGTTAGAAAGCCGCACGCTGCGTTTCCTGTCACAGCTCCGAAACCGTACGCAAAGAGCGCGGCTGAGAGCAGCGGCACGCCTGTAAGCAGAGAACCGGTGATAATGACGCTCACATAGGAGTAAACAACGAACTCGGAAATGACCACGAATAGGGTAACCGAAAGAACACCGTAGATGGCCCTGGGGAAGTCTTTCGAAGCCGGGCCGTTTCCGCGCTCCGGCGCCTTTGCAGAGACACCGGACATCATAGGGGCGAAGATCAGCAATGCCAGGAGCCCCGCAACTGCCACGAAACCGAATGCGAAACGCCAGCCGATGGCATCAGCGATCCAGCTAGTCGCCGGAACACCCGCAACTTGTGAAACGGTCATACCACCGAAGATAAGGGACAATGCCGACCCTTTGCGACCGGGCGGCAGGAGCTCGGTTGCCAATGCGGTGGCCGCCGGGGTGAACATGGCTGCGCCGTAGGCTGAAATGACGCGAGCTGCAGCCATGGTTGCAAAGTTCGGAGCGATCGCACAGATCACGTTGCCGATGATGAAGATTGAAACGGATAGGATCTGGACATTGCGGCGGATTAGGGCCCGGAACATCCAGGCATTCAGCGGCGCAAAAACCGCGTAGGAGAGTGCGTAGATTGAGATGATCCATCCCGCCGCTCCGGTTGAAATGTTGAGGTCACGAGAAATCACTTCTAGTGCCCCGATGATGACAAACGTATCTAGGCCAATCGCGAACGCAGCGATCATCAGAGCGGCAAGGGTTAGCTTTGTTCGTGTATCAGGAGGGGATAAGCTCATGATCCTGGCCATTCAGTTCATCGTGAGGTGTTCAAAGCCGTCATGCAACTCAGGATAAGGGCCAGCCGATGGCCATGCCTGAATACCCGGGGACGACGGCCAAGCTGCCACGGCCCCAGCACCTCTCCACATCCTGTGTGATCTCAAGCTGGTCAGGATATTCGAGCACCACGCTGCGTAAGTCCCGCATCATACAAGCCCTCCAGGAGTTTTTTCGCTACAACCGGCGCTGTTGTTTCGAAAAGCGGCTTATTTGATGCTTTTGCGTCGATCTACCCCACCCCGGCGAGCTCGGCGAGTATGACGTCTCGCAGCTTGGCCCCTTCGAAGTGGAGATATTTCACGCTGGCATGACGCGTACATCTTCTCGCCCGGCAGGGCGTGCAAATGCGCGGCGTCAGGATGCAGCGATTCGGTGCACGCGACCCGCTACAGATCACGATTTGGCTCATCCCGCTGCAATTTTGCGGGAATGCTGCGGCCACAATCTGAGATAAGTTTTGGTGAATGGTTGCGAAGGAATCACCAATGAGCGGCACCAAAGTTGATGGCGAAACGGTATTGCGCGCGGCTTGCACTGGCGATGCCCAGGCGCTCTATGACGTGACGGCACAATCGGTTCAAGGACTGGCAATCACCCATTACAAGCCCGAGCAACTGGAGGGGTGGATGGGAGAACGTACTGCCAAATATTACGAGGATGTCATCGCTGCGGGCACCACGATCATAGCCGAGCAGAACGGAGAGGTATTGGGGTTCGTCGACTCAGTTCCTGGCGAGGTGACCCGCCTTTTCGTTTTGCCGAAGGCATCAGGCCGCGGAATTGGTGAGCGATTGCTCAAAGCTGGTCTTGAAGCCGCGGCAAAGGAACACCCAGGACCAATCAAGATCGAGTCAACCTTGAACGCGCAACGGTTCTATGAACGTCATGGCTTCAGGGCCATCCAGAAGGGCTACTTCTCTCATGGGCTTGGCGGAGATCCGATCGAGATTGTCCTCATGGAAATGGCACGATAGAGCAGAGTGCAGAGCACTTGGTCCTCAGATATCATCTCTATCTGCAGGCCGGCGCGATTTCGAAACATCATGATCGAGCCTTCCTCCCAAGCCGCACGACGTGCCGCCACGAACAACCTAGACCATCGTCTCACCTCTTCCGATCGCACGAACGAAACTCATTTCGACCGCTCGAACAATCGGTGCTTCGCCAGGAACACATTTGTCATCATCGAAGCAGTCGATGTCAGCTTGCCTGCTTTGCTGCGCCTTAAACCCCAATTCGCTCTTCGCACCGGCCACCCTGCCACAGCGGAGCTAGTTTTTAATTAGTCGCCGCCGCGTAGCCTCGAGTCCGGCGATTTGCAAGGACGCCCGGTATGGAGGCGACCGGCACAAGCATCGACACGGGCCTCTGATGCAGGCCGATCTCCAGGACATCGCGCCAAGCGCATCTGCGGACTCGTGCGCTGGAACTTGCGACCTCATAACATCGCTCACGCCGCACAAGCGCGCTCAGCTCAAAATGACGTACCAGGGGCCGTCACAGGACCCGTACACAGAAGCTGGGGCAGGAGATCCCGATCTTCAGGAGGCCGCGTCGCGGCGAATTCCGCCCTTCGTTGTCCGATGATCGCCGCGCTGGGCATTCAAGACCCTGCCTCGCAATCCGTTTTTGCGGGAGCGACTTCGCTGGAATGCGCGGCGACTCGGGATTGGTCATTTATGGCTGTTTGCGCTGACTCGGGCCGAATTCCAAAGCATAAGCTTTCGTCTCCATGCGCCGTTTGGTATGATATCAGCGGAACGACGACGGAGTGCGCTATGGAGCCTCAGTGGCTGACGTATGGGAAACGCTTGCAAGCTATTGCCTCTAGCGGGCTCCATTTTGCCCGAGACCAATTTGATCGAGAACGTTACGAGGAGATTGCCTCTATAGCCAATGAAATGCTCGCCAACTTGGGAAGTGTTCCCATCGAGAGGATAGAAGGGCTCATCTCTGATTTCGCGAAGGGCTATGCGACACCGAAAGTCGATGTGCGCGGAGCGATCGTAGAAGAGAACAAGGTCCTTCTGGTCCGTGAGAAGAGCGATGGTCTTTGGGCCTTGCCTGGCGGCTTTGCAGACGTTGGCCTTTCTGCTGCCCAAAATATCGCAAAGGAGTTGTACGAAGAGGCTGAATTGAAAGTGTCTGTTCGTCGCCTCTACGGGGTCCGACACAAGGCCGGCACTTCCTATTCGCCTGATGTCCGGGATTTCTACAAAGTTTTCTTTCTTTGCGATAGGCTCTCAGGCGGTGAGGCCCGGCCCAGATTGGAGACGAGCGAGGCGATCTTTTTCCCGAAAGATCGGCTACCTCCGCTGTCGCGAGGTAGAACTATCGAGAGTGACGTTGAAGCAGCCTTCGCATTCGCAGCTGACGCGAACAGACCTGCCTTCTTCGATTGAGAGCTCGATCCATTCTCTTGGTCCGCACTCTTTGGTCCGCCAATAACGACTTTGCCGAATGAAGAGCTCCGCATGACAGAGAGAATCATTCGGGCGCCATCAACCACGGCGCCTTGCGCGTGCTTTGACAGTCGGTTGCTGGTCGCTATCTTCGCTTCTAGCGAAGATCGCGACCGAGCCCTTCGGCACTCATTCGGTGGTGTAGAGCGGTCGGTGCGCAGAACGCTCAATGGTTTCGGTTGCGTCATCGCAGCCCAACGTAGCTGATGCTGGTCAAGCAGCTTCATCAGCGATCACGTCCACCAACAAACGTAAGGGCGCTGAAACTCGACTGCATTGGTGACCGCCTCTATGCCACGCTCAAATGCGTTTGCCCCGTGCTTGGGATGGGCGCCGATGATCGGGAGGCTGTCCACGCGCCGCGTCAGCGGTCGGCGAGGGGGATCCCGCAGCAACCCGCATCTGCCTCAGCATGTCCTTCAAGCTCTGCGCGAAATCCTCGTCCGGCACCCAGTAAACGTCGTTTCTGTCGCCTGACGTTGCGACCGGCGAGCGGAAGACATTTACGCCACGCAATCCGTCGCGGAACTATACTGTCGATCAATCGCAAGAAACCGTGTTTGCTCCCGCGACCTGAACTTACTAGCCCTTGGCGAACGACCGCCCATTTCTGCCGACTCTCCAACACTCGGTCCTTGGGATTGCGTCGGTTGACGCGGTCGGCCGCCCTTCGCGTAGAACCGGACCTTATTATCGGTCGCGTCGATTTAGAATGAAATAGTTGGCCAGCCCGATCGTTAATAGCAAGAAGGCCGACACGACTGTACGAATCAGGATGGAGTCGATCTCGGACTTGAACACGGCGTTGTTGGCTTCAGCACCTGTTGAGAAATCGACATAGGACCCGGCGGCGAGGAGGAAAATGGCCAAAAGGCTGGAGAGGAGAAAGAACGCCGTCTTCATGCCTGCTTACTGTTCGCGAGTCTGGATGTGGGTGCGGAAACAGTCTCAGGCAATCGCCTTGACTGCGCTGGAGTAGACGCTGGCCGGCCGCGCGAGTCCGTAGTGCTCGCGCAAGGTCGTGCCGGTGTAGTCCTCGCGGAACAGGCCGCGCTTGCGCAGGATCGGGATGACCTGCTCGGCGAAGGTATCGAAGCCGCCGGACAGCCATGGCGGCATCACGTTGAAGCCATCGGCTGCGCCGCGCTCGAACCAGGTCTGCATGTTGTCCGCGATGCGTGCCGGCAATGACCCAGTGGCCGCGCGCGCCGGCGAGGCGCTGCACCAGCTGGCGAATGGTCGGCTTCTCGCGGTCGACGATATCGACCACGAGCTTGAAGCGGCTCGCGACTCCGCGCGCGCTCGCTGTGTCGATGAGATCCCGGGGAACCGGGCTATCGAGATCGTAGCCGGTGAGGTCGAGGCCTATCATCTGACGCAGCTGCGTCAGGGAGAATTCGGGCTGGATCAGCTCGTTGAATTCGTCCTGAAGTCGATCGGCTTCAGCCTGCGTGCTGCCGATGAAGGGGCTGATGCCGGGCAGGATCTTGATCTCGTCGGGACTGCGATCGAAGGTGCGGGCCTGGCGCTTGATGTCGGCATAGAACGCCGTCGCCGACTCCAGTGTCTGATGCGCCGTGAAAATTGCCTCCGCGAACCGGGCGGCGAACGCGCGGCCGTCGTCGGAGGAGCCGGCCTGTACGTAGACCGGCCGTCCCTGCGGCGCCCGCGAGATGTTCAGCGGGCCACGAACGCGAAAATGCTTGCCGATATGGTCGAGCGTGTGGATCTTGCTGGTGTCGGCGAAGATGCCAGAAGCCGGATCGTTGACGAGCGCGTCATCCTCCCAGCTATCCCACAGCCGGGAGATCACGTCGAGATATTCGCGGGCGCGCTCATAGCGCTCGTGGTGAGGGGGATGTTCAGGCAACCCAAAGTTCTGTGCGGCCTGCTGCGCACCGGTGGTGACGATGTTCCAGCCGGCGCGACCCCGGCTGAGATGGTCGAGAGACGCAAACAGCCGTGCCAGATTGTACGGCTCGGTATAGGTCGTTGACGCCGTCGCGATCAGCCCGATACGGCTGGTGACGGCGGCAATCGCTGCGAGCCAGGTGATTGGTTCGAAACGAAGGCGCTGGGCGTACCGAACATTGTCGGCCAGCGCCGGCCCGTCGGCAAAGAAGATGGCGTCGAATTTGCTCGCCTCGGCCCGTTGCGCCAGCTCCTGATAATGGGTGATGTCGAGGATGCGGTCTGGTTCAGATCCCTTATAGCGCCACGCCGCTTCGTGATGGCCGCCCGGATAGATGAAGAGATTGAGAAGAAGCTGGCGTTGGTTGCTCATGGTTCGTTTGTTCCGATGCGATGGCCAATGGTGAGACTTGAACGATTAAAGACCCGGAGAGGAATCCCGTGGCTCCGGCTTTCGAGCGAACGCGAAGCGCAGATATCGCTCCAGGCGGAGGCCCTCCGGGGTACGCTTCGCCTCGACCAAGCCAGCAAAGGCGCGCTCGATCGCTTCCCGTTCCGCTGTGGAAAAGCCGCCGAGGAAGTTACCGAATGCACTAGCCTCGGACCATCCGAGCGCCGAACTCACGTCGTCATGCAAATCGACCAGTGAACGCAGGTCGCTTCGGTAATCGACGAGACCGGCCTCAACGAAGAGCATTTTGAGCTCGTCGTCGGTGGCTCCGAGCACCCGGTGCGCTTCACCACTCCTCTCGGCGAACCCAGCCTGTTCGGTCGCCTGCCGAAGCAAAGTGCGGGACTCGTGAGGTTTGGTCGGGTCCTGAACGTTCAACCCGATCCGGCCGCCCGGCTTGAGAACGCGGTGAATTTCGTGCAGGGCTCGCCGCTTGTCTGAGATCCAATGGAACACGCTGTTGAGATAGACGGCATCGAATTCCGCAGGTTCAAAGCGCGAAAGGTCTTCGGCGCGGCCGATCGCGAATGTCAACGTCTTCGACGCGCGGAGACGCGCGATGGCAATGCGGTTCTCGAGAGGATCGATGCCGGTCACACGGCCGTCAGGCCCGACAAGTTGTGCGACGAATTCGGTAAGGCGGCCCGTACCGGCACCGATATCGAGCACGTGATTCCCGGCCTTCAATGCGAGCGGGCCGACGAGGAATTTACCGTGATGAAACTGGAGGATGCCGGCCTGCGAGCAAGCTCGGGTGTGTCTCGTTCAAGGCTGATGACGCCGGAGGTCGACATCGTGCTTCTCAAATCTCCAACGGGCCGTCGAGACAGCTTGATTGGACGAAGTTTATGTTGTCGGAACGAGGAATGTCGATGAAATTGAATTACGTTGTTCGGTGTGATGCGAGCATGAATCTAGCGGCGCGCATCCCTGGAAGAGATGATGTTGCAAACCGATCGTCTCAATTGGATGCCCCAGCGCATGCCGAGCGTCTCACCCCGGTCTCTGGCTCGCTCCACGACACTACGCAAATCTTTCAACACGCCGAAGCCCGGCGATTGGCTCGTTGTGCGGGTTGAAAAACAAAGCCGATTCCATTTCATTGACTGAGTATCGTTCGCTTCTACGATTTGACCGCATTTGATGCTGAAACCTCGAGGTGCGAACATGTTTCAGTCCGTTGTCGACACTGCGGCGCGCGAGACCTTGCGCCTGATTGGACCCGATCCGCAGAACTGGATCCCTGACCGTCAGGGGATCGATCACAGCGTCGCCATCATCGGCGGCGGGCAATCCGGAAGCGCGTTCGCCTTTGCGTTGCGTCGTGCCGGCATCGGCAAGGTCACCCTGATCGATGCCGCCGGCGACGCTGCTTCGTCCGGCCCCTGGTTGAGCAGCGCGCGCATGAACAAGCTGCGTACGCCGAAAGGGTTGCCTGGGCCCGAACTCGGTTTGACAGGGCTGAGTTTCCAGGCCTGGTATGAAGCCCGCCACAGCGCCGCCGCGTATGAAGCGATCGATCGCATTGCCCAGGTGGATTGGGCCGCCTACCTCGACTGATATCGCAGCACGCTTCGCATCAACGTGCGCTGCCGGACGCGGCTTCTCCGTGTCGAGCCGACCGCTGATCATTTGCGGCTTCATCTCGACCTGGCCGGCGAAGCGCGAACGGAAACGGCCCGCAAGATCATTCTTGCCGGTGGCTTCCCCAGTAACGGCGGTCCGTCCGTTCCCGACGTGCTCTCGCGCAATCTGCCAAAGGAGCTTTACGCTCATACGCTGGAAGCGATCGATTTCGAGAAACTGCGCGACAGGTTAGTCGCGGTGCTGGGCAGCGCGGCCTCCGCATTCGACGCGACGGCGGTGGCGCTCGAAGCCGGGCGAGGGAGGTGCATCTCTTCGCGCGGCGCGACAGGCATGCCTCGGAGCCGGTGATCAGGACGCGCGGCTATCCGGGAGCTTACGACAATTACGGATCGTTGCCGGACGCTCTTCGCTGGCACCAGGCCATCCGTTTCCGCCGTGCCGGATCCACGCCACCGCCTGATGCGGTCGCGCGCGCCGTCAAGTTCCCGAATTTCCACCTTCATCTGTCGGCGCCGTGGACGTCGGCCAAGCCGTTCGAGCGGCGGCTGCTTGCGACCACGCCGGATGGCAATATCGCATTCGGTTTCGTGATCGCCGGTACGGGTTATCGGGTCGATCTCGCAAAAACACCGGAGCTGGCCGCCTTCTCCGACAACATCCTGTTGTGGCGCGACCGCTTTTCGCCTTCTGCGGACGAGCAGGACGAAACCCTGAGCGCACATCCCTATCTCGGGTCGGGGCACGAATTCCTCGAGAAGGCACCCGGCCGCGCGCCCTATCTCCGTAACATCCACGTCTTCAACCCTGCGGCGTTCGTGAGCTTCGGCTTGCCAATTGGAGACGTCCCGAGCTTCAAGCGTGATATCCCGGCCGTCATCGCGCAAATCAGCAGGGATCTCTTTCTGGACG
Source organism: Bradyrhizobium sp. 155 (assembly GCF_023101105.1). Taxonomy (NCBI): domain Bacteria; kingdom Pseudomonadati; phylum Pseudomonadota; class Alphaproteobacteria; order Hyphomicrobiales; family Nitrobacteraceae; genus Bradyrhizobium; species Bradyrhizobium sp. 155. Next base: position 281,121 of record NZ_CP064705.1, on the reverse strand, counting down.
ATCTTGCCTCGCATGAGGCCCGCATCAATGCGCCGATCGCCGACGATTTCGAACCTGCACTTTATGCGCCTGCGGTGTGGCGCACGCAGAGCGTCGTCGCGGCTGAATAGCAGAAAGCGCAGATATCAATCGGATACGTCGTGCGAGTGCGTGCAACTATTTTCCACCTTCGTCCAACTTTGGAAGCTATTTCCGAAAGTCTTGAGTTAGCATCCTGTGACTGAGCGAGAGGCTGCATTGATGCCGTCTCTCGGGGAAGATCCCGCCAGACCCGATTGCCGCCAGAGCAGACGGCGATACTGCAAGAGGATCGATCACGACCATCAGCTGTGTATTTACTCCGCCATCGCATCAGCGATCGGCGAACGGCGGAGCCTTGTCCAAACGGGATCGCGATCTTGGGGAAAATGACATGACGGACGCAATCACCATCGACAACGTCATTCCGCGCGCGGATATCGTCAAGCGGTCGGCACGTATCGGCGCGGAGATCAGGAACATCAAGCTCTCGGGCGATCTCCCGGACCGGACGATCGCGGCGATCAACCAGGTTCTGCTCGAGCACAAGGTCGTCTTCTTCCGCGACCAGAACCATCTCGACGACGCGGGGCAGGAGAGTTTTGCCGTGAGGCTCGGCAAACTGGTTCCGCACCCGACGGTCGGCGCGACCAAGGGAACGGCGTCGATCCTGGAACTCGATTCCGGACGCGGCGGCGGCCGCGCCGACCAGTGGCACACCGATGTTACCTTCGTCGACGCCTATCCGAAGATCTCCGTGCTGCGCGGCGTCGTGATCCCCGAGTTCGGCGGCGATACGATCTGGTCAAACACCGCGGCATCCTATCTCGATCTGCCGGCGCCGCTGCGCAAGCTCGCGGACGAACTCTGGGCGGTGCACAGCAACGCCTATGACTACGCCGTCAAGACCCGCGCGAGCGAGGCCGACAGGAAGCACTTCGAGGAGGTCTTCACCGGCACGATCTACGAGACCGAGCATCCCGTCGTTCGCGTCCATCCCGAGACCGGAGAACGGACGCTGGTGCTTGGCAATTTCGTCCAGCGCTTCGTCGGCCTGTCGAAATACGACAGCCAGAAGCTATTCGACCTGTTCCAGTCCCACATCACTGCGCCCGAGAATACGGTGCGCTGGAGCTGGCAGCAGGGTGATGTGGTGATCTGGGACAATCGCGCTACCCAGCACTACGCCGTCAACGATTACGGCGACCAGCACCGCGTCGTCCGGCGCGCCACCATCGACGGCGAAGTGCCGGTCAGCATCGATGGCCGCAACAGCGTCACCCGCGTCAAGTCGACCAAGCCACAGGCGAAGGCCGCCTGAAACGAGCGAGGAGTGAATACAATGGAAATCGCTATCTCTGCGTTGCGTCGCCTGGTTGCCGGTCTGCGTGCAAGAGGGCGGCAACTTGGCCTCGCCGCCCTCGGGCTGATAGGGCTCGTCGGCAGCGCCATGGCCGAGCCGCAGCTCGAAAGGACCGAGGTCCGCTATCAAGGCTGGGCCGGCCAAGTCACGTTTATCGAGCTGGCCGATGACCTCGGCTATCTCGCGCCGCTCAAGCTGAAATGGATCGGCAACACCATTAGCGGTCCGCAGGACATCCAGACGGTGGTGACCGGCGACATCGACATCGGCGGCGCGTTCTATGGCGCGATCATCAAGCTGATCGCGGCCAAGGCGCCGATCAAGGCGGTTGTTGGCTACTACGGCTCGGACGGCAACACCTACAACGGCTATTACGTGAAGGATGACAGCCCGATCAAGACCGCGCGGGACCTTATCGGCAAGAAGGTCGCCGTCAACACGCTCGGTGCACATCTCGAATTCGTGCTCCGCGAGTATCTGGCTCGCAATGGCGTGACGCCGGCGGAGGCGAAGCAGGTGACGCTGGTCGCGATCCCGCCCGTCACCGGCGAGCAGGTATTGCGACAGGGGCAAGTCGAGGTGACCACGCTCAATGGCGTGCTGCGCGACAAGGCGCTCGAACGCGGCGGCATCCGCAGGCTGTTTGCCGACACCGACATCTTCGGAAACTTCACCGGCGGGTCCTACGTGCTGAGGGACAAGTTCATCAAGGACAATCCCAACACCTCGCGCAGGCTGGTCGAGGGCGTGTCCCGTGCCATCGCCTGGGCGCAGACGACGCCGCCGGAGGAAGTCCGCGCCCGTTTCGAGCGCATCATCGCCGATCGCAAGCGGAACGAGGACGCCACACCGATCAAGTACTGGAAGAGCACGGGTGTTGCGACCAAGGGCGGCGTGATCGGCGATGCCGAGCTTCAGGTGTGGGTCGACTGGCTGGTCAAGGATGGTCTCTTGAAGCCGGACCAGCTCAAGCCGTCTGATCTCTACACCAACGAGTTCAACTATTTCCGCCCCGGCAAGACCGCGGAGGCCAAATGACCAAGGCCAAGATCAGGTTCGAGCATGTCCGGAAGGAATTCCTGGTCCGGGGCCCGGGTGGTGGGCCGGCGCAGCGCTTCACCGCGCTGGACGACATCACGCTGGATGTTCGGCCCGGCGAGTTCCTTGCGCTGGTCGGGCCGAGCGGCTGCGGCAAGTCGACCTTGCTGGATCTGCTCGGTGGCCTGACGGCACCGAGCAATGGGCGCATCCTGCTCGACGGCAAGGTCATCGACGGACCGGCGCGCGACCGCGGCATCGTATTCCAGCAATACGCGCTGTTTCCCTGGCGCACGGCTGTGCAGAATGTCGAGTTCGGGCTCGACATCGCCGGCCTGAAAGCGAGGGCGCGGCGGGAGAAGGCGCTGCACTATCTCGACCTAGTCGGGCTGTCCGGCTTTGCCGACCGCTACCCGCACGAGCTCTCGGGCGGCATGAAGCAGCGCGTCGCCATCGCGCGAAGCCTCGCCTACGATCCCGAGGTGCTGCTGATGGACGAGCCGTTCGCGGCGCTCGACGCGCAGACGCGCGAGACGCTGCAAGGCGAGCTGTTGCGGATCTGGCGCAGCACCGGAAAGACCATCCTGTTCATCACGCATGGCATCGACGAAGCCGTCGTCCTCGGCCAGCGCGTGGCGGTGATGGCTTCGCGTCCCGGCCGCATCAAGCAGATCGTCGATATTCCCGACGAACTACATAGCGAAACCGAGGACGTCCGCTCGTTGCCTCAGTTCGGGCGTGTGCGGCATGAGGTCTGGTCCTTGCTGCGCGAGGAGGTGTTGAAGGCGCAAGGAGCTCAGGGCCCAGCAGCGGACGGCGAGGGCGTCGCAAAGGCGGAGGAACTGGCTCATGTCTAATCTGGAGGTGCTGACGCTGCTGGAGCTGGCCGAGGGAAGTCCGAAGCACCGGGCCGCACAACGCGTCGGTGCGCTTACCGGGGCCACGGGCGGCTTCGCGCGATGGTTCGGTGTCATCGGGCAGCGATCGCTGCTGCTGGTGCTGTTCCTGACAGTCTGGGAGACGGCGCCGCGGCTGGGTCTGATCGACGTGACGTTCCTGCCGCCGTTCTCCGAGGTGATCGCCGCGGGCTGGCAGCTCGCGCAGAACGGTGAACTCTATGAAGACGTCGGTGCGAGCCTGCTGCGGGCGCTGAGCGGATTCCTGATCGCGGTCGTTCTGATGGTGCCGCTCGGCCTGCTGACGGGATGGTACGCCCGGCTTGGCGATCTGCTGAACCAGACCATTGAGATCGCGCGCAACACGGCGCCGCTGGCGCTGCTGCCGGTGTTCATCCTGTTGCTCGGCATCGGCGAGCTCTCGAAGGTCACGATGGTGGTCTATAGCTGCGCCTGGCCGCTGCTGCTCAACACCATCGCGGCCGTGCGGCAGGTCGATCCGCTGCTGGTCAAGTCGGCGCGGACGATGGGCGCGACGCCAGGCCAATTGTTCCGCAAGGTGATCCTGCCGGCGTCGCTGCCAACCATCTTCGTCGGCATTCGGCTGGCAAGCGCTTCCGCGATGCTGGTGTTGGTCGCTTCCGAGATGGTCGGTGCCAAGTCCGGGCTCGGCTATCTCATCATCAACAGCCAGTACAGTTTCCTGATCCCGCAGATGTATTTCGGCATCCTCGGCATCACCGTGATCGGCCTCGTCTTCAACGCGATCCTCGAGGCGCTGGAACGTCGCTTGATGCGCTGGAAGGCGCCCGTAGCGGCCTAGCCCCGTTGTTGCGGGCCGTAGCCTGCGTCACGAAGCTGTTTGGCGGCGCATCTTCGGTCACCCAGACGTTGCCCCCAATCGTCGAGCCGCGGCCGATCGTGATCCGGCCGAGGATGGTCGCGCTCGCCGATGAAGAGCGCGGCACGATGGACCTGGTCGCACAGGCTGTCGAGCGCAATGCTGAGGCGGTTGAGGAGAACGACATGCAGACGCGCCCCGGTTCTGGCCTAGGCTCAAAAGTGCTACGTGCTCGCGAAACAGTGGGCTCGAGAACGAAGATGACCTTACCTACGAGCTGCTCCATGACGACGTCGTGACGGCCGATCACCTCCCGTCGCAAAGCATCACGGGGGCGGCTTTCCACATTGTGTGTGCGCTGCTGAGATGGACGTGACTGTGGCGAGCGAGCTTCGCCGTTGCAACTCGCGTCCGTTGCTCAAACGATGAGGGGCGACTCTTGGCTGCACTGCAACGCCGATGGCGCTGCACGATTAGGATGCGAAAAGGACAGGGTCGCGCTCCTATCGCTTGGGAAGGAGACCTGATATTTTGCCGCCGTAACCTTTTGATCGAAATCTTTGAAGACGCTCCAAATTTGATCGTACCCCGGTGGGGAGTTTTGTTCATGCAAAGCGATTTAAGGTGCGCCGGGCGTCACGCGGCGAGTGCCGTTGAGGTGGAAGAGTTCGCCGCCGAGCCTCTAGCGACCGGCAGGCCCGAAGCTGCAAACGATAACAACGAGGACGGCCCCTCGCTGCTCGTTCCATTTCCTGAGGGTTGGTACGCAACTTGTTGAAACATGGTCCGAGATCGGGGCCTAGCTTCCGAGTGCGCGTACTATCCGCTCGACCGTACGAAGCGGTGTTCCGCTTTTTTCTGCCGTGTCCTTTGCGAAGCTGCCCGTACCGCCAATTTGGCGGATTGATCTGCGGTCGCCGCCCTTCTTCGTCTCGGATGCACCGCCTCATAAGCCGGCTTCCGCTTTGCGACCAGCTTCGCCCGTTGTGCCGCCCTCAGGTCGCGGATCAGGTTCTCATCGATTTCAGCGAGCCAGACGATCCCGACTAAAAAGACGGCAGAACGAAATTTGCCGAGAGCAGGAACACTATTCACCGGGGCGAGGTTTGTTTTTCATCAGAGGCTAGGGATCGCGGAGTTCTCTTCCATGGCTACCCAGATCGTAATGGACAGCACAGGCGACAGCAGACATTTCTTTGAGCGAAAGGACCCGAAGGGGCTCGCCGAGGCTGAGCGGCGCTTCAAGAAGTTCACCGCCCAGGGATTTACCGCTGCCACTCGGACGCCGGCCGGCGATCTCAAGCTGATACGGTCATTTGATCCAACAGCGGATGAAACGCTGTTCTATCCGCACTTAGTCGGCGGTTAGAACCGTCCAGCATCAAAGATGCTTTTGTTCGGACGTAACGTCGCCCAGGGCGCGCGTCTACGTGCCCTGCGTGCCCTTTATCGGAGCTTCAACGAGCAAAATGGCCCGGAAGCGCGTGCACGTCGTCTTTTGCGGGAATGGTTATCTCCAGAACAGCGCGCGCAATTTGATGCCAATGGCTTTTTTGAAGTCGCTGGTTCTCTTACTGGCCGTCGATACCGAATTTATCAGGGCACGATGAGTAATGTTTTGGAGCTGGATGAACAACTGGAGCCTAAGGTGGGGTGGTGCTTCCTCCCCGAACGGGAGTTGGCAGTTGGCGATGTGATGCTCGCCCAGAAGATCGCACTCGAAACTGACGAAGCCGCAGTTCTCGCGATCGCGAAGTCGTTTTCTCCGAGACTGCCGTTTGTGCCCCGAGCAGTGCGGCGCGGTCACTAGAGCTGATCATGGGCGGGGCCGTCGCTTGTGACGGCGGCGACCCCTCGCCGCGAAGGCGCCGCTACGCGAGACGCGGACCACTTCGCGACTGCATCCAGCATGGGCGCTGGGCCCGATCGACGCAAGATCGTCCGTGCGTTAGTGTTACTTGAACCGCGGCCTAACTACGTTCGGCCGCTTCGTGGATCGGCCGCGTGAGACCATTTCCTCGACAGCTCGCAGCATCCGAGCGGATTCAGACCGAAGATGTTGAGTGTGCGCCGCATCTTTTGGCTCTAAGAATCTCGACGAGGAAGCGGTTCAATCGCGATGTGACGAGACGATTGTCAGAGTGTTGCGAGCGCAACGCCGTGATCTCTCCTTGTGTCTCGACTAAATCGAGCGGGTGATCATCCGGGATTATTCGTCAAAACGGGGCTCGCGCTATCCATAGCAAAAACGCGAAACCGACGCGCCGAATGTGATGGCGCGCCGACTTCGCCATTGATGGACCCGGACGGGGGGCAATGTCCGGTGTTCAGCCTAGCGTCGCCGGAGGCCGGGTCAACCTAAGTCGCGAATTAAGCTTGATGTCGGGGCTGCAGGTTAAATACCGGAACCCGAAATCGCAGACGGCGAAGCGTGCAGACAATCGGACGTTGGCTGCTGTGGCACGGGATGGTTCTGTTCCTATTGGGGTTGCTGACCGGCTTGGCCGAACAAAGCTTCTCGAACAGGAGGGTGGGCTTGCGGCGCACCTCTAGGGCGTCATGAACGGGACTTTCCTTTGGGGCTGGGGTGCTGTTGGACACAGGTTCGACTATCCGCCGCGCTTGAGCGCGGCACGTTTGCAGCGCTGGTGGCGGGGACATACGGCAATTGGGCGACGACAACGCTCGCCGCTGTGACCGGCACAGCCGCACTCTCACCCATCACAGCCGCGGGTCGAGGTGCGCCGGCCTGGCAAGAGATGCTGGTGACGACCGGCTTCGTGTGGGTTGGCATCCTGATGCTGGCCAGCTCTTGCATCGTGCTCTGGGGGCTGAGGCGATGAGGTGGGCAGAAAACAACCAGGATCTTCTGTCGGAGGTACCGTACCCGTGCGACGATCGGTTGGTAGTCCTGTTCGGGCCCATGTGGATCCGGCCTGCTTTGCAACGCACGCGAGCGTGGCTCGCTTCCGGATCTCCTGCTATACGGCAGCAACCCAGTTACGTAGGCCCTCGATCGTGCGAAAGCCGTCGGCGGCGTAGCAGCGCGTGTCCGGCTGAGATGCTAGCATCATCTCCGCCAGCGCGTGTCCGGGCCCGAGGTCTAGTACCTCGGTGACGCCCAGCTCTGTAAGCGCGTCCAGGGTTGCCGCCCAATCAATAGGATGGGCGACCTGGTTTGCCAGCTTCACCGTCGCGCCCGCGACCGAGAAGATGCGTTCGCCGTCACCGCCGGCAAGTAAGACGCGATGGTTTGCGACGGCCGCGTCCCTGTTGACATCGAGTGCCTGTTGCAGAGGTTGGCAGGCCTGCGCGAGCCTTGTCGTATGCGACGCGATTTTGACGGCCAGAAGCCCCGTTCGCACTCCTTTCCGGGCAGCCTCGTCGCAGAGCGCAATGACCTCCCGCTCCACGCCTCCGATCACGAAAAGAAGGTCCGGATTCCTGATCGCGATCTCGCAGCGGTGCTTTGCAAGCAGAGGTTCGATCGTAGCCCGGTCGAGCCCGCGGATGTAACCCAGGCGACCGGTGGGCCCCGCTGCGTTCTCCATCAGCCGGGCACGAATATTGGTGAGCCGCAACGCTTCTTCGGCAGTCCAGATTCCCGCGATACTCCAGGCCGCCATCTCGCCGACGCTATACCCGGTGACAGCGGTCTCTTCGGTCAACAGGTCAGCGATGCAGGCGTGGGTCGCGAGAGCCGATGTGACGGTCAGGATCTGGCTGGCATAATTCTCGGACAGTTGCTCGGGGGTGCGCGTCCGAACGAATTCCCGCGGGTCCTCACCGAGCCAAGCCGTCGCCGCGGCGAAGATTGACTCCGCGGCAGGCTGGTCCGCGACAAGATCAAAGATCTTGCCCGAAAGCGCACCTTGTGCGCCGCAGAGCAGTGCTAACATCCGCGATCTATCCCATCGACGAATAGCGCCATTGCCAGCAGGTCTGCGGAGCCGCCGGGACTGAGATTGCGGGTCAGGAACGCTTGGTGAATGTCGGCGGCACGCCTGCGCCATTCCGGTGATCCAACACCGCCGGCGGAAAGGAACGCTGACGCGCTGGCTTGCGCGAAGCACAGTCCCTCGAGCCCGCCTCGATGCAGGAGGTTGGTGTCGGTGACGCTAGTAATCAAGCTCATGCACGTCTGAACGCGAGCGGCTTCCTCGTCATGAGGTGCAAGCTCGCGCGCTGCCTGCAGCGCGGGTAGGGCGATGTCGTAGACAGACGGGAAACCGTCGGCGGCTTCCCCCCTGGCGCCCCCGGCGCCATAGCGCCGCGCGGCCACAGCGCCGTGGCTGCGCAGCGATACCGGGCCAGATAGGATGTCCTCGCCCCAACGCTCCGAAACCAGCCGGCCAAGAGATTTGCGAATGCCGACGGCACTCCGATAGCCGGCCGCGGCGCAGAGCAGGCCAAGTCCGAAAATCGCGCCGCGATGGGTGTTGACGCCGGAGGTCGCAGCCATCATCGCGCGCTCCGCGGCAACCCCGATGGCGCGCAGCCGGTTCATGCCCGCACCTGCGGCGCCCGCGAGGGCGAGATCGCTGAAGAAAGGCATCAAGGTCTCAGCGCTCAGGCACAACAGCCCGGCGTCCATGTCGCGATGCGCACCGTTGTCGACATGGCTGACAAGCCCGGGCTTCGGATAGGTTTTTACTTCCAGCTTCAGGCATAGCGAAGCAAGATGACCGAGCTGCTCGGCATCAAGCGCGCCGCCCGGCTGTGATTGCCATCTGAGCGCAATGGTCATGAGACATGACCTGTGAGGAAGGCCGCGCGAGTCGTGGTGGTCACTCCTGCCGGGCTCTTCACAAGCACTTCGTCTTCGTCAGTGCCGGTCAGTTCGCGCCATTGAACCCCGCCGGCGGGACCTGTGATCTCACCGTCCAGCCGCATCGGCGACTGCTTTGCGATCCGCGCGATGTCGGACAACAGAATTCCTGTCTTGTCGGCCGACGAGAGAGGCCACAGCAGATCGAGGTCCGAGCACTCCGAAAGATAGGGCAGGCCGGTGAGGTGCTGCCACGCAAGGCTGCCATAGGCGCGGGTCTCCGGCAGGAGTTGGACGAGTTTCTCGATCGTCTCGCGCCAAGCGGGCGGCGCCGCGGCCGCGGCGTCGGCCAGCAACGGAGGCTGAGCGAACGCGACGATATCGGCTGCGGCCAGCGAGACCGCAATACGACGTTTACCATGGCTCGGCGGCAGCGGCAGTCCGAGCGGAACGAGGCCTGCAGTATCGCTGCAAGCCGGTCGGCGAACGACGAGAGGACGGCCGACGTGCGCCCAGCCTGCGACGATCGGCTCGCTGGCGAGTTCCGGATAACGCTTCATCACGGCCGTCCAGCCGGCGGCTGTGACCTTGACCATGCTGTGGCGCGCGAGAGCTTCACCCATTTGGCGCTCCTTGATGTGAAGTGGCTGAGACGACAACGCGCTCGGCAAGTTCGGCCGCTTTCCGCCGGCCGCCACGTTGGGCACCGATCTGGCCGCGATCATCCTGTCCGTGCGGTCGTTGCAGCACGGCCGCAAGCTGCGGCGCCAGCGGCGCATGTTCATCCCAGACGGCGTGAATGCCGCCGGTCTGCACCATGTTGTCGAGCCCGGGCGCGAACACCGGCGTGGCTTCGGCCCTGGCTTTCAAGACGTCGATCGGAAGCTTGGTGACCCGCGCCATCGACGGCAGATCCATCACCGCGGGATGCGCGCCGGGCAGCGCCACCAGCGTGCCGGTGGCAAGCGCGGTGGCGATGAATGCGCCGGCGGCGCTGCCGCCATAGAGCAGGCCGACGGTGCGGTGTCCTTCGGCTTCCGCCAGCAGCAGGGCCTTGGCGAGATGCGACAGATACTCGCTGAGGCCCAGCAGTTCGTCGCGCTTGCTCATGCGCTGGCTGGCGGAATCCACCAGGAACAGGATCGGCGCACGGTCCTTCGTTTGGACGATCTCGACCAGCCGCCCCGCGAGCATGATGACTTCGTCCACGCCGAGCGGCTTCCCCTGCGTGATGCCGAGCACGTGGATCGGTCCGCCATCAGGCAGGGTTGCTTGTCCCGCGATCATCGCGCCGGTCGTTTCGATCTTGCGGCCGTTCGGGAATAGGCTGGCCAGGATGTCATCGAGCGTCATCGGCATTCTCCCTGTTGGCTGCCGCGCGAAGAAATGCGCCGCTCGGAAGTGCGGGAATCTCGGTCGGCTGCCCGATGCCGAGCGTCTCCCAGATGTCGACGGCGTCCTTGGCCTCACCAAAACGCTGCAGCCGTCGTTCGAGGCGCTTCTGCTCGGCCTCGAGAATCTCGGCGTCGCATCGTCTGGCTATTTTGATCGCGTCAATGGCCGCCTCGCGAAACGCCGTCGCTTCGTCGTCGACGAAGATATCGGCACCGCCGATGAGATAGCGGTGCTTGCCGCCCATCGTGCGCCAGACCAGCGCGCGGTCGCGCGAGTCGAATTCCTCGATCCCCTTGTTGGTTTCGATCACCTCGGGGCCGCTGACGCTGAGCCGCCCCTGTTCGGAGATGATCAGCCGCGAGCAGGTGCCGGCGATCAGGCTGCCGCCGCCATAGCAGCCGGCGCGCCCGCCGATCAGGCCGACGACGTGGATGCCGCCGCGGCGTGCCTCGATGATCGCGCGCATGATCTCGGCGATCGCAAGCTCGCCGGCATTGGCCTCCTGGAGCCGCACGCCGCCGGTGTCGAACAGGATCAGCAGATCTTGCTTGAGCGTGCGAGCTGCGCGCAGGAGGCCGTTGAGCTTGGCGCCGTGGACCTCACCGAAGGCGCCGCCCATGAAGCGTCCTTCCTGTGCGGCGACGAACACCGGCGAGCCATCCAGGCGACCGCGGCCGATGACGATGCCGTCGTCGAACTGCTCCGGCAGGTCGAAGATCGCCAGATGCGGGCTCATCTCGCGCTGCTCGGGACCGATGAATTCGGCAAAGCTGCCGGCATCGACCAGCGCTTCTATGCGTTGCCGGGCGCTCGCCTCATACCAGCTCAGCGAAACCGTATTGACTGTGGCCACCGTCATCGTTCCGGCTCCTCGATCTTGCGGATGCCTTGCGCGAGCCGCAGCGCGACCGTGTCGGGTCGGGCTCCGCCGTCATTGATGGAGATGCGCAAGCCCCCGGCAGAGCGGCGGGCGACGAAATCGCGGACCACGGCGTCCCACACGGGGCCAAAGCCGTGAGCTGCGGTTGCGATGTCGATCGTGCAGCTGTCTGCCGGCGAGGTCCGTTCCAGCAGCACTTCGAGATTGCCGGAGGCGACCACGCCGACGATCGCCTGCGCGCGGGTGCCGCCGGCGCGGTTCGGTGCAGTCAGTCTGAAGCTGAGCTTTTCCATGAGAAACTCCTCACCAGTTGCGGAAGCGGCTGGGCGGGCGGTAGAGACCGCCGGAAGCCAGCATGAGGTCCTTGATCGAGCGGGCCGCCAGCAGGCGCCGGTCGGCGTCAAGCGGATCGATGCCGAGATCCTCGGGACGGCGGATCACGCCGCGTTGCCGGAGCTGCTCCACGAGCTTTGCATCGCGCGCGCGCCCGATGTCGGTGTAGCCGGCAACGCCGCGGATCGCCTGCTCGCGCTCGTCCTTGCTGCGGCACATCAGCAGGTTGGCGATGCCTTCCTCGGTGACGATGTGGGTAACGTCATCGGAGTAGACCATCACCGGGGCTAGGTCGAGGTCGAGCTTGCGCGCCAGCTCTAGCGCATCGAGTTGCTCGACGAAGAGCGGGACATTGCCGTCACCGAATGTCTCACCGATCTGCACCACGAGCTTGCGGCCTCGGCGCAGGGCAGCATTGGAGGCGGGGTCGGCCTCGGCACCCGCTTTGAGCCAGGGTTCGCTCGGGTGACGGCGCCCGCGCGGATCGGAGCCCATGTTGGGCGCGCCGCCGAATCCCGCGATGCGGCTCGTCGTCACCGTCGAGCTGTGGCCTTCGAGGTCGATCTGCAACGTCGATCCGATGAACATGTCGCAGGCATAGAGGCCCGCCGTCTGGCAGAAGGCGCGGTTGGATCGCAGCGAGCCGTCGGGACCCGTGAAGAAGATATCGGAGCGCGCCGCAACATAATCCTCCATGCCGACCTCCGATCCGAAGCAGTGGATCTGCTCGACCCAGCCGGATTCGATCGCCGGAATCATCGTGGGATGCGGGTTGAGCGCGAAATGGGTGCAGACCTTGCCCTTGAGGCCGAGCTTCTCGCCGTAAGTTGGCAGCAAGAGCTCGATTGCGGCGGTGTTGAAGCCGATGCCGTGATTGAGCCGGCGCACGCGGTAGGGCGCATAGATGCCCTTGATGGCGAGCATCGCCGTCAGGATCTGGGTCTCGGTGATGGCCGCGGGATCACGGGTGAAGAGCGGCTCGACATAGAAGGGACGGCCGGCTTCGACCACGAAATGCACGAGGTCGCCGGGAATGTCGACGCGGGGCACCTTGTCGACGATGTCCGTGACCTGCGCCACGACGAGGCCGTTCTTGTAGCTCGTCGCCTCGACGACGGTCGGAGTGTCCTCGGTATTTGGCCCCGTATAGAGGTTGCCGTCCCTGTCGGCGCTGACGGCCGCGATTAAGGCGACGTTCGGCGTCAGATCGATGAAGTAGCGGGCGAACAACTCGAGATAGGTATGGACGGCACCGAGCTCGATCTTTCCCCCGAATAGCATCCGCGCGATCCGCGCCGACTGCGGGCCTGAATAGGAGAAGTCGAGCCGCCGCGCGATGCCCTTGTCGAAGATGTCGAGGTGGGATGGGAGGACCACCCCGGACTGGACCATGTGGAGGTCACGGACGTCTTCGGGGTCAAGGTTCGCGAGCGCTGAGGCGAGGATGTCAGCTTGCTTCTGATTGTCACCCTCCAGGCACACCCGGTCTCCTGACCGGATCACCGCATTCAAAAATGCGGGCAGGCTCGGGATCGGGACGACCTTTCCCTTCGCGTGCTTTCGGCCGGCCGCCAAGCGCTCTCCCAGGGCGGCCCTTTGCATACCCCAACTACTCATTTCGGCTCCTTGGCATGCGAGGTTGGCTTCCACGAGTCAGAGTGTATGCGTATTGCCTTCCGATGTCAATTAATGTATACGCACGGTGCAAAGCAGGAGACAATGGCATACACAGGAGGGAACTTTCGATGCGAGTGCATACACAGCTTCGATCTCTGGGGGTCAGCGCCCCGCTCACAGCCGGGAGGCGCCCGTGACCATTTCCGGCGTAGCTCTGCTCGCGATCTGCACGCTGCTCGGGGTCCTGCTCGGCGACCTGCTCGGCGTCGTCCTCGGTGTGAAGGCCAATGTCGGCGGCGTCGGCATTGCGATGATGTTCTTGATCGCCGCCCGGCTATGGCTGCTACGGCACGGTCTCCTCAGCCACGGGCTGAAGACAGGCGTCGAGTTCTGGGGCAGCTTCTATATTCCCATCGTGGTCGCCATGGCCGCGCAGCAGAACGTCGTCGCTGCGGCAAAAGGCGGTCCCATCGTTGTCATTGCGGGGATCGGCGCGGTGGCGGTGTGTTTCGCCCAGGTCGCTTTGATCACTCGACTCAGCGGCCGTGTCGAGACGATGGACGAGATCGAGGCGCGCGAGGCGATCGAGGCGAATGTGCCCCACTTCAAGTCCGGGAGGATCGGATGACCATGATATCCCACGTTCTTGCCGCAAACTCGCTGATCACGGCGTTCGCCGCGGTGGGCATCCTGATGTGGATCTCCGGAGCGATCTCGAAATATCTCACCTTCGGGCGCATTCACGCCTCGGCGATCGCGATCATGCTCGGGCTTTTGCTCGCGTTTTTCGGAGGCCTCGCCACCGGCGGTGAAAAGGGCCTCGCCGACCTGCCGGCGCTAACCGGGATCGGACTGATGGGAGGCGCGATGCTGCGGGATTTCGCCATCGTCGCCACCGCCTTCGAGGTCGACGTCGTCCATGCGCGCAAGGCCGGACTGATCGGTGCGGTCGCGCTCGGATTGGGGACGGTCGTTCCGTTCATTCTGGGCGTTCTCGTCGCCGCAGCCTTTGGCTACACTGACGCCGAATCGCTGACGACGATCGGCGCCGGCGCGGTCACCTACATCGTCGGGCCGGTCACGGGAGCGGCGATTGGCGCCTCCTCGCCGGTTATTGCGCTGTCGATCGCGACCGGTGTATTCAAGGCGGTGATCGTGATGATCGGTACGCCCTTTGTTGCGAAGATGATCGGCCTAAATAATCCGCGCAGCGCAATGGTGTTTGGCGGCTTGATGGGTACGGTCAGCGGCGTTTCCGGAGGCCTGGCGGCAACAGATCGGCGTCTGGTGCCTTACGGCGCATTAACAGCAACGTTTCATACCGGGTTGGGATGCCTCGTCGCACCGTCCATTCTCTACTTCACGGTGCGCGCAATCATAGGAAGCTGAATGGCAGGTCTGTTTAAAGTTGCGGCTGAGGCAGAAGAAGATGGCGGCCTTCTCTCCGATCGCGTCCGTAATGCGCTGACCGACGAGATTGCCTCCGGTGCGCTGGCTGCCGGTTCGGCGCTGGAAGAGCAGCAGCTTGCCGATCGCTTTGGGGCTTCCCGCACGCCGGTGCGGGAAGCCCTCCGGCAGCTTGTCGTCAGCGGGCTCGTCGAGGTGCGGGGCCGTCGCGGGCTCGTCGTGGCACGGATGACACCCGAACGCATCATGGACATGTTTGAAACCAGCGCAGAGGTGGAAGCCATGTGCGTCAGGCTCGCGACCTATCGCATGACACCGCTGGAGCGCAGCGATCTGATCGAGCTCCACGACAGCTCGCTGGCAATGGTCGACGCCAACGACGTGGATGCCTACGATGCGTTTAACCGGCTGTTCCACGAAGGCATCTATAGCGCAACGCACAACGCGTTCATGGCCGAGCAGGCGCAGGAGGTCCGTGCGCGTCTCAGCGCCTTCCGCCGCACGCAATTGCGGCAGGGCGATCGTATCCGCAAGTCCCGGGACGAGCATGATTCTATCATGCAGGCGATTGCGGAGGGCGATGGCGATACGGCCGCTCGCCGAATGCGCGCGCACATGTTGAACGCCGCCGCGGCGCTTCGGCGCTACATCGACGACCGCGCGGGCGGAGAAGGTCGAGCGTGACAGTAGGATCCCCCAACTTGCGCGTTTGGTGATCAATCGAGTGATCGGATGAGATCTCCGCCTGCTATTCAGGCCGAGGCTTCGTTCGTTGGAGTTGCGACTAGTTCAGCCACCTTGTAGGAATCGAGCTACTTAGGGGCGACATGGGTTGAAGACAACCTTCAAATCAAGCATTTGCACTATCTCCTCGTTTTGGCGCGAGAACGGCATTTTGGCCGGGCGGCAAAGGCATTGCTGATCAGCCAGCCGGCGCTGTCTCAGGCAGTCCAGCAGATTGAGAAGCGATTTGGTGTTGCGATCGTGCTTCGGCACCAATCGGGCGTCCATGGCTTTTCGGCCAAGGACGAAAACATTCTTCGCATGGGCGCGACAGGCGCTAGCTGACCATGATCGGCTTGTTCACACCGCAGGCGACGCGGCTAGTGACGAACTGTGCGGGAACGCTCAAGATCGACCTTGCACCTGTAGCGATGTCGATCGTGTCGCTCCTCACGACATCGTTCAGCGAACGATACCTGAACGTCACCCCGACGGTGCTGTCCCGCAACCTGACGCAGATCGGCGGCCTAAGCCTAGTGCGGTGCGAAAGTAGGGCGACAACGGAATTAACGGTCAGCCGCAATGTGCTACTTTCAAAGATGAGCCCATGCAAATTAAACGCTCTGTCACAGCAAGAACTCGCTCAACGAATCTCTCGAAAGGATTCCGCGAAGCTCGTCAGCCCAGCGACGTTCAGATCTGATATTGCGTCGAATGAACGTTTGTCGTCCGTCCAGCTGACGATGCTGTATCCGCCCTTCTGTCGAATCGCGCCGTTCTCGGGCGCCCCATCGTGCAGGGTCTTAGTCAAGCTGATGAGGTGTTGGCGTCTGCGATACACCAGCGTCGGTAAGGGTGTGCCGGATATGACGTCTATTCGCCCCCCGAGCAACTCGAAAACCCTGGCCGACCAGATCTACAACCTGGGGGCCTTGCGTGATCCGGCCGTTGAACCATGGCTTGAAGGTATGTTGATCGGAGGAACTAACGTCCGTCGGGTGCGAGGACATGAGCGAACGCAAATGTCCGTCAAGGAGCTGACTGGTTGAGCCGAGTGGTTCGGGTTGAAGAAGGGCGATTGAGGTCAATGATCCGGAAACGCCCGCCACAATCATCAAGGAAGCGGCCAGGAGCACCTATTGCGGCGATTGACTGTTGCAAGAGACTAAGGCAGTGCGACTGCCGCTTTAGATTGCTTGTCCCAACGCCGCTTTAGGCATTCAATTCCATCACCGCGATTACGCTCTCGTCGCTAACCGGCAACCGACCAGGCTTCCAGCCCGCACTCTTCAGCACGGCGTGACCGAAGAGGACAAAGGCGCCAAGCAGGAGAAGCAAATGTCCAAACTGTCACGACGAGAATTCATAGCTGCGACATCTACGGCACTTGTCACTGCGCCGTATGTGCGCGGGGCCTATGCGGCCGGCAAGCTAACCATAGGCTTCTGGGATCACTGGGTTCCCGGAGCGAACAAGGGCGCGACGGATCTTGTTACTGAATGGGCCGAGCGGGAACGCGTTGAGGTTCAGATTGATTACATCACGAGCCAAGGCAACAAGCTTCTCCTGACCGGCCAAGCCGAAGCACAAGCGAAGACCGGTCACGACGTATTGCGTCAGGCGACCTGGCAGCCCCACAGTTTCGCCGAGTTGCTTGAGCCAGTTGACGATGTGATGGAGCCCGTTCTCAAACAGAATGGCAGCGTGAATGAAACCGTCAACTATCTTGCTCGAGCTAACGGTAGATGGATCGGGGTTCCCGCTTGCCAGGGCAGCCAAATCCAGCCCCCGTGCTCCCGCATCGACCTGATGAAGGAGCATGCCAAGATCGATGTGCAGGCGATGTATCCAGCGGGGTTGCCGCCGAAAGCCGAACATTGGACCATGGATACGTTCCTGAAGGCAGCTGAAGCCTGTCACAAGGCGGGTTTCCCGTTCGGGATTGGACTCGGCGATACCAACGATAGCGTGTGTACCGCCGGAGCTATCTTCCAGTCATTCGGCGCTCATCTTGTTGATGCCGATGGTAATCTCACGGTCAAAACCGATGAAGTACGGCAGGCACTAGAATTCTATAGGAGGTTGTTGGCTTTCTTGCCGCCAGATGTGGGCGCATGGGACGATGCATCGAACAACAAACTGCTGATAGCCGGAAAAGCCGCCCTAATTTTCAATCCGCCGAGCGCGTGGGCAGTTGCGAAGCGCGACGCTCCGCGACTCGCCGAACAATTGTGGACCTACGGGTTCCCGGCTGGGCCTAAGGGGCGCTTCGCGCCGTATCTTCCCGCGTTCTGGACAATCTGGGCTTTCTCCAAGAACAAGAAAGCAGCAAAGAGCCTGCTTGCGCATTTGTCGCAGCCGTCATCGACCGAGAAGCTTGTGGTCGCCAGCGCCCGTTATGACCTGCCGGCCTATGAAAAGCTGACGACGATGCCCGTATGGGCGAAAGCGGAGCCACCGAAGGGTACGCTCTATCACTATGCTAACCCGTTCAATCATCAAAACCTATCCATTGCGGGGTGGCCGGCCCCGCCGAAGGTCGCGCAGCAGATCTACACGCGCGCGACGATGACCAAGATGGCGCTGCGCTACTCGCAGGGCGAGCCACTGGAGAAAACACTCACGTGGGCAGAAGGCGAGTGCGAAGGGTTCATGCGAACCTGATAACGTCGGTGCCCACCCGGACGGTTAGACGTTGAGCGCGCATCCGCTATCAAAGCTAGCAAGTACATTGCAAATCGTCGATTCGTAGTGGCGCGCTGTGCATGAGCGCCACTGCCTATTGTGGCCAAAAGGCCATGGAGTGATTCAGGTGGCTCATCAGGTTGGTGAACGGGGCCTACGGATGCT
Source organism: Bradyrhizobium sp. 155 (assembly GCF_023101105.1). Taxonomy (NCBI): domain Bacteria; kingdom Pseudomonadati; phylum Pseudomonadota; class Alphaproteobacteria; order Hyphomicrobiales; family Nitrobacteraceae; genus Bradyrhizobium; species Bradyrhizobium sp. 155. The sequence continues at coordinate 262,992 of NZ_CP064705.1, read as the reverse complement.
GCCCGTTGTGCAATCCTAATGCCTCCCGTTAGGAGTGGCTGTGGACAACTGAGCTCACAGCAAGCATCTCCTCGCGACCGCAATTTATACGCTCAGCAGCTTGAAAACGAGTGTGTGAGAAGCGGCGAAGTGTACACCTTCGCAGCTGTTGCTGAGTCAAGGAATTCCGACATTGGCCTCTCCTTCCTACGCATTCACCGGCTCAGCACCTTCCGGTACGTTTTCTCGGTTGCCGAAATACCTTTCCGTCTGGACATCAGCTTAAGTTGACCCTTAGATTACGGCGAGCCTTCGGCTGGTTACCTTGAGCCACCGGACGTTGCTCCATCCGGGTTCACCATGGCTAGGTCGTCGAGTCGTCGCGCCAAGATACTCGGCGCGGCGGCTTAGTTTATCCGCCGCACGGACGAGCTTCATTTGCCGAACAAGTTCGACGATGATCGCTTCGATCTAGTTGAGATGCGACGACAGATCACGCACTTGCGCTCGCAACACTCTGACACATCTTCTGGTCACATCGGGATTGAACAGCTTTCTCGTAAAGACTGCATTTATATCTGAGCCGACGGATGCGGCACACGCGCAGCACTTGCCGTCCAAATTAGCGCGGACTGTGCAAACTGTTGAAGAGCTCGTCGCGCGGAACCAATCCCTCACGCCATCAGGCACCGTCAAGTGGTCCAATTAACATTAACGCACAGACGTTCTTGCGCGTGGCGCCAGCGGCGCCGATGCTCGATGCAGTCGCGAAGTCGTCCTCGTCTCGCGTACTGGCGTGTTCGCGGCAAGGGGCTGCCGCCGTCACAAGCGGCGGCCCCGCCCGTGATCAGCTCTAGTGAGCGCGGCGCACCGCTCGGGGCACAGACGGCAGTCTCGGAGAAAACGACTTCGCGATCGCGAGAACTGCGGCTTCGTCAGTTTCGAGCGCGATCTTCTGGGCGAGCATCACATCGCCAATTGCCAGGGCCCGTTCGGGAAGGAAGCAGCACCCCGTCTTAGGCTCCAGTTTTTCATCCAGCTCCAAAACATTAGTCACGGTGCCCAGATGAATTCGGTATCGCCGCCCGGTATGAGAGCCAGTGACTTCAAAAAAAACCATTGACATCAAATTGCGCGCGCTGTTCCGGAGATAACCATTCTCGCAAAAGACGACGTGCGCGCGCTTCCGGGGCTCGCCTCGGTTAATAGTGTTCCTGCTCTCGCAACTTTCATTGTACCTTCTTGTTGGTCAGCGGTCGTCTGCTGGCCTAGACGGACGAAAGCCTAATCCGCCGCGACCTGACGTCGGCGCAACGGGCGAGGCTGATCGCGAAGCGAAAGGCGGCTTATGAAGCCGTGCATGAACCGCCGAGGGCTGTCGGCGGGCGGGCTTCGGCGACGAAGCAGGGTCGAAAGTTAAGCGACCGCCAAGTTGCCGGATGCTTCTTTCACAGCCGACACAGCCGCCAAGGCCGTCAAGCCGGAGCGGACGATCGAGCGCGACGCGACCCGCGCCAAGGCACTAGGCCCCTATCTTGGACCATGTTTCAACACGTCGCGTACCAATCGTCAGGAAAATGGAGCGAGCAGCCAGGGCCCGTCCTCATTGTTATCGTTTGCAGCTATGGGGCTGCCGGTCGCTAGAGGCTCGGCGGCGAACTCTTCTATCTCAGCGGCACTCGCCGCGTTACGCTCGGCGCGCCCTAAATCGCTTTGCATCAATAAAAATCCCCACCGGTGCACGGTTAAATTTGCAGCGTCTTAAACAATATCGATCAAAAGTTTTAGGCCCGATAAGATATCAAACCTCCTTGGCAAGCGATAAGAGCGCGGTCCTGTCCTTTTTGCTTGTTAGTCGGGCAGCCCCATCAACCCTTGCGCGGTGCAGCCACAGTCGTCCCTCGTTCTTTGAGCGGTGGTCGCTCCATCAAGCTTTTCGGGCGGCGATCATGACCGGTGAGGGCGGCGCCGCGCGCCGTATCTGGACGCGGCCGAGCGAGCGGCCGCGTCCATGGCCGCAAACCCGGATGTAAGTAAGCGCCGAACTTTCGACCCGCATTGCCTCACGCAGAATGTTACTGGACAATTTCCGCTGACGACTGCAGCAGCGCCACCAAACTGGTTCGTGGCCTCTATGGCGAGAAAGATCAGCATGGGCGCGGGGCGCGAGGTGTTGTCGACGGTGGTGGAGCGTTACCGGTCGGCCAAACGGGCGGAGAAGGGTTGCGTCCTCCACTGTTCTGGTCATCAGCGCCGCAACCATCGACCGCCTGCTCGCCGACGTGAAGATCGCGGCGAGCGGCGGCAGGCGGCGCCGTGCCGAGTTGTATTCGGCAATCCGGCGCGAGATCCCGATCCGCACTTCAATGACCGGAACAGTCCGCCGCCCGGGTTCTGCTAGGTTGACATGGTCGCTCATGGCGGCGCGTCGGTGGCTGACTCGTTCATCCAGTCCCTGACGACGGTCGATGTCGCCACGGGCTGGACGGAGTGTCTGCCGTTGGTGACGCGGGAAGGTTCGCTCGTCGTCGAGGCGATCAATCGGGCACAGAGCCTCTTCCGGCGCGCGCGCCTTGGTTCTTGCGCGGGGTGGACTTCGACAACGACATGCCTTCATGAACGATGCGGTCGTGCCATGGCCTCGCGAAAAGAAGCTCGAAGTCACACGCTCGCGCGCGTACAAGAAGAACGATCAGGCGTTCGTCGAGCAGAAGAATGGTGCGGTCGTCCGTCGCCTCATCGGCTACGGCCGCTTGGCCTCGAGACGGCGCGCGTGATGGGCCGCCTCTACGCGGCGGCACGGGACCAACGCCGCAAGTGACGATTCTCCTTGCCAACCCTGAGCCGTCCACACATGGCTCTTTGCGAAGTAGCGTCCGGCCTCATGAATGCCCGCTCAGTGCGACAGGGCGGACTTGATTTGCTCACAGGTTGAGCTCTCCGCATTTTAACCCCACAGCAGACCTCGTCGCATGCTCACGCTAGATCAGCGACTGCCCCTGACGGAGTGAAAAGACTATCGGTTTGCTATAATTCGCTCCCGATTTTGAGGGAGAAGCTGATGAGGCGCACCGCGAAACGCATCGAAATCATCTGGTGAGCGCAACGTCTTTGAACGAGGATACGAGCGCCTTTTCCAGCTTTCCATTCATGCCGCAGAGAATGCCGTAGGCCGCCTCGCGCGGCATCGTCGGCTTGTACTGCCGGTGCTCGATCAGCGCCGCAAAGATATCCGAGATGGTAAGAATGCGAACGATGTCCGTGATGTTCTCGGCGCAGAGGCCGTCGGGATAGCCGCTGCCGTCGAGATATTCGTGGTGGTGCCGGACGCAATCGAGTATTTCGGAAGAAATTGAGCCGTGCTCCTTCAGCACGTCATAGCCCACCGCCGGATGGGTCTCGACCAGCGCGCGCTCGTTGTTGTCGAGCCGTCCCGGCTTATCGAGAATAGCCAGGGGAATCCTGGCCTTGCCGATGTCGTGGAACATGGCAGCGGTAGAGAGCCGTTCGAGATCGCTTTTGCGGACGCCAAGACTGAGGCCGAAATCTATCGCGATGCCGGTCACGAGCAGGCAGTGTTGATAGGTTCCCTCGTGATGGCGCCGCACGGTCTTCAGCCATTCGGACAGCCCGTGCTCGGAAATTCGGTTGGTGATCATGCGGCCGGCCTCCTTGGTGCCGTCGACGTCGATCCGCTCTCCGAGTGTGACCAAAGTGAACAACGATGCGATGGCGTTGGCCCCGATCTCGACCGCATCGTCAGGCTGCGAGATGTCGCACGGCGAACGGGCTTCGCTCCCGGCCGGATCAGACAGCGCGCCCATGAGCTTGGTCGGATCAATCTTGCCGGGCAAAACGAGGGTGGCGCCCAGCGCGTAGGCCTGCGAGATGCAAACGTGGGAGGTTTGCTCGACGAGGAAGATGCGCTTCCCGGCCTTTGCGAGACGCAAAGCTCTCCTTTTCAGTGCGGCAATGTTTTCGACAGATCGTAGATCGGCACGGATGACCACGGCGGCAGGCGCATGCGGTAGCTTTGCCTCGACGTCGAGCCGCTCGCCCGCGACAGTGAACTGCCTTTCAAGGACCGAGCAGAGCCCGAAGAGCTTATCGGAAGTATCAGCCAGGACATGTACCAACATGACTGTACCTCTTTTTGTCGGGTGCCGGTCTGAATTGGGCCTTGTCGTCAGATTCTGCACGATCATTGCATCAGATTAGAGTTCGACAAGGCTGCTCGGCTCAAGCCTGTTTCGGTGAGGCTCTGTCGCCGGCCGTTTTTGGGGCTTTCTTGCCATCTGCCTGGATGAAGTGAACCCCAGCGATGGTTCCGTCGATCCAGACCAACTCGCAGCGCCGATAGGCCAGTCCCGTGGACGATAGCAGCATGAAGAACTCCTTGGCCTTGAGGACGTCAACCGATCCTTCGACCTCGATCTTGGCGCCGGTGTCCGAGACGTCGAGCAGGACGCAGCTTCGGCGCCAAGTGCCGTCGGAGCCCATCAGGTTGACGGCCTGCCTGTGGTCCATCCGTACCCGAGAGGCCTTGCGACCGTCGAACTTCATCGGCTCGCTCTCGATTTCACAGTGCGATCATCCGCGCCCGCAGAGATTTCTCCCCAACGAACGGACCATTGGCTGGTCGACAGATGAAGCTTTTCAAACAGCTCCTGAGCTCGTTCGCGTCCGCTGAGTGAAAGGCGCGGGCCGCGACTGTTGAGGATGGCCAGCGTCGTCTGCCAATTCAGACGCGACGCCCGACAGGCCATCACCAAGCCTTCGCAATCGGGCTCCGCCATTACGTGCTCGACGACCTCCACGGGTGCTCCGGACAGCACCGACAGCGCGGTGTACAGATTGGCGGTCTCGCTCCGGATCACGAACCGATTAACGGTCGAGTCGTTCAGCTTGCCGGCGCGGTTGAGCGATACGATCTCCGGCCTCGCAGCAGCATATTCTGTCTCGCAAAGGCGCTTCACCGTCACCGGCATTTCGGAGGACGTGGTTGCCCCTGAAAAAGCGCACGGACGCGCGTCGGCCTTCGTGCCGGCTGCTGGTGGTGGAGATGCCGATAGCAGCGCGCGGACAACCATGTCCGGTGTGCCTGGCCTCAAGGCCAGAGCCTTGGTGATCTCGTCATCCTGCTCGGCCTTGCCGATCAACATGGAATAGCCGGTGTCGGAGAATCGCGCCGCTGGATTTCCGATAAGCGCCAGACAAACCTTGCTGCTGCCGCGCTGCAGCAGCACGTCCGTCACCACAATTTCGATCTCGCGCCTGTCAGCAATGGCGAGGAGGTGACGCTCGCTGCTGGACGCCGCGATGCCCATAAGATCCCTCGGCGACAGGGCCGGAGATTGGCGCAGAACGGGGACCGCGATTGCGGCGTCTTCGCATGAGGCAAGACGCCGCAAGGTCTTTTTCGGAGCCGCCCGCAGGTCTGCAAGAGCTGTACTGAGCTCAACAAGTGTGGAGGGGGCCGTCCGGGCGATCAGGCGAACAAGGACCTCATCCAGCAAGTCTACATGCGGCTCTTGCAACCGAGCGTTCCCGGCGACAAGCAGCTCCACGATGCGCCGAAGCATCCGAACACAACGCTCAGATGAGCTCCCCGCAATGGTAGCGTCCAACTCGACAATAACATCGGCTGCGGCAATTCCCGTCATTGGCGGGGCCTTTAGTGTCAAAAGGAACTATGCAATCACACGTATCACGCGCCGAAGTTGTTAACATAGGTTTATGATCTGTGTCTCCCGGGTATCGGGAACCGTGATTACTTGGGAGTATCCTTGAAATCGGCAGGCGCGCCGTTTCCATTGATGACCGAAGCGCCCACACCGAACCTTTGCTCCAACGACATCGACCGGCTTCGCAGCTCGACAAGGTCGTTGAACGTAGGCTTCTCGCCGCACGTTGCGGCGACGCGAGCCGAGCAGATCAATCTGCCAGGGTGCGACATTAGTTCCACCGAAGTCTTTCCGCATCATCGACCCAGCTTGCGCCCGATTTCATGGCAATCGAATTCGCGATGGAAGTCCATGAGCTGCTGATCGTTTGACGAAAGGGGCTGGCGGCCGGCGATCGTCATCCCTCGCGGCGGCGGGTGTTGCTGCTCCATGCAGATGGTTGAGCGGCAATGGGCCTCGCTCGTGAAGCGGCGGCAGGTCATAAGTCGCGATGGGCCGAGAGCCAACCTCCGTTTTGCGGTTTTCGAGTCGAGCCGGTTGGCGCTGCAGTGGCGGCGGAAGTTGGTCGAAGAGGTGCCTGTGTGCTGCTATCACCGCAGCCTGAGCCGCGGCATCCGTCCAGCACCCTTCGACACTTGGGTTCGTGAACCTGCAGCGGCAGCGAGAACCGGACGGCAGGCCCCTTTGAGACTTGCTCGCCCGTCCTGAGAATGTCCGCTCACGGGGTAGCGCGGAACTCGCGGTCATCTCGTGGTCAAAGCGACTCGAATGACACAACTCGGGCATTGACCTGGTCGTAACTGATCCTGCTCGGTTAACGGTACGGGGGCGATACGACCCCGCGCGTCTTCCGCTCAGTTCTGGCTCCGTAAAGCGACAGCGATGCTGTCGCACCGGCTCCGAAATCAACGGAGCTAGGGCTCATCCGGTCTTTTGGGCACCTACCGACCGTCACGAACGCGCAGATTGAAACGGCGCGCTGGGGCTGCCATGATCGTGCACTTCCAAGCAGTCCAGCTGAACTGCAGATCTTAAGGAGGCGACCATGAAGTACAGCGTGATCATTGGCATCGCATTGTCGGCATTGGCGCTCTTAGGCACTTTTGGCATCGCTAACGCTCAGAGCGATTGCAAGACTCTGGTAAAACCTTCTCCGTTCGGTCCAGACGATCAGATCGGAGCGACCAATCGCATTACTCCCGCTGTGACAAAGGCCGCGGCTGCGGAAATCCAAACCGGCGCTGTCGTTCCCATGGCCTACAATCTAGTCGACGGCGTGCCTCTGTTCGGTACCCGCTTCACCAAGACAATGCTGACGACCGCCTCGCTCGTGCCCGGTGCCGAATACGGCAAAAACAAACTGACCTATATGGAAGACACCTATCTCAGTCAAAGCCATGTCGGTACGCATATCGACGGCATGGGCCACATCGGCATCATGGATTGCTACTACAATCAGACGCCGATGGGTAAGTTCGTCACCCAGAATGGCTTGAAGAAGCTGGGGCTTGAAAACCTCAAGACTTTTGCGACGCGCGGCGTGATCATTGACATGGTCAAGGTGTTCCAGGACGCGGGAAAACTGCAAACCAATGCCGCATGCCGAATGCCATGTCTCGACGGCGGCACGGTGATCACCGATGCCGACATTCAGGCTGGTTTGAAAATGTACAACGTCACCCTGCGTGACGGAGATGCCGTTTTTCTACATACCGGCTGGGGCGACCTATTCAATCAATTCCCCGCGCAGAACGCCAATTACAATAAGTCGGAGCCAGGAATTAGCAAAGCCGCTGCGCAATGGCTTGCCGATCAGAAGGTGGTGTTGGTCGGAAGCGACACCTGGGCGGTTGAGGTGATCCCTAGCGAGGATGCGATGGAAGCCTTTCCCGTCCACGCGATCCTGCTGACGGATAATGGCATCCACATCATCGAGAACGTTCGCACGGATTTGATCGCCGCTGAGGCGGCGAGCAGCAAACGTGCGACCTTCTTCCTCTCTATGACCGTGCCGAAGGCGGTCGGCACGACCGGCACCTTCGTCAACATCGATGCAATCCGGTAGCGTGCCTGGGGCAGGGTGGAGCGAACAAGGTCCCATGACGGCGTTTCGGATGGGACGCCGTCGATTCTTGTTGGCCACCCTCGCTGTAATTTCAGCTCACCGCGCTGCCGACGCGGAATCTCGACGCTTCCGAGTGGCCTTTGCTAATTTGAACGAGGAGCCAGGCACGCGGATCGATGGTCTTGGCTTCACCGGCGCGGAGATCCGCCGCAGCTTTGAGCTCGCCTCGCGAAGCTTGCCCTTGGACGTGATCTACTACGACAATGGCGGCGACGCCGACAAGGCGGTCGTCAACGCACGTGATGCCGTCTCCAAAAACGTCGACTTGCTGATCGAGTATAATTCCGATGCGAAAGCAAATGCCGAAATCGGACGCCAACTGAAAGCGGCGGGCATTCCTTTCCTTGCAGTGAATTATTCCATTCCAGGCGCGCCGCTCTATGCCGCCGATAATATCGCGGCAGGCCGGATCGCCGGCCAAGCCCTCGGCAAATTCGCCAAAGAGACCTGGCCCGATCAGACCCTGGTCGCAGCAATCCTCGGCGACGTCTCCGATCCGGGCGCTGCCGTCGCCGCGCGCGTTCGGGGTTTGACGGAGGGGTTGCGGCAGGAACTGCCCGACCTTTCGCCGGTGCAATTGGATAGTGCCGGTCATTCGGTTCGCGCCGGGAGCGTGCTCGCTAAATTTCTAGCCACTCAAACCCGGCGCAAAATACTTGTTGCCGCGCTCGACGATGCCTCGGCGCTCGCCGCCAAATCTGCGGTCGAAACGGCCGGGCGCATGAGCGACTGCGTCATCGTTAGCCAGGGTGCTGATCGCAGCATTCATGGCGGCGCCAGCGAAAAGAAGGAGATTGATCCCGCCAATCGCGGAAGTGTCATTCTGGGGTCGGTCGCCTATTTTTTCGACCGCTATGGCTACGAGATCCTTCCAATCGCCTTGCGGATGCTGCGAGGCGAGCAGGTGCCGCCGCAGATTTTCACCAAACATGTCCTGATTTCGGCGAAGAATGTATTTGCCGAATATCCGCCGGTTGACATGAACTGACCTCAGCTCCCCGGCGGTCCATAATAGTAGATGCCATTGCGGCCCTGCTCCGGATTGGTCATGGTGGCGAATGTCAAGCTGCCGTCTGATCCTGCCGAGGTGACGGAATTGAGCGCGAGGGCGGGAAGGAAGGCACCGTTGGCAAGACGGTCTCCCACCATGGCGACCCGCCGAATGGCTCCGGCGCCTCCGATGTAAATACCGAGGGGACCAGGCGCGTCGTCGACGCCAGCCACGAACGCAATGGTGCCGTCTCGGCCGAAATTCGGCCAAGGGCCGAAGGCGGAAAAGCGACCGCCGCCGGGCGCCGGTTCGCCCGTGACCGCCAATTGTGTCAAACCGCCTGCATTCGCAACCAGTAGCGCCTCGGATGCGGCGCTCGAGCCAAGATGGGCGACGAAGGCTACGTTGTCGTCATCATCGATCGCAGCCCGCTCAGAAAACCGTACCAGCATCTGGCCCCCGGGGGCGGTCTCTCCCGCGCCCACAAGAACGTTCAAACCGCTGGCGCCGACGACAAAAATTCCGCCCAAAATCGCCCCGTGCTCAACGACCGCGGGGAAGGCAACCACTCCCTTGTTGTTGATTGCCGGTAGACCGAAACGATCAAAAGTACCGCCGCGCGGGGCTACGTCGCCGCTCGCCACGAGCTTACGCAATGCGCCCCCGCTATACAGATACAAGACCTGCAGCGTTTCCCGGCCTCGCCTGACCGTTCCCACAAAAGCGATTTCATCGCGATTGTTGAGCACCGGCGTATCGAATTCTGCAAACGTGCCGCTTCGCACACCCGGCGCGTCCGTCCCGCTCAGCGCAATCACTTTAAGGCGGCCTTCCACAACCAGAAAAATCCCCTCGTTGGCACGCGCTCCGGCAACACTCGCACCGAATGCAATCTTCCCGGCATCATTCAACGCGGGAAGTGGATGCCGCGCAAATTCGGACAGCACGCCACCTCCCGGCACCGCATCGCCCACCGCCGCCGCCTTCGTAATCCCCGAGGCGGTTGCAAGGAAAATACCCTCGGCCGCCTTCGCCCGCGCGAGGCTTGCGTAAAACGCAATTTGGCCTCGACTGTTGACGGGCGCAACGATCGGCTGCGAGCCGACGTCGAATCGATCGAAGCTGCCGCCACCGGGCGCGGCCTGTCCGGAGGCGACGACCAGCCGCAACTCATTGACTACTTGAGAGGTCGTTGGCGCTTCAGCCTTGCGGGTGGGTTCTGACAGACTGGCCCATAACACCGCGATCCAAAGGGATACGACCACCGCACCTGCCACCGCTAGGCGGGAACGCGCGCTAGCAAGCAATGCTCCGCGGAAAGGCGACCGTTGGGGGACATCCATTTCCGTCAGTTCTTCATCATGCCGGCTTTGAGCGCCGTCACATCATGACGGAGCATCTTCAGATAAGTGTCGGCTTCCTCGCCTGGCTTGGAAAGGGCGTCACCGTAGAGAGTACCGCCAATCGAGGCTCCGGTCTCCTTGGCCACTTGCTGCATGGCGCGCGGATCGGTGATGCTGTCGAGGAACAGCGCGTGTATGCCCTCCTGCTGGATCTGTCGGGTGAGTCGCGCCAGCTCAGCCGCGGACGGCTCGCTGTTGTTGGTCCAACCATTGATGGACAGCAGCGTAATGCCGTAGGCCTTCGCCAGATATTGCAACGAATCGTGCGAGGCCAGAACACGCCGCTTTGCGGCCGGCAACGCGGCGATCTCGGCCTTCGCCCAGGCGTCGACAGCCTGCAATTCCTTGATGTAGGCATCCGCGCGCGCACGATATTCCGCGGCATTGCCTGGATCGCTTTTTGCCAGGGCGGTTGCGATGTTCCGGACGTAGATGACACCGTTCTTCGGGTCGAGCCAGGCGTGCTGGTCGATCTCTTCCTCCCCAAATTTGCTGCGCGGTCCGCGTTCCTCCGTCGAAGTATGTGTCTTCGCGCCCCTGCTGACGATGATTTTGGCACCGCTGAACTTGACCTGTTTCAGCAGGGGCTCGAGCCAGGGTTCGAACTGGTCATTGAGATCGTTCATGAAGACGATCTTGGCTTCGGCGACATTTTTGCCGTCGGCGAGTGACGGCTTGAAAAGTTCGGTGTCGCCGGCCGGCCCGACCAGGGTGACAAGATCGACCTTATCGCCGGCAACATTGGCGACCATGTCACCGATCACGCTGAATGTCGCCACTACCTTGATCCTGTCTTCCGCGCCGGCCGTGCTGGCGCCGAGCAATATCGAAACGCTGGCAAGAACAACGCGGAACCGAGCGCGGATTGAAAGATCGCTTTTCATGGCTTTTTCCTAAGGCCCTCGGGTTTAAGCCATGTTCGGCCAGCCGCCAGCAGCGACATGCCGTAGATCACTCCCGCGCTGATCACAATGACAGGCCCCGAGGGCAGATTCGCGTAGTAGGAAATGAGGAGCCCGACAAGCGCCGCAGCCATTCCCAAGACCGTCGCAAGGACAATCATCGGGAATACTTTGTTTGTCCAGCAGCGCGCCGCGGCGGCGGGCAGCAGCATCGGGCCAATCGCAAGCAACGTGCCAAAGGCCTGGAAACTGGCGACGAGATTGAGAACCACGAGCGTGACGAAAATCGCGCGGAATGCGCCGCCGCCACCCCCGACAGCGCGTAGGAAAGCGGGGTCGAAGGATTCCACCACCAGGGGTCGATAGAGCGCAGCCACAACGAGCATGGTCGCGCTGCTGATGCTGGCCATTAGCAGCAACGCCTTCACGTCGACCGCAAGCACCGTGCCGAAAAGAACGTGCACCAAGTCGGCTTGGCTGCTGCGTGCGGCGACGATCAGGACGCCGAATGAGAGACATATCAGATAGAAGGCGATCAAGTTTGAGTCTTGGCGCTGCCACCTCGAGCCTGCCGAAAGTGCGGCGAGGGCCGCAACCGCAAGCCCGGTTAGCAGACCCCCGATTGTCAGAGCGGCCAGGGAATAGCCAGCGTAAAGAAAGCCGAGCGCAGCGCCAGGCATGACGGCATGCGACAATACGTTTCCGTCCAGGCTCTCGCGGCGCATGAGCAGAAGTGTACCCATGGGCCCATTTGCCAAAGCGAGCGCGAAGCACGCGACGAGTGCGATTCGCATGAATCCGAATGACGCGAATGGATCGATCAAAACGCCTAGGATCTGTCCACTCACGCGACCAATCCGATGTGCGCGCTCTCTGGCGGATTTAGCGCTTGCTTTGCTCGCGCAAGATTGTCGACCGAAAGCGAAACCGAGGTTTCCCCCCATGCGATGGGCGAACGCGCCAGCAGAAGGGTCGAGGGGAAATATCGGCGTACCTGGTCGAGATCATGCAGCACCGCCACGACGGTGCGTCCTTCTGTCCGCCAACGTTGTAGGATAGGCAGCAGATCCTGGGTCGTGTTCTCGTCGAGCGAGGCGAAGGGCTCATCGAGCAAGATGACGTCGGCGTCCTGCAGGAGCAGCCGTGCAAACAGAGCCCGCTGGAACTGGCCAACGGAAAGTTCAGAGATTTGCTGATCTGCGAGGCTTGAGAGGCCGACGGCCGCGATTGCTTCGTAGACGCTCGCCGCGAGGCGCCGGGGCGGCTTGCGGAGCGCACCGAAATTGCGCCAATCGCCCAGCGCCACGAGTTCTGCGACCGTGATCGGAAAGCCGCGGTCGAGTTCGTCCCGCTGCGGGAGATACGCCAGACGATGGCGCTCAACAGCGGCGCAAGTGACCTCACCGGCGGCAGGCCTAAGGATCCCGGCGAGCGCTTTCAGGAGCGAGCTCTTCCCGGCGCCGTTTGGGCCGACGACAGCTGTGAGGCTCGCGGGCGCAAAATTGCCAGTCAAGCTCTCAAACGCGTATCTATCACCATATCGAACTGAAAGATTGCGAACCGAGATTCCTTCCAGCCGGCGAGTGTGTTCTTCGGATGCGTTGGGATGGTAGCCGTTGTCGAAAAGACGGGCGAAGGCAGCTTGCGCGTTATCTCCAAGCGGCGCGAGCAAGACGGCAAATGATTGCCTGAGAGATGCGGTGCCGGCGCGCACCAGCCCGAGCACCGCGAGATCAGACCAACGTCGTCGCGCGGGATCCGAAGAATTGGCCATTACACGTCCCGGTGAACATGTCAGAAGTAGTCTAGGGAACGCAACTAGGTGGGTCAATCCTGTCCCATGGAGCCGCCACGTGATTAGGATGGTCCTGCTTGGAGTGGCCGGACTAGGTGCTATTGCTGCAGCCGCCAAGAGATCCGCGCCGCTGCCCGCGACCGAAGTAGTCATGGCGCAATCGAACTGGACATGCCGAATGCCCTTGAGCGCCTGGACGTCGCGTACGTTTGGCCCGGCAGTGAAGAGGGAGCTGATTGCCGGGACCGACACCAAAGCAAGCCGCCCTTCCACGGCTTCGACCTTACTCCTCGTCATTGGCGATCCGTACGACCTGAAGGCCAAGGCTGCAAACGAAACAGCCGACCGCACAAAAGGATCAAGAAACTGCGCCGCCGATCAGCCTTTAAAGCAGGCTGAGGCTACACGGAGCCGTTCAGAGGGGCTTGAACCACTCTTAAGAAAGCTGAACGGGATTAGAGGACGATCGGTCGCCCCTAGAGGTCGATTTCAAGGATGAGAATGAAGTAGAAGCCAACGTTGACGAGGAGGTCGAACACGAGGACAGAGTCGCTGATGATGACGATGAAGAAGGCTAACAAGTGAGGAGGGCCGCGCGTGTGCGGCTCGCTTTCTTGTCGGTGCTTCAAGGATTGTGGGCACGGGTGAGTTGGCCAGCCATTGCGCTGCACAAAATTGCGAGCAGGGCGAGAATACCGGAAGGCTGACCCAGCCGCGAGGTCTACCGAATTAATCTTTTTGAAGGCTAATGGTCCCTAGGTAGTCGCGGTACGCTTCTACGCGCGTTCTACTACACCGCCATTATCGAGGACCAAGAATTCTCCTCGATCCGGCCGCTGATCGATTGGCTCGACTACAACGGCTACAGCGTCGTCACCAAGCCGACTAAGGAGTTCATCGACGCCGGCGGCCGCCGCAAGGTCAAGGGCAACATGGACATCGAGCTTGCCGTTGATGCTATGGAGCTCGCCGAGCATATCGACCAGATGGTTCTGTTCTCCGGTGACGGCGACTTCCGCTCGCTGGTCGAGGCCGTGCAGCGCCAGGGCGTGCGGGTTACCGTGGTGTCCACCGTGGCCACCCAGCCGCCGATGAGTTGCGCCGCCAAGCCGACGTCTTCACCGACCTTGTCGAGCTCCAAGCTAAGATCGGTCGGGACCCGTCCGAACGCCCGGCTCCGCGCGAACGCGAGTCGCGCTATCAGCAGCAATTCCCGCGGCGCGAGACCGTCGCGGGGCTCAAGGGATAGCGTGCTCGAGGAGTGAGCCCCCCGTGGCGCGATCCAGTCATTAGTACAAGCTCGGTGCCGGCGCACGTGGCCCCGGAGACAAGGCGCGGCGAATAAGCCGGCATTTGCGCCGGGCTGATCGCCAATATGGTTCGGTTCTCAGGAACGGACGAATTAGAGGATAGTCTTGGCGGCCGGTCGGTTCGGATTCTGACATTGCGCTGCTTGCTCGCGAGCTTCGCATGGTCGCGTTGCGTTTCGCGGCTCCTCGACACGCGCGCGATGATGCCGGGCGCGCTTTAGCACGCAACAAAGCCCTAGCAAGTAGCATCCGAAACTGAGGTGAAACCCAAACTGAAACCAGTGCCGGTCAGCTTCGTTGCGGAACCTATACTGGCTGCCGCTAAACGACAAATTGGTTATCTTCGATAATCATGATGACTCCATCGCAAAATTGAAAAATATGCTTGGGGAAAACATGGGAGGTTGGAATGGAAGCTGCCCGCCGCTTTCGCGCAATGGCGTTGCTTTGCCGGCAGAGTGCCGCGCACCAATCTGAGAGAAGCTGGAAGCTGCTCGCTGAGGCAGAGTACTGGGAGCATCTGGCGGCTGCGGCTTTGGCTCACTGAGGGGTCGGCCGAGCGGTTTTTCGTCCTTACTCTTTATATCGACTTCTTAGTTCAAGTCATAATTTGAGGCCGGTCATGTCCAGTATGCGTCAGATTTATACTTGTGCTGTTCTGAATGAACGACTCCAAGCGCTTCTGGCGGGGCTTAGAGAGGTGGAGAAGCTTCGAAGTAAGCTCCGACATGTAGAAGCGCGAGCAATCGGCAGAAGACGGCGTACCAAAGCGGGCAGCAGAGCAAGAGGCGCTTAGAGACCCGCCGGGCCCGAAGGGTGGCTTGCGTTGGCTCACTCGCGCGATTCATCCTCGCATCTGCCATTATTTGGCGGAAGACTGGCGCCTTCATCGCGCAGTAGCGAGCCTCAGCGACTGTGGCCCTGCGACATGTCGGCAACCTGCCAGGCCGGCGTGCCTCACAATGTTCGAACGTCAACTCGGCAGCGAGACCGGCCGTCTATTCAGGATCGCGCGGCCACCCCGATTTTCGTTCGTCGTTGCACCTCGGAACACGGCAACAAATCGATCGCCTTCCCAAAGCTCAACGTCGTGCTCGCCATGCATTTGCTCGGCTCGACGCCTCGCCGCCTGCTCGTCAATGCCGTCGAGCTTCGCGACGCAGATCAGTTGCCGGCTGCTGTCCACCACGAATGCTTTGTACCGCATTACGCAATCCGATCCCAACGGGGGACCGTCATCGTAATCGAATGTCCGTCTAAGGCGGTGGGCAAACTAGGTGCAGGCGCGCGGAACCTTTGTACCTGGCAATTCGGCTATACCTGCAGCGATCGCGCGGCGGCGCGCGTTCGTGCCTAACCTATTGCGCTACCGCACTGGCTTAATCTCACCGCGTGCAGAAGCGTGCGGCTCGAGCTCGGGATTGAGAAACCACGAAGCATCATCAGCAGCACACCTAGCCAAGTTGCCGTCCAGCTACGTGCCTCGTCGTGCGCCTTTGCACTGCGGCGCTTGAACGGAAACCACTGAGAATATCGCTCCTAGGTCGAGAGGAGGGAACACCGACATCCGTCCCGTCGCTGATCTTGGGGCGCAGCACTTCGTGCACCATAAGTGCCCATCTCGCTGCGCAAGATGTCTGGCGCCTCGATTGCGTGGGATTTGAGCTCGGCAACAATCTCCTGCGGCAGCGTGAAGTCGCTCAGCTGTTGGTCGCAATGACGGGCGAGCGGGCGAGCAGCAGCACGGCACTTTGCAGGGTCTGTTTGCCGTTCTCGATCGCATTCTCCCTGAATGGTGATCGTGGTGCCGACCTTCCCGAGATTCGAGTTCCAGCGCTACAAGCCAAACCAGCGGACGCGCGACCAGTGGACCCGCTGGTGGAAAACGTGCGGCAAATAAAGCGGAAACGGCTCCCAATAGGCATAGCGTTGGGAGCGGCGGTATACATGCCGTCGGTAGGGACGCGCTGCCGTGATGGTCGGCTTTTCGGACGCTGTATCGGTGGTGTTTGGCACCAGCGACGGGCGCGGCACCGAGGCAGGCGGCGATCCGCCCGGGGGCCGAGTGTTAGCTTCTGCAGCGGGCGCGCTCGCGGCAGGCGTTGCCGGAGGCGCAGGAAGCACAGCATCTTCCGCACGACTTTGTGCATAGGTTGCGGCAAGAAGCATAGTTGCGATCGCTAATCTGGCAGGGGTCGTTTTCATGCGAAATCTCCCAAATGAACTTTTGTGGTGCAAGCTGGCACTCACGCCGAGAGGACGGAGCGACCTCGAAGGCGCCTAGCTGCTCGAAGTCTCGATCAGACTGGGACATTTCATTTTGAAGCGGTCTTCGTTTCCATATTGACGACCTGGACCCGGCGGTTGACCGCAGCGTCAGGATGATCTGAATCCTTCAGCCTAGTCTCGCCATAGCCGACGGTAACGAGATCGCTGCCGGAGAGACCGTAGTGCTCGACCAGATAGCGTTTGATGGCGTCGGCTCGTCGCTCCGAAAGATCCTGATTGAAGGCATCACTGCCAATCGCATCGGTGTGCCCGGCGACCACAAAAACGGAACCTTTCAGGCTCGGATCCGAGAGGGCCTTCCCCAGCGCCTCGACGGAGGTCAGGGAGACCGGACTGATGGCGGCTGAGTTGAAGTCAAACTTGATCTCCAGATCGATATTTGGCTTGGTCGAGGCGATCTCCGCGATCTCCTCGCGTTCACTCGACGACAGGGAGCGGGTCTTGCGGTTACGAACGGTGTCCAGGACGGCATCTGTGTGCGCCTTTGCAGACGGGTCCGCTTGCGGAGAAACAGAAAGGCTGCGGGTCAGCGGTTTCGGCTTCAGGGCAGAGAAGATCTGCTCGGCCGAGACGTTGACCTCCCCGGCGAGCGCAAATCCTGCTGTCATCGAGAATGCAGCACCGAGCGTAATCGCCTTGATTGCAGAAAGCCGATGAAAACGCGTCATGATCGTATCCCCTGGTAACAATGTTCAGTTGCTGTGGTCAGCATAGATGCATCCTGGAGCCAGACTGTGACCCACGTCACGCACACAACAATTAGTTTTCGATTGGGCGACGTTCGCATTGGCTTCAGCACCGCTCTCCCTTGAGCTTGGCCCTTGGCGGCCGCGTTCACGAAGAATAAGCTTGCAGGTCTGGGAGAGCGCGCAAGCCAGTTCGATCAAGGCCCACGATACCGGCGTGATCTAGATCACAATCCGCTCTCCGGGATCGGTTCAGTATTGCACTCAACTGTCCAGTTGGCGGGAATGGAGCATCATTTGCGGCAAGCGAGGAGACACGATCATGCGCTTCTTATTTGCAACATTCATGCGCTTTTTGATCGCAACATCAACGGCAGCAGCTCTTCTAGCGAGCGCGAATGCAGCCCTTGCTGAGAAGCGCGTCGCCTTCGTCGTCGGCAACGGCGCCTACAGACACGTGACGCCATTGCCCAACCCGCCGATCGACGCCAAGGCGATGGCGGCGACGCTGCGCAATGTCGGCTTCGAGGTAATCGAAGGCTCGAACCTCACCCGCGATCAGATGACCGCGAAGCTGCTGGACTTCGGCCGCAAAACACAGGGCTCCGACGTCGCCGTGTTCTATTATGCCGGCCACGGAATCGCGGTTGACGGCAGCAACTATTTGCTGCCCGTCGACGCCGACATCAAGTCCGAGATGGACGTCAAGCTTGGCGCGGCCATCAATATCGACGTGACCCTCGACCAGACCATGAGCGACGCCAAAGTCAAGCTGGTCTTTCTCGATGCCTGCCGAGACAATCCGTTCGCTGCCAAGATTAAGGCCAACTCAACCACCCGCAGCGTCAACGTGCAGAGTGGCTTGGCCGAAATGAAGTCCGGCGAAGGCACTCTGATCGCGTTTGCAACTGGCCCAGGCCAGACAGCGCTCGACGGCCAGGAGGGCAACAATAGCCCCTTCACCCGCGCGCTGGTCGACAACATCGCCAAGCCGGGGGTCGAGATCCAGCAGGCGATGACCTCAGTCCGCGCGCAGGTCAACGAGGAAACGCAAAAAGGTCAGCTTCCCTGGGGCCACACCAACCTGATCGGTGCCGTCTACCTCAATCCAGCGCAGCAGACTCAGCTCGCCAACGCCGCACCGAGCACTTCCACCAGCGCACCGGCCGCCAGCACCAGCAGTCATTCCGACGGCATCGAGCTTGAGTACTGGCGCTCGGTGAAAGAGACCAACAAGCCCGAAGAACTCAACGCATATATTTCGGCATATCCAAACGGTCAGTTCACGGCGTTGGCGCTGGCGCGGCTCGCTGCCATCGAGAACGGCCCGTCGACCACAGCCCGTAACCTTACCTCCGGTGTCGATCCTGCTACCTTCACCGATGATGCCAGCCAGCTCACCGAGGATCAGATCGGCCTCGACAAGGGTCAACGCCGCGACGTGCAGCGTCGCCTCAACGGGCTCGGGTTTGACAACAAGGTCACTGGTGCATTCAACGGAGATACCCGCTCGGTCCTCAAACGATGGCAGGCCGCCCGCGGCTATCCCTCGACCGGCTATCTCAACAAGCTCCAGCACAAGGCGTTACTTGGGGAGATTGTTGCGAGCAACTCGGGAAGCAGCGACGAACCTTCCGAGGACAAGCCCGCCCGGCGAGCGCGCCGGAGCGGCGGCGGTGGCGGGGCGGGGGCGGTGGCGGGGGCGGTGGCGGAGCGTTTGCAGGTCCGGGGCAGCTTTTCGGAGGTATGATGCGCGGTATGTTTCGACGGTAACACGGTGATCAAGGACCTCAGGTTCAAGTTTTAAGATCATTCCAAAGCGAGGGCCGCAATACTTAGGGAAGCTTGCGCCGCTCGTGCTAGAAATTGAAACTCTGGTCTGTGGACCCGGTGGGGAGACCAGATTGAACCGCTGGCATCCATTGCCGGCAGGATGACGATCGAATTCAGTGTTAAGTAGCTGATGTGCTGCGACCCGCCGATTTATCCAAATGCTGCTTACTCCAAACGTATCCATTCGGCGTACGCCGCAGTAATCTGCATAACGCTGTGGTAGGCTCGCGCCTTCCAGATCAGCTTGTGATCAATATTGCGCAATTGCGCAGGATGACGGGCATTTTGAGGTCGACCGACCGCAGCCAAAGAAAGACCCGACGCGCTAACAACTCGGTGAACTTGGCAACGGCGACCCGAAGCATAGACACGGCGCCGCTACTTCGCAGTGATTTCTCGGACGATGCCTGGTTTTGCAAGATGCTCAATCGCCTTAGCCAGAGTGGGCCTTGAAAGACCAAGCTCCATTGTGGTCGCAGGGACGGAAAAAAGCGGACGCTTCTTCAGCAGTTCGTGCTCACGTAGGTCGATGCTGCAGGCCGGCCGAGTGCCGATGTGGCTCGCCGGTCCTTCTCGAACAAGTCCAGAAGTTGGCCGGCGGTGTCAGTTGCCTGCGTAGCGGTTTCGACAACGCCTTCAAGGAAAAACAAAATCCAGCTATCCCAATCGCCGGTCTCGCGGACGCTCTGGAGGAGTTCGTAGTACCGCTTCCGGTGAGCCTTGAAATAGAGGCTGAGATAAAGCTCTGGCTGCTTGAGCTCGCCGCTTCGCAGAGCTGGAAGGTAATGAGCAGGCGGCCAAGGCGACCAGTGCCGTCCAAGAAGGGATGGATCGTTTCAAACTGGACGTGCGCTAGATGTGGCTTTGATCAGAAGGGGAATACCCGATGCTCTGCATGAAAAGAACGCTCCAGTGGGCGACCTAGCAAGGGGGATGCCTGGGCGCTGACATAGAAAGTCAGAACCGATGCCAATTCTTGGCACGACTTATGCTCGGGACTTGCCACCGGGATTTTGCTCATCCCCCGGGGCTGGGAAGCCGCCGCCTGCGATTATTCAAGCAGGCGGCGTTTTTTCTTCTGAAATCGATCGTGATTAACCTGCTCAAATTGATCGAAACACGCGCGCCTTAGCAGTCTAATCGTGTGGGTCGTTTCCTTTCGGCTCTTGCAAGAATTTCGGCAGGTGTGCACGCGCTTCGCGGTCACGCGGAGCGGGGCGTTCGGACGGATCGCGACCGAGCTTGGACTGCAGCTCGACGAGGTCCGTGAAGACGTCAGCCTGGCGGCGCAGTTCGTCGGCGATCATCGGCGGCTGGCTGGCGATAGTGGAAATCACCGTGACCCGCACGCCGCGACGCTGAACCGCCTCGACCAGGGAGCGGAAGTCGCCGTCACCCGAGAACAGCACCATCTGGTCGATGTGCTCGGCGAGCTCCATGGCGTTCACAGCGAGCTCGATGTCCATGTTGCCCTTGACCTTGCGGCGGCCGGAGGCGTCGATGAACTCCTTGGTCGCCTTGGTGACGACGGTGTAGCCGTTGTAGTCGAGCCAGTCGATCAGCGGCCGGATCGAGGAGTACTCCTGATCCTCGATGATCGCGGTGTAGTAGAACGCCCTAAGTAGCGTCCCGCGGCTCTGAAACTCCTTCAGCAGGCGCTTGTAATCGATGTCGAAGCCCAGAGTTTTTGCCGTCGCGTAGAGATTGGCTCCATCGATGAAGAGCGCGATCTTGTCGGTAGAGGAAGGTGACATTCGATTCACGCCTTCAGTGGAGCAGCTCGGAGCAAGCCTGGAAGCATCTCGGATACGCGATGCGCACGGGCGGTCGCATTCTATATAGATCACTACCGGAGATCGTCGAGTAGACGGACGCTTAACCTTCTACTTTTTTCAAATGGTATCACGCCTTGGAAACCCGACATTAGCCGAAAGTTGGGCTGTCAGATTTGTAATGTGTCTTGTCTATTTCCAGGTCCTTATTTCGGGGTGCTCGCGCCATGAGAGTTGGCGATTTTGCTCTCTTTGATCTTTGGATTGATCGGCGCGGCCGCGGCTGGCGGTGGTCTGTTTCGAGTCCATCCGGAAACCTTTTGTTGGTCGGAAGGGAGAGAAGCCGGTCCGCAGCGCGTTACATGGCTTCTCGAGCCATATTCCAGTTGCTGCTGACCGCTCCTTATCGCAACGGAATGAGATCTAAAGATAGGTCGGCACGGTGGCATCGACCTGAATGCCAGCAAGGGCTTTCGGAGGTGCATCGCCTGGGCCGAGACGGACATCCCGGCCATTGAGGCGAGTCTGCAGACGCCGTCGGAGCGGGTGACCGGATAGAAGCGGGGTGCCACGGAGACCTTGAAGGACTGGTCCACCGAGCAGACCGGCCACCCGAACGAGATTCCGAAAGCGCTTCGTCGCAAGCCTCATCGCCGGGAGCCGGTCCACGATGTTGGTGAGAACCTTCGGTGGCAGCCCGCTGCCAGAAAGCTTCCAAGTTGGCCCTTCAAGATGCATGCTGATGCTGCCTGCCTCCTGGCCTCCCCCAAGCCGCAATGCAGACTCGACGGGCTTCACAAAGGTGATCCGTCCGGCCAAGGCAAAGATGTTCGAGATGTCGAACTCGGCCAGTGACCACATCGTTCCGAAAGTGAAGTTCTCCGCCGCGTTGCGAACAGGCCCGCTTTTCAGAAGTAGCGACAGGTTTTCCGGCGTCATGAGCTTGGCTGCCAGATCATCAGCGATTCGTTGCACCAAATGCGTTGATGGCTATTCGCTCGATCGGTCGCAGCAGGCGTTTTTGTCCGAGCCGGTCCAGGTAGGCCGTCATCACCTGGTCAACGATGGAATGGCGGACGCGGGGCATATCCGTCCGAGCCACGATTTTCGCAATATCGTCACCCCGGACGGCGGAAACCAAACCCACCAGCGAAACGAAAGCCGATCCGCCATAGATTCCTACACAGACCAGGACGGCCAAGACGACGCCGATCAGCCATTTCATGGAATTGCAATGGAGCCAAATGAGCTTTGTTCCAAGGCCCGCGCGCCGGACGCTCGTTAACAGTCGCCAAAGGCACTCACTAGACCAATCGAAATGAGAACGACCGCAAGGCACGTCCATAAGGCTGGCGAGCTGGAGCCGATACCGGCAATAAAGATCCCGACGCCGAGGACGGCGATGAATACCGAGATCGCATAGGCAACCGCTTTATCCATTGGTCTGAGGGAGGCTTTATGGGCATGCGACTCTCTGGATGTCGATATGTTCCTATTGAGCGGCCGGCTTCAAACCAAAGGACTGGTGCGGGATTTGACCGGCGGTTTCGACGTCCCTCTCGTCCGAGATGCGCCAGGCTGACACTCCGAAACAGACGGTCAGGAATACGGCCGTCACCAACAGCAGTTGCTAAACTTCAAAGTCGAGCCCTCTTACTTCGCGGGCTAGTCGAGCAACGCCGTGGCCGAGGGGGTGAATGGCGACGTATCTGCATCTTGTTGGCGAGAACGTCCCTGGCGTACAGCCCCTTCTTCTAGGCAGGAAACGGTTCGAAGGTCACAGCCCTTCTATTGCTGCTGGCCCTTGGCGACGGAGCCGTCCTCATCGTCGGCTATGGGGCCTTTGCGGCCGCGCATAGCTATTGACCTTAGGAATCTGTGGTGGTCGCCGGCTCATGCTGGAGGGCGAATGGCAAATACGAAGGCCGCAGCGGGAGGTTTAAACCGCTGCGGCCTGCGCACGGTCGAATGAAGCCGGGTTAAAAGGACCAAGTGAAATATGTAGCCAGCCCCGGTGACAAAAATCTGCCCTAGCTTTGTCTCGTTTGCAACCACCATTTCGGCGGAACCGAACTCAACTTAACGGGCATTTAGTTCCGAGAACGGAACGATTTTGCTGTTCTCCCGACGAGCCAGAGCTTGGCGGTGCCAAACGACAAACCCAAGCAGTGGACCGAGGGCGCGGTAGACGCTGATCAAACCTTCGGCTTGGCCGCGGCTGAAATCTTAACCGAGCTTTGAGGTACATCGCGTGCGTAAAACGCGCGACAGGAGACATCGACATTTTGCTGCGAAGCGAGAGGGGTGCTGGACACAGAGTAGCCGTAAAAGGCGCTGCTACAAGTCCTCTATGCTGGCTCCGCCAAACCCTACGGAAAAGCAGGGAATGGTGAGGCCGCCGCGTCTTACCGCACAACGAGGCGCCCGCCCTGAGCGGATACTCTCGACGTCTTCGTTCTTGAAGGTTGGAGGCGTATACATCGCTTGTCTGCGTTTCCAGAGGTGGTCCGCTCGGCGCGAAGGGTCATGGAGCATGGGCTACTTGTTTGTTGTGAATTCCGGTTCGCTAGTCGCATCCGGCGCGAGACGACCGATCAGTCCATGGATGTCGCCCAAGACCCACAGATCGCTCACCTTGTCGCCTCGAAACGTGAAGATCGGCGCACCGTACCACCACACGTGGCGTCCGGTGGGCGCATGGCCGAACATCGGCTTTCGATGGATGCCGTGGAAGCGCAGCTTGCCCGAGACCACGTTGCCGTCCTCGAAGAGATCAAGGATGTCAGACGTATAGTTCTCGAGAGAGTCTGTCACCCATCGGACGTAGTCCGCGAACTGATCGAAGCCGACCAGGACGGGGCCGAGCGAGCCACGGAAGGTGAAGCCAGGCTGAAATATTTCGGGAATTAGAGCAACGTCCGCATTGTCCCACATTTCCTTGTAGAACTTTCGGACGATCTCTTTCTGAGGGCTTAGAGTATTCCGAGCAAAGTCCATGGCGGGCTCGAGTCCTGGCGGCGGCGCAATCATCTTTGGCCTCTCCTTGACGTACGTTCGTTGCGGGCGACCTAGAGACGATTCAGGGACTGCTCAAGGTCGCCGAGCAAATCTGCCTCGTCTTCC
The DNA here is from genome assembly GCF_023101105.1 of Bradyrhizobium sp. 155. Classification (NCBI taxonomy): domain Bacteria; kingdom Pseudomonadati; phylum Pseudomonadota; class Alphaproteobacteria; order Hyphomicrobiales; family Nitrobacteraceae; genus Bradyrhizobium; species Bradyrhizobium sp. 155. The sequence goes on along the minus strand of NZ_CP064705.1, from coordinate 239,100 downwards.
AGACCAACCGAGAGGCGAATCAGGTCATCTCCGACTCCCCTTTGCAGGCGCGCTTCGGGACGAACGGCGCGCCGGGCATGAACCAGGCTCGCGGGATGCATGATAAGCGTTTCAGCATCTCCGAGACTGACGGCAAGCGTAACGAGCTTGAGGTGGTCGAGAAAACAGCGGGCGGCATCAAAACCCCCGCGTAGACCAAAGGACAGCATTCCAGAGCCCGCTGACATTTGTCTCTTTGCGATTGCATGCCGCGGATGGGACGGCAGAAATGGATAATTCACCCACTCTACCGCCGAGTGGGCATCGAGCATGTGCGCAATCGCAAGTGCGTTGGACCCGTGGCGGTCCATTCGAAGAGGAAGCGTCTTGATCCCGCGCAAAATCAGAGAAGAAACCATCGGCGACATGACGGCACCGGTGATGTAGCGCAAGCCGCGATCACGTATTTTGTCGATCAACTCGGTCCGTCCCAGCAGAGCCCCTCCGAGAACGTCTCCATGCCCGCTGATATACTTGGTAAGGGAGTGGAGCACGATGTCCGCCCATTGGAGAGGCCTCTGCAGTGCGGGAGATGCAAATGTGCCGTCGACGATGACCAAGAGGCCGGCCCGCCGAGCACGTTGCGCAATGGCTTCGATGTCGAGCACGTCTCCTGTGGGATTGACCGGCGTCTCAAAGTAGATGGCTCTACTGCGAGATGTGAGAACAGTATCCAGATTGGCGGGGTCATTGAGATCGACAGGGATGGTCTTTATGCCGAAGCGCGGCAAGCCCTGTTCCGTCATGGTCGTCGTATTCGAATATAAGGTCCGATGGACGATGAGTTCGTCATCTTGGGATAGGAGCGAAAGTACCAGGGCGCCGAACGCGGCCATTCCCGAGGCCAGTACGACGGCGTCTTCGGCACCCTCCAAGTTTGCCAAGCGGGATTCCAGCAATGCGGTCGTCGGGTTGAACTCCCGCCCATACAGTTTGCCCCCCAATGCGGCCACCGCATCTAATTCGGCGACGCTGTCGAAGGCGAAGGTCGAGGTCATATGAATGGGATGGGATACCGCGCGAGAGTGATGGGCAGGGTCATACCCATGGTGGATCGCTCGCGTCGAGAACCCGAACGCAGGTTCATCCGTTCCAATTCCTTCCGAAGCAGCCATATTTGGGGATCTCCCATTTTTGGACGAGCGGTCATTGCTTTCAGATTTGCCCCGAGGCGGACCGCCACGGCCGCATCTCTCTACTTTTCGGACGATGTCATCTATTGACGTTGACGACGGTGCGCCCGCGCACTTGGCCACTCATCAGGCCGCGAGCCGCGGCGACGACCTCATTCAGACCGATCTCGACCGCCGTCTTCTCCAGATCGGCTTCGGTTAGCAAGGAAGCGAGACGATCCCAGGCTTCGACGCGTTCTGCCTTCGAGCGGGTCACGCTGTTGATGCCGAACAGCGCCACTCCTCGCAGGATGAAGGGGGCGACGCTTGCGGGAAATTCCAATCCTTGCGCCATGCCGCACGCGGCGACCGCTCCGTCCGGTTTGATTCCGGCGCAAACATTGGCGAGCGTATGGCTGCCTACAGAGTCGATCGCGGCGATCCATCGTTCCTTCTGCAGCGGCTTGCCGGGCTGTGACAATTGTGACCGGTCGATGATCTCGGCAGCACCCAGGCTCTTGAGATAGGGCTCCTCGTCCGGTCGGCCGGTCGAAGCCACGACGCGGAAACCGAGCTTGTGGAGAAGCATGATTGCGATGCTGCCGACGCCTCCGCCGGCCCCGGTCACCAGCACGTCGCCCGCGCCTGGACGGATGCCATACTTCTCGAGGGCTACGACCGACAGCATCGCGGTATAGCCCGCGGTACCGATGATCATCGCGCGGCGGGAAGGCATCGAGGGCGGCATCTTGATCAACCAATCGGCCTTGACCTTTGCTCGCTGCGCCAGGCCGCCCCAATGTTGTTCGCCGACACCCCAGCCGTTGAGAACTACCCGGTCCCCCGGCGTGAAGGTCGGGTCGGAGCTCGACGACACCACGCCAGCGAAGTCGATCCCGGGCACCAGCGGGAAGGATCTCACGATCGGGCCCTTGCCGGTAATCGCGAGTCCATCCTTGTAGTTCAGCGTGCTGAACTCGACTTCGATCGTCACCTCACCGTCGGGGAGGCGGCTGTCCGGTAATTCAGCGACGTCGGCGCGATATCCCCGCTCGTCCTTCTCGATCAACACGGCTTTGAACAACTCGAACTCCTCTTCACGATTTTCTTCTGGACCTGGCCTTCGGCTCGTCCGGACGCGGCAGGCCGGCGACGAAACCGGCGATGAAGGTATCGAGCGGGAGGCCGTTCTTGACGAGGCGCGCCCGCATCACCGCTCCCTCCCAGCCGATCCAGAAAAACTCAGCCAGGGCATCGCAGTCCGCGCTGCCGATCTCGCCAGCCTCGTGTGCGCGTTCCAGGCAACGCGCCACCTTCCGCTGCCATCCTTTGACGATCTCGTCCAAGGCGGACCTGTAATCGTCGGGCAGCGCTTCGACCTCTTGGCTGAGGTTTCCGACGAGGCAGCCGCGCGTATAGCTGTATTTCGCCATGCCCGCTTTGGCGCCTTCGACGAAAGCTCGCATGCGCGCCAACGGCGCAAGCCTTCCGTCGTCCAGCGCGCGGTCCAGCTTGTGTCGGAAGAAGGAGTCGTAGGCCTTCATGATTTCGCGGCCGTAGTCGGCCTTGCTTTCGAAGTAGTGGTAGAACGAACCCTTTGGCACGGTGGCGCGGCGCAGCAGCGCGTCCAGGCCCGTAGCTGCAAAACCTTGTTGGGTCATCACCTCCATTCCGCAGCGGATCAGAACGTCGCGGGTCGGCGCATAGCCGACTTGATTTCGGCCCTGCCCATTGCGGTGGTTGTCTGTAGATTTCGCCATTTTGTGTTCTCTATAGACCGATCGTCTAGAACACAACGATGGGGTTTGGCAACCCCGGAAGGTCGGGCTGCCGGGCGCGACATTTGGCCTAGGTGTGGTGCAGCATGCATGATGCACGCTTTTTCCGCAGCGTTTGCCCGCTCAATGTGCGCCTCTGGGTCGGGTCACGATGGTTTCACACTTGACACAAAGTGTCCTTGGCTTGAAGGTGGGTCGTCCTTCGAGGGAGGTGCTGCATGTTTCGATCTTTGCGAAAAAGAGCGTTGATGGCCGCCGGCGCCGCCATTCTTTGTCTCGGCTTTATTGCTGAGCCGGCCGATGCGGCTGATGCCTATCCCTCGACCACGATCAAGCTGGTCGTCGGATTCCCGGCTGGAGGCCCGACTGACATCATTGGCCGCGTCATCGGCCGTCTCCTCTCGAAGGAGTTGAACCAGACCGTCATCGTCGAGAACAATGGTGGTGCCGGCGGAATGATCGCCGCGTCAAACGTCTCCCGCGCGAAGCCCGACGGGTACACGCTTCTCGTCGCGGTGGAGTCCTCGAATACTCGCGCCAAGGCACTCTATGCGTCCGTGCGCTACGATCAGCAGAATGGCTTCACCTACATTCGCAAGGTCGCGAAGCAGCGGAATCTGCTCGTCGTGAGCCCGAAATTTCCTGTGGCCAGCGTTCCGGAACTGGTCGCCTATCTGAAGGCGCACCCTGGAGAAGTAAACTTCGGCGGTACGTTCGGGGCGACGTCCCATGTCGGCGGCACGCTGTTCGACATGGCCTATGATACGAAGATGACGTTCATCAATTATTCGGGCGGCAATCAACCGATCGTCGATTGCATGTCGGGCATCCTGCAGGTGGGCTTCTTCACCGAAGCCACGATCGGCCAGCAGGTCAAGGCCGGCACCCTCAAGGCGCTAGCGGTGACGTCGGCCGAGCGGTCACCCGCCTTCCCGGATCTGCCGACAATCGAAGAGGCGGGCGGCAAGCCTATCGATATCTCCCCATGGTTCGGGATCGCGGGTCCGCCGGGCCTTCCGGCCGACGTCGTCGCCAAGATTGGCGCCGCCCTCGACAAGGCTTCGGGCGATCCGGAGTTCCTGAAGCAGTTGGAGACGATCGGCGCAACTCCGATCGCTGGTTCGACGGTGGAGACCTTCACGGCCGACGTCGGACAGGAAGAGGCCTACTGGAATAAGTGGGCTAAGGACATTGGGGCGCCTCTTCAGAAGTAGCTCGCCGAAGGATCTCCTGTGGACTTCTATCACCAGTACGACGTTCATCTCTCCGCCGAAGAGCGTGATCACGTGGCGAAGGCGCGGGCGTTCTGCGCCGGTGCCTTCTCCGACAGCGTCTTCGCCGCGCACATGTCAGGTGACGCGTTCCCGCAGAAGTGGATCGCCGAGTGGGCCGCTCTCGGCATGCTGGGCCTCCAGGCCAAGCGCGCTCACGGTGGCTTGGAAGCGTCTTATCTGTGCAAAGTCCGCGTCGCGCAGGAAATGTCGCACCACGGGTTTGCGGCAGCGTTCTGCCTGAACCACCATCAAGGCGGAGCGACGCGCCTATCACAAACCGGTACGTCGATCCAGATCGAGCGTCTGCTGCAGCCCGCGTTGCGCGGCGAGCTTCTTCTGACAACCGCCATGACTGAGCCAGCCGGTGGCAGCGATGTCTCCGCCCTGACCACCACCGCGGTTCCAGTCAACGGCGGCTGGGCTCTGAGCGGCACCAAGGCGTGGATGACCGACGGCCTGCTGGTCGGTGGTCTGATCGTCCTGGCCCGCGTCCGAGACGCTGCGGGGGCGGGTGAGATCGCCAGCTTTTACGTGCCCTTCGGCCAAGCCGAGACGGTGAAGCGCACCGAGATCGTCGTTCCCGGAGCGCGTTCCTTCCGTCTGGCCGAAGTGGCCTTCGACGCTCACTTCATTCCCGATTGGTGTCTGATCGCAGCGCCGGGCGCCGCGCTCAAGGCATCGATGGCGTCGGTCAACGCGGCCCGCGTTCACGTGGCCGCCATGTGCGTCGCGACTCTGTATGCGGCGCTGTGCGAGGCGGTGGACTACTGCGAAGGCCGGCAGGCCTTTGGAAAGCCGCTGACCGAACATCAGGGCCTGCGCTGGGAGCTGGCGGAGGTGTCGGTCCGGCTTGAGGCCGCGAACGCGCTCGTCTTCCGCGCCGCCGAGCAGATACAGACCGGGGGAAATCCGGTCGCCCTCGCTGCGCAAGCCAAGAAGTTCGCTGTCGACACCGCGCTTTGGGGCATCGATCAGTGCGTCCGGATCGTCGGCGCGACGGGCGCCGGCGCAGCCCACCGCCTGAACATGCATTTCGCCGAGGTCCGGATGGCGGCCTACGCCGACGGCACCAACGAGATGCTGCTCGACCGGGTCGGCCGTGGCCTGTCAACGACGTACCTCAAATCAATCCCGTAGCAGAGACGGCGGATTTACGATGCGCAACGTAGTGGTCGAAGACGCGGCGGCGGCCGTGGAAGGCATCAAGGACGGCGACGCCGTCATGATGGGCGGGTTCGGCGGAGCGGGGCTTCCGCTCGGAGTGGTCAAGGCGGTGCTCGACCGGGGCGTCCGCGACCTGACGCTGATATCGAACAACGCCGGCTCCACGGAGGACGATCTGTCGCTGTGGTTCGAAGCCAGGATCGTTCGCAAGATCGTCTGCTCCTATCCGCGCAGCGCCAAGCAGTTCGCCGAACAATATCGTGCCGGCACGGTCGAGCTCGAACTCGTTCCGCAGGGCACGTTGGTGGAGCGCATCCGGGCGGGCGGCGCCGGTCTCGGCGGCTTCCTTTCTCCCGTCGGCGTCGGGACGGTATTCGCTGACGGCAAGGAGAAGATCGTCGTCGACGGGCGCGAATTTATTCTTGAGCTACCGCTTCATGCAGATTTCGCTTTCGTCAAAGGTCATCTCGCCGACACGCTCGGCAACGTCACCTACAACAAGACGGCGCGCAACCACTGCGCGGTGATGGCGACCGCCGGCCGGACGGTCGCCGTGGAAGTCGACCGCGTGGTCAACGTCGGCGATTTGGATCCGGAAGCCATAGTCACTCCATGCATCTTCGTCGATCGCGTTTTCGCAAGGAGCTCCCGATGACACCGCTTGCACGCGATGCGCTGGCGCGCATGGTCGCACTTCATCTGCCGCAGGAAGGATTCGTCAATCTCGGTATCGGCGCCCCGACGCACGTCGCCGACTACCTGCCGGAGGGGTCTGGCGTGATCCTTCACAGCGAGAACGGCGTCCTCAACGTAGGTCCGAAGCCGGCGGCGGGCGAAGAGGACTGGGATCTCATTAATGCAGGGAAGATACCCATCTCGATCCGGACCGGCGGTTCCTACTTCGACTCCAGCCTCTCGTTCGCGATGATGCGAGGCGGTCATCTCGACGTGGCCGTGCTCGGCGCCTTTCAGGTGTCCAAGAGTGGTGATCTCGCCAACTGGACGACGGGTGACAACGGGTCTCCGCCCGGCATCGGCGGAGCCATCGATCTGGCGGTCGGCGCCAAGTCGATCTGGGTAATGATGGACCACACCACCAAGGATGGCCGCTCCCGCATCGTGGAGCGATGTGGATATCCGCTCACGGCGCGCGGAGTGGTGACCCGCATCTTCACCAACCTCTGCATCATCGACGTAGCCGAGGACGGCCTGACCGTTCGGGCCCTACTCGACGGCCTCGCGATCGAGGCGCTGCGAGATCGGACGGAGGCGCCACTGCGCGCGCTGGGTGATCCCCTGACCATCAGGCAGGACGGGAGCGTCGCATGACCTATCGCGTCGCGGAACTCGTCGCGGACTGTCTCGTCGCGCACGGGGTGGACAGGGCCTTCGGCGTCCCGGGAGAAAGCTTTCTGGCGCTGCTGGACGCGCTGCGCGACCGTAACGATTTCGATCTGGTGACCTGCCGGCACGAAGGAAGCGCGAGCCTCGCGGCGGTCGCTGACGCCAAACTCACAGGGCGCGCAGGCGTCGTGATGACGAGCCGTGGTCCGGGCGCCTTCAACGCAGCGCTCGGGTTGCATGTGGCCGCGCAGGAGGCGATTCCGCTGGTGATGCTGGTCGGTCAGGTCGATCGTCCGAACCTCGCAAGGGACGCGGTGCAGGAGATCGACTGCGGCCGATCTTTCGATGGCGTGCTGAAGTGGTCGGTGCGTCTGAACTCGGCGGATCTCGTTCCAGAGATGATGGCCCGCGCGTTCGCCGTGGCCCATGCGGGAACGCCAGGTCCCGTCGCCATCGAACTGCCGGAAGATCTCCTTGAAGACCCGGCCAAGGGAATTGTGGCCACAGCCAACGGAGCTGTGCGTCCGGAGCCCGGTGCTGCGGCCATTGAACAGGCGAGGGCGGCGTTGACGGCGTCGGAGAGGCCGATCCTGCTCGTCGGCGGCGAATGCCGGGCGGCATCGTTCCGCCAAGATCTGATCGCGTTTTCCGAGAAATGGAACGTGCCGGTCGTCACTATGAACAAAATGCAGGACCAGTTCCCGAACTCTCACCCGCTGTGGGCGGGTCAGTTCGGGTTCTTCACGTCTCAGCCTCATGTGAAACTGCTCGAACGCGCCGACCTCGTCGTTGCTGTCGGAACACGTCTGGGCGATCTGTCCTCGCTCGGCTTTGCGTTTCCGAGACAGGCCGAGCCTCGCCAGCCATTGGTCCATGTCTATCCAGATCCCGATGCGATCGGAAAGCGCGTCCGAACCGACGTCGCGGTCGTCTCTGGATCGCATGCATTCGTGTCGGCCATGCTCGCAGCTCCCGCGACGGCGCGGGCCTGCGCCGAGTGGTCCTCCGCGGCTGCCGCGGCGCGGACGGCCACGCATGGTTGGCCTCAGTTCGGCGTACCATCGGCGGACGTCTTCGGTCACGCGGTGGCGGCGACCGCCGCGCACTTCAGGCCCGATGGCATCGTCACGACGGATTCAGGCAATTTCGCCGGATGGGTCCATCGCATCTTCAGCCTCGAGCCGACCGCGCGGCTGCTCGGCTCGGCTTGCGGGGCGATGGGCAGTGGGGTCCCGTCCGGGCTCGCTGCCAGCCTTCGCTTTCCGGAGCGGCAGGTGGTTGCCTTCTGCGGAGACGGCGGCTTCCTGATGACGGGCAATGAGCTTGCGACGGCCGTCGCCAGAGGCGCGAACCTCACGATCGTCGTATCCAATAACCAGTCCTACGGGACCATCCGGTCGCACCAGGAGCGAGCCTTTCCAGATCGTCCCTACGGCACTGACCTCTCAAATCCCGACTTCGCTGCCTTGGCGCGTGCCTTCGGCGCGAAGGGATTCATCATCGAGGACGCGGAGAGTGCTCCGTCGACGGTCGCAGAGGCGATGACGACCAAGGGACCGGTCGTCATCGAGGTGCGATCAGACGTGCGCCAGACCCTTGACAAATCGCTCGCCGCATCACGTTGAGACCAGTTCGGATTAAGGCCCATGGAGAGAACATGATGGACGCGACCGCAATCGATGAGCCCGAGGTCACCATGTCCTGGCAGGGCGTCGTCCGCTTTTTGCACAAGACCCCGCGTGCCTTTTTGCCGATGCGCTCGTTTCCCTCGCTCGAGTTCGTCGCTGGACGCGGTATCGAGGGCGATCGATATTTCGCCGGCCACGAAACAGGATTCTACTCCCACAAGCCGGAGGAGGGGCGGCAGGTCACCCTGTTCGAGATGGAGACGCTCGAGGCCCTGCAACGCGACCACAAGATCGAGTTGCTGCCCGAGGAACATCGCCGGAACGTGACCGTCGAAGGCGTCCCGCTCAATCATCTCGTCGGCCGTCGCTTCCGGCTCGGAGAAGCGATTGTCGAGGCGACCCGCCTTTCAACGCCGTGCCGGCACATCGAGGAGATACTCGGCAAGTCCGTCTTCGATCCGTTGATCAATCGGTCGGGGCTGAACTGCAAGATCATCGCAGGGGGCACGCTACGCGTAGGCGACGCCGTGAGGCCGATCTAGATGGCGAAGGCGATCAAGACGGTCTCCACCGTCGTCTCGAAGGTCGAGGATCTCGGCAACGACACCAAGCGCTTCACGCTGGTCGACCAGGATGATTGGGAGCTGCCACCCTTTCGGGCCGGGGCCCATATCGACGTTCACCTGGACCAGGGTCTCGTCCGGACTTATTCGCTCTGCAATGAACCGGACGATGATCGGCGCTACGTGATCGCGGTGAAGCGCGAACGCGAAGGACGCGGCGGCTCGAACTTCCTGCACGATCGCGTGGAGGCGGGACAGCCGATTTCGGTCTCGCTGCCGCGCGGCGGGATCGCACTGGACCAGGAGGGAACGAACGTATTCCTCGCGGGAGGCATCGGTGTAACCCCGTTCATCTCCGCAATTCGGCATCTCGAACGACGAGGGCGCTCGAACTACGTGCTGCACTGGACCAGCCGCGGACGACCGGTCCTGACCGACATGATCGCGCCGGCAATCGGAGCAGGCCGTGTCCGCCTCTACGATACGACCGCGCAGGCCAAGCCCGTCATCGCCGAAATTGTCGGGGAATTTGCCAGATGTGGCCTAGCGGCCTGCTGCGGACCCGCAGCGATGCTGAAGGCTTTCGAAGATGCCGTCTCGGCCTGGCCGGAAGAGCGCAAACACATCGAAATGTTCACCCCGCCCAAGGCCATCGCCCGAAGCGACGTGCCTCCCTACGAGCTGTATCTGTCGGCGAGCCAGAAGCTTGCAACTGTCACGCCAGATGTTGGTCTTCTCGGAACGCTCGATGCCCTCGGCGTCGACGTCCCCGTGTCCTGCGGCGGCGGCATCTGTGGCGCCTGCCGCACGCGCTGGACCGAGGGGCCGCCCATCCATCGCGATCGCGTGCTTTCGCCTGCTGAGCGGCAGAATGAGCTCATCGTCTGCGTGGGCGATTGCGCCGGACAACGGCTAGTGCTGGATCTGTGATCAGTCGGCACCCGTTCTAAGGTTGGAACTATCGGTGATTTGGTGCGAGATCGATGCGGGCAATAACTTGGGAAAGAGCCGAGCGCAATGACACTCAACCTCAAATTCCTTCGCGTGCAGAGCGGCATGACGCTGGAGCAGCTTGCCGCCGATTCCGGTTTGACCCGCAGCTATCTTTCCAAGCTGGAACGCGGGCTCTCCTCTCCGTCGATAGGCTCCGCCCTTAAGATCGCCGCGGCTCTCGGAACGACCTTAGACCGCTTCTACGGCCAGCCGGACGACCACGACCCGATCACGATTGTCCGCGCGAAGAACGGGAAGGCCGGCGACGTCGACACGCACCTGTCGCTAGTCGCCGGTCTGGCTCCCGGCCGCACCATGCGCGCCTTTATCGTGCGACCGACCAAGACGGCGAAACGCGGTCGCATCATGAGTCACCACGAAGGTGAGGAAATCCTGTTCATTCTCTCCGGCCGGATCGAGCTCGTCATCGGAAAGCGCAAGGAAAATTTGAAGCCGGGCGATTGCGTCCAGTTCGACTCCACGATTCCGCACAAACTGACGCAGGTGTCTTCCGAACCAGCCTCGGCGCTCGTCGTGATAGCGAGCAAAACCAACTAGAGGTGCCGATATGCCGATGATGCTGCGGAAGAAGGACTTCTACGCCGGGCTGCTCATGGTGCTGCTGGGCGCCGGGATCGGCGTCAACTCAGCAACATATTCGCTCGGGACCTTCGCGCACGTGGGACCGGGCATGTTTCCGTTGATGCTCGGCCTCATGATGGTTCTCGTCGGAGCCCTGATCTTCGTCACCGGATTGGCGACGCCTCTCAAAGAGGGAGAGCGCGTCTTGCCCGCGGCGATGGAATGGCGTGGCTGGGCCTGCATCCTCGCGGGTCCTCTGATGTTCGTCTCTTCGGCCTCTATTTCGGAATGGCCGCGGCCACCTTCATGTGCGTCTTCGTCTCCGCGCTCGGCGACAGGACCGCCACGCTGAAAGGATCAGCCGTCCTGGCCGCGGTCGTCGCGGTCGTCGGCTGCCTCCTCTTTTCCTACGTGCTCAAGGTTCCTTTCCCGCTGTACCGTTGGGGGTTTTAGATGTTCGCGAGCGCGCTTTCCGATCTCTGGTACGGCTTCGGTGTCGCTTTCGAGCCGCAGAATTTCATGTGGTGTTTTGTCGGCGTCCTCGTAGGTAACATGGTGGGCGTCCTGCCGGGAATGGGGCCACTCGCCACCATCTCGGTGCTGCTGCCGCTGACGTTCGGCATCAAGCCGGTCGGCGCCATCCTGATGCTGTCAGGAGTTTTCTATGGGGCCCAATACGGCGGCGCGATTTGTTCGATCCTGCTCAACTTACCGTGCCATCCGCCGCACGCGGTGACGTGCCTCGATGGGTTTCCGCTGACGAAGCAGGGCCGCGGCGGTGCGGCGCTCGGCATCACGGTCCTATCGTCGTTCGTCGGCGCTTCCTGGGGCATCCTGGAAATGATCTTTCTGGCTCCGGTGCTGGTGAAGGTCGCGCTGGAGTTCGGTCCAACTGAAATATGCTCGCTGATGCTTCTGGGCCTGCTCGCCGGTTCGACGCTGGCGAAAGGCTCGCCTCTCAAAGGCATCGCCATGACGTTGCTCGGCCTGTTTCTAGGAATCGTGGGAACGGATGTCGAGACCGGCTCGGAGCGCTTCACCTTCGGCATCCCGAATCTCCTTGACGGCATCGAACTCGTCGGACTCGCTCTCGGCCTATTTGGTATCGCCGAGTTCATGAAGAGCGTGAACCAATACTCCGAGGTGAACACGCGCTATTCGAAAGTCGGTTTGCGCGATCTGCGCCCATCACGCGACGAACTGCGCCGTTCCATCCCTGCGATGTTGCGCGGCACCATCATCGGGAGCCTTTGCTCGCTCATTCCGGGAACGGGACCAACGATCGCTTCCTTTATCTCTTACGCAGCCGAGAAAAAGATTTCGAAGACGCCGGAGAAGTTCGGCACCGGCATGATCGAAGGCGTCGCCTGTCCAGAGGCGTCGACGCATTCGTCGGTTCAGGGCGACTTCATTCCGACAATGAGCCTTGGTATTCCCGGGGACGCAGTCATGGCGCTGATCCTGGGTGCGCTGATGATTCAGGGCATCGTACCCGGTCCGCAACTGATCAAAGAGCACCCCGACATCTTTTGGGGCCTGATCGCGAGCTTCTGGATCGGCAACGTCATGCTGGTCTTGCTCAACGTCCCGCTGATCGGGCTCTGGGTGAAGCTCCTCATGATTCCGTATAAATATCTCTATCCAAGCGCGCTGTTCTTCGTCGCGATCGGCGTCTACTCGACCAACAACGACATGTTCCAGGTCGGCGAGACCGTCGTCGTTGGATTGATCGGCTATCTACTCCTGCTGCTCGATTTCCACCCGGCCTCGATCCTGCTCGGCTTTGTCCTGGGGCCACGCTTGGAGGAGAACTTTCGCCGCTCGCTGCTGGTCTCGCGCGGCGACGCCATGATTTTCGTCGAGCGGCCGATCAGCGCGTTCTTTCTTTTTCTTTGCGTGACGCTTCTGGCGGCGCAGGTCTATGTGCGTTTGCGCAAGCCGAAGGCTCTTGCGGCGCACGACAATGCGGAGGGGAACGCCGTCTCGACCGCCCGGCCTGCCGAGTGAGCTTCATTCGTTCAAGAGCAGGTCGCTTCGCGGGCCAATAAAGACGACAGGCACTCCAGGCAACAAGAGCCCCAAGATGAGGCGTATCTCGACGAACGCGCTACCCGCGCGATGGCGCAGCATCGGCACGCCAGCAAACGCAAGGTGCAGGTGATGATCACGATCGGCGAAACAAAAGGAAGAGTAGTATCGCAGGCAAGATACTGGTCCGGTAAAACTGCAGTCATCTGGCACTGTTGGATAGGCCAGCCTTGCCCTAAACGGAGGTGATGAACCTGCCACAGGAATAGGGGAAGTTGTCATGAGCAACGAAACTGCTCACGTGAACACGGAAATCGCGGGCGATGCGCCTGTCTACAAGACCTGGATGTGTGCGCTGTGCGGGCTCATTTACAACGAGCGAGACGGATGGCCTGACGAGGGCATTCCGCCCGGCACCCGCTGGGAGGACGTGCCCGCAGATTGGATCTGCCCAGATGACCGAGGTCTGAACCAAGCCTGTTGATGCTGCGCGACCTAAGGGTGCACAGCGTCCTGCAATAGCCAAGGAGTTGTCATGTACGTCCCTCCGCACTTCGTTGAGGCTCGCGCCGAGGTGCTTCACGATCTCATTGAAAATAATCCGCTCGGCATCCTCTTTACGAACGGGAAGAGTGGACTCGACGCGAATCATATTCCGTTCGAACTGCATGCGCACGAAGGTCAGCAGGGCGTGCTTCATTCGCATGTAGCTCGTGCGAACCCTGTTTGGCAGGATCTCGCCACCGGTGATGAGGTTCTGATCGTCTTCCGCGCCGCGGATGCCTACATCGCGCCGAACTGGTATCCGAGCAAGGTCGAGTTCAAGAAGCAGGTCCCGTCGTGGAACTACATGGTTGCGCATGTGTACGGACGTGTCACGATCCGCGATGATGAGCGTTACGTCCGCGGCATGGTCGCGCGCCTGACGCGCATTCATGAGGCGAAACAGGCCAATCCTTGGAAGATGACCGACAGCCCCAAGGACTACATCGACACGATGCTCAAGATGATCGTCGGCATCGAGATCGAGATCACACGCCTGGTCGGCAAGTCGAAGCTCAGCCAGAACAAAGAGGTCCGGGATATCGTCGGCGCCGGCAATACCCTGAAGGCACAGGGCAACATGATCGGCGACGCGATGCTGGCCGTTGCCGCCGTCAAGGCGGAGCAGGCCTCATAGCCAGAGATCCCCAAAAAAGAGCATCGCGGCGACGCCGATCGTCGATACCGCAACGATCTCCGATCGAAACACCTCGGTTGACCTGCTCATTTTGGCGGCCTTGCGCTCCAACTGCAAAGCAGAGTGCAGCTCTTAGCAGGCAATCAGTTAAGGGCTAGCGAATCTCTCAGCGGCCCTCGCATCGAATAGAGCGAGCGGAAGTGATCGGGTTGTCGACCCAGTTCGATATAGGTCTCCATGACACGCCGCAGCTGGGCCTCGCTGTTGGAATGTCGCGCGCGCAAGCCAGTCAATGGCGGGCTCTCCCTGAGTCGTCCTTTAGCTTCCGTGGTCATTCTCGCTGCAATTGTCTGCTCGTCCCTATCCTGCCGCAGCGGCCAGGGCGGCATTCGGTCGATTGGGCTACGGCCGTGTAGCTCAACTTCATACGGGAGGTCGCCTGTTCCCCGTTCTTGGACATCGGGCAGCGATCGCGTCACGAGCTGACCTGCTAATGCACGGCTTCTGACGGTTGCCCTGGCCAGACCGTCTATTCCGGCACGTCAGCTCTCGGCCGCGGATGCACCCTCGCGTCAACCAAGACCTCGGTGATAGCGTCGCGGAGGCCGTCGCGATCCAGGATGCGGTGCAGCCAATCGACCGTGGTCTGCGCGTCGTCCTCGCGTGTCAGGTAGTTGGCCAGTGCGTTCATGGCGTCGTCATAGCTCTGCTCGAGGCGGCGGCCAGGGGCGCCATGCTCACACAGCTCCGCGCAGTGGAAGTGCCAGTTGGACAGCAAACGGCCGGGTAGCATTCGCTTCGATGAAGGCGCGCAGGGCTGGCGTGATCTCGGCGTTGCCCGCGGCGCGCTCACCAAGCTCATCTGCGACCTCGCTGGTGGCGTCGCGCGACCAGCCATCAACGGCGTTGAAAGCCACGATCCGGACCGGATAGGCGTACTGGCCCGTGATGAGGTCGCGGATGATCGTCTCGAAGTCGGTGTCCTGCTCGTCGGTCTCGCGCCATGAGCAGCCGGCCCGGGCACCGAAATCCTCCAGGACGAGGTAGATGTCCCGGTCGAGCCGATCCAGCGGCACGATGGACGGCGCATGACGCATGACGCAACTCCTACTGCGAGAAAGGCAATCCTGCTGACGGTCGTTCGTTCCGGGATCGGCTCGGCCCTGAGGGTGGCATTGCTGCGAGTTGCAGCGTCAAGCCGACTATCTCGACTCGACCGCTGACGAGCAGCCGTTCGACAACCGCGTCGCTGATCACCTTGGTGCCGAAGCGCCAGCCACCGCGCGGGCGACGTTCAAATGGGCCATGTTTGCGCATTTCGCTGATGGTGAGCGGCGATTTCAGGCGATCGTGAGCAGCTGTTTCGCGCGATGGTGAGCAGCGGCTTTGACCGACATGGGTGATTGGTTCAGGGGTTTGAGTTGGCGTCAAGAGTTTGATTGCGGGCGTTCTGCTTTCGCATGCTTTCTCCGGAGAGTTGCAGACGGTGAGCGTTGTGAACGAGGCGATCCAGGATGGCGTCGCCGAGGGTTGGGTCGCCGATAACGTCGTGCCAATGTTCAACAGGGACCTGACTGGTGACGATGGTGGAGGCGCGACCGTGGCGATCATCGAGGATCTCCAGAAGGTCGCGCCGTTCGGGCGGATTTAGAACTGACAGGCCCCAATCATCGAGGATCAGAAGTTGAACGCGGCCGATGGTTTTGAGCAGCCGGCCATATCGGCCGTCGCCGCGAGCCAGGGCGAGCGCCTCGAACAGGCGCGGGACGCGGTGATACTGGACCGAACGATTGTCGCGGCAGGCCTTGTGGCCGAGGGCGCAGGCAATCCAGCTTTTGCCGAGCCCGGTTGCCCCTGTGATGAGCAGGTTCTCGTTGCGGTCGATCCAGTCGCCGCCGACGAGTCTGGCGAAGACGCTGCGGTCGATGCCGCGTGGCGTGCGCAAATCGACGTCTTCCACGCATGCGCTCTGGCGTAGCGCGGCGAACTTGAGACGGGTCGTGACACGTTTGGTGTCGCGCTCGGCGGCTTCGCGATCGACGAGAAGCCCGATGCGCTCCTCGAACGGCAGGGCGTCGAGGTCCGGTGATCGTCGCTGCTCCTCGAAGGCTTTGGCCATTCCGGTCAAGCCAAGCGTGATCAGCCGTTCATGGGTGGGGTGTGTCAGCATTGGAGTCTCCCTGGTTCAGTGGAAATAGCCCTGACCGCGGATGTTGCCGTGGCGCAGGGGCTGGTGGTCGGACGTCTCGTCGAGGAAAGCGCGATCGAGGCCGCTCTTGAGGATCGAACGGATCGAGGCGACGGAGCGAGCCTTGATCAGGATGCCGCGTCGGCAGGCGGCATCGACGCGCGCATGGTCGTAGCTCCTGGCCAGCGACAGAATACCGAGGCAGGTGCGAAAGCCTTGCTCGGGGTGCGGCCGGGCTTCGATGACGACCTGGAAGAACGCCGCCGTCGATGGACCGATCTTCTCGCCGGCGGCGATCAGCCCTCCCGGTGTCCATTTGCCGTAGCGGCGGTGGGCGCTGGGCATATGATCGGCAATCGTGGTGTGGCCGCGCCGGTTGGGCGCACGGGCGTGGCTGGCGATCCTCTGTCCCTTGTGGAAGACCTCGACGGTCTTGTCGGCGATACGGACATCGACGAGTTCACGGATCAGGCGGTAAGGGGTGGAATACCAATGGCCGTCGATCTCGACGTGATAATCTGGGGCGACACGGCAACGCTTCCAGCGCGCAAAGACGTAGGGCTGGTCCGGCAGTTCTCTCAACCTGGGGCGATCAATCTCGGCGAACAGTTCGGTCCGGCTGGAGCCGAAGCCGCGCATCTGGCGGGCGTTGAGTTCGACGACGAGCCCGCGGATGGCGGTATTGAGCTCCGCCAGGGAAAAGAAGCGCTGGTTGCGCAGGCGGGCCAGGATCCAGCGCTGGGCGATCTGGACTGCGACCTCAACCTTGGCCTTGTCCTTTGGTCGCCTCGGCCGGGCCGCCAGGATCGCGGTGCCGTAATGGCCGGCCATCTCAGCATAGGTGCGGTTGATCCCGGGATCGTAGCGATCGGGGTTGGTCACGGCGGCCTTGAGATTATCGCAGACCACGAACTTCGGCACGCCGCCGAGATACCTGAACAGGCTGGCATGCACGCCGATCCAGTCGGACAGGCTCTCGCTTGGGCAGGCCTCGGCATAGGTGTAGTTCGAGGCCCCCATCGCCGCGACGAACAGCTTCATGGCGCGCACTTCGCCGGTGATGGGATCGAAGATATCGATGGTGTCGCCGGCGAAATCGACGAATACCTTCTCCCCACCGGCGTGGGTCTGACGCATGCTTGGCCGGGCCCGCTGCTTCCAGGCCTCGAACGTCGTGCAAAACCAGGTATAGCCAAAGCCGTCCGGATTGGCGGCGCGATACTCTTCCCACAACAGCAGGCGCGTCACGCTGCGGCGGCGCAGCTCCTTCTCGACATAAGCCCAATCCGGTGTCGGGCGCCGGTCGCTTTGCGAGGCTGCCGTCGGCGCCGGAAACAGCAGCAGTTCAAGGTTCTCGTCGTCCAGGCCCTCCGGCAGCGGCCAGGTCAGCCCCGCAAGGCGGGCGCGACGCACATAACCGTGTACGACCCCATTGCTCACTCCCAACGTCCGCGCGATGACGCGCTCGGTCAGGCCCTGGTGCCTCAAACGTAGAACTTCTCGGATCCGGCGCATCGACAATCTCTCGGTAGGCATCAGGCTTCCTCATTGGTTGAATGAGAAATCCGTAGCCCGGTTGAGTTGTCGGTCGAAGCGTCCGGCACCGCCAAACGTTGCTCACGATCGCCTGAAATCGCTGCTCACGATCCTCTGAAATCGTTGCTCACGATGCGCTGAAATCCGTGCTCACGATCCCGCGAAACGCGCACCATGTTCAAGCAGACGCAGAAGATAGCGCAGGTTCGTCCGATCCATCATTGAGTAGCCTCGCCCCATTGCCGGCGGCGGGGATCGTCCTTTGACACGCGCCCAGAGTCAATCGTGGGCGGCACGATCATGGAGGTTGCAGCCGGAGTTTTGTCGCGGGCAGGCAAAACGTAGGTCTGCCATGTCACTGCGCGAACGGCCTCAAGAAGCCGCTTAACATTCAGGTGCTTGATCGGCATCAAGGTCAGCCCTGCCGATCCTGTACGGTGCGGCCTTGTAGCCGAACAACTCCTTTCCGGCTGCTCAGCGATCGGCCCGTCCTCCAGGGTACACCGGGCCCGTTCTTTAAGGCCACATGGAACCTCTGGTTCCTCTGGAACTTGTCCTACCCCGGACGCCTTACCGCCGATTATTGTCCGGGATGGAATGGCGGCCCCAGCCTGCAGCCCCCCGCTGGGGCCGTTTTGTTGCCCGCTGGGCGGGCGGAGGGCACCGCAAGCTCCACGAACGCCGTAAGAAAACGCCGCCCGCTTGAAATGAAGCGCAGGCGGCGTTCCAGCCCCGAGAGGGATTAGCAAAATCCCGGACATTCATTCGTCTGAACGGTCAGCGTAAAGGTTCAGGTGGCGGAGCGCTGGCCAGCGCGGGACCACAGCTAGGGCGGCAACGCCATTTGGCCGGCTCTTAGCAAGCTCCGGCTTGCTATCCTGGGCATGCCCATAGCTGCTCTTGTACTGGGCTCAGCCAGTCTTGCAGATTAGCAGCAGACACGGGCTGGAGGCCGCTGGGGCAATGAGACAGGCACGCTACCCCTGGTGAGACGGGCGGCTCGATGAACCCCGGGAAGGGCGCGTTGCCGCCGATGGTGTTCTCCTCGCGCGACGACTGGACAACTTCTCGCCGATCACTGCAGCAGCGCGGTGCGCGCACTCCGGCGACGCTCAATGGCTGGGCCTGCGCAGCTGCAGCACGTCGAGAGCGCAAGCGTACATATGGTGCGACGATCAAGGACGCGATGACGGCGCTGTGGGAGGCGTGGGATTGGGCGTGCGGCAAGCGGCTCAAGGCGATGATCCCGACCTTGCTGCCCGCGAGCAATATGGCCGAGCAGCTTGGCCAGGCGGACCGTGATCGTGTTCTGGCCATCAACGCCGCGACCGTCATCGCCTGCTCATCGAGGTGAAGATCGCGGCGAGCGGCGGCAGGCGGCGGCGTGCCCGACGCGTTCATTTCTTCAGCCTCAGATAGGTCTCGGTGTTGGACAGCCGAATGAAGCTGTGAGCCACATCCGGTTGCCCGATGAGGCCTGCGAGAACGGTCGCCAAGACCCTTTCGGCCCCGGGCCGCCCGGTAAGCGGAGGACGCCGAGCGGCCCTTTGGGCCGAGCCCGCGGCCGGCGAGCTTGGCGGGGCAAGCCTAATGCTTCGGTCTTGGCATTTGCAAGGTCGGTGCTGAGCGGGAGGAAGGCCCAGAATGCGGGTTCTCTTGCCAATTCGTTCTGGACAGCCGCATGGTCCGATGTAGGCTCATTATCATATTTTAATGATTTCGTTGCGGAGTGTGGCGTTGAGTTTTCAGCTCACTATCCTCAAGGTTCTGGACGGCCATCCCAGCGGCCGGGCGACGCTCGAAGAGCTGAAGCGCTATCTTGCCGTGCTCATGACCAGCGGGCCGGAATGGACGGCGCGGATGAAGCGCATGGAGACCCGTGCCGGCGGCAGCGTGGACATCTTCGGCAAGAAGCTGATTGTGCGCGAGCCTGGCGAGTGGCGCATAACCGACGCGGGCAGGGCCTTTCTCGCCGCGCTGGAGCGTCCACCAGCCGAGCACGAGCCGACACTTGATGACTTGATCGATGACGCGCCGTCGAGGGGTCCCCCGCCGCTTTCCAATACGCCGCAACGTCGCGTCAATGATCGCAAGGGGCGTCCCGGGAGGAGGGGGCGGACGCCACGAGAGCGCCGGTCGGCGTAGACCAGGAGGAGTGACGATGACCAACGTGCTTCCTTGGTACGCGGGACTTGTTGTCTGGATCATCATCATGGGCGTGGCAGTCGGTATTCTGGCAGGGGCCATGCATGATCGCCGTGTCAGGCGGTAAAAACGGAGACAGGGTTGACGCGATCGACGCAAACCACGGATCGTGTTGGGCGACATTGGCAAGGCTCGCCACGACGACGACCTGGCTGACAATTACCTCCGCGCCGGCGGCGTCGCGGCGATCTGGATCGACGGAGGCCGGGCCCATCGGCGCGGCGGACGATGCGACCGTCGACGACCAGCCGGCCGCATCGTCTATTGCTGCATCCGCGGCGATCACTTCCGCCTCAGCTATCACCTGTACGATTGGAAGCACTCCGTCCAGGCAAGCCCCTTGTCATCGCGCGTAAGCTCGAGGAGATGGTGGCCAGGCTCTCTAGAGGGCGCTCGCGCCGCGGTGGCGGCCTTCCACGCCGCCATCGAGAAGATGGAGGCCGTGCGGCGAACTATTCGACTTCAAGGCCGCGTTCAAGGCCGCCCGGAACGTGGACCCAACCATCCGCTACTAGGATTACCTGCGCGCCCGAAGGCGGCTATGCTGGATGGCCACCGAGGCGCAGCGGTAAGGCTGCCGTCAGGTTTTGCGCCTAATCACATACTAGGGTTCAGACTCAATTGATCCAATAAGCGACGAGAGCGGCGAGGTGGACGGCGGCCAAGAAGTTTCTGGCAAGTTTGTCGTAGCGAGTAGCAACACGCCTGAAATCCTTGAGCCGGCAGAAACAGCGCTCGATAACATTGCGCCCTTTATAGAGGCGCTTGCTGAAGCTGTGGAGGGTTACCCGGTTGGATTTGTTTGGAATGACGGGTTTCGCGCCGCGATTGACGATTTCGGCGCGAAAGCCGTCGCCATCATAGCCTTTGTCCCCAATGAGGGAAGACATGGGCGGCGCGAGCTTCAAAAGGGCCGGCCCTGCGGCAATGTCTGCGGCTTGTCCCGGAGTGAGATGAAATGCGCAAGGTTTGCAATCAGGGTCGCTCAGCGCGTGGATTTTCGTGGTCCGCCCACCGCGCGAGCGGCCGATCGCCTGCTCACACTCCCCCCTTTTCCGCCGCTCGCCGAGCGATGCGCTTTGATCGAGGTGGAGTCGATCGACAAAGCCACTCGGTCCTTGCCGCAGCGGGCGAGCGCTTCAAAGATCGCCTGCCAATGTCCGCGCTTAGCCCAGCGATTGAACCGATTGTAGATCGTCGTGTAAGGGCCATAGTCGGACGGGCAATCGCGCCAGCGTGCGCCGCACTGGAGCATGTGAATGATACCGCTGATAATGCGTCGATCGTCTTCGCGCGCCGGGCCGGTCTGGTTCGTTGGCAGATGCGGCTCTATCTGAGCCCACTGCTTGTCGTTGAGCCAGAACAGTCCTTTGCGCATCGAAGTCCCCCGTGCCGAATCAACTTGGCACCAGGGAATCAGAACTCGCTAATTAGGTACAGACCCTAGCATTACAGTTGCTTTTTTGATTTGAAGTGGGCGCGTTGAGCGGCAGCCTGGTGAGCTCTGCGCCAGAAGGACCATGCGATGATGTGTGCGGGTTGAATCCGCTTCCGCGCAAGTCTGATAGCAATGCGGCGGATTTCCTGGATTGACCAACGGATCAGTGGTGGGGTGGTTATGTTTTGGCTTTTGCCGGGGGGCGCCGTTTCGTTTTTTTGGGCGGTGGCGGATTAGCGCGATGTCGGATCGCGGCCATCATGGCGAAGGCGAGCATCACCAAGGACACATGACGGTGCCAGCCATGCCAGGATCTGCTCTCGTTGTGATCGAGCCCGAACTCGTTTTTCGCCGTTTCAAAGCTGTCCTCGATCGCCCATCGATGGCCTTCGACCGCGACCAGCGTTTCAATGGCTGTTCCCGCTGGGCACCAGGTGGTGAAGAAGGCGAGGTCATCATCGGCAATGCGACGACGGATCAGTAGACCGCGTGTCCACAAACCGTCATTTGCACTGTTGGACTGCTCGGCCTCGAGATCCGCCAATTCGAGATAACACCAATCGTGCAGCCGCGGTCCTTTGGTTCCGGCTCCCGCCGACAGGCGCTTCCAGTCGGATGAGCGCCGCGTCCGGGCGAGGTCTGCAGCCGTACCGGCGACCGGCGGTCGCTTGCCCCAGGATCGAAACACATGAGCGCTGCTGACCCCAAGCACGTAGCCTTTGCCTGCCCGACGTAGTTGCTGTTCGATGTTGCCAACACCGTAGACGGTATCACCGGCAACCCACTTGAATGGTACAGACCCGGCTATCGCGCGTGCGATCATTCTCGTCGCAAGCTTTGGTTTGGTCGCAAAGCCGACATCGGCAGGCACATATGTGGCTTCCAGACGATCTGGATCGTCGGTCCATTCCTTCGGAAGATACAACGCGCGATCGATGAACGCATGGCCATGACGCGAAACGTAGGCAGCGAAGACGCCGATCTGGCAGTTCGTGATCTTTCCTGCCGAACCAGTGTATTGCCGCGCCACTCCGCATGACGCTTTGCCCTGTTTGAGAAAACCGGTCTCGTCGATCACGAGCACCGCATCGTCATCCGCCAAATGCTCGATGACATAGTCGTGCACGATATCGCGCAGGGCATCAGCGTCCCAGTCTCCACGACCCAGAATCGCCTGCTGCCGCCATGGGCCGGGATCGCCAGCCGCCTCCGCGCGCATCCAACCGGTCTTGCGCTGCTCATCTCCGAGCAGACCTTCCAGGAACAGACCTGCATTCGTCGCAACACGCTCTTGCGTGAACAACGGACGTATCCGTTGCTTGATCTCTCGAAGCGACGCCGCCCACAACGCAAGCGTCGCCTCAACCGACGCGGCCCGCGCCCACGACATTCGAATCATGGTTGCCCATGGATTCAGAAGCCCGCAACAAAAGCAACTGTAATGCTAGCCGTCTTCTTCACCAAACCCCGTTGTGCCCATTCACTTTTCAGACGAAGCCCCTCTTGATCAAATTGAGTTGCCGTCCCGTCTTCGCAATGCGCTCGAGATCGAGGGCGTCAAGACTGTCGGCGAGGTCCGGAACATGGCCGATGCCGATCTGCTGAGCTTCCAGAACCTCGGCGCCGCCTCCGTTCGCCATCTGCGTCAACTATTCGGAGCTTCGCGAAGCGACCCACCTCGAAAAGGACGTGGCGGCGGCTGACCCGGGAGCGGCGCGCGAGGCGAACGCCGGGCCGCTCTTTCAGTGTCCTCGCCGAGAAGGCTGCGGCAGCCCACGCGCATATTGGCGCCTGGCCCTCGGGTTGCATGGCGGCGAGGGCGTCGAGCTCGGCTCCCTTGTCCGGCGACGTCCCGGCGACGCGGTCAAGGTCAGGCCCGAGTGCCTTGGCGCGGGTCGCGCCGCGAGCGAGGGCTGTCCGAGATCGTTCGCTTTTTGCGACGTATCGTCGAAAGGCTTTCGATTTCGAACACGAACTTGGGATTTAGATCGGCGGTCGCCACCCCTCTTTGTCTCCGAATGGATCTTTGTAAGCCGCCTTCCGTTCACGATCAGCTTCGCCCGCTGCTTGGGTGTCAGGTACCTTCGCCAAGATCATCCGCGCGCTGTTTCATCTCGGTCTTTGCCACCTCGAAGACGTGATCGGCGGCTTCCTTGACGCCGGTAATCGCATTCGAAGCCGTGGTCGACCGCGCCGGCATAGATGAACTCGTCGCCCTTCTGCCGGCCGACATAGATGCCGTCCCAGCGGCTGCCGTCCAGGGCGAACCCAGCGACCTTTCATGAACTCCTTCATCAGCATCTCCGAGGCCCAACGTCACCCTCCAACTTTCCGTCGGCGCGACCGTCAGCACCGTGGTCGCCGCGCATGCGCCCGTTGCTATCGTGGCCGCCAGCAGGCATCGCGACATCTTTCTCCATGCCCGAACTCCTCGATCGCCATTGTGCCCCCGAAGGGGAAAGACCGGCAAATGTTCCGAGCATGGAACGTCGCCGCTCGCTGCGCAGTTGAAGAATCAGGAGCTGCTCATGAGCCTTAAACGACGGGTCGAAAATCTTGGACCCTACCAATCGCTATTTCTGTTGGCGGTGCCGACGGCGACCGTAGAGCCGTTGAAATTGGTCGCGGTCGCCGTTGCCGGGGAAGGTCACTGGATCGCCGGGACGGCGATGATCGCAACGTGCTATCTTCTCAGTCTGGTCGTGGTCGAACGGCTCTTCGTCATCGTCAAGCCAAAACTGCTCACCATCCCGTGGTTTGCCAAGCTTTGGACTGCAATCCTCGCGGTGCGCACATGGTTCGTCGCGGCGTTCCGAAGGATGCGTGCAAGGATGAGTTGAGTTGCCGCTTCGTCGGTGCATGTCGATCTCGAGGTGCCCCAAGGCGGCGTCGGTCCGGGCGATCCGCAGGAGCGGAACGCTACGGAGGTGATTTTCACGTCAACGATCCGCCCATTCTGCTCGGGCACGTCCGGTACGCCTGGATCAACAAGGGCGATCCGGACCTGACAGGCCAATCAAGTTCGGAGGCTGGCGGCACTTCGCCTCGTCAGCGGCGGGCTCGAACTGCGTATCGTTTGCCGTCCTGCCAAACGGCGCGAGCCCCTGCTAATGTCGCGCGATCTCGGCAGCCGGGCGGCCTTCAAGCAGCAGATCGATCCCGTCCCGCAAACGATGACCGCGGGATCGCCAGGGTTGCCGGCGGCGGCGCCGACCGCAATGCTATCGATCTCTACGCCGGGCCTCGAGCTCGTCGGTTTGCGCGCTTACCATCCTGACGACAAGTTGCATCGCAGCCGGTACGCTCACGTCTCAAAGCGGGCGCAGGCACTCGATTTGGGCTATCGGGGAGCCCGGGTTGATCCAAATTGGCCGCGTGCGAAGCTTTGAACGACTTCCGGCCGCGCTCTATTAAATTAAAATTAAGGACGCCTGGACCGTTCAGCCCAATTTCCAATACACCGTCCATCCCGACGGCGGTGCCACGCTTCCGGGGCCGCTCGCTGTAAGGCCCTGAGGAACGGCTCGGCGTTCGGTCTCAGGACCACCTTGGATTTTTGAGACGACGGGAAACTGCGCTAAGTTGAGCCTCGCCGCTGCTGAAGAGCTTGCAGTTGCAAGCAAGCCATTAAGCCGCGGGATACCAAACGGCTTTACCCGTCGTTCGTCTCTCCCGCCTAAGTTCTGAAGGGGGTAGGACAATCTCGATGGATTTATTCGCGCGACTACGTGCCGCGTTCGCCGTGGGCGATACAACGGATCCGCTCGGTCGTTCGCTGGTCGTCGAGCAATTCCGGATTTTGCGAAAGCAGGTTCCAGTTCTCTACGCTGTGCTGCTGGTCGATAGTATCAGTGTAGGCCTGGTCCTCCCCCTAACTGTATCGGCCTGGCTCAGATTCGGCCTGCCAACCGCTCTCCTCGCGCTGTGCCTGCTCCGGTTGGTTCAGTGGCTCCGCTTGAAAACGGTCGATGTCACGCCGGAGCAGGCGCACCGTGAGCTCAGGCGAACTCGCGTTGTCGCGGTGCTACTCAATGCGGGCTTTGTTGTCTGGATTCTGGCCCTGTTCGCGACCGTAGATCCCGGCCTTCGCGCGCCGATCGCCTTGCTCGTCTTCATGGGGTGCATCGGCACGGCCTACTGCCTCGGCAGCTTTCCAGCGGCGTCCCTGCTGACCATGCTGATTGCCGGCACCCCAATCGCGACCGTGCTGCTCGCTTCGGGTGACGGGATCATGATCTCGCTCGGGATCAATTTGCTGTTGTTGCTCGTGCTGCTCGGCCGGATGATCAACACCAACTTTCGCTCGTTTGTCCAACTGATCCAAGCTCATAGCAGCCTGATCCAGGAAGGGGAGCGCGCAAGAGCCGCGGAGCAGACCGCGACCGCCCTGGCTGAACGGTTCGATCGGGCCCTTAACAACATGTCCCAGGGCCTATGCTTCTTCGACGATGATCAGCGTCTGATCGTCTGTAATCGGAGGTATCTGAAGATTTACGATCTGGATCCAGAAGTCGTGCGGCCCGGGATGAAGCTGAATGACATCGTCGATCTCAGGTACTCGGCCGGCAGCGCACCGAAGATCTCGAAGGAGGAGTATCTGGTCTGGCGCAATAGTGACCCGGTGATCGCCCAAGACTCAGATACGACCGTCGAGCTGACGAATGGACGGATTGTGCGCATCCGGCACCGCCCCATGGAGGGCAGAGGCTGGGTTGCCACGCACGAGGACATCACGGAGCGGCATCGAACCGAGATGGCTCTTGCCCAAGCCTCGGCTGCGGCCGAACAGGCCGAGGCTGCCGCCCGCGCCGCTCACACCCATCTCACCGAGGCGCTCGAGGTCGTTCCTGAAGGCCTCGCCGTCTTTGACAAGGATGATCGACTGGTCCTTTGGAATAGCCAATACGCGGAATTCTATGCTGCCAGCCACGAAGCGCTTGCGGCGGGCGCACCGTTCGAAAGCATCCTCCGGGCTGGACTGGCGCGGCAGCAATATCCGGAGGCGATTGGCCGAGAGGATGAATGGCTCACTGAACGCTTGGCACACCATGCTCTGCCAAGATACTCGCACGAGCAGCATCTGCCCGACGATCGCTGGATCCGAGTGGAGGAGCGACGCACGGCTGATGGAGGCAGCATCGGGGTCCGGATCGATATCACCGACCTGAAGCGTCGGGAGGCCTCGTTCCGGCTCCTTTTCGAGGAGAATCCACTGCCCATGTGGGTGGTCGATACAGCAACCCGGCAATTGCTCGCGGTGAACGCAGCGATGTGCCGGCACTACGGCTATCGGCGCGAGGATCTACTTCTGATGTCCGAGCAGCAGCTGGAGTGCGGAGCATCCGATGACCTTGTGGACTTTGAACTGCACAGAACCGCTGGCGGGGATCTCATACAGGTCGCGATCGAGTCTCGTCCGCTCCAGTACGAGGGACGTTTAGCCCATGTTTGCGTGGCGTTCGACATTACCGAGCGCAACCGCGCCCAGGAGAGGATCAGCTATCTGGCCTCCCATGATGTTCTCACCGAGCTGCCCAATCGGACAGCCTTAAATCAGCACCTCTCGGCTGCGCTCGAGCGGGCCGAGGTCACCGGATCCGGCTTCGCCGTGCTGTGTATCGACCTCGATCACTTCAAGGAGATCAACGACCTATTCGGGCATGCGGTCGGAGATGCCGTGCTGCGCGAAGCCTCACGGCGCCTTCAGGAAGCCGCGCAAGGCTGCTACGTAGCGCGGGTGGGCGGCGACGAGTTCATCGGCATTACGGAAGAAGAGCCGATGTCGGGAAGCGCGGAACTCCTCGCGACCAAGATGCGGGCTGCATTCGAGGATCCGATCGTAGTCGATGGTCATGGTCTGAAGCTGGACCTCTGCGTCGGCGCGGCGCTGTTTCCCAGAGATGCGGATAACGTCGTTTCTCTGCTCGCGAACGCAGATGCAGCGCTCTATCGCGCCAAGCACGAGGGCAGGGGCGCGATCCGGCTGTTCACGAGCGCGATGGACCAGCAGCTCCGCGAGCGCCGTGCGCTCGAGCATGACCTGCGGTTCGCCGTCGAACGCGGGGAGCTCTATTTGGATTATCAGCCTCAGCAACACCGCGATGGGCACACTACCGGCTACGAGGCCCTCGTTCGCTGGCGGCATCCCGATCGCGGAATCATCCCTCCCGGAGAATTCATCCCAGTCGCGGAGCGGAGTGGCTCGATTGCCCAGATCGACGACTGGGTGCTGATGGAGGCCTGCCGTGAGGCCGCATCGTGGGACCAGCCCTTCAGGATCGCGGTCAACGTCTCGGCCGCGCAGTTCCGCAGGGAAAACCTCGATGCACAGGTCCGCAGGGCGCTGCGTGAAAGCGGGCTCGCGCCTGCGCGCCTGGAGGTCGAGATCACCGAAGGCGTCCTGATCGAGGACGTCTCGCGCGCCAAGAGGACGATGCAATCGCTCAAGAGTCTGGGGATCCTGATCGCGCTCGACGACTTCGGGACCGGGTATTCCTCGCTGTCCTATGTTGAGGCATTCCCTCTCGACAGGATCAAGGTCGACCGCTCCTTCGTCGCCTCGTTGGGACAGAGCGAGCGATCATTGGCTATCGTTCGCGCGATCATCGGGCTCGCCCATGGGCTGGGTGTGCCGGTCCTGGCGGAAGGGATCGAAACAAAGGACCAGATGTCATTGCTCATTAAGGAGGGCTGCGACGAGTTGCAAGGCTACTTGATCGGACGCCCGCAACGATTTGCGGCCGAGAAAGCTCGTTCATGGCAGAACTCCAAGTCGCTCATTGTGTCGGCGTCATAGAACCTTGCGACATCGCTGCGGCGCCTTATCAAGCGACAATCTCGGTGCCGCTGCATTCGGTTTGCTTAGCGTGCCGGGATCGGCGCAGCGCTGCCCGACAGTTCAAACGTAAGGGCAGTTCAGCGGCCACCTACCGGATGACGGTGTGATCTGCGAGTCTGCGGTTCGGTTTCGGCCGTTAGACTTAGAATGGACGCAGTGCATACTGCCATCACGGAGCTGGTGCGGCGGCTTGAAGTCTTCACCGGAGCCGTCGGATTGTCGCCGCAGCAGCTGTTTGGCTGGCGAAGTCAGTTGCGAGAAGCAGCAGGCGGTCATTCCGAAGCTGACGAAGTACAGTTTGTGCCGGCGGCGGTGGACGCAGTGGTACCGACGCCAAGTGCTCACCGGTGCGAAGCGGCCCCCAACATTGCCCGCAGAATCAAAGTCAATCAGTTGGTTATGATGCCGATCCCGCACGGCCCAACGCCGATTCATGTAGATGTCCATCAATCGGGATGCGCTTAGCGCGCGCGATTAGCGTCGGCAGGTACTCGAAACCAGCGCGGCGAGACAGCCGAACAACAAGACAGCGCCCGCTGCCAACGGCGTATCAGGCATCAGCACTGCTAGCGTACCTGCAAGACTGACGACCGCCAGAATCGCGAGCGCGAGCGCCCCGTCGTCGACGAACAGCCCGGCCAGTTCCCGCAGCAGAATCATCATGACAAGGCCCCCGTTTTCGGCCGGCGGGCGAGCACGACGGCTGCGCTGCTGGCAGCCAGAAACATCGCCGCAAATCCGACGATCGCGAAATCGCCGCCGGGCCAAGCCACTCCGAGTCCCTCACCGGTCCAGAACACGCCGAACGCGGACAGCATAATGCCGACGGCGAATTTGAGCGTGTTTTCCGGAACCCGCGCCAGCGGCCGATGGACGGCAAGGCCGACAACCGCAACGCCGAGACACGCCGCACTAGCGCCGGCGCTCGCGGGAAGGACCATTCCGCGACCGGCACCCACTGCAATTACGATGAACACGACTTCAAGCCCTTCGAGGAGAACCGCCTTGAAGGTCGTGATGGCCGCGAGCCAATCGAGGCGCGCCTCGTTGCGGCGAGCCTGCTCGCGCAATTCTGCCGTCTCGGTCGCGAACGCCGCCGCTTCATCGTGGAACGGGATAACGCCAGCCGCGCGCAGGATGGCCTTTCGCAGCCAGCGCATGCCGAACAGCAGGAGCAGGACCCCGATCACGAACTGGAGCAGGTGCAGCGGAACATGATCCAGCAGCGGCCCGAGCGCCACGACAATGAGCGCCAGCACCGCAAGACCGGCGAGCGCGCCGAGCCCGGCCGGTCGCCAGCCGCGCACGGTCGCCACAGCCAGCACGATCGTCAGAGCTTCGACCGCCTCGACCAGCGAGGCCAGGAACGCCGCCGTCATGGCCGGCCAGATCAGTCCCCAATTGGCGATCATGCGAGTTCTCCAATTCGAACCGGCGAAGAAAGCGCGCGATCCCGTTCCTTTGACCGCGTCCCGCAATAGGCGACTGCTGTCATCAGCGATATTCCGATCACGCCAACGGCAATTTGTATCCACAACGCGTTCAGGCTCAGTTCGATCGCGGCATGGGCGCAAAACGACAGGACGATGCCAGTGCAAAAGACCTGGAGCGACTTTCGGCCACACTGGGCCAGCGGCGCCAACGCGCGCCACTGCAGGATTGGCGAATCCAGAGGCAGGAACCAGGTCACCACCACAGCGAGCGCGATGAAGTGAAGGACACGGTAAGGCGCGAGGTTGGTCTTATCGTTGGGATCGAATGGCTGCAGCATCCAATGCGGAACAAGGCCGCCGATATCTGGAGACCGAATGGCCGTCGTCACGACAAAAGCGAATAAAAGGTAGCCGATCGCGAGCCGGAACGCCGCCCCCGTTCCGAGGATCGACTGCAGGGCCCGGGCGCCGCCAAGGGCTGTCCATGCGCCCAGAACAAAAAGCAGTTGCCAGGCGAATGGGTTGAAATACCAGGAGCCCGACGGAGAAGCGGCCAGATTCCAGCCAAAATGCCTGCCGGCAAAATATATGACGATCGAGCCAGCCAATATCCAGTTCGGCTTGCGAACCATCAGCCACAGCGCCGGCGCGAACACGCTCAACAACAAAATATAAAGCGGAAGCACGTCGAGATTGACGGGTTTGTATCGCAATGCCAGCGCCTGGATGGATTCCCGGAACGGCATGTTCAGGAAAATAGCGACGTTGAACTGGTTCAGGTCGTCTGGATCAAGAAATTCGCGGGAGGCGCACGCAATCACCGCGATATAGATGGCGACCACCACGATGTGGGCGGCATAGAGTTCGAAAGCGCGCTTTGACAGCCGCGACGCTGCGGCCAGATAGCCGCGCTCGACCATGATTCGTCCAAACGCGAGGGCTGCCGTGTAGCCCGAGATGAATACAAAGAGATCGGCGGCATCGCTGAAGCCGTAATTCCTGCTCGTGGTCCAATTCAGCACTTCATGAGGAATGTGGTCCAGAAAGATCGCCCAGTTCGCCAGCCCGCGAAACAAATCCAGCCTGACGTCGCGCGTGCCGAAGGGGATAGCTGCATGAGTCCGCATGACATGCGCCTCATTGCTTGGACGATGGCGGCGGCGGTGCCGGAGCGGCGGCCTGCGATGTCGCTTGCGCCACCCGAACCGCGTCGCCCGCAGCCAGCGTCTCCGGCGGGTTGTTGATGATCCGATCGGCCGGCGACAATCCGGCCACCACCTCCACGCTGTCACCGAGATCGCGACCGAGTTGCACGCTTCTGAGGACGACCTTGTCATTGCTGTCGAGAGTCGCGATGTGCGTGCCCTGGTTGCCGGTGATCAGCGCGGTCGACGGAACCTTGACCAAATTGGCGTCGGTCGGAATCTCGAAATGCACGTTGCAATAGCTGCCACCGAAGAATTTGCCGGCGGCATTGTCGGCCTGCAGCTCGACCTGCATGCTGTGCGAGTTTTGATTTATCGACTTCGAGACATGCGACAGCGTCGCCTCGAATTGCGCGCCCGGGTATTGCGGCATTTCGAACGTTGCTTTCATGCCAACGGTCAGCCCTGCCGTGAACGATTGCGGCACCTGCACGTAGATGCGAACGCGATGCAGGTCGGACACCTCGAACAGCGGCTGTCCGGAGCCGCCCGAGTTGATCAGCATCCCGAGCTCGACGTTGCGGGCGGTCACGACGCCGTCGAATGGGGCGGCCAGGGTCTTGAACGATTGCATGGCCTCAAGTTGCCTGACATTGGCCTCGTTGGCGTCGACAACGGCCTCCTTCGCCTTGGCGTCGGCGTCGGTCTGGTCCGCCAGCTGTTGGGCGACGATCTGCTTTTGCAACAGAATGTTATTGCGGTTGGCGGTCAGCGATGCGATTTGATGATTGGCCCTGACGCTTGCCAGTGTCGCCTTGGCCTGGCCGAGCTGCTGATCGAGATCGGGCGCATCGATGGTGGCCAGCACCTGGCCTGCCCTGACCGGCGATCCGATATCGTGGTCCCAGTTCTTCACGTAACCGTTGACGCGCGCGAAGATCGCCGCCCGGTTGAACGGCTGGATGTTGCCCGGCAACGTGAGCGTCTGATGCGAGCTGCCGGGGATCAGTCCGGCGAGCGCAACGGTGGGGATCGCATGGGTGTTGGTCCAGTCCACCACCTCCTGCTTGCTCTGCGCGCGGCCGATGAAACCATAGCTGAGCACGATGCCGGCAATCAGGACCGCGGCAGCCGCAGCCGTCAAAAGGCTTTTCCGACCCGGCGCTTTGATGTCTTCCGAGGGCATTTTCACTTGTCTCCACTCAATGCGATTGTATCGTTGCGCCGTCTGGCTCACTTGCCGCGCGGGGCTTTCCGGCCATGCACCAGGCTGAAGATCGTGGGCACCAGAAACAGCGTCGCGCAGGTGGCAAAGATCAGCCCGCCGATCACGGCCCGCCCCAGCGGCTGGTTCTGTCCGGGCTCGATCGCCATCGGCAGCATGCCGATCACCATGGCGAGCGCCGTCATCAGCACCGGACGAAACCGCGAACCGCCCGCCTCGAACGCCGCTGCCATCGCTTTCGCACCGGCAGCCATCTGCTCGCGGGCAAAACTGATCACCAGAATGCTGTTGGCCGTCGCCACCCCCATGCACATGATGGCGCCGGTCAGCGCGGGAACCGAAAGCGTCGTGCCGGTGCCGAACAGCATCCAGACGATCCCGGCCAGTGCGGTCGGCAGCGCCATGACGATGACGAACGGATCGACCCAGGACTGGAAGTTGATGACGATCAGCAAATAGATCAGCACGATCGCCGCCGCGAGGCCGACGAACAGCTGCTGATAGGCGCTTGTCATCGTGCTCACCTGGCCACGCAGTGCGAAGCTTGCGCCCTTGGGGAGATCCTTTGCGG
The DNA here is from genome assembly GCF_023101105.1 of Bradyrhizobium sp. 155. Classification (NCBI taxonomy): domain Bacteria; kingdom Pseudomonadati; phylum Pseudomonadota; class Alphaproteobacteria; order Hyphomicrobiales; family Nitrobacteraceae; genus Bradyrhizobium; species Bradyrhizobium sp. 155. The sequence goes on along the minus strand of NZ_CP064705.1, from coordinate 206,836 downwards.
TGTCGTGGATGGCGGTCCGGATATCCGATGCCAGTGCGCCGAGATCGCGTCCCTGCGGCGTTGCATAGATGTCGATCACAGGCGCAACGTTGTAGTGCGACACCACCGCATTGCTGTTGGCGCGCTGGACCTGCGCCAGGCCGCCGAGCAGCTGGGTATTGGCGGCCGCGGCCGACGTCACCGGAATGTTTTGCAGGCCGGTCATGCTGTCGATATCCCGCTGCGGGGTCTGCACCGATACCGCGTACGACACGCCGTTGGCCGGATTGAGCCAATAGGTCGGAGCGGACTGCGAGCTTCCCGACAGCGTCGTCAGCATCGCGGTGGCGACGTCTTTTTCGGTCAGGCCCACCAGCGAGGTCAGCGAGCGGTCGACATTGACGTCCAGCGTCGGCTGCTGAAACGCCTGCTGGATGCGCGCATCCGCGATCCCCGGAATCGCCCTGATTTTCGTCAGCAGCGCATTGGCATATTTGCGATTGGCCGCAAGGTCGCTGCCGGCGACCTGCAGGTCGATCGGCGCCGGCACGCCGAAGTTGAGCACTTGGCTGACGATATCAGCCGGAAGGAAGGCGAAACTGGTACCCGGAAATTGCTGCGGCAGTTTTTCCCGCATGGTCTTGATGTAGTCGTCGGTCGGCGCATGGTTGGGCTTGAGGCTGATCAGGATGTCGGCGTCGCCGACGCCGATGGTGCCGGAATTGTTGTAGGCCATGTTGATGCCGGAGACCGAAAGCCCGATATTGCTCACGATGCCGCCGAGTTCGTTGGACGGAATGATGCCGTGAATGGCCGCGCCGATCCGATCGGTCAGGCTGGTCGTCTCTTCGATCCGCGTTCCCGTCGGGGCCCGGATATGCAGCTTGATCTGGCCGCCGTCGACGGTCGGGAAGAAGTCCTGGCCGAGTGAGGGTGCGAGGCCGAACGACAGGATGCTGAAAGCCATGAATCCGGCGATCACCTTGATCCGGTTCCCCAGGCAGAGCTGCAGCAGGCCGAGATAGACTTTTCGCACGTTTTCGAACATGTGCTCAAAACCGCGCTGGAAGCGCGCGAGCGGATTGCGGCTGGCCTTTGCGTGGGCAGCCTCATCGGACGAGCCGTGGACGTGTTGATTGCGCAACAGATAGTTCGCCAGCGTCGGGACCAGCGTGCGTGACAGGACGTAGGAAGCGGCCAGCGCCAGCATCACCGCTTCGGCAAGCGGCCGAAACAAATAACCGGCGACGCCGCCAAGCCCGAACATCGGCACGAAGGCGATGCAAATGCAAAGCAGCGAGACGGTCGCCGGCACCACGATCTGCTGGGCGCCATCGAGAATGGCGGGCTCGATCTCCTTGCCCTGCTCAAGATGCCAGTTGATGTTCTCGATGGTGACGGTGGCGTCGTCGACCAGAATACCGACCGCGAGCGCCAGGCCGCCGAGCGTCATGACGTTGATGGTTTCGCCCAACAGCGAAAGGCCGGTCAACGCCGCCAGGATCGCCAGCGGGATCGAGAGCGTGATGATCAACGTCGAGCGCCAGCTACCAAGGAACAGCAGGATCATCGCGCCCGTCAGTGCCGCCGCGATCACGCCTTCTCTGACCACGCTGGATACCGCATCGGTCACGAAAACCGACTGATCGCCCACCGCGGTCAACTTCAGGCTGCTTGGCAACGTCTGCGACACCGATGGCAGCAGGCGCTTGACGCCGTTGATGATGTCGAGCGTTGAGCTGGCGCCCGACTTCATGATCGTCAGCAGAACGGCGCTGGCACCGTTGACGTGAACGGCATTGGTCTGCGGCGGACTGCCATCATGCACATAGGCGACGTCCCGCATATAGATGACGGTGCCGTTGACGGTCTTGACCGGAAGGTCGTTGAAAGCCTGCACCGCCTTCGGCGAGTCGTTCAAATTGACGGTATATTCGTAGGAGCCGATTTTCTGCGTTCCCACCGGCGTGATCAGGTTCTGCAGCGAAAGCGCGTTGATCACATCGTTGGCGGAAACGCCGTACTGATGCAGCGCCTGCTGATTGAGATCGGCCTGGACCTGGCGCACCTTGCCGCCAAAGGGAAGCGGCAACGCGGCGCCTGGAACCGGCGCCAGCGCTGGGCGGATGAAATTGAGTGCCGAGTCGAAAATCTGGGTCTCCGACATCTTGTCGCTTGAAAGCGCGAGCTGCAGGATCGGCACGCTCGAGGCGTTGAAGCTCAGGATCAACGGCGGCGTAATGCCGGGCGGCATCTGCTTCAGCACGGTCTGCGACATGCCGTTGACCTGCGCCAGCGCGGCATTGATGTTTACGGTCGGCTGAAAGAAGATCTTGATGATCCCGTAGTTTACGATTGACTGGGATTCGATGTGCTCGATATCGTTGACGCTGTTGGGCAGCGACCGCTCGTAGAACGTGACGATGCGGCCGGCCATGTCGTCGGCAGGCAGGCCGGTATAGCTGAACACCACGCTGATGACGGGAATGTTGATGTTCGGAAAGATGTCGGTCGGGGTCCGCAGCGCCGACGCCGTACCAAAAATCAGGATCAGCACCGCCATGACGACGAATGTATAGGGCCGCCGCAAGGCGAGCCGAACGATTCCAATCATGAGCTTCTCCCGTGTAAAACGATGTGCCGCCGCTGTAGCGCCCGATCGTTCGGGCGGCCCGGCCCACCTGCCGTTTCTCAGCCTCGCCAAACGCAATTGTCCAATCGACAATCACGAATCTAGGGTTGAGTTTCGCATTCGCACAATGCATTCTCTTCATCTTCACATGCGCGCTTTGAATTGTGTTGGAGTTCCAGTCGCTTGAGCAAGACAGCGCCCAGGTTAGCAGCGCTTGATCTAAATCTACTGGTGGTGTTCGACGCCATCATGCGGGACCGATCCGTCACGCGGGCGGGGCAACGACTGGGACTGAGCCAGCCTGCGATGAGCCATGCCCTGACGAGATTGCGTCACATGCTGAAAGATGAGCTCTTTATCCGCAGTCCTAACGGAATGGTGCCGACCCCGCGGGCCGACGAACTCGCCACGCCCATCAGAATCGCACTCGATGGGCTGCAGCAATCGCTTGAACCGGTGCAGTTCGATGCGTCAACGGCGACGGCATCATTCCGCATTGCCGTCGACAATTATGCTGCGATCGTTCTGGTCGCACCGATCGCGGCGCATGTTGCCCGAATTGCTCCCGGGGTGAAGCTGGATTTTCGGCCAAGCGGTACGCTGGACGTTCTCGATCAGCTTGATCGAAGCGAACTGCATCTGGCGATGGGGCCATCCGCCGCGACGGGCGAGCGCTTCTCGCGCAGGCGATTGCTGCAGGATCAGTTCGTCGTGGTACATCGCAAGGGTCATCCGAGCGCAAGGGCGCAGGAACTATCGGCCGAGAAACTGGCCGCGCTCCCCCAGCTAGAAATCTCGTCGGCTCAATTCGGCACCGATCTCGTCGAGAACGGGCCTGGACGATTAAAGCCTGGCCCAAGACCTGCGATGCGTGCGCCATTTCTGTCTGCCGCGCAGATTCTGGCGATGTCGGATTTGGTGTCTGTCCTTCCGCTCAACGTCGCCAAGAACATGACAAGGTCTCACCCCCTTGTTTTCCGTCGGCTGTCGCGTTCGCCCAAGCCGATCGAAGCTGCGATGATTTGGCTGCGACGGCTCGATAACCAGCCGGCACATGCTTGGCTGCGAGATGTCATCAGCAGCGTGACGAGCGAGCTTCGGGGTTGATAGACATTTTCCGGCGGAAACCCGGTTGCCATAGCGCGCGTGCGAAGAATGGGTGGGCCCCGGTTCGGCGCGATGCCCGCCTCGCTCTGCCGAATGTCTGCTTTTGCGCGCCACGTCGTCAAGCCGGATGGCCCGAGCGCTGCGGCACGAGCACGATCAACAGAACCATGATGGCAGCCAGCGAGGCCGACGCGGTGTATCGGCTGAGCGCCAGACCGCCGTGGTCGAGCGGCTTGTCGAGGAAGTCGCCAACAGTAGCCCCAAGCGGCCGGGTGAGCACGAACGCGACCCAGAACAGAACGGTCCGCGAAATTTTGGTCCAGAAGTAGGTCCCGATTACGACTGCGAGCCCGGCGGCAAACAGCAGCGCGCCGCCAGCATAGCCGAGCCCGGTCGAGTCGGCCATCCAGTCGCCCAGCGCGGTGCCCAAAGTCTGCGAGAACAGGATCGTCACCCAGTAGTAGCTCTCGGCCGACTTGGAGTTGATCGACCCGATCGAAACAGTTCCCATCGATCGATGCCAGAGCGCAAGCCAAACGACAAGCAGCGCGGCCAGGAGTGAGGAGCCGCCGAGATAGCCGATTCCAAGCGAGCGATCGACGAAATCGGCGAGCGTGGTGCCGACGGTGGTGGTCGCGACGATCACCGTCCAGTAAAGCAGCGGGTGAAATCGCTTCGCGCTCATCTGTGCGGTGACACCGGCGGCGAAGACCGCCGCAAAGATCGCCGTTCCAGCCAAATAGCCGAGATTCATCGACATCGTCACGGCGTCGCCGCCGGTCTCGCCGAGCGTCGTCGCGAGTATCTTGATGATCCAAAATCCCAGGGTGACTTCTGGAACCTTGCTCGCTCGCTCAGTGTCGACTGCGCTTTTGTAGTATTGATCCATGCTTATTCACTTCCGCTGGATGTCGACGGCGGGCGCGTGGCGCCGCCGTCGGCCATCTTCGATACGTGTCAACAATGCAACGCGGCCGAGCGTCAGGATTTCCCGACTGAATCCATGATGGACAGCAACTCAGCAACGGATTGCTTGCATTTAGTGGCCTCGGGGGTGCTGGCGCGTAGCGCTTCGAGCGCACGGTCGACGGTGTGCCAGTCGGCGGCGGCGCGCGGCTTCAAGGCGGCCTCTGCCTCATCCCATTGGGTCTCGAGATCCTTGATCCGCGTCTTGGCTTCCGCGAGGTCGCCCTTGTCGACCAGCGCTGAGACGTCGACGACAATGGTGCGGAACGGCGTCAGGTCGCCGAGCTTCGATGACATTGCCGCTTCGGCATGCGGTACGAACGAAATGTGCCCGTTGGCGTGCACGTTCGGCTCGCTTGTCGACACCGTCAGAAGGCCGACGGCCAGCGCCAGAATTGTCTTGTTCATGCGTGCTCTCCTCTTGGTCTTGCCCGCACGCGGTTGCGCGGGTTTCTAATGGACACTGAGATTGGAATCACCGCACCGGATCGGTCTTGCCGGTTCGCTCGCCTTCAAAGCTCACCCAGGCGACCAGTGCGACGATGACGGTGAGAAACCCAATGCTGGTGTAGATGGTGCCGAGGCCGAGGCCGCCGTATGTTCTGGACTGCGAAAGCAGGTCACCGAGCGAAGCGCCCAGCGGACGCGTGAGGACGTAGCCCAGCCAGAAGGTGAGAACCGGGTTGGCTCCGAGATGATAGGTAAGGGCGATGACCGCGATCAGCGCGCCAAATGCGACGACGCCGAGCTGAAAGCCGAGGCCGAGGGCTTCGGTCGCCAGATCCCCGGCAGCTGTCCCCAGTGCAAATGTGAAGAGGATCGCCCCCCAGTAGAATAGCTCGCGCCGCCTGGTGACGATGGTGTGAATTGAAAGCGTCCGCTCGACGCCGTACCAGATCGCGAAAGTCGCGGCCAAAGTGGCTGCGAAGACGGCCGTGCTGAAATAGAGGCTGACTTCGAGCTTGTCGGTGAGCAGGTCGGTGATCTGCGTGCCGACGACGCTGACGAGAACCACCGTCAGCCAATAAATCCAGGGAACGTACCTTCGCGCGCGGAGCTGCACGGCCAGCGCCGCGACGAGAAAGCCGACCGTGATCACGGTCGTCGTGCTTGCCTCAAGGCCGACATGCACGGTGAGATAGTCGGCCCCGGTCTCGCCAACCGTCGTCGATAGAATCTTGATGGTCCAGAAGATCGCCGTAACTTCTGGGACCTTGTTAGGCAGCAGTGGCAGATGGGGGTTCACCGCGGCGGGCACGTGATCTCTCTTCTCCAAGGAATGCATGTTCTAAGCCGATGCGGCACGATGACGACGCCAACTTAGGAGCGACTTAGGAGGAGATTGTGGGCCGATCGGACGCGCGTGTTGACCGCGCAATGCAATTGACGAGGCCCACTCTAAGTCTCCGCTAAGTCGGGATGGGGAGAACGATACCGGTTCCAAGCCGGAGCATTTGGCCGTGCGCGACGAGAAGCACGGCATCCCAGGGTGCAATGTCCCATGAGGAAGTAACTGCGCATCAAAACAGAGGCGTCGAAATGCGGGTTTTGCTGATTGAGGACGACAAGATGGTAGGCGCGGCCGTTGAGCAGGCGCTTAGGGATGCTGCCTATGCGGTGGATTGGGTGACCGATGGCGAGACCGCCATCCACGTTGCGGAGAGTGAGGCTTACGAGGTAGCGCTGCTCGATCTAGGGCTCCCGCTGGCTGATGGCCGAGAGGTGCTGCGCCGGCTTCGCGCGCTCGGCCGCAAGCTTCCGGTCATCATTGTGACCGCGCGGGACGGCGTTGACGACCGCATCGATGGCCTCGATCTCGGCGCGGACGACTATCTGGTAAAGCCGTTCGAGATTCGCGAATTGCTGGCGCGCATGCGCGCGGTGCTTCGCCGCGAAGGCAGTGGTTCACCGGCGCTGCTCAGCAATGGCACGCTTCATTTGGATCCTGCGACGCGCGAAGCTTCGTTCCACGGCGAGGCATCGCTGCTTACCGCCCGCGAGTTCGCGCTGCTTTCGGCGCTGTTGGCGCGGCCGGGTACGATCCTGTCGCGCAGCGAGATAGAGCGGCAAATCTACGGCTGGAACGAGGAAGTCGAGAGCAATGCGATCGAATTCCTGATCCATACCATCCGTAAGAAACTGGGCGCCACAGTGATCCGCAACGTGCGCGGTGTCGGCTGGATGGTGGACCGCTCGTTATGACAAAGTCCCTGCGCGCTCGTCTTTTCGTCGGCTTGACGGCGGTTATCTTGCTTGCAGGGTGCATCGGTGGCGCGTTCACCTACCTCTGGGCGTTCGACGAGGCGATCGAGATGCAGGATTCGACCCTGATCCAGATCGGCAGCCTGTTGCAGAACGGCAGCGTCAAGAGCGACCAGTCACTCGGCGGCGTTGATGCGGACGCGGAGGTTGATGTCACAGAATTGGGGATGGCGCCGCATGGCTCGGCCGAGGAGCGGCTACTCTGGAGCCACCAGGACGGACTGCACGTGGTGTCGCGCATCGGTCAGTCGGTGCGGGTGCTACTGCGGACCCGGCCTGACGGAAGCCGATTTGCCGTGACACAGCTGACCGACGTCAGAGATGACATAGCGAGCAGCATGGCGATCCGCACGCTGCTCCCGATCGCCGCGTTGATTCCCTGCTTGCTGCTGGTCGCGGCGTTGGTCGTCGCGGGATCGCTGCGCCCGATGGTCCGATTGGCCGGTGATCTCGACTTAAGACATGCGGATGACATGACCCCGCTCCCGCTAGCGGACACGCCAAAGGAACTTCATCCGTTCATCGCATTCATCAATGGGCTATTGGAGCGAATGAAACTGATGATGGATCAGCAGCGGCGTTTTGTCGCCGATGCTGCGCATGAACTGCGGACGCCCATCACCGCGCTTAGTTTGCAGGCAGAGAATCTCGATCCGGCCGATCTTCCCGAGCAAGCGCGCGAACGCCTCGGCGCGCTCAAGCAGGGCATACGCCGCACCAAGCATCTTCTTGAGCAACTGCTCGCGCTGGCGCGACATGAGGCCGGCCCGAACGGTGAAGCCACCGTGGTCCCGCTAGACCGCACCGTGAAGGATTTGGTGGCGGATCTGGTGCCAGAGGCGGCGCGCAAGGGAATAGATCTTGGCTTCCAGTTGATTGAACCGATCGCGATCAAGGGCGAGCCCATGATGGTCGCGACGATGGTACGGAACCTGCTCGACAATGCCGTGCGCTTCACGCCGCAAGGCGGACGGGTCGACATTGGGGTCTACCGCGAGGGCAAGGAAGCGGTGGTGCAGATCGAAGATACCGGACCAGGTATCCCGTCCGGCGACATCGATCGGATATTCGAGCCGTTCTTCCGCGGCAGCCGACCGGCTGAAGATGGTATCGGGCTGGGCCTCTCGATCGTAAAACGCATCGTTGACCGCCTCGGGGGGATAATTGTGCTGGAGAATATTTCGGACGGCCGTCCGAAAGGTCTTCGAGCAACCGTCCGCCTCCCGGCCATGTACCGAAGTGATCCTAGGGAGGAAAGTCCCCTCTCTATATCGTAGCTAAGTCGTTCCACTTAAGGACTCTCCCGTCGCTTTTTCGAATGACGCCAAATCCAACGACGTCTAAAGACGGGAGAATCGCAATGATCATGCAGACAAACGTCGACCGAGTTCTTCGGCACGAAGCAGTGGTTGGAAATCCCGAGATCGGCTTCGAGACTTTTGTGCCCGTATTTATGATGTCGTCTATCGGGCTAACGCTTAGTCTCTTGATAGTAGCTCTGGTCGCGCGTTAGCCGGCGAAGTTCTCCGCGCCCCCAAAGCGTTATCAGCGACAGAGATTGAACGCTTGGGCCGTGCTGAGGGCGGCCTGGGTCGTTCGCGTCGGTTTTGGCATGTCCGCGACATGTCCGGTTGTTCGCGCTCCGTAATTCTTCGATTCGGCCTCGTCCTTTCCGCGACGCAGGTCCGAGATTGAACCAGACCACCGTTGGATACCGAGCACGAGAAATCAATCCACAAATTCAATCCACAAACGTCTTTCGATCGCCGCCGCCATCGCGAACTTCCACTTCAAGCTATGTTGTATTTTGTTCGAAAGGTCTCGTTTTCTTGCCTCAGCCCCTTGGCCCCAAATGGCAGGGAGCAGGCGCCTGGAGTGTGGTGCCTCAAGAGGTTGTCCTTGGTCAAACCGAGCCGTGGCTGGCGGGGTTTGGCTCGGCGATGAATGGGGCCTGGAGGAGCGATCACGCAACCCCTCCACACCTTCTGCGAGGAACCGCTTGACCCATTTGGCGACGGTCTTCGGCGTCTTGTTGAACTGGAAAGCGGCGTCGGCTTTGCTCAGCCCGCCCTCGACCACGCTTCGGACCAGTCCCGAAGCGCGGTCTGGATGAAGCGCTCGGCCTTGCCGTTTGTTCTGGGCGTGTAAGGCTTGGTGCGGATGTGCTTGATGCCTAGGTCACGGCAAGCGTCGCGGAAGGCGAAGGACTGGTAGCAACCGCCATTGTCGGTCATGACGCGCGTTACGGTGACGCCGAGGCTCTTGTAATAAGCCACAGCCGCCTTGAGAAAGGGAACAGCGCCGTCCGCCGTCTCGTCGGGCATGATCTCGGAGAAGGCCACGCGGGAATGGTCGTCAATGCGGACGTGGACGAAATCCCAATCAGCGCCACGGCTCTTGTTCGGGCCACTCGGATCGCCGGTGATGCGGTGGCCGACACGCTCGAACCGCCCAAGCGGTCGATGTGGAGCATCTCACCTGGGGTCTCGCGCTCGTAGCGCCGCTCCGGCTCGGCCGGCTCCAGGTCGCCTATCCGGTTTAATCCCAAACGGCGCAGGACGCGGCTGACGGTGGCCGTTGACACCTAGATCTCGGCTGCGATCTGCTTGCCGGTGTGGCGCTGCCGTCGCAACGTCTCGATGACTGTGCACGACCTTTGGACGTCAAAGGCGCATTCTTGTAGACGTTCATCTGGTCTTGGAACACTGAAGCTTCTCAGCCTCAGCTTCCTCGGTTCAGACCTCGCGGCCGGAGGCCGTCGAAACCGATCGACATACGCGAGGAATGAAGCTGCCTCATCACTCCGACCGCTCATGGCATTTACAGAGCTTCCCGAAGCGCAAAGAGGAAGGCCAAGGCCAGAGCCCATGGCTTCGCTGGACAAGCTTGAATCAGGCGGCGCTACCCCTTTCAGGCGTGTTGGCCGGACTGGCGCACCCTCTGAGATGCCATGACCGCGGACACGCGGTTCGTGGCGCCGCACTTGTGCATGATGCTGCTCATGTAGTGCTTGACGGTCTTTTCGCTGATCTTGAGTTTCTCGGCGACCATCCTGTTGGTGGCGCCGTTCTCGACCTCCGCGATGATCTGCAGTTCGCGATGGCTGAGACCCAGGTCGATCGACCCCACCTCCTTGTGCTGAACCGCCGAAAGCAGCCGCGCCGGAAACTCCGGCGAGACGAACGAGGACTCATTCTTGAAGACGGCCCAGATTGCGGCCTTCAATTCAATCGCGCTGACCCCCTTCAGGATGTAGCCGTGGGCGCCCGCGTTCAGGGCGGCGATGCCAGTCTGCGGATCGTCGCAGGCGGTAAGTATCACGCAGTGCGTTCCGGGGAATTCCACGCACAACTGCTTGAGCCTCTCCAGGCTGTCGCCGGGAATCCCGAGATCGAGAATCATGATGTTCGGGCGATGTGCCTTCGCTACATCCAGAGCGTCTGCGGATGAGACACCTTCGGCTACGACCTGGCGCGAGGTGCGTGAACGGGCGCGGGCGGACGCTTCCCACTCCGCGTCAGAAAGCTCCGAAATTCAAGTCGAAGCTGATGACAGCGACGAGTGAGAGCAGCAGCCCCAGGACGCAGAAGATCGCGACCGTCTTGAACTCTTGGCTGACCGTATTTGAGCCGGCCGCGCCAACTAGCGTTCTTGCCTCTGCGTCCATTGTTAGGGTCCTTCGACGAAATGGGAGATAAGATCATAGCAGACGCCCAATACGAGACGTGTGAACTGGTTCTCACGGGTCCGGTCGAGGGCAGAACGAACTCCTCGCAATCTACGCGATCGCAGGGGTACCCCTGCCGCGACGAAGATCGCTGGAATGAACTAAATGGATCAGGCGGAGGATACCTGCTGAACAAGGTAGATGGTGTGAATCGGCATCGACATAGCGAATGAGCTTGCAATCGCGCGGCTGCCGTGGTGATCGGATTGTGTTGTGCGATGTCGCTTTTTGGCCCGCGGGAGAAGGGACCAGGAAGCGGAATAGGTCGGCTGTATCGAATAGACCGGATGGGCGGCGCAGCCCTCGACCGACGCGGTTGACCCTGACCGGACATGGACGCCGCCCCTCGAAGCCACCCGTTGGGAAGGACAGTAACTTTGCTATATCGCGAAGTCGCAGCTCAGGCCGGTAGTTCTCTTGACCTAGCGTAAGTTGAGATGATCATATTGACGTGAGACGCCCGACCTTCGGAGCGAAACGCTCCTGTGGTCCCGCGCCTTCTGTTTATGGCCTCGAGTTGGCAGAACGGGGAGGTAGCAAATGGCTGTCGATTATACCTCAACCTCAATCGTGCTATCAGAAGCAGGCCCCCAGGGGCCTCGACGGCAGTTTTTCTGCGACGAGATTGGACGGCGAGAATTTGTCTGCAGCGGAGGCGCCAGTGTCTTAAGCGTGATACTTGCTACGCTCCTCGCTGGCTCGAAGTCGGTCCGGGCGCCGAGGCCGTCGCCGGACCGTTGCCTGAGCTCGACCGCATAGCTGTTCGGATAGTGATCGACAGCTATCAGTTCGCTGTCGCACCGAGCAGGAAGCTACCCAACCTTGACGTCCAGCACTTTGGCTGGAGTCTCAGCGACAAGCCGCCCCGCAGAACGTTGGTCAGCGAATTCGGCCTTGCGACGCATGTCGAGTCGACGCGGCAACGAGACGCGCAACGTCCTAGTTGATTTCGGTTTCACGCCGGAAGCCCTTCTCAACAACACGAGCTTGCTTGGTATTGACCCGGCGGCCATCGACGCACTTGTGCTCAGCCACGGACACCAGGACCACTTTGGCGGTCTCGTCGGTTTCTTGCAGGCGCATAGTGGCAAGCTAAAGCCCAAACTGCCGTTGTTTGTCGGCGGCGAAGGATGTTTCTGCGCGCGCGAGTGGGCTGCACCTCCGGTGCGGGGCAGCTTCGGCGTCATCGACCGCAAAGCACTCGAGGAGGTAGACCTCGCCGTAACAGTCGCAGCCAGACCTGCCCTGGTTGCGGATCACGCCGTCGCCACGGGGCAGATCAGTCAGAAGACCTTCGAGAAGGTACTGTCACCGAGCGCAATGACCATTGGTTTCGACCGCGGCATCGGCTGTTATCCCGAGCGCCTCAGCGAGGCGGAACGTACTGCGCCCGTCGTACCGGATCAGTTTCAGCACGAGATCGCGACGGCGTTTAATTTGAAAGGACGGGGGCTTGTCGTCCTAACTTCATGCAGCCATCGCGGCGTGGTCAACGCGATCAAGGAAGCTCAAGCCGCCTCCGGCGTGGAAAAAATTCATGCGGTGATAGGGGGCTTTCATCTCGCGCCCTATCAAGAGGACTACGTTCGAGATACGGTCAAGGCACTTCAGGAAATCGATCCGACTTACGTGATTCCGCTGCATTGTACGGGGAGCCATTTTACGAAGCCGCGCGGGCTGCGATGCCGACAAAGCTCTTAGGCGCGTACACGGGAACGCGATTGGTTTTCGAGCCGTGAGATCGGACCTGATAGGTCTAGCTGACGATGCCCCTAGTTGAGGGCAAAGCGGACTTTCCAGTTGCCACTCAGACTTTTGAGTTTGACCACAGGCGACGTCGCCCGGTTCTGCCAGACGGCAAGTGGCCCCTTTGAGACTTGCCCGCCTGTCCGGAGAATGTCCGTTCACCGGCAGGGGTAGACCGGAAGTCGCCGTAATCCGGTCAAACCTACGCGAATGACCCATCCCGGACCTCCGCGGTTGGCGGGCCGGCTTGCTCAATTGAATCGGAGCAATGTGTATCTTCCGTACCCATCGGGGGACGGGTATGAGACGGCGCGATTTCAAGACGTTGGTCAGCGGAGCGGCATTGGCATGCCCGCTGATGGCTGGCGTGCAACAGCAGAAGCAGGTCTTTCGGATCGGATTTCTTGAAACTGATGGCGGCACGCCATTTTCCAGAATTCGTCAGTCTCCTGAATTGGCTCCCTGAGTATTTCGTTCTACCTTCCTTAGAAATCACATCCGGCTGATCGTTGCTGTTCGAGCTCCTGGCATGTCCGATCCGCACGGGACGGGTACAAGCGATCCTCCTGTCTCGTGCCGTCCACGGCATCGCTGTATTAACTGCCTAGCGCGCCCAATTTGGCGAAATTCCGAGCTTGCATCAGTTCGTTCCAAATCCGGAACGCCATGACGCAAAATTCGCGGGCGTTGCAGATTTACAACCCGCACAGCCGTTCGAGATACTAAGCTCGTCCATTGAGACGACCAAACATATTTCATTCTTAGTTCAAGATGAGCAGCGGGGTCGAAAGGTGTTTGATGTCTATCGCAATGACAAGCGCGACTTGCTCGTTCTAAGTACGGGCTCTGGCGTACCCGTGCTTTACTCTGCACATAAGTGGCGCAAGAGCAGAAAAAGAGTTCTCAAGGTCAGCGACGAAATCAAGTCAGCCGTTCGGGCACAAGGCTACTATCTCCGCAGCCTGCGGGCCGCCAAGGAGCGAAGGATCGAGGTCGAGTAGGTCGGGGGCCGGTGATCTCCACCTGCAAGCCTTGTTGGCGTCGAGCGTCTTGAAGCTAAGCTTCTGTTCGGCGGCGAACGGCTTGGCTGCGATCTGATCGAGATTGTATGCCTGCCGGGTCAGGGCGATGTTGCGTTCGATATAGGGCCTTTCCAGCTCTAATTCGCTTGGCTTGACGAAGAACTGCAGGAACAGCAGGGGAATCACGCCCGACAGCACGAAAGACCCGATCACGACAAGCAGGAACGCGGCTGCAGGAAGCTGGCAGGTGCGCACCCGCACGTTTGCCCATGCGGCGAACGCCGCGACGACCGAAAGTCCGATCATCAACCACAAGACCGGTAGCCCCACGTGGACATCGGTGTAGCTTGCGCCGACGACCACGCCGTTATCGCCGTAGAGCAGCAGATAGCGATCGAGACCATAGGACCAGGCCTTCACCGCGAAGAGAAGACCGAGCAGCGCCGAGCCGTGGGCAATCACCGTCGATGGCATTGATCGGCGATGAGAGTCGTATTCGATATCGCCGTGCACCCAGTAGATCACCGCGGCGAAGAGCGCGCTCAGAACGAGCGCGAGCATCGTCCAGTTCTTGATGAGGATGTAGGCGGGCAGCGAGAATAGATAAAAGCCGATGTCCTTGTTGTAGAGCGGATCGTCTGCGCCATATGGCACCTGATAAACAAACCGCAGCAAGACGCCCCAATTGCCAACTTCTGCAGCGGCGACAAGCAGGGCGAGCAAAGCTGCCCGCCTGCGATCAACCGGGGCCACGGCAGTCGATCGCGTACAAGCGCAAGCAGATCTGGCGGCGCGTTGTCCGCGCGTTCCACGCCGGACCGGTGACAAGCTGTGTCGACTGTCGTCGGGCAAAGCAGTGCGAACCATCCGTTCAGCCAAAGTATGACAGCGGTTCCGGTCCAGACCGCAAGAAAGACGGCAGCTTTGGCGCCGATTGTTGTCCAGAAAACCTGCAGATAACCGATCGAGGAAAACCACAGCCAGTCGACCAAGAAGTCGCTCGCGAGCCAGAGCAGGAACAGGCAAACCCCAATGACGACGGCCGCAATGATGAGCCCGACCACGGCACTTTGCCTTGGTACCTTCCGTTCGGGTCCGGTAATCCCGATCGTCATGGTTTGATCGTAGCAGAAATGAGGGATGTCCGCCGTTTGATTCGTGGTGGGGATTGCGCCTCAAGGCGGGCGGCGCAAGCGCTCGAAACTGCGTCGCCGGGGCCCCGGAGCAGTGCAAAGTGGCAAATTGAAATGGCCCAGGCCGGCTGGCTGAGGCTAAAGGCCGGCCCCCGACACCAGCAGGAGGGCACCGATTGCCATAAGGATAATGCCTGGCCAGTTCGCTCCGACCCCCAGGAATCCCAGGCCGCGCCGTGTCGGCTCCAGAGTATCGCCAGCCGGCCGACTAAGCGATCCCCGCCAAATAGTAGCGCGTACCATGTACAAGAATCCGCCTAGAACGAGCAGAGCGCCAAGTCCCATCAGCACCATTCTCGCCTCCACAATTCATCGCTGCCATGCACAACGAGTCGGGATTCAAGCGCCGGGAGGTACAATTCGTTCCGGGTACCTAAAGGGTGTTTCGCCCCGTCGCAGCAACGATCCCTGCGATCGCAAGGCCGTTTCCGCGCATGGAAGCTTTGGCGAGCTTCAAGGGCGAGGACGATCCCGGGCACTTCGGCCTGAAGGTGTTCGCGGTGGAGAAAATCCACGTGCTGACCGATCAAGCGGAGGCAGAGCAAGAAACCGCAATGCTAGTGGGCAAGTTGGACGCACGCTGCGCGGGTGGGCGGACTACTTCAAGGTAGGCACCGTCAGCCGTCGAAGCGGATTAGCCGCGGAGCCTCTTTCATCCTCGATGCGATGATATCCTCTGGAGGATTTCCTCGATCGAATGTGGCGAAATGCCTAGGTCGGCAAATCCAGGCATCTCCGGTGATGGCACGGAGTCGATCCGCATCAGCTCCACCTGGTTACGCGTAAGGGGCAGGCCAGGGAGTATCTCGGAGGCCCAGGCCAGCGCGTGCCAAATGGCAAACGGCATTGGAATCAGGAGAGGCGCGAGGCCAGCTTGATGCGCGATCGCTCCGAGCAGTTGCTCGTAGGAGTAGGAGGTCGGGCCGCCGAATTCAAAGACCGACGGGCAAGTCTCCGTTCGCTCCATGATTCGGGCAACCGCCTCCGCAACATCTTCGACATAGGCCGGTTGCAATCTGGTCCGACCGCGGCCGAACATCGGATAGATCGGAAGCCGACGAAGAAGCTTGAGGATGGTGTTGAGAAACGCGTCGTCCGGTCCGAACATCACAGCGGGGCGGACGATAAATGCATCGGCGAATTCCGCGCTGACCGCGCGTTCACCTTCGCCGCGCTTTCGGATGTAGTGGGATAGCGAGGCGGCATCGGCACCGATCCCCGAAACGTGAACAAGCCGTTCGACTCCGGCCCGGCGAGCCTGGGCTGCTACAAGTTGAGCCGCCTCGACGTGAATGGAGTAAAAAGTCTCCCGTCCACGCTCGCGATAAAGGCTGACTGCGTTGACGGCGCCGTAGGCGCCAGCCAGCGCATTCGCGACGGATCGCTCGTCGTGAATGTTGGCCGCTATGGATTGAAGCTGCACGTCCGGATGCCGTGACGCGATCCGGACGGGAAATTCGTGATCGCACAAATGGCGAACGATGCGGTTGCCGAGAAACCCGGTTCCGCCGAACACAATGATGGTGCGCCCGTTCGTTGCTGCCTCCGGCTAGCGTTCGTGGCTCCATGGGAAGAGTGAGGCCGGGAAATCCGCCGCATAGCGGTGACCTATCGGCGGGCGCGGCTGTTCTTCGGGCGGATTCGGGTCAGGCTCGACCACCTTCCGATAAAGATGCCAGGTGGCATGACCGAGCACCGGCAGAACGACAGCGAGACCGACGAAGAACGGTAGCGAGCCGATCGCCAGCAATACCGCAACAACCAGACCCCATGCCGCCATCGGAACTGGATTTTCCCTCACGGCCCGCAGCGACGTCCGGATTGCGTCGATTGCAGTCGCATGCCGGTCGAGCATCAGCGGAAACGACACAACACTGACGCACAGGGCCACGACGGCGAACAGAAATCCGACGCCGCAGCCGACGATGATGAGCGACCATCCTTCCGGCGTCGTCAAAATACGCATCGCGAAGTCAGGGATGCGTGCAGCCGGAGCGTGGCCGAAGGTTGCAATGTAGATCGCGTCCGCGGCGGCGATCCAGACCCCGAACAGAACCAGCAGGAGGGTGCCGAGTTCGAGCATGGCGCCGAAAGACGGTGCGCGCAACACGTGCATGGCATCCCATGCTGCTGCTTCCTCTCCGCGCTCCCGGCGCCGGCTGAGTTCGTAGAGGCCGAGCGCGGCAAAAGGACCGATCAGGGTAAAGCCGGCGGCGAGCGGAAAGAGCAGCGGCAGCACCGAATAGCCGATCACAAGTCTGAACAGGACAATTCCGAGGACGGGATAAATCACGCACAGGACGACGGCGTGAGTTGGGATCGCCTTGAAGTCCTCCCAACCCAGGCGCAACGCGTTGCCCAAATCGGAAAGGCTGATCTTGCGAACGACAAAGGCGGTAGAGACGCCAAATACGTCTAGCTTGGATCTTGCGAATACTGTGGTCATGGCTCCGGGCTCCTTGCCTGTGGTCGCAGGGGAACGGAGCGCTCTCAAAACGCGCGCAACCGTCTCATCCGCGAAAATCGCGATCGAGCCCGGCAAATCAGGTTCAACGTGAAGGAGCCTTGCCGGACGACATCTGTCGCGACCGGTAAAGTGAAATTAGTCCGATATACGATAGAAGCAAGACATAGCGATCGCGGTTGGGTGATTTGTGCGTCTGCACACATCGATTATTGCGCTGCATCATCAAATGCCGGTGCCAATGGATTGCGCGTCAGACTCGCAAAGCAAGGGCGTGACAGGACCTTCCATTGAGCTATTGACGGTAGGCTCAACGGGGGCCATCTTAAAGTTCTGAACGCCACCAGCTCCCGTGAAATGAGCGGTCGTGACGTGCAGTTCGTGTCAACCCTTTACGTCGCGACCGGTCGAATGGGCGAGGCAATAGGCACGATGATGGCGCATATGAAATTCGCCATCGCGACAGACGTGAGCTCCGCCCTTTAACTCGTATCCGCAGCCCTCGGTGGCAAGGATGCATAAAGGATGGCTGTAGCGATCATACTGCTTTTGGTAGCGATCGCCTCGGTGCTGTTTCACATTTTCAGCCCGTGGTGGTGGACCCCGCTTGCCTCAAACTGGCGCTACATCGACGACACCATAACCCTGACATTCTGGATCACTGGGGCGGTTTTCTTCGCGGTCGTCGCATTCATGGCCTATTGCGTCTTCCGCTTTCGACACACGGAGGGAAGGCGGGCAGACTACAATCCCGAGAACAAGAAGCTCGAATGGTGGCTCAGCGTCGGGACTGCAATCGGCGTCGCAGCCATGCTGGCACCCGGCCTGGTTGTCTGGCACCAGTTCGTCACAGTTCCAGCCGATGCGACCGAGGTCGAGGTCATGGGACAGCAGTGGCAATGGAGCTATCGGCTTCCCGGAAAGGACGGCCGGCTCGGGACTTCCGATGCCCGCAATGTCAGTTCCGACAATCCCATGGGGTTGAGTCCCGACGATCCCGCCGGACAAGACGATGTCGTCATTCAAAATGACGAGTTGCACCTGCCGCTTGGGAAACCGGTGAAGCTATTGCTCCGCTCGATTGACGTCCTGCATGATTTCTATGTGCCGGAGTTTCGCGCGAAGATGGATATGATACCGGGCTCGGTCACATATTACTGGTTCACGCCCACGCGCACCGGAACATTCGAGGTTCTCTGCGCGGAACTCTGCGGTGCCGCGCACGCGCAGATGCGGAGCAAGGTCATCGTAGACGAAGAGAAAGACTATCACGCGTGGCTGGAGAAGCAGCGGACGTTCGCCGAGTTATCGCAACAGCGCAACGTCGCGAAAGCTGCCTACAAGCCAGGAAGCGAATGAAAATACCGACGAGGAGTGCCGCATAGCGAACGGCGAACTCTTCGTTGAAGAGAGAGACCAAGGAGGGAATTCCGATGGTCGATGTCCCGTTTGACACCGTGGCAGGCGTCCCGCCCGCCGAAGTGGGCGAGGTCGAGCTCTATCATCCGAGAAGCTGGTGGACGAGGTACGTCTTTTCGCAGGACGCCAAGGTCATCGCCGTCCAGTACTCGATCACGGCGATGTCCATTGGAATGGTTGCGCTGGTGCTGTCATGGCTGATGCGGCTGCAACTCGGATTCCCCGGCACGTTTTCGTTCATCGATCCGAACCAGTATCTCCAGTTTATCACCATGCACGGCATGATCATGGTGATCTATCTTCTCACCGCGCTGTTCCTCGGCGGCTTCGGCAACTACCTTATCCCGCTGATGGTCGGCGCCCGGGACATGGTGTTCCCCTATGTGAACATGCTGAGCTACTGGGTCTACCTGCTCGCGGTCGTGGTGCTGGCCTCGACCTTTTTCGTGCCCGGCGGGCCCACCGGCGCCGGCTGGACGCTGTACCCGCCGCAGGCGATTCTCTCCGGTACTCCCGGGCAGGATTGGGGCATCGTTCTCATGCTGGCCTCCCTGATCCTGTTCATCATCGGCTTCACCATGGGCGGGCTGAATTACGTGGTGACCGTGCTGCAGGCGCGCACGCGCGGCATGACGTTGATGCGTTTACCCTTGACGGTGTGGGGCATCTTCACGGCCACCGTCATGGCGCTGCTGGCCTTCCCGGCGCTGTTCGTCGCTTCGGTGATGTTGCTGCTCGACCGCCTGCTGGGAACCAGCTTCTTCATGCCGACGCTGGTCGAGATGGGCACGCTGACGAAATACGGGGGTGGCAGCCCGATCCTGTTCCAGCATCTGTTCTGGTTCTTCGGTCATCCCGAGGTCTACATCGTCGCCTTGCCGGCCTTCGGCATCATTTCCGATCTGATCAGCGTCCATGCCCGGAAGAACATCTTCGGCTATCGCATGATGGTCTGGGCGATCGTCGCGATCGGCGCGCTCAGCTTCGTCGTGTGGGCGCACCACATGTATGTGAGCGGCATGCACCCGTATTTCGGGTTCTTCTTCGCCACCACGACGCTCATCATCGCGATCCCGACCGCGATCAAGGTTTACAATTGGGTGCTGACCCTTTGGCGAGGCGACATTCATCTCACCATCCCGATGCTGTTCGCGCTGGCGTTCATCATCACCTTCGTAAACGGCGGCTTGACCGGCCTGTTTCTCGGCAACGTGGTCGTAGACGTTCCGTTGTCCGACACGATGTTCGTTGTCGCTCATTTTCACATGGTGATGGGTATTGCGCCGATCATGGCGGTGTTCGGCGGAATCTATCATTGGTACCCGAAAGTCACCGGACGAATGCTCAATGAGGCGCTTGGACGATTCCACTTCTGGGTCTCGTTCCTCGGCGCCTATGCGATTTTCTTCCCCATGCACTATCTGGGCCTGTTGGGTATGCCCCGCCGCTATCACGACATCGGCGAAACGGCCTTCGTTCCGGCATCCGCCCATGACCTCAATGCGTTCATGAGCGTCGCGGCCCTGATCGTCGGCTTCGCCCAGCTCGTGTTCCTGTTCAATCTGATCTGGAGCCTGTTCAAAGGAAAAGAGGCCGGCGGCAATCCCTGGGGCGCCGCGTCGCTGGAATGGCAAACGCCAGAGACCCCGCCGGGGCATGGCAACTGGGGCAAGGAGCTCCCGATCGTCCATCGCTGGGCCTACGATTACAGCGTCCCCGGCGCCGCCATGGATTTCGTGCCGCAAAATGAACCGCCGGCCGGATTGTCGGCGCAAGGGCCCCACGCATGAGCGCCATCATCCTGTTCATGGCTGGAATAGCCGCAATTGCGGGATGGTGGCTCTCGCAACAGCGGCTGGCAGCCAAGCCATGGCTGGAGGAAGGCGTGATGGTCGATCTTCGCGAGGAGAGTACCTCGTCCCTGCCGGCGGCGAAGCTCGGATTGGGCGTATTTCTCGCGGTCGTCGGCTCGCTATTCGCACTCTTCATCAGCGCCTACTCGATGCGCATGAACATGGTGGACTGGCGGACGCTGCCAGTGCCAGCGCTGTTGTGGTTCAACACCGGCGTCCTGGTCTTGAGCAGTGTGGCACTGCAATGGGCGTATATGGCCGCGCGCCGCGACGACATCGACGGCATAAGCATCGGCCTGTGCGCCGGTGGAGCGTCCGCCATTACATTCCTTGTCGGGCAACTGCTGGCGTGGCGCCAGCTGAGTGGCGCCGGGTACTTCCTGGCGTCCAATCCAGCCAATTCGTTCTTCTACCTGATCACCGCTGTGCACGGGCTGCATCTGATGGGCGGTCTGGTGGCGCTCGGTAGAACGACTGCCAAGGTATTGCGTGGCGCCGAGGCGAGCCAAATTCGTCTGAGCGTGGAACTCTGCACTATCTACTGGCACTTCCTGCTGTTGGTCTGGCTAGTCCTGGTCGGCCTGCTGACGGGCTGGACAGACAATTTCGTCGACATCTGTCGCCAGTTGCTGAGCTAGGGAGGCAAGGGACCAGATGGCAGAAACGGCGCTGATAAACAACGTAGAACCGCCGGCGCGGCCTGCAGGTTGGCGTGGCATCGCCGCCGATTGGTCCTCGGATCAGCGCGCCTTCAAGAACGTTTCCTGGGGGAAGGCCATGATGTGGATCTTCCTCCTCAGCGACACCTTCATCTTCAGTTGTTTCCTGTTGTCGTACATGACGGCGCGAATGTCCACGACCGTGCCGTGGCCCAATCCCAGCGAGGTCTTCGCCCTCACGATCGGGGAAAAGAAAATCCCGCTCATCCTGATTGCGATCATGACCTTCATCCTGATCAGCAGCAGCGGGACGATGGCGATGGCCGTCAACTTCGGTTATCGCCGCGACCGCGTGAAGACGGCGGCCTTGATGTTGGCCACAGCAGCATTCGGCGCAACGTTCGTCGGAATGCAAGCCTTTGAATGGACCAAGCTGATCATGGAAGGCGTCCGGCCCTGGGGCAATCCCTGGGGTGCGGCGCAGTTTGGTTCGAGCTTCTTCATGATCACTGGCTTCCACGGCACCCATGTAACGATCGGCGTGATTTTCCTGATCGCCATTGCGCGAAAGGTTTTGCGGGGAGACTTCGATGTCGAAAGGCGCGGCTTTTTCACAAGTCGGAAAGGGCATTACGAGATCGTCGAGATCACCGGTCTGTACTGGCACTTCGTCGATCTCGTGTGGGTGTTCATCTTTGCGCTTTTTTATCTCTGGTGAGGTCGCAGCATGACAAACGTTGGGGTACATCTGGAAGCGCAGCAACACTCGCTGCAAGCCCCCGTGCATGACGCATCTGCATCAGGAGCCACCCACACAAAGGGCCAGCAGCATCCGATCAAGCTTTATCTCGTGGTCTGGGGATGGTTGTTCGTTCTGAGCACCTGCTCCTATCTCGTCGACTATTTTGGCCTCCACGGCCATCTCCGATGGTCGCTCATCCTGCTATTCATGATGTTGAAGGCTGGCCTGATTGTTGCGGTCTTCATGCACATGGCCTGGGAGCGGCTGGCTTTGGCCTACGCGATCCTGCTGCCGCCGGTCCTAGTGTTGGTATTCGTGGCGATCATGGTGTTCGAATCCGACTACACGCATCTGCTCCGGGTCTTGTTTTTCGCCCCGACGGCGTAGCCTTGCTTTCGTGCCAGAAGGAGGACGGCAATGACCACCTATGTCATGCTTGCAAATTGGACCGAGCAAGGCATCCAGAAGGCGAAGGACTCGCCACGCCGTCTGGACGCTGCGAAGAAGGCTGTCAAGGATATGAGCGGCGAGATCAAATCATTCTACCTGACCATGGGTGACTTTGACATGGTCGTGATCCTCGAAGCTCCGGACGACGCTGTTGCGGCTCGCTTTAGCCTGCAACTGGGGATGCTGGGAAACGTCCGGACGCGCACGTTGAAGGCGTTTCCCGAAGCCGCCTATCGGGAAATCATCAACTCGCTGGGCTAGAGCATGATCCGAAAAGCTGCGAAGCGGCTTTCCGAAAAGATAATGCTCAAACAAGAAGCTGAAGCGCGATGATGATTCATCATCTCATCGCGCTTTAGTCGGCTCGGGACTAAGTCGGCCGGAAGAAAGTTCGCTAAACAGGCAGTGCACCGAAGCACTATGATCGTGCGACGAATGCACATGACCCCGCTTCCGCTAGCGGACACGCCAAAGGAACTTCATCCGTTCATCGCATTCATCAATGGGCTATTGGAGCGAATGAAACTGATGATGGATCAGCAGCGGCGTTTTGTCGCCGATGCTGCGCATGAACTGCGGACGCCCATCACCGCGCTTAGTTTGCAGGCAGACAATCTCGATCCGGCCGATCTTCCCGAGCAAGCGCGCGCGAACGCCTCGGCGCGCTCAAGCAGGGCATACGCCGCAGCAAGCATCTTCTTGAGCAACTGCTCGCGCTGGCGCGACATGAGGCCGGCCCGAACGGTTGTGTTTCGGCATGGAATAAGGGCTCTGACGCAATTTTGGTGCAGCACTGGTCATGTGGCACCGATTAGTCGAGCCTGCAGCAAGTCGAGCTTGGCGCGTCCGTACATTTGGCGCTTCACCAGTTTAAGCTTGGTGATCTGGCCCTCGGTCTGTCCGTTGGACCAGGACGTTGTGATCGCTGCGCTGACGGCGGCCTTGTCCTTGATGACGCCGTTGGCGAAAGACATGACGAGGCTTGCGCGTGCCCGTTCCAACCATGGTTCAAGCTCTATGGGAGCCTTCTTGCGGATCATCGCATGGAAAGCGGCTATGATCTCTCGAGCTTCCACCAGAAGAGGAACGCCTTGCTCGATCGCCGCAATGGTGACGGTCTCTGACCTTGATAGTGTATCGCGGCCATTGGTCATCAGGCGGGCGATAGTTCTCGCGGACGGTACGCGCTGCAGGCTCTGAGCATCGGGCATTTCGGCACGCCGACGGCGTGTCGCCCATTCGGTAACGACTCGCACCGAGCCTCTAAATCCCTGCGCCTTGAGGCAACGCCACAGGTCGGCGCCATTACAATGACCAGCGGCCCACTGAACATCGAGCCATGGCAGGTAGTGCTCGAGCGAGCTTTCGCGCACCCTGAACACGTCGGATCGCTGACCTCGCAATACCCTGCGGATGAGGCCCCGGCTATGGCCGGTGAGCCGTACGATCTCCTTTATGGAGACGCCCGTCTCAGCCTGTTTGAGGATTGCCGCGTTGGTGTCTTCTCGCCGAAGATAACCCTCATATTGAATGCGCTCGCCGGCGGTCAATAAGTTGGGATTTATGGTGGCGGAGCCGACCGCGATGCGGACCTGGCGCATGGATTTGCGAACCGCATCCAGGAAGGCGTGGCTGGCGTTCTCCATGAGGTGCCAACGGTCGGCGACCTGGGTGGCGTGCGGGAGTGCCTTGGCCGCAGCAAGGGCGTAACCGCCGCCGCGGTCGCGCGCGACCACAGCGATCTGTGGTTGCCCCGCGAGCCAGGCCTGCGCAGTGGCTGGCTCTCTGTCGGGTAAGAGAGTGATCGGTCGTCGCCGCTCGAGGTCGCAGATGATAGTTCCATACCGCTGATTGCGCCGCCAGGCCCAATCGTCGATGCCGATAACGCTCGGCGCAGCAAAGGGTGGACACCCGCGCCTTCTAACCACCCGAAGCAACGTGTCGTTGCTCACGGGCAGCATAAGTCGACGGGCAAAACTCGCCGCTGGGCGGCCACCCAAGGCGAGGCCAAGGTGATGGACGATCAGATCGAGCCGGGTCGTTCGCCGCGCCCACGGTGCTAGAGCGCCGTCATCGAAGCGCTCGGTGAAAATACGCCGACCGCAGAGAGCAGTAACGCAGCGGAAGCGGCGCGCCACGACCACCAAGCGAACCTGCCGCCCCGCAAGCGGCAGATCGGTTAGGCGCCGCTGATATCGGCTATGGATCCGCCCAGAACTGGTCCCGCATCCGGGACAGAGACTCGTCCCGCTCGTGGGACGCACGGTGATCACGGTCGTAGCGCCATCACAAAAGGCGCTTTCCACGTCAAACCCGTGAGGGACCAGAGCCGACGGACGTAGGGCTCGCTGCATCATATTGATTCCTTTGTGAAACCAACACGAGCCGGCGCTTGAACTTCATCAAAAGTGATGGTGTGGAACGGCCCTTCGAACCGGCATCAAAAGTGCCTAACGTGGTCGCGTAGAGAGGCGCCACAAAGGAAGGACCGTTCCATGGAGAAGATTATCACGGTGGGTTTGGATTTGGCCAAGTCGATCTTTCTTCACGGCATCGCCGAAAACGGGAAAGTCTTGGTTCGCCGCACATTGCGGCGATCGCAGATTCTGCCCTTCTTTCGGAGCCTTCCAGCTTGCATGGTAGGTATGGAGGCCTGTGCGAGTGCCCATCACTGGGCACGCGAGATCGCGGCGCTGGGCCACGCTGTCCGCATGATGCCGCCAGCCTACGTGAAGCCTTACGTCAAACGAAACAAGACCGACGTGGCGGATGCTGAAGCCATTTGTGAGGCGGTCACCCGCCCGACAATGCGGTTCGTACCGGTGAAGACTGCCGAACAACAAGCGGCCAGCATGATTTTGCGAACGCGAGAGCTGCTGATGAGGCAGCGCAGCCAGACTGCAAACGCCCTACGTGCTCATATGGCCGAATTGGGCATTATCGCCGGCACAGGCATGGCAAGCATCGCAAAACTCCTGGTGCTTCTCCGGGACGAAAAAGACAATAGGATCCCCGGCGCCGCCCGCTTTGCCCTGATCCTATTCGCTGAACAGATTGAGCTGCTTACAACCCGCATAGAGAAGCTCGACAGAGAGATTTTGGTTGCCGTCAGAAAGGACCCCGATGCAAGGATTCCGGGTGTCGGTCCTCTCATCGCCGCTACCGTTCGGACATCGGTTTTGGACGCTCGCAATTTTGCGACTGCACGAGATTTTGCGGCTTGGACGGGGCTCACACCGAGGGCACAGTCGAGCGGCGGAAAAGAAAGGCTCGGCGCGATATCAAAGCGTGGAAATCGGCAACTACGGACGCTTTGATCGTTGGTGCGACCTCTATCATCAAGCTTGCTAAACGAGGCTTGAAAGTCCCACTCTGGATTCGGACCATGCTGCAAAGACGACCGGTCAAGGTCGCATCGGTCGCGCTCGCCAATAAGATTGCGCGCACGATCTGGGCCTTGCTGGTCAGAGGCGGCATCTATCAGGCGCCGGCCGCAATGCTGAAATCCTAATCTTAAGAGCTCTCCGGCGGAAGAAGAAAGCTGCCGAGGAGGCAAGGTGCAAATCTGGATGAACCCCGAATGACGTCATTCCCGGTAGCAATCAGACCGCCTGACTCACTGCGCTTCGAGCGCGAGAAATTGATTGGGCGATTGCTTCCGCGGATATCATCGTGGCCAGCGGCCAGGCGCCGCGTTCACAGGCCGAACATATGACCGCACCGTCATCCCTTGTTCAACCAGAGAAAGATCTTGCAGCCCGGGCCGTTCCACATATGAGTCAGAGCCCTTATTCCATGCCGAAACACACCCCTCGCACTGGTTTGGGCGTGCTCGCCCGCGCTCTGCCTGAGTCCGACGACATTATCGCTAAGTTACGCGCCTCGCGCTACTCGCAGATCCAGGAGCTACCAGCCGGCAAGATCAAGACCTACAAGGCCGTCAAGGAGGGCACGGGGCCTCGCTAGTCGTCGACAGCACGGTCCACGTTGCAGACGTTGCGAGCTATTTAGACGGGCAGCCGAAGCCAAAGGTCGTTGCTGGACAACGTACCGGCCGGCGTGGCTATCTCGATATCGACGACGCGAAATGAGCCGGGCTGGTCATCATACAATTAGCGAAGATGCCAGACAGGGCCGAGTTCTGGTGTAATGGCGAAGTCATCTAAGGCAGTCGCGACGTATCGAACGGCATCGCGATGTGCTATCGGCGCGGAGAACATCGTTTCCATCAGCGTGGCAAGGCTCATACCTTCCTGGAGCAAGGTTCGCGCGACTTCGTCACCGTGGACGAGCCTGAGGGCGGATACGAGGGCCGCGATAGCGTCAGGGTTCTTTAGAGACACGGCACATTGGTTTCTTGCCAAAAGCCGGACTGTTGACGCAAGGGCGCGTGGGCGGCGGTTGCGTGTTTTCTCGGGGCAATGGACGTCTGCTACAACACCTCAGCACGAACCTGAGCCACGCCACGTTTCGTAATCCCCAAGCTGTGCGCAGCGGCCAGCGAGAGGTCGAGGACACGGCCACGGACCCAGGGTCCGCGGTCGGTGATACGAACCACCACCGACTTATTCGTCTCAAGATCAATGACGCGGACTCTCGTGCCGAACGGCAGACGGCGGTGCGCCGCGGTTAGTAGATTCCGATCAAATGATGAACCGCTCGCTGTCTTCCCTTTGGCATACGAATAGTACGAGGCTTTTCCGGAAATGGCTCGATTGAAAGATTGACCGCCTGAACGATCTTTCGAGGACTCTTCTCCGTTCGGAGGTTGCGTTTGCGGCTCATCCTTCTTTATCTGATCGAGCCCTTCAGGAGCGGGCTCCGCTTGAGCCTTTGGGATGATAGACCATCTGTCATTGAATGTTTGCCCGACAGCAGGGGTCGCGTGAAGCCCCGTCAAAGTCGAGACCGTTGCAATCACGATCATTCCAGAAAGCGGACGCATGATCGACCTCGCCACAACTCACAAAACAGAGAAACAATGCAAACTCGTAAGGCGCGTTCCGGGACATCCGGGATTCATATGCGGAGAGGTGATTTCATACCGATGTTTCTGCAATGTCTCGCACGGCGGAACCTAGACGCAGCGCAGCAAGCAGATAGCCAGCTAGAAGCGCGACCGGTAGCCGCTGATGATGCACCGCCGGAGGCTCAGGTCATGAAACAAGGGCCCGCCGGGTTAGCGCTATGTTGGCGACTCTGCTAACCCAATCCAGTGATCGGTGCCCGCCGATTGCCAACAATCTCAATTAAACTCCGCCGGCTGATAAGGTCGGCGGGTTTTTCTTTTTGCGCGCCAGCAACGCCGGTTCCCACTGGCGGGTGCAATTAGGTGACTGTGCGTGATGGCGTATCTACTGGGGCCTGCGCACTTCCCTCTGGGGCTGCGGGCGTAATCGGACCTGCCACTACGGTAGCAGGCGGCTTTTGTTTCCGTTGCCGAAGGGACCAACCATCCAGCTTCTTCTTCCATCGCTTGTTCAAGTCTGGCATCGAAATATAGGCGGAAAGGTCATCCGGATCAGTGCGACTGAAATCAATAATCTTGCTGGCGTCCTTACAATGCCCGACGAGAGCGCCGGACCAGTAATGGTAGGCAACCTTCTCGTCGAACACCTTGTTGGCGATTCCAACTGCAATGAGCTCATGAATGTTCAGGCACGCATGCACTGTCTTATATTCATCGCCCTTTACAACTTCCTTGAGAGCTTCCCCCCGTTGATCTGTTTGCTTACAGCTTCCACATGATCATCGAATGCTTGGAACAGTTTCACGATCGAGCTATCCGCCTCAGTCTTGAGAAAGAAGTCGATCGTAGCTCTCCTGCGTGCAATCGTCCTCGTGACATGTATCGAATAGAACGCTATGCCCCCAACAACGATGGCAACACATGGCGTGATCAGAGGCGCATACGGCAGAAGCTTGTTCGCTGCGAAGTGGGCAGTATCGTATATTGCCCAACCCCATGACGCGATGCCTTGACCGCTCATTGATAGCTGCGATCAGTAACGCGGTGTCCGATGACCGGTGGCGCCGGTGTAGGGATTCGCGTTTCCGCTGGTGCCGAAGTTGTCCCGCTGCGTGCCGTTCGGATTGGTGGCGACGTACGGAGCCACATAGGTGCCGATGCTACGGGTGTAGCCCGACGAAGTGTGCGTGCTCGGGTTCGAGCCAGTGCCGCTGAGATATTGCGCGTGTGCTGTGGTTGCGGCGAGCGTTACTGCGACGGTCAGAACGAGTCGTTTCATTCCCAGTCCCCCAAATGGTTTTATAAAGCGCCGCACGCAACCACAGCTAGACCGCGGCGTCGAGTCCCGACTAAGGAATGGGCCGGCTACTGTCGCCTTGGGAATTTACGGGGTCGCCGGCTCACGCTAGCGGGGCCCCAATCTTTCCGGGAAATCTTGGCAATGGCGCGGGCCCACTTGCATCCCAAAAGCCCCCCGACCGCCTTGGGGCTGAACTGATCGTGCGGAACAGAGCAGCGCCGACCGCAGGCGCCGCAGCGATGCGGAAGCCTGCGGATTCCCCCTTGAAACGCCCCGGGGCCTCCCTAGACCTCCTGGTATTGAACGCCGAGGTTCTCGCACGCGGTCTCAAAAGTCTTCTTTGCCTCCGAATCTTCAAAGCAAAAGCGCGCCCCAATGTCCGCGCGATCGATCCACCAGTCGATTTTTTGTCCTTCTGCAATGCGCGACGCTTCTCCGCGGAGCAGATCAAGTTGTCTCCCGGCGGCACGAACGATCAGGCAATTTTCCTTGGCCATCAAATGCTGTCCTCAAATGGTGATGCAGTATGGATAATTGATGCCGACAAAAGATGAAAATCATGTGGCCGAGGGCGGGAACAAGCGGCAATCGAGGCGGAATCCCCCGCGGAGATCATTGATCCCTTTTCAGCTTGCGCCGGTCCCAATGCGGTTCTTTCCCCTTCGGGTTGAACTCCGGGACATGTTGTCGCTTCAGTGCCCTCATGATCCCGATCCGGGCAAACATCGTCGGTCCGCCG
This sequence comes from Bradyrhizobium sp. 155, assembly GCF_023101105.1. NCBI lineage: Bacteria > Pseudomonadati > Pseudomonadota > Alphaproteobacteria > Hyphomicrobiales > Nitrobacteraceae > Bradyrhizobium > Bradyrhizobium sp. 155. Next base: position 177,607 of record NZ_CP064705.1, on the reverse strand, counting down.
CCTTCCGCTACCAGGATCAGCGCTTGCATCGCCGCTTGCCATTCCGGTGCCGCGTGCTCTTTCTTCGGCAAGGGGCAATGTACTCGCCGGCGTCGAGTTAGCGTCAGCAGAGAGCGATCGTCAATCCTGACCGGATCCTCGAAGGGGCGCCGCCAGCCTTTGGTCATTTCGTCTTTCGATAGCGGGCGAGCTCCGCTCTTGCGAGTGCCCGGGCCTGCTCAAGCGCTTCTGCCCCGGTCAACAGGTTCGGCGCGAGCCGCCGTCCCGGCATATCGTCCCAGTAGAAATAGACGCTCGCCCGACCATCGGCGAAGCAGACTTCGTAGCTGCCGGTCTGGGGCACAGCCTCGTGCTTGCGGATGCGGACGGGGGTGGGCGCCATCGGTCTAAGCAATTGCCTTTTCGGCCTCGGGTTCATCCTGAGGCCGCTTTTTAGGTCGGCGCCGGTTCACCGGGCCATTCTTCTTGGAAAGAAGCGACGATAAGCGCCTGGACAGCTTGGGCTCGCCCCCGGATGATGTAAGTTTCCGTGCAAATCCCTAACGATTGGGGGCTGCCGTGGGTACTTTCTTACTCCTGCTCGCGGCGTGCGTTGTTGGTGTTCTTCTCCTACAGGCCTTCCGCCGATAGGGCCGACTGCGGACGCAAGAGTTGCCATTAATCCTCAGCCCAGCGCCGAATTAAGCTTTTTGGCCGGTTGTTTTTGACTGTGCACGGTTGAGCGCGTTCAACTCCATCAGTGGAGACGAACGTGATCACTTGGCTGCTCGTAATCGTAATCGCGGTCAGCGTTGCAATCCTGATTGCCCACGCGATTGACGCGATACGTTCCTGAAGCTCAGCGCTGCGGCGCGCCCTTCTGCTTGTCGTGCGTGTGGCACGCTCGCGTCAGGCGGCCGGTTCACGCTGGCGGGCCCGCTGTTCTCCGGGCGAGAACAGATTGTGATTCTAATAAATCTTCGTTTGTTCCTTGCGCGTGTATTTATAAGCGGAACACCTAGAAGTAAGGCCGCCTCAGTTAGCGGCCTTCTTGCTGTAGTTCTCTGCGATCTCGTGCAGCGCGGCGCGCTCGAGGGGATCGGTCGTCGCCTGGGCCAGCTCGCGGCAGATAGCTTCCATATCCTACCGGTGTCTTCGCAAGCGACGCAGTTCATCGCTTAGCCTTCGCGGCTCCGTTCTCGGCCTCGGCTGCACCCGCGCGTCGACCAAAACCTCGGTGATCGCCTCGCGCAGGCTGTCCCGATCGAGGATGCGGATGAGCGGGTCGATGGTCTCGGCCGCGTCTCACTCGCGCGTGAGGTAGTCGGCGATACCATCATGGCGAGGTCGTAGCTCTGCTGATCCGCTTGGCGGGGGCGAGGCGCGCCATGCTCAAGCAGCTCCGGGTAATGGAAGCGCGAGTTGGACGGCAAAGGGCTTGGTAGCATTCGCTTCGATGAAGGCCCGCAAGGCGGGCGTGATCTCGGCGGCGGCGGCGCGTTCCGCCAGCTCATCTGCGACCTCGCTGGTCGCGTCGCGGGGCCACCCCTCAATGCGGCTGAAAGCCACGGTACTGGCCTAAGAGCGGGTCGCGGATGATCGTTCCGAACTCGGTGTGCTCCTCGTCGGTCTCGCGCCTACCGCAGCCCGCCCTGGCGCCGAGATCATCCAGGAAAGATTCCGGTTCACGCTGGCGGGCCCAAGCGGCGCGTTCCGGTGGACGCTAGCCTTAATTGCCCCGCATTGCTGGTCGAACGAGCCCCATGCGTGCCGCATATGGTTGGAAGAATTGCAGGTTGATTGCTGCGGTTGCCGCGTTGCTTGCATCCGGCGTCGGGCTAGGAGGGTGCGCCACTTCGAGTACCGGCTCTTCATTGATGGACGCACGAGCGCAGGCACCGGCCCAGGGTGAGAGCACTACAACTGCCAAGCCCTGAATGGTCCGCCACTGTTCCTACTGCGGTTGACGGTGGAGCGCCGGACTACGGGCGCCCGGAGGGCTCTGCGTTTCCACTACGCAAGATCGGAACCTTATGAGGTTCCGCCGACTTGGGGAACTTAAGTGGTTAATTTACATGACCTATTCCATTCCGATATTCACTGAGTGTTGCAGGCTAGCTACAGCAATAAGCAAGGGAAAAAGTAACGTCTGCGCGGCAGTGGGTGAACAAGTCGTGCTTTCAACTTCTTCCTGGGGAGACACTCGTGAGAAAACTTCTACTGACTGCGGCCGGGGCACTGGCTCTCGGCCTATCGGCTCCCGCCAGCGCGGCGGATATGGCAGCGCGTCCCTATACCAAGGCGCCTCCGATGGTCGCCGCTATTTACGACTGGAGCGGCTTCTACATCGGCGCCAACGGCGGTTGGGGCTCAAGCCGCAACAGCTGGGATTCGGTTGCGCCCTTCCTGGTTGGCCCCGAGGGTTCGCACGATGCAACCGGCGGTGTTGCGGGTGGTCAGGTTGGCTATCGCTGGCAGACCGGCACCTGGGTGTTCGGCCTGGAAGCGCAGGGCGACTGGGCGGACCTGCGCGGCAACAACCTGAGCACCCTGTTCGGACCGGGCTTCCGCAACGATTCACGGATCAATGCGTTTGGTCTGTTCACGGGTCAGCTCGGCTGGGCCACCAACAACGTCCTGTTCTACGTCAAGGGCGGTGCTGCCGTGACCGATAATCGCAACCGGATCTATTCGACTGCGACTGGCGCTGTGCTTGCCACCACCGGCGATGACACCCGTTGGGGCGGCACGGTTGGGGTGGGCCTGGAATACGGCTTTGCCCCCGGCTGGTCGGCTGGTGTCGAATACGATCATCTGTTCATGCAGGATCGTACCCTCACTTTCACGGGCCCCGCGGGCCTAGCATTCGGTGCGGATCGCATTCGTCAGGACGTCGATCTCGTCACGGTTCGCGTCAACTACAAGTTCGGCGGCCCTTCCATCGGACGGTACTAAACCGTTCAGCTCTCCCGTTCCAGTAAACTGGCCCGGCCGCAACAACGGTCGGGCTTTTTCTTGATAATCCGCTCTTTCTGATTGCGCCTGAGTTCTTGAACAGGCTGAACGGGACGGTGTGAGTACTCCCACGTCAAGCCGAGTTTGATTGTAAGGGGCTGCCTGGTTCAGCCTAAGTGCGCGGGCAGGGCCTTCCTCGCCGCCCTGGAGCATCCGCCAGCCGAGCACGAGCCGATGCTTGACGAGCTGATCGAGCACCCGTCGGCGAGCGTTCTCCCGCGCCTTGCCAACACGCCGCAACGTCGCATCAATGATCGCAAGGGGCGTCGCGGGAGTAGGGGACGGAGGGCGCGGGAGCGCTGGTCGGCGTAGACCAGGAGGAGTGACGATGACCGACGTGCTTCTTTGGGACGCGGGGCCTGGATCATCATCATGGTCGGAGCTGTCGGTATTCTGGCAGCGGCCATGCATGCTCGCCGCATTAGGCGGGAAAAAACGCCGAGGCGGGCTTGAAGCGATCGACGCAAATCACGGATCCTATTGCGCGACATGGGCAAGGCTCGCCACGACGACGATCTGGCTGACTATCACCTTCGCGCCGCCGGCGTCGCGGCGATCTGGATCGAGGGGCCGGGCATATCGGCGCGGCGACCGTCGCGACCGTCGAGGACCAGCCGGGCCGCATCGTCGATTGCTGCATCCGCGGCGTCACTTCCGCCGCAGCTATCACTGTACGATTGAAGCAGTCCGTCCAGGCAAGCCCGAAGCCATCCCGCGCAAGCTCGAGGATGGCGGCCGGGCTCTGCGTCGGCCTCACCAAGCACCACACGGACGTGGAGTGCGGCGCGGCAATCAGGATGGAAGTGCAGCGTCAATCAGGATGAGAGAGCTTCGCCGGGCTCGTGACGCAGGGAGGGCGTAGCCCGACCGGAGTTACGAGCCCGGCGACGGCGCGATCCGAGCGGACCGCGCCGTCTGGTGATCGCGGCTGGCCGGTGATGGATGGTTCTTCTCGCCAAAGAGGAATCACCCGTTGCCAGGCTGCCATGTCACCGATCACCAGATGAGGCTCTACATGAAGTTCCGTCAAACCAATTCGCCGCCAGAGGCGGCCGCGAAGGCGTCGTTCAGTTCGTCGACCGCTTATCGGCTCGAGAAGGATCTGCGCCTTCCGTCGCAAAAGAAGACACCGCGGCAAAGGCGGCGGCCGGATCCCTTGGCCAACGTCTTCGGCCTGGAGGTCGTGCCGATGCTGAAGGCGGCTCCCGGCGTGCGGCCCGTGGCCATCTTCGAGGAGATGCTCCGACGCCATCCTGAGCTGGGGGCTGGAATCCGCCGCACGCTCGAGCGCCGGATCCGCGCCTGGCGGGCGATCCACGGCGAGGAGCAGGAGGTCATCTTCCGCCAGACCCACGAAGTGGGCCAGGTCGGCCTGTCCGACTTCACCGATATGGGCGAGCTTGGGGTCGCCATCGCTGGCGTGCCGCTCGATCATCGCCTGTATCACTTCCGGTTGGCCTATTGCGGGTTTGAACACGCCGATGTCGTGCTCGGTGGCGAGAGCTTCGTCGCATTGGCCGAAGGGCTGCAGAATGCCCTGTGGTCGCTCGGTGGGGCACCGCGGGAGCATCGGACCGACAGCCTGTCGGCCGCCTTCTGCAATCTCGATCGCAATGCGAGGGACGATCTGACCAGGCGGTACGAGGACCTCTGCGCCCACTACGGCATGCGGCCTTCCCGCAACAATCGCGGCATCGCCCACGAGAACGGGGCGATCGAAAGCTCGCATGGCCATCTCAAGCGCACGATCGCCGATGCGCTGCTGTTGCGCGGCACTGCCGACTTCGATGATCTCGCCGCCTATCGCGGCTTCATCGACGAGATCGTCAGCCGCCGTAATGCCCGCAACTCCAAGCGGATCGACCACGAGCGCGCCACCCTGCAGGCGTTGCCAGATCGCCGCACCTCGGACTACGAGGAGGTGATTGTCCGCGTGACGTCAAGCGGCGGCTTCACCTTGCGCAAGGTGTTCTACACCGTGCCGTCGCGTTTGATCGGGCACCAACTGCGGGTGCGCCTTTACGACGATCGTCTCGACGTGTTCGTCGGCGGCACCCATCTCGTCACCCTGCCGCGTGGGCGGCCGCATTCCAACGGCAAGCACGACCAGGTCGTCGATTATCGGCACGTGATCCATTCCTTGCGGCGCAAGCCAATGGCGCTGCTCAATCTCGTCTACCGTGATCGGCTGTTCCCGCGCGATGCCTATTGCCGAACCTTCGATTGCTTGCGCGAACGGCTGCCGGACAGGAAAGCCTGCCGGATCATGGTCGATCTGCTCGCACTGGCCCATGAGCGCGGCTGCGAGGCCGAACTCGCCGATCAGCTCGCGACCGAGCTTGATGCCGGCCGACTGCCCGACCTCAACCGGCTGCGCGCTTACTTCTCTCCCGATCCGGCCTGCGTGCCGCACGTCGTGGTGCAGCTCGCACCGCTCGCCACCTATGAGTGCCTCATCGGTGCCGGCGAGATCGGAGGTGCCGCATGAGCACGGCCAATACCATTGACACCGCGCGCCTCAATCTATTGCTCAACGAGTTGCGGCTGCCAGCCATCAAGGTGCTGTGGCCGCAATTTGCCGAGCAGTCCGACAAGGAAGGCTGGCCGGCGGCCCGCTTCCTCGCCACCATTGCCGAGCACGAGATCGCCGAACGCGGCCGCCGCCGCGTCGAGCGCCATCTCGTCGAGGCGCGGCTGCCCGCTGGAAAGACCTTCGACAACTTCGACTTCGAGGCTGTGCCGATGATCTCCAAGGCACAGGTGACCGCGCTCGCCGCCGGCGATGGTTGGCTCGGCAAGGGCGCCAATCTGCTGCTGTTCGGCCCGCCCGGCGGCGGCAAGAGTCACTTGGCGGCAGCCATCGGCCTGGCCCTTATCGAGAACGGATGGCGCGTCCTCTTCACCCGCACCACCGATCTCGTCCAGAAGCTCCAGGTGGCGCGGCGCGAGCTCAATCTCGAGGCCGCCATTAACCGCCTCGACCGCTTCGACCTCCTGATCTGCGATGATCTTGCCTACGTCACCAAGGACCAGGCCGAGACCAGCGTGCTGTTCGAGCTCATCAGCGCTCGCTACGAGCGGCGTTCCATGCTGATCACCGCCAATCAGCCCTTTGGAGAGTGGAACAGGGTCTTCCCGGATCCTGCTATGACGCTCGCCGCCATCGATCGCCTCGTTCACCACGCCACCATCGTCGAGATGAACGTCGAAAGCTATCGCAGGCGCACCGCGCTCGAGCGGAAGCGTGGTCCAGGGCGACCATCCTCGCACGCGACACCAAAAACACTCGCTGATTGACGCTCCGCGACAATCAGAGCGAACAAAACTCTTGCGCGCGACAATCATTGCGGCAATCATCACCTCGCCGCGACACCGACTCGCCATCCTGATTGTCGCGCGCTTCCCATCCAGATTGTCGCGCTATAGTGGAGCGCCCTCGCGCCGCGGTCGCGGCCTTCAACGCGGCGATCGAGAAGATGGAGGCGGCGAACTATTCGAGTTCAACGCGGCCTTCAAGGCCGCCCGGAAGGTTCACCCAACCATCCGCTACCAGGATTACCTGCACGCCCGGAAGGCGGCTATGCTAGAGGCCACGCTAGTAGGTAACTCAACTTCGGGATATGGCAGAAACATCCAGTGGGGCAGGCGATGTCGTCGGCCCCTTTTCCGACAGAGCGCGCTGGTAGCGATTGCCGCGCCTCAAGATTTTGCCGAGGATCGTGCGGTCTCCCGTCGAGATCTGCGGGGGCACCAATCCGAGCCAGGCGCCGAAGTCGCGGCCTTTGGAGAAGACGTCTCCAGTGCCGATCGCAGCCACCATGGCGCTCGAAATGATCGGCCCGATGCCAGGCACCGCCATCGGGCGCGACATGCCTGATCTTGACGGCCAGGGCTTCGATCTCGCCGGATAGGCTATCGATACCTGATCCAGCCGGCGCCAGTCGCCTGCCAACTCCTCGATGACACGCAACATGCGTGGCGACAGGGCATCGGTGCGCGTCGCAAGGATGGTGGGCAGTTCCGTGCGCAGGAAGCCGATACCCTGGCGAACGGCGATCCCCCGTTCCAGCATGAAGGCCCGAAAATGGTTGATGATGCCGGTGCGTTGTGAAACCAGCGGTTCGCGCACCCGATGCAGCGCCTGCAGATCCAGTTGCTCTGCGGTCTTGGTCACCACGAACTTCATCGTCGGGCGCTGCACGGCTTCGGCAATCGCTTCGGCATCATTGAAGTCGTTCTTCTGTCCCTTGCTATAGGGACGAACATATTTGGCCGGCATCAACCTAGCATCATGACCAAGCGATGCGAGTTTGCGGCTCAGGTGATGTGCGCCGACGCCGATCAGGCAAGGCGGTATGTTGGCGAGCCGCACTTCCACTTGGCCACGCGACCACTTTTGCCGCAGCACGATGGCGCCGCGTGCATCGTGGCCCACGACCTGGAACGAGCTCTTGCCGATATCGGCGATCGCGGTATTGCGTATCTGGGACATGGCGTGCTCCTTGTCTTTGGCGTCCCTAGCCAGCTTATCGCTGGCGGGGCAGGAGCACGGCCGGACCATCCCATTCTGATGTCCCCAGTCAAGCACACAACGCACGGTTTCCCATCTCCACGAGGCTTATCGTGAAGTTCTTGCACCGATAGATCGTGCAGAGGAGAAGGCGGAACCCAAAGACGTCGGTGAACAGGCTCTGATGCGCGGGTTGGATACCGCATTTCCGTTTTTTCGTCTGGGGCTGTCCCTGGTCTAGCGTCAGGCGTCGATCGGATGATTGGCCACATAATGGGTTTCAGGATTTCCCCTGCCGTGGTCCCACCTTCACCTCTGCACGATTGATGTCTGCGACTACCCCTGATCCTGATTGCAATAAAGGGGGCTGTGGGCCGGTCGAGCGCACCTCACGACTCGAGCGGTCCACAGCCCGCAACGACGCTACGCCTGTCGAGGTGGCATGAGCTCGCGATTGATTGCCCAAATGAAGGCGGATAGCTCTCGGGCAATCGCCGTGACGATTGCGGTTCGCCGCTTGCCCTTCCGCTCAAGTGAGCGGAAGCGTCCGCACAATCTGGTTTGCGCTTTCCACGCAATCTCGCGCGCGCGTCTCGGTGCCGCCTCCACCTTTGGCTGCTTGTCTCGGCTCACGCGCGGCGGATACGGCTCGCTCGGCGTCGTCCTCGTGTGCCTTCGGATAGCCGAAGTAGATGAGCACGCCGTCGCCCATGTACTTTGCAACGAATCCTTCGAACCGGCGCACAGCACGGGCAACACACGTCTGATAGGCCGAAATGACTCACGCAGATCCTCTGGGTCCAAACGTGCGGAGAGCGACGTCGAATCGACAAGGTCCGAAAACATCACGGTGACCTGGCGGCGCTCGGCCGTATCCTTGGCAGCTTTGTCCCTTACCAGTGGAGTGTCGACTATTGTCGTTGGTGCTCCTCCCTCGGAGTGCAACCTCTCGATAGCGTTGAGCAGCTTACGGCGATGCCCTACAAGTCCGACCCCAAGGTCCTTTAAGTCCTCGGCCGTCAAGCTCGGCAGGACTGTTTCGTCAATCTGATTGTCGCGGAATGCCGCCTCATATTGTTCGAGGCCAAGCCTCCGCAGCCACCCTCCGACGTCCATGACGGCGCCCTATCACCTAACGTTACATGATCCCTCAAGCGAAACAGACTGTCTAGGTACCGCGTTCGAATGGTCTCGGGGAGGGCAGTTCTTGGCGAAACGCGGACATTCGCCTGATCGGCACATCCGCGAAGAGCCAAGATCTACGACGAGGTGAGGGTTCCGCAGCCATCCTCTCATACAGCCGCCACCTCTCTGCGCGAGTGCGGCAGATGAGCTAGATCTGCTGGGGTCATTTGGAGGCAACGCCCTCCTCGAGCAGCTCAACCTTGCCGCGCGTGTTGTCTGTTATCGCAAAAACCTCGTAAAAATCGATCTGCGGCTTCATGCCGTAGCGCTGGATGATGCCCTCGAGCCACGGCCCGGTGTAGAACGCCGTAGCGTCCTCGATACGCTCCCACTGGTACACGCCGCCCGCCCAGCCGCTTTCGGACCAGATGAAGTGCTTGCTGATCAGCCCCGTCACCTCGCGGAAGTTGGGTGCGATCTTGTGAAAGTGCTCGCAACACGCGGCGTAGTCGATCTGCGGCGGCAGCTTGTATCGTACAACGGCGGTAATCATGTGACCTCCTTGTAAGCATGCCCGGCACAACATTGATGGCAAACCCGCGATCAAGCAAACGAAGCGGGAAGCGACCTGGTCAAAGGCGCAAAGCTAACCGGTAGCTTCTGTTCTGCTGCGACAAGTCGACTATTCCAGAGCACGCTGGACTCAGCGTTAGAAGTCAGCCTTATCCTGCATGGTCTTTGGATAGGCGTCGCTCAATTCGCGTAACGCAGGCTCCATGCTGGCGCGTGTGTACGACCGAAATATCGATCATCCACTCGCGCCGATCGCGATCACATGCGACAGACGGTGCCGTGAGTAGGTCAATACGATTGACAAGAGCCTTAATTGCCGCGGCTATCTTCCTCCAGTGTCATCGGCAGGGCAGGGCGCGCTCGGCATCTGATGGAAAATGCGAGCGCGGCACGGGCTCAGATGATGCCCGAAGAGAGGCGAGCTAAGGGCCCGCAAAGCGCCACCCGGTGACCGAAGAAAACCAACCGCCGCTGCGGGGAAGAATCCGCGCGCGTCGCGCTGGCGCAGCCAGAACGTGGGGCTCAACACCTATTCGGCTTGTTTTCAGGCCCGCTGCGATCGCGATGCCGCGGTAAAACAACTCGAGAAGGCCGCCCGACGAAACGAGGTCACCCTGCTCGAGGCGCCGGCAGATGCCATCGTCCTCGATGTCGCGCAACGCTCCGTAGCGTCGATTATGAAAGAGGCGGAGCCGCTCTACACGCTCGTTTCCCCCTCGAAGCAAAGGTTCTGGTCGAGGGGCGCGACGTGGGAAAGGTCAAGACCGCATCTCTCACCCGCGTGAAACTGGAAGCGTGGCCGTTTCAGAAGCACGGCACCCTGGAGGGACAGGTCAGAACGCTCTCCGAGGACGTTTTTAGTCCAGATCCCAAGAAAGACGGGGAAGCACGGCCGCACTACAAGGCGCGCATCAAGCTCACCTCAGCCGAGTTGAGCAATGTGCCAAACCATTTCCGTCTTATTCCCGGGATGGCCGTAACCGCGGAAATCAAAGCGGGCGAGCGCAGCGTCATGTCGTATTTCCTCTACCCGCTCCTTCGGGGGCTCGACGAGAGCATTCGAGAGCCGTGATGAATGCGTCGAGTTCAGCGGCCCTCTTTTGAAGGTTGGGTTGTGGCCCTTCACGACTGTTGCGCCGCCTCACGTCATCGGTCGCTGAAGCGCCATAGCGGAAATGGACGGGCCGGCGTCTATCGCAGCAGACGACGCTCTTGACCCGAACCCGAACTCCCAGAATGTCCGATAACACGGAGTTAAACCGGAAGCGGCTTGCTCAAGTCCGCGGCCGAAAAGAGGACGTCGTTAACCGGTGATTAACGAACACCGCTCAATCTAAAACAAAGCAACCAAAAAACAGCGAGTCGGCACTCCTGGATTCCAAGGTGCGGCTGCAACGTCGGTTGGTTCGTCTCCGTGGCCGGTCCTACGTCACGTTCGTGTTTTCCCCGGTCATGCCAATCGTGAACTGGTTTGGGAATCGACGCAACGCTTGCCCCGTTCGCCCGGATTTTTTGTCGGGCGCGCCGGCAAAGGAGGTAAGGATGGCCAAAGTCTTGGTCGTAACGTCAGGTAAAGGCGGCGTTGGAAAAACCACTTCCACCGCCGCGCTCGGTGCCGCGCTCGCACAAAGCGGAGAAAAAGTCGTAGTTGTCGATTTCGACGTCGGCCTGCGCAATCTCGACCTCATCATGGGGGCGGAACGACGCGTTGTATTCGACCTCATCAACGTCGTGCACGGCGTTGCAAAGGTTTCGCAGGCGCTGATCCGCGACAAGCGGCTCGAGAATCTATGGTTGCTTCCTGCATCCCAGACCAGGGACAAGGATGCCCTGACCGATGAGGGGGTCGAGCGCGTCATCGCCGATCTGCGAACCAAGTTCGATTGGGTGCTCTGTGACAGCCCGGCGGGCATTGAGCGAGGTGCAACCCTTGCGATGCGCTATGCGGATGAAGCGGTTATCGTCACGAATCCCGAAGTCTCGTCCGTCCGTGATGCTGATCGCATTATCGGGATGCTCGATTCCAAGACTGCAAAGGCAGAGAAGGGCGAACAGGTGAAGAAACACGTGTTGATCACCCGGTATGACTCGGGCCGCGCAGCACGAGGCGAAATGCTCAGCATCGATGACATTCTCGAAATCCTCACCACTCCACTTCTGGGAATCATTCCCGAAAGCCAGGACGTCCTGCGGGCGTCAAACGTCGGCTCCCCGGTCACGCTGAACAACGCCGCAAGCGCGCCCGCCCGGGCCTATACCGATGCGGCGCGGCGCCTGAATGGCGAGATGATTACGATGATGGTGCCGGTCGAACGCAAGGGCTTTATGGAAAGGCTGCTTGGACGGAGGGCGGCATGAGCATGAACTTTTTGCGGTTACTCAGCCGCCGCCCCGGTTCCGCCCCGGTTGCCCGGGAGAGGCTGCAAATTCTTTTGGCGCACGAACGCGGCCTGCGCGGCCAGCCGAATTTACTTGGGATTCTGCGGGAAGAGATACTTGCCGTGGTCTCGCGACACGTCATGCTCGATCCGGAAAAGGTTATCGTTCGGATGGATAGAGGTGAAAGTGTCTCGACGCTTGAAGTCGATATCGAGCTGCCCAATGAATTCGAGAAACGGATCGCGGCCGCAGGCTGACGCAGGTCCTGCCCCTGAGGAAAGCACGGGGTCATTTACCCGGGAATACCGCGTGGCTTCTTTGGAAGCATCGGTGGCGACGGTCCCTATGACGGGCGTCATGCGAGCCTCTGCGTGTCTACGTGCGGAAGCTCGCCCATCTCGCGGGACCGGCCGGCGCCGTGGCGCTGTTTTCCGGCGACGGCCAATTCCGCGCCGCGACAACGGATCCACGCTCGTCGGGGCGAGGTGGTCGGATTTCCTCGGCACGGCGTGCTTGCTCTGACACATGCGCGGGGAGCCGCGGGGTGCGGTCGGCTGTCGTCCCGACGCAGACGAATCCTTGCGCTAGGTCTGACATCGCGTCTGCAGGTTCAATGCTTTGAAAAGCACATCGAAGGCACCTGACCGGCACGGCCTGGCCTCAGCGACTGGTTGGGCGCGACTGGCGCCAGCGCTTGCCTCGGAAGTTCCGTGCCGGGGCCGAGGTCTGGGCAGCATGATCGCGGATTTTCCGGTTGCGCTGCGCTCCTGCTGCTCGACGATCTTCGAATCTTCTTGCGCAACGATCGCAGTTTGGTCCGGCGGATGCATCATTTCGCTCGAGGAAAGCGGCTGCGGCGGCGCTTTGAATTGCCGAATTTCGAGCCCGTCTACCTTGGTCAGTGTATCCTGTGAGGGGCGCAATCCGACAGTCGCCTCAGCAGGCGGCTCGTTCACAGGCTCTGTCATGCGAGGCGGTGCCTCGAGCTCCATCACCGCGAGTGTCGCGAGGCCAACGAGGAAGAGAGCCACTCTCATCTGATTTCACGCTCTCCGAACGAGAAACCTCGCTCAGATCCTCTTAGAAGTGAGCTCCAGAAATCGGAGAACGATTGCAACGGTCCAATAAGGCCGCTTAGCGGCAGAGGTGAACCAGGGAGAACGGCTACGGGAGAAGATCAACGACAGGGTTAACGCGGGTCATGTGAACTGGCCCGCTGAAGCGGACAGTTAACTCGCCGACGATGTGGCGCTGACAGCTTCTCACTTTGAAAATGTCACCAAAACTCGCCGCTCGACGGCCATTTCGTCCTCACTAGGCTCAGGCAAATTGGCGGCTTCATCTTGAGGGGGAGACGTGCGTCTGTGAGCCAGCTGTCATTTTGTCTTCCGATATCTAGGTCGCGTCACCAAGGCCCGCATTCTGGAGGCTGTCAACGACGGTGTGAGCGGCGAGGCTGCCGAGCGGATGGCAGATATGAAGAAGGTCGATATGGCGGAAGCAGCCGAGCAGTTGCTCGCTGCGACCGACTGGCTGCCCGCTGTGCTGAGGACTGCCAAGCCGCAAGAGCAATCCGATGCGCCCAATGCTGGGCTAGGCGATGATGCCTATTCGGAGGCTGCCGAGTGAGTTCTCATCCGGGGCCGCGCGTGCGCGGCCCCGGCCAACCATCCAAAATTTCGGCCGCGCGCCTTGGCGCGCGGCCGATTTAATTGATGCAAAGGTAGCGATCACAGACGCATGCCGACACCTGGAGGACGGATACGGGTCCTTCCGATATTGCCGATCGTCGCGAACCGCTAGCCCGGGATGGTCGTCTGGCCCGCTTCATCAGCGGCGATGTGCTCTTGGCCGGGTCCTTGTTCAAACGAATGATGGCCGCCGTTCGGATCGTCTTTCGGCGGGAGTTCCTTCCCGCGGCGGTCCGATACGCCACGACAGCATGCGAAATTGGTCGCTCAGGCCCAGCGCATTGCTTATGATGTACAGCAGATCGACCGCGCGTTCTCGACCAATTATGCGCCGGCGACGCCAGGGATCGACGTCGTGACGTGCAAGAACAGACAAGACGCTCAATGTCATCTCATCTGTATCGCAAATGGAAGCGAACAAAAATGCATCGTACTGAGACTCTAGACGAGGAAGGTCGGTCATTTCATACTCCCGCTTCCGCTAGGCAAGACGCAGTGTTGACAATCGGTGCGGAGTCGCGGCTGCTGGAGTTGCTAAGCTGACGCCTCAGTTCACGGGTTTCTTCAAAGCGCCTCGTCACGTCACGGAGGATCGCTGCAGTTCCAGCGGGCCGTCTCCCGTCATCGCGCAACAAGACAATAGTGAATTCGACAGAAATGAGCCGTCCGTCCTTGGTCAATCCCGGCACTGACAAAAGGTCGCCTTGGCCGTAAGGGCTTTCTCCGGTTGCGCGCGGCCATCAGATCGCCGCGGTGGCCGTGGCCCGGAAGCTCACCGTGCTTTGATGGCATTTGTTGACGAAGGGCGAGGATTACCTGTGGGCGCGCCCGGCACTGGTCGCCATCAAGACCCGCGCGATGCAGCTTCAAGCCGGACATCCGCAACAGAAAGGCAGCCGGCGTGGGCCAGCGTATGCCTACAACATCAAGGTATTGCGCGACCGCGAGATGTTGATTGCCGCACAGGCGGAGCAAAGCTACGAGCGCTTGGTGAGGCAATGGAAACCATGGCGGCCAAAAACCGGCGCGCGGGCGCCTCAACTCGGCAAGACAAAATAGGGCAGCCTGGTGGCGCTTGCAGCCGATGCGCCACGCTTCGCCACGAGGTCGCCCGCGCCCACCCAGGATAATCCCGCCTGACGGCAAGTGCCAGCCAGGAATGCAGTCCCGTTCCACGCCAGCATGCCGCCGTGCTCGGGCCGGTCAAGGCCAAACCTTGCGGTGGCCGCAAACGCGGCCAGCCTTGACCGCCCCTGCGCGCGGCGGCTGCGAGATCGATGGCCGGGACGGAAGAATGGCCCGCGGCGCAGCCGAACAAAAGAATGGACGTACGCGATTTCTGCAATCGTCATCTCGGTCATGAAAAAAAATCGCTTGTCCATCTCATCCGTCGTCCGGCAAGTGTTTCCAGTGCTCGGCCGGGAAGTCGTAGAACGCCAGTAGCGTGTCTCGATCCTTGCTCAGGCAATCGGCGGCCTTCTCGTACTTCAGCGCGTAGCTCTCGATGAAGGCGTCGAACGCCAGCTCGGCGGCGAGCTTCGTTTCAATCATCCAGATCTCCTGCAACGCGCGTTTGGCCTTCGGCTGCTGGCTCTTCGGCAACTTGGCGAGCACGTTGGCGGTCTTGTGCACCCAGCAGCGCTGCTCGCGCGTTTTCGGCCAGACCTCGCCGGCCGCCTTCCAGAACCCGAGTGCGCCATCGGCGATGGTAAGCTGCGGCGCCACGTCGAGCCCGCGCCGCTTCAGATCGAGCAGCAGATCGCGCCAGTCCTGCGCGCTCTCGCGGGCGCCATCGGTGAAGCCGACCAGTTCCTTGCGGCCTTCCGGGGTCGCGCCGATCAGCACCAGGATGCACTGCTTTTCGTCTTCGAGGCGCGCTTGAAGATGGATGCCATCGGCCCAGATGTAGACGTAGCGCTTCGCCGACAGATCGCGCCTCTGCCACGCGGCGTGCTCGTCGAGCCAGCCATCCTTCAGGCGACCGATGGCGGATGCCGACAACCCGGCAGCATCCTTGCCGAGCAGCGCAGCCAGCGCCTCAGAGAAGTCGCCGGTCGAGATACGCTTCAGGTAAAGGATCGGCAGCAGCGTCTCGATCGACTTCGACCGGCGCATGTAGGGCGGCAGGATCGACGGCGAGAACCGGATGCGGCCAGGATCGGCGGCGTCCGCTTCGCGATCGCGTACACGCGGCTGGCGGACGGCGACCGGACCGATGCCGGTCATCACCTCGCGCTCCGCAGGTGACCGTGGCGGACGACGCGCTGGTGGCCGTCCCGGGTCTTCAAATGGGCATGCTGGCCTAGAAAGTCTGCGACCTCGGCCTCGACCGCCTGGGCCAGCAGGGCACGCGCTCCATTGCGCAAGACTTCTGTGAGTTGATCGTCGAAGATTCCTGGCTGAATCAGATGGATGACGTTATCGTTGGACACGCCATATCGCTCCTTCGGTGGAGAAGTGGAGGCGTCAAGCACCCCCACGATATGCCGCCTTTCCGATTCCCGCCGTCACCAACTTTGGGCGATAGCTCGGTCAACTTTCAATTCGAGGGTATTTATTAATGTCGGCAGCTAACCTCATCGTCGGCTCGGACGGGGCTCATCTCATTTCAGATGCACTCGTATGGAGCACAGCGGATCAGACGATCACAGCGATCTGTAACAAGGCGACCTTGCTTCCTCAATTTCGGGCTGCTGCAACGATCCGCGCCGAGCACTTTGTTGTTTTTCAGGCCGTGTCGCTTGCTCTGTCGACAATAGCGGCAAGCGGCTTTGACGAATTCCAGCAGGCGATCGGCCCCACGCTTAAGGAGCTGAATGACCGGATGGCCGCAATGGGCGCCGCGAGTCCATTCGAGGTGTCGGTCGCGGGAATCTCAGAACAGGGTGGCCCATCCGCTTTCCGGATGACGACGCTGCAGGCCGGCAGCGAGCACATCGAGCCGTGGCAAATCGTTGAGATGCCGCGGGGGTTTAGTCCATGCCCGTGCAACACCGAGTCGCAAGAGACGGAAATCAGGGTAGCAATAGAGAAGGCACCGGCAAGCCTTGATGGTCACGTCATCGCTGCGTTGAAAACACAGGGTGATATCGCTAGCCGGGACTTCACTGAGGGCCGGACTCCGTGTTGGGTGGGCGGTTTCGGGCAATTGACGACCATTGGCGCCAGCGGCATTTCCACGCGGATCATTCCCCGGTGGCCGAATGATGTTGTCGGGCAGAAGCTGGTCTCGCGCTGATGACTCGCGAGCCAACCATGAAAATGAATTTCGGCAACCTCCCGTCAGAACTCGCAGGCTCTTGCGCTTAGCACGCCTTTCCAACTCCGTTCCCACGAGGGAACAGTATGCCAATGTTCAAAAGCGAACAGAACCGACTGCTGAATCTTCCTAGGCTAGAGATGCTTGGCGATCCCATTCCGCCAAGTCGCCTCCAACGGTCCCGGCATGTAGGGGTGCCGGGACCGTTTTTTAGTGGACGCTCAGCATGGTCTCAAATGGAGAAGTTAAGTGGCTATAGGCACCGTCAAATGGTTCAACCCGACGAAGGGGTACGGGTTCATTCAACCGGATTCGGGCAGCAAGGATGTGTTCGTTCATATCTCCGCCGTTGAGAAGACTGGTTACACCTCGCTCGCAGAGGGAGCTAAGGTCAGCTTCGACGTCGTGAACAATCGCGGAAAAGACTCGGCGGAAAATCTACGGATAGGGTGATGCAGCCAAAATCCGGTCAAGCGGGTTTGCGGCGTTTTCCGGTCAGACAGGTCGGTGAACGACGCCTCGGCACAACGAGAGGCGCGTGGCTGACGATCAATCGTTGTCCACGCGCGATTTCCGAAACTCAACTGGGCCATCTATGAGTCGGCTCTTACGAGCCTTGACGTCAGCGGCGCTAGCATCTTTATCGCGCAAACCATCGATCGCGTCCGCCGCTAACTCGCCGGCCCGATCACTTTGTGTAGGATAGCCGTCGAGCCAATCCTGTTCTGTCGCTAAGGCGGACCAAGCCTGCGCCATCCGCTTGTAACGGAGTGCCGCCTGCGCATTGGTCGCCCCCTCGGCGAGCTGCAGGCAGTTCTCGGCATTTTCGCGAAATTTATCGGACGTTTTGACCATCGGACACAACGGCCTTCCGGTGGGATCGTTCCGACTGATTGCAGGCGGCCGTGGTACACGCAAGCGCGCGCGACCACCACTACCGCTGATGGCCCAGACCAATTCCCAGCACGATCGCCTTCTGACGTAGCGCTCCCTCGGTTCGCTTCGTCATCTTGGCTATTTTGACGACGGGCGTCCGTGCCTTGGAGTGCGCCTTCAGGTCCTTGATATCGTCACGCGTCCACTCGCGGCGGACAGTCTTTTTCTTTTTGGCCAACTCGGCTCTCCTTCATTGATAGGAGCGCGGTCTAACAAGATAGCGCAGTATGCGCAACCCGCGCGGACGTCATTAAGCGCGCCTCTGTGGTCCCAAAGAGATCGACACGTTCACGCGACGGCATTCGCCTGAAGGACGGCAGCGAGCTCGCCGCCGACATGGCGGACAGCGCCGTTAGCCCATTGCTGAGGATTCAGCCCATCGCGCGACGGCTGAACTACGCGCCTCATTTTCGGCTGAGGAGCGTCAGCGCGCAATCGTTAGTCGCTCGTTACTCAACTGCCACGTTTGAGGGCTCGCTGGAATAGTCCGCCGATCTCGGCGAGCGATGGCGCAGAAGGAACGAGACGCCGCAACGAGTTCCTTTTCTCCACACGACGCGGCACATAAAAATTGCGGAATGGCCGTTGAACGACAGCACAAATTCGTTCGCAAACACGTAGTAGGGTGTGGAGATGCAGGCCCCAAGGGCGTTGATATCGCGCACCATACATGGATGTGTCCCACGAATTCCACCAAATGACAGCTGCGCCGCCTGGTTGATCGGTATGCGCTCCATTGCACGACGTTCGATCATCGCGAGATGCTCCAAGATGAGGAGGTAACTTTCGAATCGAAGCGATCGCTGCGATTGCGATTCGCCCCTTACGAAGTCAGTTTTCCGGTCCCGCCGAAGCCCGCAAAACGGCCATACTCACACATTGAGCCGGTGGGGCCCGCTAACAAGCAGTGTTGTTGTCCAATTAGAATTGATCGGAACTAGTGGTTAATTCGGGTGCCCATCAGGGAGAGCGCTTGCGCACGACGCTACGCTGCCCACCCGCGTTGTTGCGGCGGTTAAGGACGCTGAGACGACGAGGTTGCTGGGACAGGGGCCGCTCTTCAGGGCTTTGGCAGCTTGTCTTGCTCGGCGCGGGCTAGTGCTTTCGCCTTGGCCTCTGCTGTAGCGCTGTCGAGCATCTCCGGCCGCATGCGCCGGCCAGGAATATCCTCGAAGAAAAATAGACGCTGGCGCGCCCGTCCGGAAAACGCACCTCGAAGCTGCCGGTCTGCGGCACGGCTTCGTGAGGGATAATGCGGATGTTCTTGCTTGCGGCCATACGGGGGGCTCAGAGGCTTAAATCCGTTCAGACGTCATCCGGAGGAGCTTTGCTATGAGATGTGGCCAGTTGCGCTCAATGATGCCGCGCAGCTCGGCGTCGACTTCCTGGATGCTGTCGAAGTTCTCAAGCTGGACGCGAAGCGCCTCCATCTGGTCGGGGTCGAGCACATGGCCACGATATATCTCTATGGGCATAGATCGCTTACTCCGCCCCGTTGTGCCTGAGTCCTGGCCAGGATGGGGCGCCCCTCATGGTCGAAAACTGATCCTAGGTCGCGCATATCGATCCAGCCACCGCAAGCCGGGCACTTGATGAAATGTTCGGCCTCATGTGCCGGGAGACCGCCGACACGCTCGCCTATAAACTTGCCTCTGGGTATCTTCATTGTGTCCGTCAGGACAGAGCACAAGAGACGGCCCCGGCTTGGGGGGCTGGAGTATTATGGGCCGGAGCCGCTCCGCCAGCTCGCACGAGCCAGCGAGAGACCAAACCGGGTAATCGGGGCACGGTTCCTAACGGGGCGACAACGTATCCTGCCCGGGCGCCAGCAGCCGGACGTAGGTCCCGCTCTCGAGCAGCTCGATCCAACCCTTTTCGACAGCGCACTTGACCTTCAGGCGCGTGGCAGGCACCGAGCAAGGAATTGCCGGCGCGCCTTCTTCTGATCGGTCGCCAATTTTATCTTCTCTCTTAAAAGAAGGATCTCTGAATATTCCCTCTCGATCTCGGGATCGATGCGAAGGGATTCAAGCTGTTGGGCGTGCAATTTGAATAGCGCAGCAATCTGCTCACTTTGGATGGGGCGCATGGCAATCAACCCCCGATTGGAAACGAATTCAGTCAGCGCAAATCGGGTAGAAAATTTTCCGAACGCACATCATAGAGCGAATTTCGGTGCGGCGTCTCGTAAAATAAACTGCCAACGTTACTGTCTTACTTTTGTAGCCCCTTGGGGCGCACGCCGACGAAGCCGTTGCCTTCTTGGCCTTCTTTTTCTTTGAAGGCATCAGTGTGACACTACGCTGGAGGCGCGCCGGTGTTCAGAAGCTGAGCGACGGCTGCTACGATCTGCGCTGGCGCAAATGGCTTGCTCAATAGGATGCTGTTGGGCACGCCGTGAGCGGACCACTGATCGGCCGCCGCACCAGTCATGTAAATAACAGGGATGTCAGGATTTAACTCTCTGGCGCGGTGGCCGACTTGCCAACCGTCAACAGTACCAAACAGATTGATGTCGGTGATGAGGGCTCGATACTTGGTGGCGTCGCTTAGAAGAAGTTTGACGGCATCCTCTCCACTGACGCTGACCTCGGTCGTAAAGCCGCCGTCGGACAATGCATCTGTCACCAGGTCTCGGACAAGCTGATCGTCCTCGACGACCAAGATTAGAACCGCGGCCCCTTGCATCCCTCTCTCCCTGTCGCCGGTCAGGTGTGTTCCGGGTCAGGAACTCATGAGAAGCGAGTTATGTTCCAAAGTGCGCATAGCGATGCCGTCCACTCCCTTCAAGGGAGCGCAGCGCAACAAAGATCGTAGGGCTTTAGTTGGGGATTGCTTGCTGTCGGCTCTAATGCCGCCCTATCGGGCCATCCCTGGTGAATAGCGCTGTTCGACGAACCTGTCCTTTTCGACAGGTACGCGCCGTCCCGAGGCGTGGGCATGATCGCCGCGCTAAAAAGACGAGGGCGGCGATGCGACGTTACTACTTTCCGATTCTCCACAAGGGAGAGACACAGGCGGAGTCGCCAGCAACCTGACTTATTTCGGGGTCCGCGCGCCCTACGGCTATCCCGGCTGGGCGGCGATCGCGCAATTCGAGTCGCTTGTAGAAGTCGCGGCCGTTCCAACGGAGCGCGCGGCGTTCGGTACCCGCGACAGCTTCATCGGCATGGAAAGTCCCTGGGGAACGATCAAGGCCGGCAAGGCCGATACACCGTACAAGAAGGCGACGTCGAAATACGATCCGTCCTCGGCAACGCTCGGCGACTACAATTCCATCATGGGCAACACCGGCGGCGATCTGCGCGCCGAGTTCGATTGGCGGGCGTCTCATGCCATCTGGTATGAATCGCCTATGTGGTATGGTTTCCAGGCCGCTGTCATGGTGTCGCCGGGACAGAACACGGCAAAGGACAACAGCGACTATGCCCTTGGCGACTCCAACTGCCCCGGCACTTCGGCGCGCGGCAGCGGCTCCGGCTTCCCACTGACTTCAGCCCCGGAAGGCTGCACCGACGGTTCCTACGGCAATCTCTACAGCGCCTCGCTGACCTACAATCAGGGCCCGTTTACGGCTGTTGCGGCCTATGAGCTGCATGAGAGCACCAATCGCATTGGTGACGAGGCGGTCACGCCGCTCAGCAATGGCGGTCTCCTTCTCGTACCGCCGGGCTCGGTTGGCGTCGCGAATGAATGGGCGGCCAAGTTCGGCGCCGGTTACAAGTTCAACGACATGATCGGGGCCCTGCAACTCTACGGCATCTACGAGATCATGCGCCGGGAGCATACCGATCCGGCCTTCAACGAACGCTCGCGGGATGGTTACTTCGTGAGCGCGACCCAGACGGTCGACAAATGGGATGTCAGCGCCTCCTGCGCGCACGCCAATTCGTCGCCAGGATCGCCCGGCACTGGCGTCCTCAACACCTACACCGTCGCGGCTCCTGCAGCCGCCGGCGCTGCGAATTTCGCGCTCAACACGCTGAACTCGAGCGCCGACCAATATGCGCTGGGCGTCAAGTATCACTTCAGTCCGTTCGTGAGCTGGTACCTGGTCGGCAGCTACTTACGCAACGGCCCGGGCGCGCATTACTGCCTGGGCGTCTCTGGTCACGGCTATGGCGTCTGCGGCCGCGATGCCAACAACAACGTGGTTTCCGGCAACAAGGCCGAAGCGGTCACGACCGGCATGACGTTCGACTTCTGAAGCCAAGGTCTACTACGTTCGTAATGGGGAGCCATGCCGGCTCCTCTTTCCGAAGGTGAGCAACATCGTGACGCAGGGCGGCGTTAAGGCACGCCGTTTTGCGGTGATACGATCCGCTGCCAGGTCTTCACGAACTGCTCGCGTTTGACCGCATCGAGATAGGTCAGCGCCGGGAGCCCTAGCGTCGGAAAATTTAGCAGGCCCGGTTTGTCAGCGAGATACCGCGCTTTCATCTGCTCGCGGTCAGTACCCAGACCGGCAATCGAAAGACCGAATGCATTTGACACGACAGCCTGGCCGGCTTCCGAGAGCGCATACTCGACGAATGATCGGGCAAGTGCCGCATGTTTCGCTTTGCGGGGGATCACGATCGTGCGGGATACGGCCACGACGTAATCTTCCGGCAGCACGATGCCCAGATTTCGTTGCGCCTCCGCCTGGCGCAGTGCATAGGAGCCCAGGACATCATAAGCGATGACGGCGTCGCCGCGGCTCAGCGAATTCAGCATATCCTGGGTACAGCAATACAGCCGTGCCTCGGCGAGGCCGAGCGCGTGCGCAAGGCGCCAGAAGTTGGCCGAAAGCATGGACTCGGTGGTTGCAAACAGGTACCCGACGCCGCTGACCTCGATGTCATAAGTCGCAATCTTGCGACGAAATCGCTCAGGCGAAATCTCCAGCAGCCGGATCAGATCCTGATGCGACTTCGGCACTTCAGTGCGCTCGATAGCATCCTTGTTGTAGACGATGACGGCGGGTTCAAGCGTGAACCCGAAGATCTCGTCGCGCCAAATGGCCCAGTCCGGCAACCCACGGACTGTGATCGACGCCTTCTGGACGTGCCCATCATTCGCAAGCTTGACCTGCAGGTCCATGGCCGAGCTGATCAGAAGGTCGGCGGCCGCCCTATCATCGCTCGGTGTCACGGCCTCCTGATAGAGCGGGACAGTCTCATAGAGGCGATAGCGAACTTCGGTTTCGGGATGCGCCTTTTGAAAGCCCTCAATGACCGGCCCCATCGCCACGACGTCTGCCGTTCCGTGAATGAGCAGCGTACCGGAGGCCGGCGAGGGCGCGGAAAAGACGATCAGCTCGTGCGTGGATTTTGACTGGTCGGCAAAGCACTGTGCATGGGCGAGCAGAAACACCGCGGCCAGTCCTAACGACCATGGGCTGGGCCGTAGGCCGCGTCCCGTACCACAAGTCATCATGATGTCCTCGGCAAGGTTACCTTGACAACGAGCCCGCCTCCCGGGCGGTCGAGCAGGCACAGATCGCCACCGGCCGCAGCGGCAGCACTCTTGGCGATGTTGAGCCCGAGGCCGGTCCCGGCGGCGCTCGCGCTGCTCGAGCCGCGGCGAAAGCGTTCGAGCACGATCGGCTTTTCGTCGTCGGGAATACCTGGACCACGGTCAGCCACTTCGAACTCGATGCTCGATCCATCGGGCGAAGTCCGCAGATCCACGTCGATCATGCCCACCGGCGCGTATTTCAACGCGTTGTCCAGCAGATTGTCGATCAACTCACGGAAGGCCAGTGGCGCCCCGCGAACCGGGAAGTCCTCGTGCGTGGTGGAAAGATCGGCCAGCCTGCAGCGCTGCATGCCGCCACTCGGAAGCCGCTCGACCGCCTGCAGGTAAAGCTCGAGGAAATCGCAACTTGGATTGGCCGAGGTTTCAATATGATGGGCGATGGCTGCTTCCGCCAGCAGCTGATTGACGATGCGCGTTGCATCGACCGCGTTGGCGTGGATGCGATCCACGTAGCTCTGGACGACCCTCCCGTCCTGCTCGGATGCGGCGACTTCGGCGAGGGCCCGGATCGATGCGAGGGGCGTACGTATCTCATGCGTCGTATCCACAGCAATCCGGCGCAACGTGGTGAGGACGCCGTCGAGCCGCTGCATGAAGATATTCAGGCTCGATACCATTGAGCTCACCTCTCGAGGCACCGACCTCTGGATCGGGTTGAGGTCGGTTGGCGATCGCCCGATCAGCTCGCGTTCGAGCGCGACCAACGGCGCCCACGCGCGGTTCAGCCCGGTCGAGATCAACAGGCAGATCAGGAGACCCGCGACCGCCACTGGCGCGAGTGAATTCTTCACGATGAGGGCGGCGAGCTGCGTGCGGGCTTCCCGCGTCTCCGCAACCGTTATGCTGACCCAGCCGGACTTCTCGCCGAAGTCGATGTAGCGCTGGACGATGCCGATCCTCACCGGATCGTCGGTATAGATGGAGTCCTCGAACTGCGGTTTGTGATCGTCTGTCGGTTTCGGCTCGGGCAGGTCCGGGTAGCCGGTGAGCAGCGAGTGATCGGGCGCCCGCACCGCATAGAACGCCCGCGTTTCGCGCGACGCACCCAGGATCTCCAGTGAGGCGAGCGGCAACTCGAGCGTGACATGCCCGTCATCAACCCGGATGTTATCCGCTATCGAAAGCGCGGCGGCCGCGAGCACGCGGTCGAATGCAGTGTCTGCCGCTTCGAGCGAGAAGCTGCGGATATAGAAGAACAGCCCAACGCCGAGAACGGCGAGCAGCGAGATCGCCCCGAAAATCATGTCGCGCTTAATTGACTGTTGACGGCTGCGCATCGTCGATCTTTGCGACATAGCCGGTGCCCCATACGGTCTGGATCCGCAGTGAGGACGCTTTCAACCGGCGCCGAATCCGCGAAATGTAGAGTTCGAGCGCATTCGGGTTGACGGCATTCTCGTAGCCGAACAACTGGTCCATCAGGCGTTCGCGCGGCACAACCTGTCCGACGTTCAGCGCAAGCAGCTCCAGCAATCGAAACTCGCGCCGCGTGAACTCGACATTGCGGCCGCCTGCGACGATTGTTTGCGCGGCGATGTCGATCGTGATGTCGCCGAGCTCGATCCGGCTGGTCGGGGTGCCGCTGTGTCGACGCACGACCGCCCGCATTCTTGCTTCGAGTTCGCGGAGGTCGAACGGCTTGACCAGATAATCGTCGGCGCCGATGTCAAGCAGGTCGATCTTGTCTCCGATCTCGCCGCGCGCGGTGATGACGAGCACCGGCGTATTGATCCGGCGCCCGCGCAATAGCTTGAGCACGTTCGCGCCATCCATACCGGGGAGCGTGAGATCCAGAATGATGAGATCGAACGGATCCTCCTGGACGCGCTGGGAAGCAAGCGCGCCGTCGGTCAGCCATTCGACGGCATGGCCCTGATCGCGGAGGCGGGCAGCGATCGCCGCGCCCAGATCGGCGGTGTCTTCGATCAGAAGCGCACGCATGAAATCCCGTGCATAGGCTGTATCCCCCAACGAAGCGCGTTTCCGAAATCGGCACGGGATGTGTCGCCTGCCGCCGATCATTCATATGGTCCGGGACTTCAATCGGCTTGCGTGCCGCTCTTGTCTTTGCCCTGGGGCGCCATTGCGGTTGGCGCTTGTTATTTGCTGCGACCAGTATTTCAGGATGAACGACGCGGTCAAGGGTTAGGCTTCGGAAGCCCGTATCGCTACGGGAGTTTCGCTTAACCCAAATCCGATTGTGCACATGCGAACGCGCGTACGGCCGGATTCATGTGACGAACTTGCAACGGTGAAGATCTGACGCAGAGGCGTTCTTCGTTTCGCGGAGGATGACAGGGTTTTGACAGCAGTCGCCGCCAGTTTTCCCCCGCGTAAATAATCTCCTTGGGGGGCGACATGAACTCGACGACGCAACTGCGCCAACACTGGCTGTCCGGCGGAGCCAGGCTGGATCACTACAAAATGCGGCTTGGCCCGGTTACTCGCTTTGCGCTGATCGGGGCCGCCATATCCACGATGGCTGGACTTGCGACGGTGCCCGCGAAAGCGGACGACCTCAGCGATTTGAAGGCCGAGATCCGGGCGCTGAACAAGCGACTGTCGGATATGGAAGAGCAAAAGACCAAGGTCAAGGCAATGAACGACCGGCTCAAGCAGGTCGAGAAGAAGGAGGAGGCGAGGGCGGAAGCGCCGCCGCCGGCGGCCGGGCCGATCCCGACCAAAGCCGGTCCCTGGGAGAGTTTCAAGACCGGCCAGCCCGTGCACATCATCGAGACCCAGAACACCGACGTGCTGCTCTACGGAGTCATCGAGCCGACGTTGGGCTACGTAACCAATGTCGATAAAGCCGGACGTTCGACGGTTGGCCTCAACACGTCGTGGTTCAGCGGCAACCGCTGGGGCATCTACGTGACCCAGAAGGTCTTTCCCGAATACGGTTTCAACCTGCTGGCGCGCATGGAAAGTGAGTTCGAGCTGCCCAGCGGCAACATGGATACGCCAGGCGTATTGTTCAATCGCGACGCCTGGGTTGGCTTTGAGAGCCCGACGCTCGGCAAGTTCAGCGTCGGCCGCCAGAACACGTTGCCGCGCGACGTCGCTAACATCTGGGGTGATCCCTACGGTGCCTCTGCACTCAGCACCAACGAAGGCGGCTTCACCAACGTCAACAACTTCAAGCAGCTCATCTTCTACACCAGCGGCGGCAATGGCGCGAATGGACAGGGCGACACAAGATACGACCAAGGCCTGGTCTGGAAGAAGGTGTTCGACAACGGCCTCTACCTCGGCGCGGCCTATAATTTCGGCGACGGCAACGGTCCCGGCGGCCCCAATGGCAGCGGTCCGATTCCCGGCGCAGGTCTCGACAAGGGCAGCAGCGGTGCCGTGGCGGCCGGCTACAATGCCGGACAGTTCCACGTGTCGGGCTTCTATACTGCCTCCAACGTGCTCGAGATCCCGACGATCGGCACAACCAATGTCGGTCACACCCACCAGTCATGGGGCGTCGGCGGTAACTGGGACGGCGGCCTGCTTCGCCTGAATGCGGGTTACATTCGCTACACCGCCGACCAGGGCGCGATCCTCGGCACCCGCAACGACGACGTCGTGACCGTATCGGCCAAGGTCACCCCCTCGAAATTGTACGACGTCGAAGTCGGTTGGCAGGACTTCTTTGCCCACAATGCCGCGATCAGCAGTGCCGGCTATACGCTGGTGCCGTTCAAGGACGCGACCGGTGCGGTCGCAACCGGGAGCGGCACCCGCATGACGACTTATGCCTCGTTCATGTACCACCCGATTCCGAATGTCGACGTCTACATTGCCGGCGATCACCTGAAGACGACGGGCGGATACAGCGCGAGTCAAGCGCACAAGCACGACACCGCCGACGAAGTCGTGACCGGCGTCCGCTACAAGTGGTAGGCGACTGAGCACCACCAAGCAGCGGACGGTCGAAGACTTCGGCCGTCCGCGATCGATGAGCCCAATACTGCCAGCGTATTCATGTGCGCCCCGTGCCGCAGAACATGCCAGGGAGATGCCCCTCTCGTGGTCATCTTGAGCCGTAATTGGCCGGCTCTTTCGGCTCGCGGCTGGGGACGCAGTACACAAAAGAATAGAGATCATGGAACGGGAGAACGCCATGTCGGACACCATTCAGACCAACGCCGCGAGCTTCCGCAAGCCCGCGATGGTGTCTGGTTCAACATCGTTCTGGCCAACCGGTTGGTGGCGTCTGATGGACTACAAGATCGGCATCATATCGCTCCCGATCTACGTCATTCTGGTCGCGCTCCTGGCCATCCTGACGCAGCAGGGTCAGATCAAGCCAGATGCGCCGACCATGATCGCAGTACTCGTTCTCGGCGGATTCTCCTGCGCCGAGCTTGGGAGGCGGTTGCCGGTTCTACGCAACATCGGGGCAGCGGCGATCTTTGCGACCTTCATTCCGTCTGCGCTGGTCTACTACAAGCTGATCCCGGCTCCGATCGAAAAGTCGATCATGGACTTCACCAAGTTCACGAACTTCCTCTACGTCTACATCGCGGCCATCATTGTCGGCAGCATTCTGGGCATGGACCGCAACGTTCTGATCAAGGGCTTTCTCAAGATCTTCGTGCCACTCAGCGTAGGCTCCGTCGCTGCTGCCGCGGTTGGCACCCTTGTCGGCACCATGCTCGGACTGGGTGCCTACAAGACGTTCTTCTTCATCGTGGTGCCGATCATGGCGGGCGGTGTCGGCGAAGGTGCGATCCCGCTCTCTATCGGCTATGCAGCTATTCTCGGTCAGCCGCAGGGCGACTTCTTCGCCCAGGTGCTTCCGCCCGTGATGCTGGGCAGCCTCACCGCGATCCTCTTCTCCGGCATGCTCAACTATGCCGGCAAGAAGTATCCGCACCTCACGGGCAACGGACGGCTCCAGCCACCGGGCGACGATGCTCTCGATTTGGCCGCAGTGGAGCAGCAGGAGGACATGGCATCCTCATCTGACATCACCGGGATTGCCGCTGCCGGACTGACCGCCATCGTGCTGTATCTCCTCGGGGTGATGCTGTTTCATCTGATCGGCCTGCCGGCACCGGTTGCGATGTTGTTCCTTGCGGTTGCCGCCAAGCTCGGCAGTGCCGTGTCGCCGCGACTGCAGTCTGGTGGGCTGGTCGTCTACCGGTTTGTCCGGATTGGCATGACCTATCCGCTGCTGTTCGCGATCGGTGTGTCGCTCACGCCTTGGGAAAAGCTGATGTCCGCCTTCACCGTCGCCAATGTGGTGACCATCATCGCGACTGTCTTTACCCTCATGGCAACAGGCGCTTTGATCGGCCGGCTCATGAACATGTATCCGATCGAGACCGCGATCGTCAACGCGTGTCATTCCGGCCAGGGTGGCACCGGCGACGTCGCCATTCTGTCGGCGGCGGAGCGTATGCAACTGATGCCGTTCGCCCAGATTGCCACTCGTATCGGAGGTGCGATCACCGTGACCGCCGTTCTGGTGTTATTACGGTGGATTGGCTGAGCCGGCGGTTACGACCGGGGCATGACCTTCGATTTTCGCAACTCGATGCTGCTGCAACGGTGCAGCAGCATTTAGCTCTGCGATCGCGGAAGCCTGACCCGCTCCGACCCTTTTGAGCTGCTGCCGGTTTGATGGACACCAAGATTGGGTGTTTTATCGAGCCAGAGGTGGGTCATGCAGAGACGGAAGTTCAGTCGAGAGTTCAAGATCGAGGCGGTCAAGCTCGTCAGGGAGCGCGGGGTATCTGTGGCGCAAGCTGGCCGAGACCTGGGCGTTCATGAGAACGTGCTGCGCAAATGGGTGAAGGAGTTCGGCTTCGACGCTGCGCAGTCCTTCCCCGGCCACGGGCAAATGAAGCCTGAGCAATTGGAGATCGAGCGGCTGCGGCGCGAGGTCAACAAGCTGAAGGCGGAGCGGGATATCCTAAAAAACTGTCCAG
The DNA here is from genome assembly GCF_023101105.1 of Bradyrhizobium sp. 155. Lineage (NCBI taxonomy): Bacteria > Pseudomonadati > Pseudomonadota > Alphaproteobacteria > Hyphomicrobiales > Nitrobacteraceae > Bradyrhizobium > Bradyrhizobium sp. 155. Next base: position 148,699 of record NZ_CP064705.1, on the reverse strand, counting down.
GGCCGTTGCGCGCCTGTGCGGGGTAGAAACAGCACTGTGTTATCCTCTGCGGCTGGGAGGGTAGCGGCCGTCAGCTTATTGGAGGCACTGTCCCCGTTAAAAAACGTGGTCCATGGGTGCATGCGGACTTGAGAGTGGTGACGCCCTCGGCTGCGATCCCGAATAGGAAGATGACGATTGGCATAACCCAGACCCTTCCGCTCATGAGTGAATGGAGGATTTGCGATGCCCCAGAGGACGACCGGTGACCGGCCGGAATTGAAGCCAGTCAACGTCAGCGCGGCCGCCATCGACATCGGATCAAAGATGCACATGGCTGCGGTGAACCCGGACTGCACTGACATTCCCGTGCGCGCGTTCGGCACATTTACACAAGATCTCCATGATCTGGCGGATTGGTTTAGCGCATGCGGCGTGACCAGTGTCGCGATGGAGTCCACCGGGGTCTATTGGATCCCAGCCTATGAAATCCTGGAGCAGCGTGGATTTGAGGTTATTCTGGTCAACGCCCGGTACGCCAAGAACGTGCCCGGACGCAAGACCGACGTCAGCGATGCCGCGTGGTTACGCCAGCTTCATTCCTATGGACTGCTACGAGGCAGCTTCCGACCCGATGCTGAGATCGCAACACTGCGCCCTATTTGCGGCAGCGCGAACGGCTTGTGGAATATGCCGCCGCCCATATCCAGCATATGCAAAAGGCCTTGATGGAGATGAACCTGCAGCTCCATCATGTCGTCTCGGACATCACGGGCGCCACTGGCATGCGGATTATCCGGGCCATTGTTGCAGGCGAGCGCAATCCTGATGTTTTGGCAACCTATCGGGACGTGCGATGCCATTCATCCACCGAGACCATTCGCGCGGCACTGGTAGGCAACGACCGGCACGAACATGTCTTCGCCCTGAGCCAATCGCTAGAACTCTACGACGTCTACCAGGCGAAGATGCTGGACTGTGACCGCAAGCTCGAAGTCCTGATCGCCGCGCCAGGAAATAAAGGGGCAAAGCCGGTCGGGAAGCTATCCAAGCCGCGCATCAAGACCAAACAGATCAACACGCCCACCTTTGACGTCAGGACCGCGCTGTACGGCGTGCTCGGCGTCGATCTGACTGAGATCCATGGACTGGGTCCGTCGCTCGCATTGAAGCTTATCGGCGAGTGCGGCACGGATCTGAGGGCATGGCCGAGCGCCAAGCACTTCACGTCCTGGCTCTGCCTTGCACCGGGCAACAAAATCTCCGGCGGCAAAGTGCTTTCTTCGCGCACCCGGAGATCTTCCAGCCGGGCTGCCGCACTGTTGCGGTTGGCGGCCACCACGGTGGGACGAAGCGATACGGCTCTCGGAGCATTCTATCGCCGCCTATCCTTACGTGCGGGTAAGTCAAAGGCGGTGACAGCGACCGCCCGCAAGATTGCGGTTCTATTTTACAACACCCTCCGGCACGGCATGAGCTACAGGGATCCAGGTGCCCACCAATATGAGCAACAATATCGCAGCCGCGTTCTCGCCAACCTTCAGCGCCGGGCCAAAATATCTGGGCTTCGTGTTGCAGGCCATTCCGACGGACGCCAATCCGGCTGTTTCTTAGGAAGGCCGCTGCCTACTTCGCGAAGGAAGCGACATGAAGTTCGGCTTCATCGCGAAGCACCGGGGCATCTGGCCGGTGGCATGGCTATGCGAAGCGATGGGCGTGTCGCGGTCGGGCTTTCATGCCTGGCTGAACCGATCGCCCAGCACCAGATCCCGAAGCGACGAGACCGTAGGCCAGCAGGTCAAGGTCAGCTTCCTTGCCAGTGACCGGACTTACGGCGCGCGGCGCGTCTGGCGAGACCTTCTGGCGGACGGCGTCGAATGCGGCCTGCACCGGGTCGAACGGCGGATGCGCCTGCAGGCCCTGCGGGCGCGGCCACGACGCCGGCGTCTGCCGAAGGACGCAGGCCATCGCCAGATTGCGAACGTGGCGTCGAACCTTCTGGATCGGCAGTTCGAGGCCGAGCGCCCGAACCAGAAGTGGGTCGCCGACTTCACCTACATCTGGACGGCTGAGGGCTGGCTCTATGTGTCGGCGGTGATCGAGGCTATCAGCCATCAAGCGCTGGAACTGCTCGCTGACGTACTGGCTGCCGCGATCGGAATGATGCATCAGGGCATCCGGCTTGCCGCGCCGCCAGACCGCCATCAACAGGGCGTCCGCAACCAACTGGGCGGTCATGCTGGCGCTCATCGACCAGCCGACCACCCGGCGCGAGTGACCAGAACCAGCAACTCTTCCACCCTTTCCCCCCTCGAACACCTGCCCCCAACATTACGCGCCAGGAGCTACTTTGGTCCCGAAATTGTGCAAAACCGAGCATGGGGCAGGCGGCCGCCGCTGTGAAGACGCGCCTTAAGCTTATTGTGGGTCGTCGAAACGCCATCGTGCATGAAGCCTCGCGCCGGCGCCACCAGGTTGGTCTTGGATTCGATGGTGAGAACCGCGGCTTCGTCCGGCATCAGCGAGAAGGCTGCTAACGCAGGCTGTATCGAGCGCAGTGGTGATGATCCCCGCGTGAACAAGACCGTGCTGTCGCGTGTAGGCGACGGAATAGGGCATCCTCAGTTCGATCTCGCCCGCCTTATGTCGGCGATTTCTATGCCCAGTGTCGCCGTCGCGGTTTGGCGCGCGAAGCTCGTCCGCACACGGATCTCGAGCTTGCATCCTGAGCATTGAATCTCGCCATCATGTCGTCTCCCAATCGTACTGGATCGCACTGTTCGCTAATGATTGAGGGCTAACACCGCAATGCCGGAGATGACGAAGGTTGACGCCGTGATGCGGCCGACGCCAAAAGCCTCACTGATAAAGGTCCCGATCAGGGCGCCGAAGATCGCGCTTGTCTCCCGCAGGGCGACTACCGGTCCGAGCGGAAGACATTTAGCTGCAGCGAGAAAGGCGAGATACCCGAAAACGGACATGGTGCCGGCAAAAAGGCCGATGGCGCCATGTGGTCGAGCGTGCGCCACAATGTTCCCACCCCGTGTGGCCAACGCGTAGGCCGTCATGCCGCCTCCGGTGACGATCTCCAGGCAGGCTTGGAAACCCAGGACCGTGCCGGCCGTCCGCGCGCCCAATCCTCCAAAGATGCTGTAGGCGGCAACAGCGACGCGCCCGTAGCCATCCGACAGCCGGTCCGGTGGTACCAGCCCCCAGCGACAGGAGCATAATGCCGAACGAGATCAACGCGACTGCGGAGAACTGGACGGGGCCGATGGTTTCACCCAACGCGACGAAAGCCGCGATCGTTGTCAGTATCGGCGCGATGCCGCGTGCGAGCGGATAGACCATGCTCAAATCACCGAGGCCGTAGGAACGAAGAAGCAGCGCATAGTAGCCGAACTGAACGCCAGCCGTGAGGAATAGCCGCTTCCAACTTTCCGGATATGGCCAATCCACGAACGGGAGGGCCGCAAGGCCCAGCACGAATCCGCTAAAGCGGATCATGACCATCGTGAGCGTGCGATCGCCGGCCGACTTCACCAGCGAATTCCAGATGGCGCGAGCCACCGCGGAGAACAGCACCAGTCCATAGAAAGCAGATGCGCTCATGAATCGGGCACTTCGAAATTACGGATCGTAGCCAAAGCCGTTGCGCAGAGCGTTTCATCTCCCTGGCACACCGCGTAGACGTCTGAGGCGGTGACGGACAGCGTCCGACCAGACCTCACCAACCGGCCCCGCGCGACGAGCTTCTCGCCGGACGCGGGCGCGACAAGCTTGATTGTATAGTCCACCGTGGAGGCGGCCCAACCGCGGGGTAGCATCGTCATTCCGGCGCAGGCGGCCGCCATGTCGGCCAGGGTTCCAACTGGACCTGCCTGAAAGATGCCTGGCTTGAACGAGAGTTCTTCGCGGAACGGCTGCGTAATTTCGAAGAGGCCGGGGCCGACGTCTGTGATCGCAAAGCCGAGATGCCGCGAGATGGGCATCTCCATCAAAAATCGCTTTGCCGTCTCGACATAGTCCGGGTTGGGGGGAGAGGGTTCTCGGCCGACCATTCATTCGATATACTCCCACTAGAAATAATCTACTAGAGGGTATATTCTAATAAATGCCAAAGCGCCTTTTTGAGGATGCCGACTTTGTCGAGGCTGCGCGTGATCTCGCTGCGGCGGGCGGACCCGCGTCGGTCACGGTGACGTCCGTCACCGAACGGCTGGGAGCGCCTATTGGTTCTTTCTATCACCGATTTGCCTCGCGAGACGTGCTGTTGGCAAACGTGTGGTTGGACACGGCATTGGCGTTTCAAACAGGCTTCTTGGCCGCGATCAAGGCAGGGGACGGGCTGGCCGCCGCGATGCACACGCCGATATGGGTCCGCGACCATTTCAATGAAGCACGCGCATTTCTCCTTTACCACCGGGATGACTTCGCACATGGCAATTGGCCCCAATTTCTCAAGGATCGTGTGGTGCGCCAGGGTCGGTTGGTTGATGCGGCTTACAAGCGGCTCGCGCGCGATACATTCGGCGGAGTGGGTGCGAACGAGCTTCGGCTCGCGCGCTTTGTAGTGGCCGAGGTTCCGAAAGCGGCCGTCAGTCCTTACTTGCGGCAGGGCGTCCCGCCACCCGTCATCGTAGATGACATGATCGAGACGACCTTCCGCGCCATCGTCGGGAAATTTGGGGCGACCGGCGGGCGGCAGTCCTACTGAATGCGGCGGTTTTACAGATCTGGGTTTGCACGCTTACGGGCGCTATTGTTGCGTGACTTCGTCGATCGCGATCTGTCGGAGGTGCCGCAATGGAATGAAGCAAATCGAGGTGACCACGGTTTGCATGTAGGGGTATAGGTGGATCGGGCCCGCGTGATCTACACGACAAATGCCCGGGTATTCGTTACGGACTTGTACTCGGCGCGAATGAGGGACTTAGCCGGGCTTTCAAAGTAGCGTGCCATCGTTGTAGAATAAATATTCTAGACGTTATCGACTAGATCTGGCAAGATTGGCTCTTCCGAGGAGGGCCTCATGCCAGACACGATGCCCGTGGCCCCTACCTTCAGCGAAGCTCAGATAGTTAAGTTTCTCGACGCCGCGCGCGAGACGATAGCTGCGGTGCCTGTTTGTTGGCTTGCCACACGGTCATTGGAGGGCGGCACAAGCACCCGGGCTGTCAGTTCCTCGGCAGGGCCGCCACGGTCCGATGAGTGGACCCGGCGATTCCTCGTCCGCAAAAGTTCGCGCAAAGTTGCGGAGGTGCAAGCGGCCCCTTTGGTGACCCTCGCATTTCAACATCCTTCGGGCGAGCGTTATATCGCGCTCGGCGGTCGCGCAACGATCATCGACGATGTCGCGGAAATGCGAACCATGTGGCCGAGCGATTTGGACGCGCACTTTCCGCCCGGCTTCGCGGACGCCAATATGATCATCATTCAGGTGGACGTCGACCGGATTGAAGTACATGTCCGCGGCCTCACGCCCGAACCATGGGGTGCCGGCCGAACGCTGTTGGAGCGACAATCGACGGGATCCTGGCGGTTCATCCCGGCCTGGTAGGCCGGGACATTGCCGTGGGCAATGGATTGCCTATGCTTCCTTCTTGCGACGTCGAGCAGGCGAACCGTTTTTTCGCGCCCGTAATCCGCCACGACGGCCCGGTACGTTGCGCGGATGATGCGGTCGATCAGTTCCGGTGGCTTTTCGCCGCGCAAGAGGTGTTGGCGTACGGCCGCGACCGGAAGCTCGGAAACCAAGAATTGCGCGAGGCGTACCTCTTCACGTCCTTCTTTCCCGAAGATTATCCGCGCCCATTTGTGTGATCCGCCCTCCATGCGCTGAGTCATTTCGGCTACGCGTTCGCAATGAACCCCTAGGCGATCCCAGGCGCTCACTGACGGACGCGACCGTTACTCCCGCCGCGCCACGGTCTGCTACGATTTCCAGAGCCGCTTCAAAAAATTTCTCTTGGCTGAACTTCGGATGGCCCATGCCATCAGAATTCGTTTTCTAGACGATGAAGTCAATATCTCGTCCCCTCGGAAACGTCACTCTCAGGAACGACCATGCGTGATTTCAATCCCGCGCGCTTGCTGTCGATGTCGCCGATCTTGAGCGGTTCGTTTCGGGGGCAGTGACTGCTCGTCCGTCTGGCTGATCCCAGGACGACCGAGGTCGAGAGCCTGACGCGAGAGGTGAACTCTCGCACGTATTTGGGCTCGTCTGTTATTGGGCACATAGCCAACCTGGCAAGCGCTGTTCGTCGATGGCCACGTCTGGGCGCAAACCGGACACATTGAGCTTTCTAAAGCCGCATCACTCGCTCATACTCGGGTTGTCGGGACATGGGCGTGCTTTTGGCTTCGCGTTGCTTCTGCCCCTTTTCTTGACGGCGCGGCCCTTTGTCAATTTCTGAAGTTTTTCCCATCGGGCTTATCGCGATTTCGTTTAAGCCCCTTAGTCGCGTGATTGGTGCCGGTGCAGCAATTTCATAGTGGAGGCTTCCATAAAACGTCGTGAATTTCTGGCGCGATCCGCAACTGCCGTATCCGCGAGTCTCCTTCTGGGGAGCGTTCGGTCCGACGGTTATCGCTTCGTCGGTTCAGCGCTTGCCGCTGGCGCGGGAGATCGGCAAAGCGACGCTTGAGCAGAAGGCGGATTTGGTCGGCTCCGCACTCCTGGTCGCCGATCGAATGGGAACATCGCGTTCGCGATTAGAGATAAGGGAACGAAAAGCCCCTGGCAGGCTTTAAGCAAACATGAGACCGTCGCTCGCCGGTACTAACACGGCGCATGTCGCGGATAGCCAATGGTCGCTGCCTGCGACCCGCTGCTCTGAATACAAGCGCTCGCGCAGATAGCCAAAAGCGGCGGTCTCCAGTTTCCTTTCAAAGCGTCAGCTGTTGTTTCAGCGACGCGCGTAGCCTCTCCCCGATCTCTCGAACGATGGCCCGGCTGTGTAGGTACCGCCCGATGTCGCCCTGTTGACCCGTGCGAGACTAGCGTCGGACAATGTCTATTGCGCGGCGCGTTCCTTGCCCAAAGGCAGAGAACAGACTGACGATCCGCGAATCTCTTTGATGTAACGTTGTTCCGTAGCTGCGCCGTACGGTGTTTACATGCAGGGGTGTCGGTGCTCAGTCGGCGGCTGTCCATAGCGCAAATCGGTCAATGCGATTGGCTGTTCGCGTTGAGTTGAGGTGGTCGCCTTTCGAGTGGTGGGGCTTGCCCGAATGGGCGTGCGGGTATCCGTTGGACGCGGCGTCCCGACATGTCGGCTCAAGAGCGGAGACCGGAAGTTTGCAGCCGGGCGCCAGTTCGGCGGCTTGCGACCCACAACAGAAGCGGTTCTTTTATATTGAGCAGTGCTCGCTCTCCACCCGCAGAGAGGCCGGTGATTAGCCGTTCACTAGCATTTGGCAGATTGTTGATTTTGCCGCGATTTATACGATTCCCGAATCAATTTTTCAATGATTCATGGGTGGTCGGCTCTTGGAGGGCTGACCATGCCGGGATGGGAAGACGAAATCGAACGCTGGCTGATGCCGTTCTTGGACCGGCTGGGTCATAAGACCCGACAGCGGATGGTATATGTTGCGGGATTGATCGGTCCTGGCGATCGCAAGAGCGTTCAGCCGATGGCGGAACGCCTTGCCACGAGCAACTACGACCAGTTGCACCATTTCATTGCGGACGGCGTCTGGAACGCGACGCCGCTAGAGACAGAGCTGCTCAACCAGGCGGACCGACTTGTCGGCGGCAGGGATGCGGTGCTGGTTATTGATGACACCTCACTGCCGAAAAAGGGTGAGCGATCGGTCGGTGTTGCGGCTCAATACGCGTCGGCTCTCGGTAAAACTGCAAATTGCCAAACGCTGGTGTCTTTAACGCTTGCGCGCGGGGAAGTGCCCGTGATGGTCGCGTTACGTCTCTTTCTGCCTGACAGCTGGACAAGCGACATGCCTCGCTTGAAGCGCGCTCGCGTGCCAGTCGAACACCGAACGCCGCGGTCCAAGCCGGAGATCGCTTTGGCCGAGATTGACCGCGCGATGGCAGCCAACATACGCTTTGGATGTGTGCTGGCGGATGCAGGATACGGCCTCAGCGCGCCGTTTCGACAAGGGCTAACAGAGCGCGGGCTGGCCTGGGCGGTCGGTATCCCTCGGCACCAGAAAGTGTATCCGGTCGATGTGAAGCTCATTTGGCCGATTACTAAAGTTCGCGGGAAACCACGAAAGCACCACGTGCCCGATATCTTATCGATTGCGGCAGAACAAATGCTGGCCAGCGCCAAATGGAAAACCGTGAGTTGGCGCAGCGGGACGAAAGGTCGGCTAAAAGCCCGATTTGCTGCTCTCCGTGTCCGCACCGCCGACGGCCCTCCGCAGCGGATATGGGATAAAGGTCAGCAGCATCTCCCAGGCGACGAAGCCTGGCTCATTGGCGAGCAACGTGCCTCCGGGGAGAAGAAATACTATCTCGCCAATCTTCCGGCGACGACGGATCTGCGCACGCTGGCCGCCACCATCAAGGCACGGTGGATTTGTGAGCAGGCGCATCAACAGTTGAAGGAGGAACTTGGACTTGATCACTTCGAAGGGCGATCATGGCAAGGTCCGGCGCGCGAGAAGAACGCAGGAGAATGATCCACCGTCTCATCAGCTCCGATGGCCTGACGCCGGGTCTCAGCTTCCAAGCGGCAACGATCAGCGACAAGCCTGGACGGCTACGCCCGAGACCTGGGGCAAGTTGACCGCAAAACTGGCTGTCGCGCGCAAAGATCAGGATCACGCCGATCGACAACGCCGCGGACGCGGACGAGCAGGGTAGGATCGATCTCTAGTTCCTAGTTATGGAATCTTTTATGCCTACCCATTGAAAGAGCTGGTGTATTTCGGTTCGCATAACATAGATTATGGAATATTTCGACGGATCCCGCACGTTCGGATTTCAGATTTGAAGCCCACAGGTGGAAATCCCATGTGGACACGCACATTCCGCTCTGGCGCCGACACACCAATACGGTTCAATCGCGACTCAGCGACGAATGAGATCAACGCGATGAGCTTCAAAGCGGCAGCCACGAATGGCGCATACGAGCCTACCTTACACTGTCCGAACTGCAATCACGAAATTCGACTGACGGAATCGCTTGCCGCGCCGCTGCTCGAGCAAACCCGCCGGCGCTTCCAGGAACAGCTCGCGGGAAAAGATGCTGAAGTCGCGCGCAAGACTGAGGCGCTCCGTCTGGAACGCGAACAGCTCACCAAGGACCGCGAGGCGGTCGAAGACCAGGTCGCGAAACGATTGACGGCCGAACGCGAGCGGATTGTCGCTTCTGAAGCCAAGAAGGCGCGCGAAGCCTCTGCCACGGAACTATCAGCGAAAATTAATGAGGCTGCCGAGCTCCGTCAGCTTCTGGAGGCGAATAACCGCAAGCTGGCCGAAGCCCAGCAGGCTCAGGCTGAACTTATTCGCAAGCAGCGCGCGCTGGACGATGAGAAGCGTGAGTTGGACTTGACCATCGAAAAGCGCGTTCAAGCCTCCGTTGCAACGGTTCAGACCAAGGCGAGGCAGGAAGCCGACGACGCTGCCAGGCTTCGCGTTGCCGAAAAGGATCAAACGATCGAGTCGATGGCACGTACGATCGAGGAACTCAAGCGCAAGGCGGAGCAAGGTTCGCAACAGGCCCAAGGCGAAGTCCTCGAACTGGAACTCGAGGAGCTTTTGCGCAGCCGTTTCCCAACCGATATCATAGAACCGGTCGGCAAAGGCGAGCTTGGCGCCGACGTCATCCAGCAGGTCAACGGCGCCGTCGGGCAGCCGGCAGGCATAATCCTATGGGAGACGAAACGTACCAAATCGTGGAGCGACGGTTGGCTGGCGAAGCTCAGGGATGACCAACGGCGGTCGGGCGCCGACGTATCGCTCATCATCTCGCACGCGCTACCCAAACATATCGAACAATTCGATCTGATGGATGGCGTGTGGGTCGCTCATCCTCGGTGCGCCCTCCCCGTTGCGGTAGCGCTGCGTCAAGCGCTGCTCGACGTATGCGGCGCACGACTCGTGCAACAAGGCCAGCAGACAAAGATGGAGCAGGTCTATGACTATCTGACCGGCACCAGATTCCGGCAACGTGTCGAAGCGGTCATCGAGAAATTTAATGACATGAGAGACGACCTGGACAAGGAACGCAAGTTTATGGGTCGCCAATGGGCTAAACGCGAAACACAGATTGTATCTGTGATAGATTCGACCGTCGGGATGGTCGGCGACCTCCAAGCGATAGCCGGCAAGTCAATGCCTGAAATTCCCAGTTTGGCGCCTCCCCTGCTAGAAGCCGGTGATCCGCCCGAACGCAAGGCGAGCTAGTTTTCACAAGACGATCGCCTCCCTTCCCTTCCGCGTCAGCATGACGATTGGGAACGGGCCTGTAGCTCAATGGTTAGAGCCGGCCGCTCATAACGGTCTGGTTGCAGGTTCGAGTCCTGCCGGGCCCACCAGCCTTTTCAAGACGTTGGGAGGTTTTCAGAGCGGGCGCGTTTCGTTCAACCAACCGATCGACCAATGCTACGTTCTTGTTTGGTGTCCGCCGCTTACCAATGGCGTTCGCGGCACCCCTTAGGAAGTCGGGGTGATGGTGACCGTAAGTTTCACGAAGTGTTTTCTCGCTCATTCCAAGAAAGCCAGCGGCTTCCCACATGGGCGCTGCGGCTTGCATCAGCCAAGTTGCTGCGGTGTGCCGGAGCGTGTGAGGCGTAACATTTCCCAACGTCACGTCGAGTTTGGCTAGGCGCACTCCCGACGCAAATCCCGTTTTCACTGAAAGCACGGATTTGCCGTTCCATTCAACGAAATGGTTTTGGGCGATTCCCAAGCGGGACCAGCGGCGCAGATGGGCTAATAACCTCGACGGCAACGGCACCGGCGATTGTCTTTTTGCGGTAGCGCGTCGGCCGATCGCAAGCCGATAGAAGATGCCGCGTTCGAGGTCGATATAAGACTTGCCCTCGGCGCGGTGCGGCGACGCGCTAGCAATGGCTCCCGCGCGCGTGCCGGTGTACAGACCGATTAGCGCAAAGCGTGCGATATGCCGTAACGGTCGCCTGTCTGTTTCTATCTTCTTACCTTTAAGTGGGCCGACATGAATGGTCTGTGTTTCGCGGATAGCGCCAGCACGCCCACAAGAACCTTGCCGCTTCGACACGATCTAGCCACCGCTCACGCGGCAAGCCTTTCTCTGGCAACACCACGCGAACTACTCCACGATGGAAACCCTCCTTCGAGTGATGGTTGATCGCAGCTCGCAAGTCTTCAAGATCACGACGAGCGCCGCCATTGCTTCCACGCGACCGCGTGTATGCGCGGCAAGGCATGACGATCAAAACGCTGATTGACGCGCGCGAGGCGATCAGGGGCACTACTGCACTCGTCGATGGCATGCGGATGGCTTACGCTTTGTGGTCTGTTGAAGAGGACGAAGGACGCAAGGTCTGCAAAGAACTTCATACTGTGTATGCACCAAACAGCGTGGTGCGCGGTGGTGTGGTGACGGTGAACGGCCCAGCTTCGCGGCTCATCGCCACTTATGTTCGCGATCGCAATACGGGACTGCTCATCGATTGCTCTGCCCAATTGCGCTTGAGTTCACCGCCGCAACTTGAGCTGCTTCCAATGCTGCGTTTGGCTATTGAGGACGCGGCGCTGGATGGCCAACCGTTCACGAAGACCGGGCAAAATGGTGTGTTCACTCGTAAAGCGCGCATGCCGCAGGAGCTTCGCATTTCACGCGGTAAGCTTGAGGGCATGGTCGAAGAGCTTCTGGACAGAGGTGAAGTCGTTGCCTGTCTGGCTCCGAAGAGCACTACCATCAAATGGCTAGACGTGCCGGGTGGGCCGTTCGCGGAAGGTCGCGGCGAATTCCGTGAAGGTACGCACTCAAAGTAAGCGCTGTTCAGCGGCCACCTACCGGATGACGGTGTGATCTGCGAGTCTGCGGTTCGGGTTCGACCGTTAGGCTTAGAATGGACACAGTGCATACTGCTATCACGGAGCCGGTGCGGCGGCTCGAGGTCTTCACCGGAGCCGGTCGTCGGCGGAAGTGGAGCGACGAGGACAAGGTGCGGATCGTCGCGGAGATCGTGGCGAGTGGCGACTCGGTGTGTTCCGTGGCTCGACGGCATGGATTGTCGCCGCAGCAGCTGTTTGGCTGGCGACGTCAGTTGCGAGAAGCAGCAGGCGGTCATTCCGAAGCTGACGAAGTACAGTTTGTGCCGGCGGTGGTGGACGCAGTGGTACCGGCGCCAAGTGCTCACCGGGAGCGCAAAACGGTGCGCAAGGCAGATAGCGGGATCATCGAGATTGAAGTGGACGGCATCACGATCCGAGCCGGTCGTGGAGCGGATACGGCGATGATTGCGTCGATTGTCCAGGCGCTGAAGGTGAGCCGGTGATCGGTCCGTCAGGTGCGGTCCGGGTGATGGTGGCGACCAAGCCGGTAGACTTCCGCAAGGGCATGGAGGGTCTTGCGACCCTGGTGCGCGAGAGCATGGGTGCAGATCCATTCTCGGGAGCTGTCTATGTGTTCCGGGCCAAGCGGGCGGACCGGATCAAGCTGGTGTTCTGGGATGGAACGGGCCTGTGCCTGTTCGCCAAGAGGCTTGAGGATGGGACCTTCCGCTGGCCGAAGATCGAGGACGGTGTGATGCGCCTGTCGGCAGCGCAATTGTCGGCGCTGCTGGAAGGACTCGACTGGCGGCTTGTGCACGAGGCACGGGGGACGCCGGCGCCAGCGCAGCCCGGGTAGTTGTTGGCAGCGCTGCGGCGAAGTGAATCAGGACCGTCGGATGCGTCGCCAGATGGCGGCGAATATGCTCTGATTTGGCTGTGAGCGACGTCCTGCCTGACGATCCGGAGACGCTGAAAGCGATGCTGCTCGCCGAGCGGTGCGAGAGCGAGCGGCTGCGTCAGATCATCAAGGAATTGCAGCGGCATCGGTTTGGCCGACGGGCAGAGACGCTGCCTGAAGACCAGATGCTGCTGGGCCTGGAAGACGTCGAGCAAGTCGCAGCGTACGGCGAGACGGCACAGGACATCATTGCACCTGAAGGCCGTGATGCGCGAGCTCGCAAGCGCCGGGGCAACCGTGGCGCCTTGCCGGCGCACCTGCCGCGGATCGAGGTCATCGTCGACATCGAGGACAGGACCTGTCCCTGCTGCCAAGGCGAGTTACATCGGGTCGGCGAGGATAGAAGCGAGCGGCTGGACCTGGTCCCGGCGCAGTTCCGGATCCTCGTGACCCGGCGGCCCAAATACGCCTGCCGGGTTTGCGAGGATGGCGTCATGCAGGCGCCAGCTCCGGCTCGGCTGATCGAGGGCGGACTGCCAACGGAAGCAACCGTCGCACAGGTTCTGGTGTCAAAATATGCCGATCACCTGCCGCTCTATCGGCAAGCGCAGATCTATGCCCGCCAGGGCATTGAGCTCGATCGTTCAACGTTGGCGGACTGGGTGGGGCAGGCAGCCTTCCATCTGCGTCCGTTGCATGAGCGCCTCCTAGGCAAGCTTAAGCAACGGCCAAAGCTGTTCGCCGACGAGACGACGATGCCGGTGCTCGATCCCGGCCGTGGGCGCACCAAGACCGGTCAGCTCTGGACCTATGCTGCGGACGACCGGCCGTGGGGCGGCGCAGATCCGCCCGGCGTCGCCTATGTCTATGCCCCCGATCGCAAAGCCGATCGACCGATCGCTCATCTGGCAGGCTTCAAGGGGATTCTGCAGGTCGACGGCTATGCCGGCTATGGCAAGCTCGCCGAGCGTGGCGATGTTCGGCTCGCATTCTGCTGGTCGCACATGCGGCGTAACTTCTACGAGCTTGCCACACCCGGTCCGGCGCCCATTGCGAGCGAGGCGCTCAAGCAAATCGCCGAGCTCTATGCCGTCGAGAAGGGCATCCGTGGCCGCAGCGCCGAGGGGCGCCGTCTCGTTCGGCAACAGAAAAGCCGACCGCTGGCGGAAGCGTTCGAACGGTGGCTCCGCGCCAAGCTTGCGCTGATCAGTCAAAAGGGCAAATTGGCAGACGCAATCCGCTATGCGCTCTCACGCTGGGAGGGCCTGACGCGCTTCATCGATGATGGCCGTATCGAGCTCGACAACAACGCCGTCGAGCGCTCGATCCGTCCGATCGCACTCAACCGGAAAAATGCACTGTTCGCTGGCTCCGACGGCGGCGCCGAGCACTGGGCCATCATCGCATCCCTGGTAGAAACTTGTAAGCTGAACGACGTCGATCCCCTTGCCTTCCTGACTGACGCGCTCACCAGGATCGTCAACGGTCACCCAAACAGCGAAATCGATCAGCTGCTTCCCTGGGCCTATCGCGCGCAATCCCTCAAAGCCGTGGCCTGAGAACGACGCTTACCACTCAAATACGAGCTACGCAGAAGCTGCGTAACGTGACCAGTTAAGTGGGAACGCAGGCATGACCGGTAATGCCGAAAGGGTAACCTGTTGAAATATCGGGATTCCGCCTTCCGGCATTCGGCGTTCCCACATTTTTTGGGCTTGAGCTAACCCTATGACATGATGGAGATTACTGCCCGACTAGAATCTACCCCCTAAAGGGGGGAAGTGCGCTGGGCACGCACTTCCCTTCTCGGAGGATCGAGCAATCGATACAGCCTCACAATAGGCCGCGAGGCGATCGAGACACGATGCAGCAACTCCGATGCCCCTCGTCAAAATAACGCGCCAGCAAGCCCCCCTGTGGCAGCAAACGGCCTCCTACAGTGCCTGCTCCAAAACCTCCTACGGGCGCTCTGTCTCAATTCGATCAGTCTAACATGAGGCATCTAGGTCCAACGAACCTACAACTGCGCGCGCTGAATACAGAAGCGCCATCTTCACTGCGTGCCGGTCCTGCGTTACACTCAACAAGAGGTGCCCAATCTACCATATTTTCATCGACGACAATTATCACTACCAGGACGAATCCGAACGCGTCACCCATGGCGCGTTCGAGAACGCCCAAGATGCGGTGGCTGCCTGTCGCAAGGTCGTCGATGAATGGCTTGCCAGTGCATTCAAGCCCGGCATGACCGCAGAGGAGCTGTGGCAGTCTTACATCCATTTTGGGGACGATCCCTTCATTGTGCCCATCGATCCCAAAGCCGCACCAGCTACCGACTTCGATGCTTGGGAGCATGCTCGGCAGCGGTGCGAGGAATTAGCCAAATAGTTCATTCTTCGATAGGCTACTGCGTAATGGCGGGGGCTCAGATGAACGATCATCAGACAGACGATCCATCAAATCGTTTTCAAGTCGAAGCGATCAATCCAAGAGTTCCGCATCGATTTCTTTCTCGAAGAGGAGTTTCTTGTCGATCCCGCCTTCGGCCGTGCATTCCTAAGCGCCTGCCGGTCGCACGACAGGTTGGAATCCGTCGAGGCGGTTTATCATCAGCCCGCCGACAAGCATTGCATCGCCGACCTGATCGTTATTGCCAAGGTAGTCGGGCCGGGTAGCGACCCTGCACGGTTGGCGTTGCTCATCGAAAACAAGATCACCGCCGCCGCTCAACCGCAGCAAGCCGAACGGTATCGGAAGCGAGGCGCGACCGGCGTTAGTCAGGGTCTGTGGGACAGATATCTGACCGTGCTCGTTGCCCCCGCGTCTTATATCGCCGCAGGGCACGGATACGACAACGCAGTTACACTCGAAGCCATTAGGAAATGGATACCCACTTCTGACCAGAAGCGAAGAGCGATCAAACACGCTATCCTTGATGCGGCTATCGCCAAAAAGAACGCCACCGGCATACAGATTGTCGATCCGGTAATGACGAACTTTCGAAGGCTTTACTTCGAATATGTTCAAGACTTCAACCGGCGAACCGGTTCAGACTTTTTAATGAGTCCGCCGCGTCCTGCCTGGTTTGACGATACTTGGTTCAAATTCCGCGAACCCTCCATGCCATTGCTTGCAGAGTTTCGGCATTTAAGTCGGACGGGCAATATCGGCTTGGATTTGAAAGGCGTTCAACTGGGTTCACTGGGTTTATTACAACCGTTGCTGGAAGACGGCATGTATCTGGAGCCGGTCGGGAGGAAGAAACAGAACGCTTCGATCAAAAAGATGGTTGGTGCTATTCGATCATTTGAAGACTTTGAAGCTGAGAAAGACAAAGTGGAAGCCGCACTCGTTTTCGCTCAGCGCATCACCCGCATCTGGATTGAGAATCGTCCTGCTTTTGACGAGGTACTATCGGGCGCCGCTTCTGAGTTGCCGATATGATGACATTCCGGCATGCACTGCGGTAAAATGCCTACTGGTCCGCTCATTGGTTGAAGAGGCTAAACATGGCAAGATCAAAACTTGGCCCGATTCCCGATGATCATTTCGAAAATGATCCTTCGCCAACTGCACAGAACCAAACGCCGCTATCGCAAGACACGCTTGAATGGCTAGCGGCGTTGAAACAAAAGTCTGAGGCGGCCGCTAAATCCCGAAAGCCGTAACCCTTCAGCGCTCGCCGGAAATGCGATGGGCTTCAGGCGCGCGCTCTACGCTAATCAATAATGCTGCGCGCCGACAAGCTTACGCGCGTTATCGCGAAAAGCCGTGGTGGACGGGTCCATTGAGCAGTCTCGGCGCCTCGGCGGGTCACGTGGTGATCCCGGTTTCACGAAGTAGGCGAGAAATCTATTCTAAATCCCGGATAGGTATCCTTCAGCAAATTCATAGCTCTGTGCCAATTCTTACCGCCCCACATCTTAGAGAACGCGTATGTCTTGCCATTCGATTGGAACAGTTCTTCGGACTCACAGAACCACCTGCGAGCGTCAAAAGTCGGCCCGCCTTCGGCCTCTTTCTGCTTTGCAAGCCGCTCAAACTCAGGACCATCAACCATACCATCAACGAAGTACCAAGCGTTATTCCTCCAGGTAAACAGAGCTCCGATTTCGGAAGGGGCAACGCCGCTTTCGCACAAGCGCTTGCAAACTAAGTAGAGCGCGTTTCGCTTCCAAATAGATTTGTGGAGTTCATCATTTATACGAACGTCAAATCTGGTGAAATCAACGCCGCTCGTTTTTACGGCTCGGTCCTGCTTAGCTTTCTCGCGAACCTGAATCTGGTATGTAGCGGCTTCAGGTAATGGAATGATCTGCTGCACGTCAACTAAGACGCGATTGTCAAGTCGGTAGGGCTTTAGCCGCACACACTGAATGTCGATTCCATGATCAATAAGCCACAAAACAGATGTGGTTAGCTCCTTCGAGAACTCCGCCGACGCAAGAACAATGCGCACATCTTGGGCGAACAGCGTTTCATTCGACTCTTCCCAATCAAGGAAGTCGAGGATCAACTCCTTTGGGTCCTCCGTCTCTCTGCCTATTCTCTTGAGGTAGCGCCCAAATACGTTGGCCGCTTGATCGAGCGTCATGGTAGACACCATTGAAGCGTACCGAATGCATTGTAGCTCCATATAGCCACCGTCTTCTGTGCGCTTCAGTTCAATAGCAACAAGATTTGCTTCTTTATCGATTCCCAACAAGTCGATCCGTCGCTTGGCGTCTTCCCATTCGTCAAACTCCTCAGAGATTACGAGAGTGTCCGGCGAAATTACCTCTACATGGTCGCGAAGCAGTCGCTGCAAGTCGCGTCGCTCCTGAATTCCTGCTAAGTTGAAGTTTGTTTCTTCAACGGCGACAATCTCATTTGGTCTTAATTCATAGATTGGCATCGCGCATCTTCGCTTTGACGAAACTGTGGTTCGATACAACTATCTTGTCGTGACCGGCCCGTCTAGCTGAGCTTGGAGCGGCGCTCGCGGCGTCCGGACGTTGAGCGCAGGATGTGGTGGCGGGCCTCGGCCCGTCACGATCAACAAGTAAATGCCTTTCCGTTGGTAATTGCGATCGGCCGGGCTTCTTGGAACGAAGCGCGGCGATGGGAATGCGCTAAAAAAAGCTAGTATGTGTTCCCTCATGAGCTGGAAGCCACCACCCCCGGTCGGAAGACCGGCGGCGGTTACTAGTCCGTTGGTCATTGCCTTCAATTGCGCGTTAAAATTCAGCCTTGAATCGTCACGCATAGGAGGGGTGCTTCATGGCGCGCTTTTGGGAAGTTCTTACTTTGATTGGCTTCTTGTTGATGTCCGGCGAGTTGGTCATTCAAGATAAAGCTAAGCTCAACAATCGATGGCATGGGATTATGACTGGCGTCATGAGTCGCTTTCCCTTCAACCGGGTTGGCGGACCGTGGCGACGTTGGGCAAGGGATAACTCGCTTACGACCGTGTTTATGGCGGTTGGTTTATCTGGTTGCCCCTTGTCTTCGGATACCTCTGGAATAGTGCCCTTCAAGATCTTCGCTGGGAGAATGCAACCGCCGTTGACCTTGTGCTGATCATAGCGGTGTTTGTCATCTTGACCAACGCGCTGTTCGCGTTCTTCGCACTTCAGGGCATCGCTCTTCTCATCTTTCACTTTTCCGAGCGAGCGCTGAACACGGGTAACGCGACATATTTTGGCCTACAGTTAGGGGCCTACATAACCGTCGTGGCTCAGATCAAGAAAGCGGTCTTCCCCTGACATCACCTTAGATTGCAATAAGCAACCGGTCTTCCTCCCAAGAGGAGAGGACATCTGAAGCCGTTCTATCTACTTTAAGGTGTGGCCAATGATCACTATCGCTTAGAAGTTTATTAGCGCCGCTTGCTGTCTATTGCCGACACCCCTGACAAGCCCAACAATGAAGCGGGGTATTGTCATGAATGCATTTGCAAACTGTGCTTCTCCGCAAGCTGCGTCCTCTTAGGCGCATGTGGCGCCGTCGTTCCAGAAATGAACGAATTCTACGAAAGACCGGAGCAACAGCGGCACAACGAACGACGCATCATCGGCCAGATTCAGTGTGAGTTGAGAGAGGGCGTCCGCAGTGCGATCAAGGCACAACGTAATAAGCTTGGTGGCCCAAATGTTGATTGGCTGTTCGACTGGGGAGCCAAGGTCAACCTCAACATCGTCGCAGACGAGAAGGGAAGCTTGCTGCCAGGCGCGTCCCTCACCCAAATGTACGGACTGAATAAATTCACATTCGGAGGAGGATTCGACCTGTCGTCCAATGCGACACGCGACGAAACTGTCGAATTTACTTACGCTTTTGCGGAACTGTTAGCTCAGAAAGAAGAGTCGTGCACGCCCGAAGACGCCATTCTCATCAAGAGCAATCTAAAGATTGGCGATTTTATCAATAACAAGGCTGACTTAGCCGGCGCGCCAGGCGTAGCAAGATTGCCGTTCAGCGTCTTTAGCTGGAAGGTCAGCTTTATAGTCGTCTACGGCGCAAGTGCCACTCCAACGTTCGAATTCATAGATGTGACCGCAGGCACGGGCAGTCCCTTTCTAAACGTGTCTCGTACAAAAACACATACAGCAACGATCACGATTGCGCCGCTCGAACGGCCGTCGCGTTACCGACAGCGCGCCATAGTCCGTCTGAGCGACGAAGGAGAAAGCATTCACGCGGCCGCCGTATTCGGGCAGGCAACCGCCAACGCCATCCGTAGCCAGCAACGAAGATAAGGAACGCGCAATGAGTGATCCAGCCATTCCACAAAGTGTCGAAGAAGCGGAAAAGCTCGGTCTAAAGTAAGCGCGAAGCCGATACCCTTGCTTCAGAATTCGAATGAACGTGCGAAAGAAGCCTCCGGCTTGGACGGAGGTTTCGGATGGGATTGGACAGCAAAAAGGACGTCCATTTGGACGGCTCAACGAGGGGATCGGTGAGCCGGCTGGAGGTTCTTGAAGGACCATCGGGGCGCCGCGTACGTTCGGAAGCTGAGAGAGCTCGGATCGTCGCCGAGAGTCTGTTACCCGGTGCCCAGGTGTCCGAGGTGGCGCGCAAGCACGGAGCGACGCGCTGGCAAATCTACGATTGGCGGCGGCGGTTTCGACAGCGAGGCATGTTGTCGCCGCGCGAGGTATCGCAGCCGACATTCGCGCCGCTAGTCGTGGAAGGTGCGTTGGAGGAGCGTCAGGTTCCGGCGATCAAGCTTGAGATCGCGATCGGCGATGTCGTGCTGCGGACGGACACAGCCATAGATGGCGAGCAGCTGTCCCGTGTGATCCGCGCGATGCGAGCGTCACGATGATCGCGGCCGGTGCCGATCTGAAGATTTACATCGCGACGCGGCCGATCGACTTCCGCTGTGGCCACGATGGGCTTGCGGCGAAGGTGCAGGAGATGCTTCGTCTCGACCCGTTCAGCGGCGCAGCCTTCGTGTTCCGATCGAAACGAGCGGACCGGATCAAGATTTTGGTCTGGGATCGAACGGGTCTGGTGTTGGTGCACAAGCGTCTTGAAGGTTGCAAGTTCGTTTGGCCAACGATCGCAGACGGCGTGATACGGATATCGCCGGCGATGTTCGCAGCCCTGTTCGAGGGGCTGGATTGAAGGTTGGTCCGCCCGGAAGAAGCGCGGCGTCCCCAGGCGGCTGGATAACTGCGGCAGAATGACTCGGAAGCTATTTTGAATGTGGCACGCGCGGCGGCGATGTGCTCGAAATAGCGCATGAGCATCGCGGCGCTGCGCGACGAAAATGAACAATTGAAAGCGCTTTTGGCGCAAACGCAGGCGGCCTTGAGCGAACATCAGGCGGCGCTGGCGACGTCGGAAGAGGCGCGGCGTCGGTTGGAGGTCATTCTCGGCGAATTGCGACGCGAGAAGTTCGGCGCGACGTCCGAGAAGCTGCGGCCAGATCAGTATCACTTGCCGCTGGAAGACGTGGAGATCGCGCAAGGCATCCTGGACGCGGCGCAGGAGAGAGCCGAGGCTGTGATCAAGGGCCGATCGCGGAGCGCGCCGGATCAAGGTTCTCATCGCAACCGCGGCTGCCTGCCTGCCCATTTGCCGCGGGTGGAACGGATCATCGAGCCTGCGAGTACGCTTTGCCCGTGCGGTTGCGGCGCCATGACGAAGATCGGCGAGGACGTCAGCCAGCGCCTCGACGTGATCCCGGCGCAATGGCGCGTGCTGATCACACGCCGCCCAAAATACATCTGTCGCCGCTGCTCCGGCCCCGTCGTGCAGGCGCACGCACCGGAGCACGTCGTGCCCGGCGGGCTGCCGACCGAAGCGGCCATCGCGCATGTGATCGTCTCCAAATTTGGCGACCATACGCCATTTTACCGTCAGGCCGAGATCTATGCGCGCCAGGGCATCCGGCTTGATCGGGCGACACTGGGCAACTGGTCCGGCCGCGCCTGCTTCCATCTTCAGCCCATCGCGGAACACATGCGCCACCACCTGGCCATGGCGGATCGGCTGTTCATGGACGAGACCAAGGCGCCGGTACTCGATCCGGGGCGCGGCCAAACGAAGAAAGGCTACTTCTGGGCGATTGCCTCAGACGACCGCGGCCACAGCGGCCCAAGTCCGCCGATCGTGCTGTTCCGATATGCCCCCAGTCGCAGCGGTGCCTTCGCTGAGCAGTTCCTAGATGGCTTTGGCGGACGCTTCCTGCAATGCGATGCCTATGACGGTTATGATCGACTGACCGAAGTCGCTCGACTGCAAGGGCCTTGGACGCTCGTGCATTGCTGGAGCCACTTGCGCCGACGCTTCGTCAAATTGGCCCGCAATAGCAAATCGCCGATCGCCGAGGCCGCCATTCGGCACATCGCACAGCTTTACGCCATCGAAGCCATGGTGCGCGGTGCATCGCCGGACATCCGGCTCGCCGCACGAAAGGAGCATTCGTTGGCTCTCGTCGCCGCTTTGAAAATGTGGTTCGAGAAGCAGCTGTCGATGATCTCCAGCGGTTCGACGCTCGCCGAGGACATCCGCTACGCGCTCAATCACTGGCAAGGTCTGACCCGCTTCCTCGAAGACGGGCGCCTCGAGCTCGACACCAACCCTGTCGAGAACGCCATCCGGCCAGTCTGCCTGACCAGAAAAAATGCGCTCTTCGCCGGTCATGAGGTCGGAGCCGAAAACTGGGCCTTGCTCGCCTCGATCGTCGCCACCTGCAAGCTCAACGACGTCAACCCGGCCGCCTACATCGCCGAAACACTCGAGACGATCATCGACGGCCATCCCCATAGCCGCATCGAAGACCTCATGCCGTGGCGATTCCGCAAAACGTCAAGCCAGCCTCAATAGGGTTGCGGCTAAGCGCTTACGGTCTAAAGCGCGCTTCTGCCGAAGAGATTGCTACTCGCAGGGGTACAGACTTCCCAATGGATTTGCTCGGCAACACTCATCGACGAAATCGCGATCCTCGGATTGTAGATTGTGCGGGCGATGATACGAACGGCAAACCCTGCCAGATCGGCGCCTGTATCAACGGCGTCCGACTAATATATTATTGCAGAGGACATGTTTGCGACGATTTAGCCTACGCTCAAGAGTGCTGACCAAGATTTTGCCAATCAGCCGTAGAGGCTCGGTGATGAGCGCGCGTTTTTCGTCTTCTATCACAAGCCATTGCTTTCGCTCAATCTAGATCCTTTGTCGCGATCCGCAGGCAGGGAAGGCACCGATACGCATACACGGCCGGAAGACTTACGATGCCAGGAAGCATCACAAGAAAATCCATCGGCTTCCTGCATTTCTCACCAGAATCGGCTCATTCTCTTTTGCATCTCGCGAGTCTTCCACGCCCCACTGGCTGGATGGCAGAGTGCAGTTCGAGCGCGCAAATTACATACGGGTACTGGTACAGAGTAATGACTGTCGTCGGGGAAGCTAATAAACCGTGAGGGTGTGGCTCGCGTCGAAGCGGCTTAGGCTTCCGAGTACCCCGGAGTAGGCTCGGGTCGCTTTGTTATGGGGTTAGTTTTTGGCTCCCGGCTTTGAGGGGCTGGCCTGCAGCGTCACAACAGCACCGTGGTTGTGAGGCACACAAGCGCCGACGTCACTCAGCAACGGCTTGGCGCTTTCGAATAGTCGCCGCACCGCTCGATGTTCATCCGGTGCCTACGCCCCATCTGGGAGGTCTTAGTGAGAGGGGTACGGGGGGACTTGAATCCCTACAGCCTTAAGGGCTTCGACCGGCCCATAGGAACATTTACACGTCCGCAAAATGGGAGAAGCGCACCTCCGGACGCATGGTCTGGCCCAAAAGCTCAGGCAGGTAATCGGATGGACGGCCACGCTTTGACACGCCTTATTGTACACGCAGCATTGGGAAAGCTGGCAACAGCTCAATAGATGGCCAGCCCATCTTCCGTGAGGTGAACGCCATGCGTCGCTGCCAACAACAGGATCAGTTCGCCTATTCCATTGAACTCTTCGAAGCTCTTCCACTCTCCGTAATTGCTCCAAATACCCTCAAGGATCTCGTCCAGCTCGATGAGGTACCGCGCAAGCCAATTGCCGGACTGCACGAACTCCTTGAACTTCGGCGCGCGGTCTACATCGCCATCCAACCCATTCAGGTGGCCAATCAGATACGAGGTGAATGTGAGAAAGCGGCCGTACTCCCCTGTTACGGCTCTGAAGCACTTCCAACCGTCACCATCTTCTCGGAACGCATCCATCGCGACATCAACGCGCTCGTCGAGGCCATCAAGTGCGGCGAAGAAGGTCTCTTCGAATTGGACGACCTGTTCAGGATAGAATGAAGCGCTCAACCTCGTCGCGGCATACTCACACCAGCTATCCCAACCCAAGCTAAACTTGATGCGGGCCAGCTCACTACCAAAGTCATAAGGGCGCTGCAGGAGACCCGGTATGGCGACATCGAATGCCGTGCGGTCGTGGACGTGGCCGCATTCGTGCGCAAGCTGGTAGTACACTTGCGAAAAATACTCGCCCTCCGGATCCATAAGATGGCTTAGAATACCAGCGTTGAATGCTAAGTAGGTTTTCAACACCCCGTCGCGGAATACGCCGGGTGCCATTGCGACACCGTGCGCGATCTCCGTTGAAGGCGTCAGGACGTGTTGGGTTTCATACCCGCGGTCGATCTCAGTCAGGGCCTTGGCGTAGTCGAACGCCATGGTCACGCCAGCCAGATCCTCCAAATTCAACCGACTGCCGATGTACCTGATGTAGGTTGCTGTCTTATCGGCCAGGGCCTTCGCCGTCTGTTCGTCAGCGAAACCCTTCAACTCAAATGGGATGTTTGCCGGCGCCGTCGACGTGGCCAGCAATTCCTCGATTGTTTGTTCTGGAGCATCGCTCACGGTGCAGCCCTAACGAATCAATGCCTTCAACCATATGAAACCTGCTCCTAGCCGTCCCGGCTCTAATCTCACCCATCCCCGATTTTCGAAAGCATTGCGCAACACTGAAAAATACTTCCATCCAAAGTTGAGCTTGCGCTTGCCCCGTATACCCGTCACCAGTAGTTCTTTTATAGAGCAAATTTCAGTCGAGATACCCCCAATGCCGCACCCAAAAGGCCGCCATCCAGGGACGGTCTGGCACCGGACTGACCTTCAATGCCACACCCCGCGGGACCGGAATTGGATGGGTATGTCCGTCCTGCCTGGAGGTACCTTGGAGCATGAGCAAGCCCGCAAGGACTGGGCGGCTAATTTCGTGGCTGCTTGCGTTGCGAAAGGCATTTCGGTCGTCGGGATAACCGACCACCATGACGCCGCCTTTGTCCCCTATATTCAGGAGGCGGCGGAGTCGAGCGAAACGTCGGTCCTCGTCTATCCGGGCGTAGAGATCACCTGCGCCGACGATGCCCAGGCCCTCGTTATCGTAGACCCAAGCCAGATCGATCTTCTCAAGAAGCTCCTGTTAATGCTGCCGGGTGTGATGCCTGCGCATGACCACGATGAGAGCACCTGTGAGATCCAGCCCACAAATTGGACCGTGGCGGAGCTGCACGCGGCGGTCAGCGAAGACCCGCTGCTGCAGGAAGCTTGTCTGTTCTTCCCCCATTTCGGCAACGAGGGCGAGCACAAGACGCTCAACAAGGCCGGGCACCAGACCCGCTTCGCCGGCCTCCTGACGGACGGTGTATATACAGAAACCCCGTACGACCAGCTTGCCCCCGAGGCGCTCGATAAAGCCTTCGGCAAGATAGAGGAATGGGGTGATCGGCGCCGGGCTATCCTGGTTACTGGCGACAGCAGGTCCGAGACCTTCGAGCGGCTTGGCCACCATAAGTGCTGGATCAAGCTCGGCGAGAACTCTCTGGAAGCCCTTCGACAGGCACTTCTCGCCGACGAGGCTCGCATTGCCTACCGTGACAGCAGAGTAGACTAGATAAAGCGCAGCGCTGCGAGCTTTGGGGTGCGCATTTCGCTGATGGTGAGCGGCGATTTCAGGCGATCGTGAGCAGCTGTTTCGCGCGATGGTGAGCAGCGGCTTTGACCGACATGGGTGATTGGTTCAGGGGTTTGAGTTGGCGTCAAGAGTTTGATTGCGGGCGTTCTGCTTTCGCATGCTTTCTCCGGAGAGTTGCAGACGGTGAGCGTTGTGAACGAGGCGATCCAGGATGGCGTCGCCGAGGGTTGGGTCGCCGATAACGTCGTGCCAATGTTCAACAGGGACCTGACTGGTGACGATGGTGGAGGCGCGACCGTGGCGATCATCGAGGATCTCCAGAAGGTCGCGCCGTTCGGGCGGATTTAGAACTGACAGGCCCCAATCATCGAGGATCAGAAGTTGAACGCGGCCGATGGTTTTGAGCAGCCGGCCATATCGGCCGTCGCCGCGAGCCAGGGCGAGCGCCTCGAACAGGCGCGGGACGCGGTGATACTGGACCGAACGATTGTCGCGGCAGGCCTTGTGGCCGAGGGCGCAGGCAATCCAGCTTTTGCCGAGCCCGGTTGCCCCTGTGATGAGCAGGTTCTCGTTGCGGTCGATCCAGTCGCCGCCGACGAGTCTGGCGAAGACGCTGCGGTCGATGCCGCGTGGCGTGCGCAAATCGACGTCTTCCACGCATGCGCTCTGGCGTAGCGCGGCGAACTTGAGACGGGTCGTGACACGTTTGGTGTCGCGCTCGGCGGCTTCGCGATCGACGAGAAGCCCGATGCGCTCCTCGAACGGCAGGGCGTCGAGGTCCGGTGATCGTCGCTGCTCCTCGAAGGCTTTGGCCATTCCGGTCAAGCCAAGCGTGATCAGCCGTTCATGGGTGGGGTGTGTCAGCATTGGAGTCTCCCTGGTTCAGTGGAAATAGCCCTGACCGCGGATGTTGCCGTGGCGCAGGGGCTGGTGGTCGGACGTCTCGTCGAGGAAAGCGCGATCGAGGCCGCTCTTGAGGATCGAACGGATCGAGGCGACGGAGCGAGCCTTGATCAGGATGCCGCGTCGGCAGGCGGCATCGACGCGCGCATGGTCGTAGCTCCTGGCCAGCGACAGAATACCGAGGCAGGTGCGAAAGCCTTGCTCGGGGTGCGGCCGGGCTTCGATGACGACCTGGAAGAACGCCGCCGTCGATGGACCGATCTTCTCGCCGGCGGCGATCAGCCCTCCCGGTGTCCATTTGCCGTAGCGGCGGTGGGCGCTGGGCATATGATCGGCAATCGTGGTGTGGCCGCGCCGGTTGGGCGCACGGGCGTGGCTGGCGATCCTCTGTCCCTTGTGGAAGACCTCGACGGTCTTGTCGGCGATACGGACATCGACGAGTTCACGGATCAGGCGGTAAGGGGTGGAATACCAATGGCCGTCGATCTCGACGTGATAATCTGGGGCGACACGGCAACGCTTCCAGCGCGCAAAGACGTAGGGCTGGTCCGGCAGTTCTCTCAACCTGGGGCGATCAATCTCGGCGAACAGTTCGGTCCGGCTGGAGCCGAAGCCGCGCATCTGGCGGGCGTTGAGTTCGACGACGAGCCCGCGGATGGCGGTATTGAGCTCCGCCAGGGAAAAGAAGCGCTGGTTGCGCAGGCGGGCCAGGATCCAGCGCTGGGCGATCTGGACTGCGACCTCAACCTTGGCCTTGTCCTTTGGTCGCCTCGGCCGGGCCGCCAGGATCGCGGTGCCGTAATGGCCGGCCATCTCAGCATAGGTGCGGTTGATCCCGGGATCGTAGCGATCGGGGTTGGTCACGGCGGCCTTGAGATTATCGCAGACCACGAACTTCGGCACGCCGCCGAGATACCTGAACAGGCTGGCATGCACGCCGATCCAGTCGGACAGGCTCTCGCTTGGGCAGGCCTCGGCATAGGTGTAGTTCGAGGCCCCCATCGCCGCGACGAACAGCTTCATGGCGCGCACTTCGCCGGTGATGGGATCGAAGATATCGATGGTGTCGCCGGCGAAATCGACGAATACCTTCTCCCCACCGGCGTGGGTCTGACGCATGCTTGGCCGGGCCCGCTGCTTCCAGGCCTCGAACGTCGTGCAAAACCAGGTATAGCCAAAGCCGTCCGGATTGGCGGCGCGATACTCTTCCCACAACAGCAGGCGCGTCACGCTGCGGCGGCGCAGCTCCTTCTCGACATAAGCCCAATCCGGTGTCGGGCGCCGGTCGCTTTGCGAGGCTGCCGTCGGCGCCGGAAACAGCAGCAGTTCAAGGTTCTCGTCGTCCAGGCCCTCCGGCAGCGGCCAGGTCAGCCCCGCAAGGCGGGCGCGACGCACATAACCGTGTACGACCCCATTGCTCACTCCCAACGTCCGCGCGATGACGCGCTCGGTCAGGCCCTGGTGCCTCAAACGTAGAACTTCTCGGATCCGGCGCATCGACAATCTCTCGGTAGGCATCAGGCTTCCTCATTGGTTGAATGAGAAATCCGTAGCCCGGTTGAGTTGTCGGTCGAAGCGTCCGGCACCGCCAAACGTTGCTCACGATCGCCTGAAATCGCTGCTCACGATCCTCTGAAATCGTTGCTCACGATGCGCTGAAATCCGTGCTCACGATCCCGCGAAACGCGCACTTTGGGGTTTGGAACGGCCACTCCCGCTTTCGCTGGCTTCTCATCATCTACGGCATCCCGGGCGCCATCACCTTAGAGGATGTCCGGTCTTTCGAAAGGCTTGAGAAATGATGGACGTTGGTGATGTCTGGTCGCTGTCGTCGCAGCGGACCAGCTCACGCAGCGGCCCGCGCTTCATCCGACCGTATGCGATCTTCGCTTGGGCAAAGACTGGCGCTACCCACCAGAACTGACGACCGGGCTTGCCGAGGAACAGCGCCTGCTCGAACAGCCAGGCCATGCACGAGACGGTCTTACCGCTCTTGGTGCTGCCCTCAATCCACGAGTAACGGGCGTCATTGAAGAAGGCAGCCTGCTGCTTCGGGTAAAGCTTCGGGCGGGCGTAGACGTGCTCCAATCACCCATTGTCGATCTTCCGGGTGAATGTGTGCTGGATCGGCGCGTCGCCGCCCTCCCAGCTTATCCGGCACCTTCCCCCAGCCACGCTCCACGATGAACTGCGCCCAGGCCTTACCGCTATGAAGACGGCGTCGATCGCCTTCTTGTCCTCGCCGCACTGAGCGCGAATGACGTTGGCGATGGGCTCGGGGAGCTGGGCCTCACCGTCCAGCAGGGCACGGACGCGGGCTTCCAAGTTGGGAATGCCGGGCGGCCTACCCTCTGGATTACCCGAAACTCCAGGTTGAAAAGGCTTACCGACCGGCATACCGTCCGGTCGCTTCTTCGCCGCTACTTTTCCGCTGTCCACCCCCTGATTATGCACACACGCGCCGCTGGGTTGGCAAGACATGCCGCTGTTCCTCAAAACCGACTGTCCCCCAGACATGCCCGACAACCTCTTGTCGCTCACCAATCAGGCGATCGAACGCTTACAGGCGAAGTTACTCGATCACGTTGTGATACGAGATGCGCCAAAGGGGCTGTACGCGCCAGCCTTGGCGCAGTGTTTTATTCAAGCCCACTTGCGCCGCATGCTTATGTTTGTCGAGGGAGGCTACGCAGAGTTTCGCGCTGGGCGCCCTCTGATGACTGAGATGGCGACCAGGGCGATATATGAAAACATCGCTGTCTTTTGTGATTATTCGACCAAGCTTCAGGCTCTCTGCGAAGCTGGGGACTACGCTGGATTGTCCGACCTTACGAACAAGTACACTTTTGCCACTCGATTTCCTCCCTTGTTGGAGAGCGGCGGCTCCAATTCGAAGGCGACCCAGATTCTCAATCAAATCGATAAGATGGATAAGAGGGTGGAGACCTACAGAGAGGCGTATGAACACCTATCCGACATTGTTCATCCCAACGGCCTCGGAGCGGTCATCTACTTCGGTAAGCACGACGACAAGGTCATGACGTTTCACCCGCAAGGCGCGATGCCTGAGAGGGCGATGCAGGCGTTAACTACCGCCGCCACCTTGCTTCTCACCGTTTACAGCGAACTGGACGCGATGGAAAAGAGTCTCGACGCCCTCACCGAGTCGAGCGAGCTTGGCTGACATGGCGAGGACAGGCCGGCGCGTTCAACAATGGCAGCCCATGTTCGCGTTGCCGAACATCAGGCTCGACGAAGCCATAGAAGTGGATGGGTTCGCCCTCGCCCCGGTCACCGACGACCGCGTTCAGGAGATGGCTCGAAATGAACGCTTCCGCAGCTTCCTTGGACGGTTCACAACGGAATTCGGCGTCCCAGTAGAACCGGCCATCATTATTTGGCGAAACGACAAGCCCGACACCTACCGGACCATTGCGGCTATCTCTGGCTTCCGCGACGCCATTGCAATGTGTGTCATCCCGATGGCTTGGGCGCTTACCCTTCGCTATCAGCGCAACATGGGGCCACTGTACGGAGACTACTTGTCCTTCTATCCGTGGATGATCGACAATCAGAACGACCATCTCATTACACGCACGCCGCTTATGTTCGGCATCCATGAGGTCAAAAAGCTCAGGGCTGTCACGACACCCGCGGTATCACCGCAAACCATCTCCGCGCGCGAGCTGGATACGCCGTTGTTGAAAGAGTTGTTGGCGCGATGGGAGCGTTGCTTTGCGACCGACTCGCCGAGCGAAGAAGATGAACGGCTGTTTCGCTCCCTGAATATGTCCCACGCTGCTTCTCTCATGCCGGCGGGTGTGGACAACAAGCTTTATGACGTTCTGCGCTCGGTTGCTCTTTGGGCCTCCGCGTTTGAAATATTGCGGCCTTCACGACGCGAGGCCTACCGCCAGATATATGACCTATTGGAGGGCATCACTTGGAATCTGACTGACTGCAATCAGGATCTCTACACGGTTTTTGGAGACCCCCAGGGCACGTTGCGTAAGTTACCAGTCTGGATTTACGGTGAGATCACGCGCCTCCGCAACGACACCTTGCACGGAAATCCGCTTAGACCCGAACGCCTGATTGTGCCGCCCGGGAAGCAATCGATGGTGATGTACGCTTCCCCGCTCTATCGGATGGTCCTCGCAGCCATACTTAACCTCACTTACACTCCCGAGCCGCCCCGGGAGGAGCAGACACAGTACGAGGCATACATTCGCGAAAGATTTGAGTTTGGTCGCTTCCAGAGGGATATCGAGCCTGCGTTGGCTACTATGCTCTATACGTAAGCGCGATTTTCTCCGCACGATGACGCCCGCGCTTTTGACGGATGGCCTTCGTATCGAGGGCGGCATCTGACCCGTTCAGGCAGCGGCGGTTTTGGGGAAGTTGAAGGGCAGCAGGTCGGTGATATCGGCGTCGTCGGCGCGCTGAGGCAATTCGGTGAGCACGTGGCGCAACCAGGCTAACGGCTCGACGCGTGAGGCGCGGCAGGTCAGCATCAGACTGTAGACGACGGCACTGGCCCTGGCTCCCTCGACGGTGTCGCTGAACAGCCAGCTCTTTCTGCCAGTGGCAAAGATTCTGATATCGCGCTCCAGGAGATTGTTGTCGATCGGCATCCTGCCGTCTTGCGTGTAGCGCGTCAGATATGACCATTGGTTCAGAGTGTAGGATACGGCATCGCCAAGCTTGCTGTCGGGCAAGACCTTCGGGGCGATTTGATCGAGCCATTCCTTGAGGGCGTTCAGGACGGGAATGCTGTGTTGCTGGCGGAAGCGGCGAATGCATTGATCTGGCGTTTCGCCTCTGTCTGGTTTTTCGTCCCGCGCCTGCCTTTCAACCCGGTAAAGCTGTTCGAAGAACCGCAGCGCCTGCTCTGGCGGGCCGCCGCCCTTCTTCCTCGCCTTGAGGGCATCGACAAAGCGCCGTCGGGAGTGGGCCATGCATCCAATGTGGGTGGTCCCTTCCAGCGTGCGCCATGCGGTATAGCCGTCACTCATCACGATGCCACGGTAATCGCCGAGGAAGGCCTGCGGGTGGATCTGGCCGCGGCCCGGCTGATAATCCAGAAGAACGATGGGCTCGTGACTGCCCTGGCCGCTGCGATAAGCCCACATGTACGATGTGCTGGTGGCTTTTTTGTCCTTCTCCTTGAGGACCTGAACCGTCGTCTCGTCGCCATGGATGAGAGGTTGCAGTCTGAGCCGCAGCTTCAGGGCGTCTGAGATGCGATGCAGATGCTTCTCGCTCGAGCCGATCACCCAGTGACCCAAAGCGCCGCGGCTGACAGGAACACCTGCGCGTTCGAAGGCCTGCGCCAGACGGTAGAGCGGCGTGCCATCGACATATTTGTGAACCAGCGCGAACGCCAGCGTTGAGGCCGTGGCAACGCTGCCCGGCAAGGGCTGCGTCGGCATCGGCGCGGTCACGACAGGGGCATTGATCCCGGTGCGATCGCAATGGCGGCACCCATATTTGAAGCGCACATTCTGTAAAACCTTCGCCTTCACCTCGATATGAAGTTGCTCGGTGACAGTCTCGCCCATGCGATGCATCTGGCCACGGCAGCAAGGACACGCCTTCTGATCGTCGGGCAGGTCATACTCGACCCGCTCACGCGGCAGGTTCGCCGGCAGCGGTCTGCGGCCGCGCTTCTTTCCCGTTGTGCTTTCGACGGGTGGCAAGCCCGTGTCCGGAAGTTCGGCGATATTGTCCGTTTCGCTGCCGGCATCATCCTCGTCGGCGGCCTGCTCGGCTTCATTGAACAGACGGTCGACGTGCTTTTCGCTGCGCGGCGCAAAACGATGCAGGCGTGCCAGCGCCAGTTCTTCCTCGAGCCTGACGACGCGCTCCGTGAGCTGACGATTCTCCACCTGCAGCGCAGCAATGCGCGCCAACAGCGCTTCGACACTCGGTTCGCCGGTTCGATTCATCGGATTCTTGAATCTGAACCGTACCGACGCGTCAACCGCTCAAGTCGAGAGCTCAGCCGGCAACCTGATATTGCCGCACCGGATGGCGGACCATCGCATCGATATCGATGCCGTCAAGGATCCAGTGCAATTGCTCGGTCGTCAGCGTGACGACCGCCTCCTGGCGGCGCGGCCATCGGAACTTGTCCTCGGTCAGCCGCTTCAGGACCAGCACAAAGCCGGACCGGTCGAAGAACAGCAACTTCATCCGGTCGCAACGGCGATTGCAGAACGCAAAAACCGCCGGAGCGAACGGATCGAGCGCCATCGTCTCCTGGACCAGAACCGCAAGGCTGTTGATGCCAGCCCGGAAGTCGATCGGCTCACGGTGCAGATAGACCTGCAGGTCACCGCCCAGTCTGAACATGGCCCAGGGCTCCGATGATCGCCGTCAATGCATCCACATCGCCGCATTCCAGCGCGACCTTCACGCCGTTCGGCAGCGACGCGCTCACTTTGGCCGGAGAACAAAAAGCTGTAGTCCCCTTGGGTTCCGACCCGCGCACTTCATCGCAAGCCGCCGGCAAACCCACCATCGCCACGCTGCTCCCCCGCGACAGGGCGCGATCGGAAGCCCCCTCAAGTTGAACCGGGATGAACGCCGATGGGGGAGACCGCGGGACAGACCTGGTCGCGGTGTGCTTCTTGATCCATTTCCGAAGCAGGTTCGCGTTGACCCCGTGTTCGAGCGCAAGTCTCGATACCGAAACGCCAGGCTCAAGACAACTCGCGACAAGACGCTCCTTCGATGCCGCCTCGTAGCGCCGGCGACCGTTCCGACCAACAAGCCTGACCCGCAGTTTCTGATCATCGTCTGCCATCACAAGGTGTCCACCTATTTTGGTGGACACCTCATGCATCAGAGCACTCAAAAGCAAAAGGTGCAGGGAAATTCGCGCTTACCTCTATACCGACGAGGAGCAGGACGAGCGGCGACGCATTAGACCGCGTCGAAGCGCGGGGCCACCACTGGACGCTACCTAATACCCTCCATAGTTGGCGATGTACTCCCGGTACATTTCGGCCCTTTCGTCATCGAGCCCAAATCGGTTGATCTGCACCTTGCCCCTCATCCGGTCATCGCCATGCATGATGCAACTCAGGTCGGTCGCCTGCTCATGCCGGGCTACGATGGTCTTTGCTACTTCAAGAGGAAGCTCCTCACTGAAGGTTGGATTGCGACCGAAATTGTTCTGCGCATGATAGACGGCCCTCTCGTAATCCTTGAGGACCTCCCTCATGTAGACCATGGCAAGGTCGTCAATCTCTCTTGGAGCTTCCTTGCTTCCGAGGATCAACACAGAAACAAGCCGGGCGACCTTCCAAGTCTCGCGCTCCCATCCTTGGGTCAAACGCTCTTTCAAAAGGCCAAGGAAGTCTGGCTTGATGTACTCGAATGGCACGTGCGGCCACCCGTCGAGCAGGTACATATCGTACAGGCCACGAGCGAAGAGGCTTCGAACAGTATCATCCTCTAGCCAACGGGTAATCTCTGTGCTGCTGACGGCCCCAACCCGGTGAGCCATGTACGCGAACATGATGTCGGTAATCTGCTTAAGTGAATAGATGCCCTGTGACGCCTCCCCCAAGATCGAGGTAAGCATCGGGAATTCGGCCTTGGTCGCGTAGAGCTCAAGCCACCTAGAAGAGGCTCGCCTCAAACGGACGTCGATCGGGTGCGGCGGCTGCGTCAGCTTTCGCGCGTTCTCCAATGCTACGCGGTATCTGGAGACCCAGTAACGAGTCCGGCTTGGCTCCTCCAAGAACACGTCGTTGTAGGAGGCCTCGATCTCCTGAGCGAACCACTCCTCTTGTTGCGCCCTAACCTTTCCACTACGCGCGTCATCAAGCATCTCGCCCAAATCGCGGAGCACTGGGTGAGTGAGCGCATCCAGGCCAAACATGAGCTTCAGTCTGGCCCTCTCCGCATCCCCCTC
Organism: Bradyrhizobium sp. 155; assembly: GCF_023101105.1. Lineage (NCBI taxonomy): Bacteria > Pseudomonadati > Pseudomonadota > Alphaproteobacteria > Hyphomicrobiales > Nitrobacteraceae > Bradyrhizobium > Bradyrhizobium sp. 155. Next base: position 114,643 of record NZ_CP064705.1, on the reverse strand, counting down.
GATGATGTAGGGCGCTTGCTTGTGCCAGAAAATGATCGGCGCGGGATCTCCTACGCGAAACAGCCTGTCCCTATAAGTATCAGGGACATAGCGCGTCACATCGTAGTGATCCACATTCTCATAAAGGAGGAAGGAGCTGATGTTGTAGTCAGCGTCCATTTCCGGAACGTACATCGCGTTTCCGGCCTCAAATATAGGCACGCCGATAGAGTCGGCTGGAGAGAGCCGAAGAGCAGCGGTTACTCTCAGCCCATCAGGTATCAAATGTTCACCCCGGCCTTCTTGTAAATGCGCTCAACGGCGTCATAGATCGACGAATAGTGCTGGCTGAGACTGAGCGGCAGCAACCGGTAGGTCTCGATGTATTTCGTGAGCTTGAGCAACGACTCACGCACACCGTCGGTGCGCATGTACTCCTCGGGAATCACAACGCCGAGCAGATCTTCCTTACGAAGAGGAATATCCTCGCCGACCTGCACTTCGATGGCCGCTGCACGGTCGTCGCAGTTCTTCGTCGAACCCTCCCGGTACAGCTTTCCTAGCGCCAAGATTTCAGCGTGGCTCATGTCGAGAACGTGCTCGTCCTTGATCTTTTCCTCGTCAACCGATTTGCGATCCACGTACCTGCGTGGGGTGTCAAAATATAGGGAAATGAGCCTGCCGATCAAACCGTCGTCGGCACCAAGCTCGAAGTTCTTCATGTCGAAGGCAGTTAGATATGATGGCATTCGATTGCGGTCGAAGGCGCCGGTATCGAAGGGGTAGATTCGCTTGATCGGCGGCGGTGTAGCAAATCGCATGACGAACACAGACGGAAGCTGCCAGGCCTCCGGGTTCAAAGAGCCCCGTCCCTTGTATGCGGCGCGGCCGACGAACAGGTAGCAGAGCTTTTCGCCCTTGAAGACATCACACCTCATCGCAAGCAGCTTCTCGTCTTGGATGATTTTGAAGAGCTTGCTGGATGGCGCGCTATGGACCCATGGCGGACTTTTCGGACTGGCTATATTCGAGTTATTGAGAAATTCCCGTAAACGCACTTCCCGAGGTTTCATGGTCTGACCCTAGAGGCTGCGGCAAATCACTTCCCTCAATCTATCAAAATCGGTTGAGGCAGGTGGGTTCACAACCCTTAATCCCCACTACTCAACCGAAATGTCTGACGATGCCATGGGCAAGCATAAGAACCGTACAGAGGGAGACCAAAACGCCGGCCAGGACCGCCAGAAGCATGAGGACAAACCCCCGCTCCCGGCCAAAGGCTCGGACCACGGTCTCCGACTGAGATAGGATTCCACCCATCCCCACTGCGATCCTCGCTAGCTTAGGTTCGTGCTTTTGCGTGGCTTTAGCCATGCCCGTCTCCGAAAGTGAACCTCCGGGATACTTCCCGGCTCGTACCGTATGATCATTCCCGAGGCGTCAACCGCTAACAACGCACCACGACTATCCCCATCGGGTTTGCAGTTTGGAAAAACCTCTTTGATGCTTCATCCAACACCAATGGTTATTTCAACCAACCGCAACGCACAGCAACGCACCGCCCTTGGAAGCGCTTTTTACATCAGCGATTCCAATAAGTTACGACCTTCACGGCGGCGGCCCCGCGGAAGCTAGCAGAACAGCGTCCAAAATTTGGAGAAGTCGTCCGAAACTACGGATTTGCCGGATACGGCTCGCCCGACTGGGCGTCAAACGCCCAGCCCCCTGCGACCGCGATGACGTGGCTAGGCCCGTGCTGGACGATATTCGCCGGGTGTCCGGCCTGGCTGGCCAGAATCGATACGGTGAATGCGAACGTGGCGCAGTTGCCCCACACCTCCTGGTGCTCGACGATGACGCGCTTGTGGGTCTCATCAATTATGCGAACCGCCCATTCAGGCGGAGGACTGCCGAGATCGGCAGATGCGCAGCCGGTCAACAGCAAGGCGACGAGAGCCAGTTTCAAGAACTCACTTTCCATTATGAGCTGGCGAGGAAGATACGGCCTCCCTCGCCTGCCCGATCGGTCCCGGCAGCTCGAACACCTCGCGGTGCAGCTCCGGGTGTTTGGCATCTAGGAACCGCCTCTCACCCTGCGTGTCCCTTCGAACCCGTTGGACGAGAAGCAGATTGATCCCCAATGCGGCGAACCACTTCGCGCGTGTCTCTTCGCTGAAGACGGCGCACATGGTCTGGGCCGCGCGCGTCTTCCCTTGCAGCATATACTTGCAGGCGCGGGCAGGCGCACCGCGCGGAAGGCGGACTTGCCCACCTCGGTTACATTGACGACGTACCAGCTTGTGGCGTTGGACTTCATGGGGTTGGTTTTGGGTGATGTTCACCGTTTGGGGCGCTGAACCTTGTTTTAGAAAATCTTCCAGATAAGGACGTACAGGACGATGCACCCCGCCAAGTTCGACACCGCCTCAGCCAGCTCATGAGCGGGTGTGCAGTCCATCACAACTTCCCTGTCCAACGATGCCAGCGGTAAGTACCCTGCCCGCTGGCGTTCGGACGCTCCTCATGCCCGGCCGGATCGTCAGCCGCGTACAGGTAACCCTTGTCACGCAGGCGGCTGAAGATCTTGCGGGCATCGGTGGTGCCGAGCTTCTGTACAGTCACCTGCTGCTGCACCTGCGTCAGCCCATGCCCGCTCCCGCCCAACCCGGCGCCGGCAGCCTCTCCGTTCGATGCGCGATCCCCTTCTAATGGACGCGAACACCAGCCGTGATGCAGACGCCGCAGAAATGGCGGCTCTGTATCGCGCTGCCGACGACAGAGGCAGGGAGTTTGCCGCGCACATGGACAAGACCGTGTTTGCTTTGGTATAGAATGAAGCAGGCGCGTGAGGAGCGGGACGCCTTTAAGGCCGAGTACAAGGCTAAGTACCAACTCGGCGGTAACGAATAAACGATACGACATGACCAGCAAAGCTAAGCGCACCATCAGCGTCTCTCCTGAGAGCGATTACGAAATACACCGGCTTGCAAATCTCTGGGGCGTCACCGTCACCAGGACGCGGGAGCGCTGCTATCACTACGCTGCGACGGGGCGCATCGGAGAGATTGCAGAAATCAAACGAGCTTCCTCCATTCGCCAAGCGGAGGCCAAGGTTGAAATGCTCAAGGCTGAGCGATAGGCCAATCATCCATCAGCTTTGTCCGGCCCTTCGGCAGCTCTGTGTATGGGCTATGAGCCAGCAGGAAGTCGCGCCAGAATCGCATGACCGCTTCAAATAGCATTGCGGCTGGGGCCACATGCGGCAATCCCTCATGCATGCCCATGTCTAGGACGAAGTAAGAATAACCTTCATTGTAAGCCCCTTCATTGAAGGCAAAACTGTTCAGAGGGCCAACATCGACCGTACTGATTTGAAGACCACCCGCCGGTCGAAAATGTTTTGAGCCGTTCGCCAGCGGCTCCATCTGCGCGTACCAGACGTGACTATTCAGCCAGTCCCTATACGCCTTGAAGTCCTTTGCAATGCCTATCTCCTGCCGTCGGAGCGCGTCGTTCTTGAGGTAGTCCTTCCACACCCACTCATGAAGATGATATGCCGTGATGACGAAATTCATCGCGTGCCGCGCGGAGCCTTGATTGTCGCAGAAGTCGTCGAACTCCTGCACAAGCTTTTCCGTAAAACTGGAGCGGGTTGGTGATGCCGAACACAGCGGCCCCTTTGCTAATCCGCCATTGACGTAAACGGGTTCCGAGGTTGCGGAAGCTCATTCTGCGGGCCATATTGTTTGAGGAAGTCTGACCAGAACATCACAACCTCCTCGACGACAATCACTGCCTCGATCCAGCGGCCGTCTTCAACTTCAACTTCAAGCATTCGCTCCTGATATCCATCCTCTACATAGCCGTCTTGAGCATAGGTCGGCGACGACTTCGTCTTGGCGAGCTTACTGGCGAAATGCTTGCTACCGTTTGCAACAGCCTGTGTGATCCTGAACCAGGGCTGGGCTTGATCGACCCAAGCCAGAAATGACGGCTTGTCCCTGATTCCCAGGGCGGTCCACGTGACATAGTCTGTCTGGAGCCAGTCCCCCCAAATCCATTCGGCGATGTGGTAGGCCGACAGCATGCAGTTAATAGCATGCCTCGGGGATCCGGGCTGCTCTCCAAAGTCATCATAGTCCTCAAGCATCTTGCCGTAAAAACTGACCGCGCTATCTATTCCAAACATGACCATCCCGCCGAAGCCACCGAAGCACCATTATATCCCTGTTTTCTATCTCCGCGAGTGGACCAATCATGAAGGCCGGCTGATTGAATTCAGCCGCCCTACCGGCCAGGAGGTTCAACCGCGGGCGACGGCGCCCAAGGGTACAGGCTTTGTCAGAGGGCTCTACCGGCTTGATCACCTCAGCGGCGACGCAGCAGAGGCCTTTGAGCGATTTTTCTTCTCCTTGGTCGACAATCTAGCCAAAGACAGTATGGACATTCTGCTTGGCAGGCGAGAGGTGCCCTTCGACCACCGAAGCCGCAGCGCCTGGTCGCGTTTTGTTTTAGGGATGCTGTTCCGTAACCCCGAACGGCTCTCAGCCACGCGGAAGTACGTCGAGGATTTTACGCTCGATAACTACGAGCGGGACAAAATCGCGTACGAAGCGCAGAAAGCTGAGGACGATCCGGAGTACATTGAGTACCTGGTCCGCAACGTAGCTTTCACGACGATGGACTGGATTAAGGGAATGCTGGAGAGCTCGAAGCTGGGGCAGCACATGAACAACATGTACTGGTCCGTCCGCGACGTTTCCGATGGAGGGCTGAAGCTCTTCACTTCAGACCGCCCCGTCGTGATGACGAACGGCCTGGGCTACAACTGGTCTAACTTGGTGATGCCCATTAGCCCGACGAAGGCATTCATGGCGACCAACACGGTTGAGATAATGCAGCAGCTCAAGGGTATGAGCACCATGGAGTTCATCAAGTTGTCGAACGAAAAGGTGCTGAAGTACGCACAGAAGTTCGCATGGAATACGAATGCCGACCAGATCAACGTCGCTCGCCGTTACCTTTCACTGGATGCTGAAGTAAGCCGAACTTTTTGACGCCCCGCCGTTTCGTCAGGGCCAGTTAGTCCAACAACCGAGAGTCTAAGGCATAGGCGCCCGCCCAGGCGGCGTCCCGCTTCGTCCTCGCTGAGGTCTTTCCCCAGCGCGCCTTCGCGGCCGCCTGCATCTCAGGCTTCTTCGCGTTGCCCTTGCCGGTGGCGTGAACCTTCAGCTTACTGAGGTGGATCGTCGACTATGGCAGCCCCGCCAGCTCGCAGGCGAGTACGGCAGCTCCGAGCATTGGGAAGAAAGCTTTGACGCTGGAGAACTGGCCGGAATGGCTCCTCGATGCAGACGCCGATGCAATCCGGTCCTGCGAAGCGCTGGACGCCCCCGTCAACGCCAACCGTCCTGCTGCCGATGTTGCCTTCAAACCGAAGTGCCTGGGCATCTAATCCTCCATCAACATAAACCCGGCTAACGCCGAGCGTCGTCCCAGATCCAATCCGAGCACGTACTTGCGGCTCAAGCACGGGGCTTTGTTGGGTACCCACAACGTAGAGAGGAAGCTTGCGTCCGGCTTTGCGGATCAGAGATTTAGTCTCGTCCACGAGTTTGGCTGGCACGCGAAGAGGAACGGTAGGTTCGCCATACGGCCCGCTGCTCGGCCTTCGGTCAGATCGCATCTGGGGCGGGTATGTTTGCATGAATCGATCGTGAGCCGAGGAGAGAACCCCGTCAAACCATTTGATCAAAGCGTGGGCAGGACTTCCCGCTTCTCAAATGTCCGATCGCTTCGGTAAAAGCTCTCGTAGGATTTATCGTCGCCGTAAAACACGGAATGGACCCCATACTCGTTGGTGTCCTTGAACCAGAACCCTTTCACCACTTCAGCGACGTCATAGAGCTTGAAAACGGCTATCTCCGCCGACTCGTAGAGCTGGCTGCCGTCAGACAACTGAAAATCGGACAGTGCACTCCGGCGAGCGGCGTTGAACTCCCTCACCGCTTGCTTCAACCGCTCCTTTGAATTTCGAATCCTTCACCTTCTGCACGTAGCCGTAGAGATGGTCTTCCTCTTTCTTGCTGAGCATCGGCATCTGCATGCGCCATTCCTCTGACGCCGCACGCTGCAGCGAGTGGAATTTCAAGAGATTGAAGAAGTGCTCATCGAGGTCGTCTTCGCTATAGCGTTCAAGGGTCTCCCGGTAGAGAACATAGGGACGCGTCCCGATGAAGTCGAAGTTCTCGTACACAGGGTATCGCTCGGTGAGGATGAGGAGTTGAGCCTCCCGCACCTTTGCATCCGCTGCAAACAGCTTTTCTTGCTCCGCCAGTGCCCGGTTATAGATGGTGTAATAGCGATCCGGGTTTATCTCGATGAGGTAGTTGGACAGCTCGCGCGCATATGCGTGGATGAGGTTGCTACGGTCGATAGCCGATGCCCGCGATGACACGGAGGCGTCCTGCGACGCGGGCTTTGCCTTGGGACGATACCCGTAGCCAGCAAGCGCCCCCATGGCGAAGATCAGAATGTATCCCCACTCCATCGTCAGTCCTCGTCGTGCAGAAGCACGCCTTCCTTCTGGAAGGTGCTGTCTGTCCGGTAATAGCTCTCGAGGAAATCGTCATCGTTGCCGGCGAAGAAGCTGTACATCCCGTATTCGTCGAGGTCCTTGAAATAGAACCCCACGCGAGTCTCAGCGAAATGGTCGAGATGGAAAGCTTGGAGGTGAGCGGTCTCGAACACCATCTCGCCGTGCTTGGCTCGCCAGAGAGGCTGGTCCCGCTCGCGCCAGTGGTATTCGCGCATGCCCGCTTTGATGTGATCGTATAGGAGGTTGTCCTTCGACAGCCGCTCATTGGCGACTTTCGCCTGCTCCACGTTCCTTGACCGCTGCCACAGGTACCACCCGCCAGCGATCACCAGCACGATAAGCCATGACTCCATGGTGCTTGCTCCCCCCCGGCCCATTATCGCCCGGAGGTTGCGGCAGCTCAATACTGCGGACGCTTCAGCAACTCGGGCAGCCGGGATCGCTTTGGCGATCCGTCTCGCCTCCTCGCGGGACAGGAATTGGCGGGCGTACTGGTAGCCGTTGCGATGGAGATCTTCACGGAGGGGGACGCCGCAGATAAAGAAGCCGCTGGCGTCCTTCACCTCGAAGCCGTCCTTGCGCTCCTCCATGGTCCAGGGAGCCGGAAAGCGCCAGAGGTTGTCCATCAGGCCCTGCGGTGTGCGGGGGTACCCTTGATGCGCTTGCCGGAAGCATAGCTCTTCAGGTTCAGCCCCTCCTCGGCCAAGAGCTGATCGCGCTGACCGCAGAGGCCTTCGACCTTGGCCTGCATCCGGGTCAGCAGCGTTTCGGCCGAGGCGGTCGAGATGCCTGCCCGGCGCAGGGTCTGTATTTCCGTTTGCTGGCGGCCGATTTGTCGCCGCATGTAGCTGATTTCGTTCCGGATTCCGTCCAGTCCCATGGCCACACCCTTGAATGCGACCATAGAACAAAACGGGATCATAAGAGTCAACGGCTCAGAAGCGGCGAACCAGAATAATTCCGACGCCGAGCAAAAAGCCCGCGATTACGGCGGGCAAGCCGATCGCGGTGATATGGGCGCCCCAGAGGCTCATTTCGAGAGAAGTCTGCACTTGGATGTCTCCATGTTGGAAACACCCGGCGGGTGACCACTAGTTTACTACTTGTGCAGCGCAGCGAAGAGCGTTTGGAATCGCCACAAACGAAAGGGCCGCCCCAAAGGACGGCCTTTCACAATAATCTCTAATCGAATGTAATTCCTAAATCGGGGAGCTCTGACCATCCCCTTTATTCGATCACCTTGTCAGGATGATCTTGATCCTGATGCTGATAAGCATTTGGACCTCTTTCCGCCGCCGGGCGCTACGTCGGCTTTTGGATTACGGACAGCGCCGTCCGCACGCGCCATCAAGCACAGCGGGAGGTTGTCCGCCAGAAGTATATATTCTCGGCGGCGCGGAACCAATTCAGGTATGCAGGACGAGAAGACCTCGCAGGAGCGGGTCCCTCTCCATGACTCCCGGCCCGATCGCCAGCCGGATATCGGCGATGAATTCGGCGACGCTGGGCAGCTTGGTCCGGCCGACCACGGTCCACTTCGCCGCCTTGCGGATGGCGTAGAGCGGGCTTCGAGGTAGCGGCACCATTCGGCGACCTGCAGCGTCAGCTTAGCCTGATCGCCCGTGTAGACGTTCATCACCGCGACCATCGGGGCGTTCACCTTCTCCAACTCGTTGCCACGCATCTTCGCGGGCTGCACACGTCAGAAAGGGATCTCACTGCCTGGGCGACAGTGTCCCTCACCTGCTCCGTCAGTGACGACACTTCCGGCGGGTGCTTGCCCCGTATCGACACCGCCACAGCTGATGCTGCTCCATGACGGCTAGCCATGACTGCACTGAGGGCGGCAGCAAGTCCGTTGTCAAAGCGACCGCCAGTTGTTCGGCTTTCGCCGCGGTTCGCGGAGCGGCGACAGTGAGAGCGCCAGGTTGCCGGCCAGTCTGCCTTGCGACCGCTGTGGACGGCATTTCCGCTGGTCCAGTAGTCGGAGAAGTCGGCCCACTCGTTGCTGATACGACTGACGTCCCATCCGAATTGTTCGTTTGCCCGGGAGGGAGTGTTGCGCTATTTCGCAGAAACTCTTCAAGACGGATTGCAGACGTAGATCCGCGACGGGGGGCTTTCTTGGTTGGGAGGACTCAGAAGGGGTATCCGTATATGTATCTGTGTCTGCAACAGTAATCGTTTGGACTTTTCGGCCGATCGTTTGGCTCTTTCGGCCAAACTGTTCGGCGCTTTCCGCCAAGCGATACCAATACGTGCGCTTACGTTGCCAGCGCTGAATTGATCTCGCGCGATGAGTTTCGCCATGAGCAACCGCTCAATTGCATTGCGGATTTGCTTCTCGCCAAGATACGGGAAGAGACCGCACCACGCGGAGCGCTGTTGCATGCCCATCGCGGACATTTTGCCCGTTCAAGGCGTTGCGAAGGCACCAGTGCTCGATGTTGGAGAAGATGATGGCAGCTTCTACGCGGACTTCGGCGGCAAGATCGATGTCGAAGGAGTGCATAATACGGGTGCCCTCGTGCAAAGGAGAGCAGATCTCAACGACCCTCCGGCATGTCTCAACATCGAACATTCCGATTTGGCAACGCTTCCGGTTGATGCCTAGTTGCTCAGACAGCCAGCGATAACCAGAGCCACGAGCCAAAGCCTTCCTATAATTTTCGCCTCGGTCTCGGCGCCCCCTTGAGCAATTTGGCCTGCCAGAGAGGATCGAAAGCAGCCCCTAGCCCTCAACGCCAAGCTTGAGTCAGGAATTCGTATACAGCAAGCACAAAACCGACTTATCTTTCCTCAGCTGTTATCTGAACGAGAGGGTGGCCGTGCTTAGCCTCTTTTATCTCTTGCTAGATTACGTTGCCCTTTTTGGGCTCGCAGTCGACCTGTTCGTCATTCATATGGCGATATATGCGATGCGACGTAACCATCCAGGCGAAGTCTATGTGATTTGGTACGCATGCTCGTTTTTTTTCATACTATTTTTCGGCCTTACCCTTCTCGCAAGAGTAAACGGCATTGGGATTTACGAGATCTGCGGGACACACAAAGAAACGTGCCAAAGCATTTACGACCATTTGACTGACCCCAAGGGTGAGATTGCTTTTCTGGGAGTAATGGTCGGTCTCGCGCTTGGGCCTCAGCTTATGACGTATCTAATTAGTGCACTCTGGGGCACTGCGTCGGCACCAAAATTTGTAAGGCATATCCAGGCGATCGCAGTTTGGAGCTTAGTAAAATTCTTAGCTGGCCTAGGCGGCATTGTAATTTCTCAGTCACTTGCAGTGCAGATGGCAGGAACTACCCTTTACGACGAAAACATCCCACGCATCGGCATCCTCCCCATCTTCGCCATAGGCGCAAGCAGTGTCGCGGCAGCCTTTATGATAGCCGCAATTTACACGATGCTGAATGACGCCTGGGATAGCTTCTTGGAAAAGCACGCGGCACCGCCAGCTCTGATGGATATCCATAAGTGGTGCACACGACATGTGCCTAAGTCGTCGCCGTACAGCATGACCCGACGCGCCCTCATAACGCTCCTGGAATCTGATGCTGTCTTTGAGTACATGGCTGACCACGGCTCCACCGAGGTCCGGGATAAGTCGCGTTCCATCTGAGTGCGACGCGACGTTTTCTCCTCAGATATTTCAAGCGCAGCATTCTGGCGCAAAATATCTGCCTCACCGAAAATCTAAACCCTTTCAGCCGAGGCAATCATGCCCTTCGAACCCGACCGTGCCCGTGCGGGTCCGGTCTCGCGTCCTATTGGGAGAACGATGCCCGCGGAATTCCCCTCGCCCGCGTCTGCGACAAGTGCGAAAGCTTTCTCACTACCGGCCCGAGGTGCTTACCAACTAGGAAGCCGACGAGATATCGATGCCGACTAAAATGCATCGCCATTGGTACCGCTGCGACTGGGATCACCACCTCATGCAGTGGACCCGAGAGACGCCGCAGCCCGAGAACTCGCCCTGCGCCAAGTGTGAGCTGCTTCAATTCCCCTGGGCGAGCGAGGATATGAAGACGGCCAAGTTCAAGCAGGACAACGGCATCGTCGATCTACCTCCACCGCCGCAGCTTGGCCTCGCCTTGGGCGTGAACCCTCGCGCCATCGTCATCTTCGACACAAACCGCGCTCCGTTCGAGCCGATCGCATCGAGCACGACGCCGCTCGCCGAGTTTGCGGATGTTGATGTTCGCTGAACCCAGCCCTTGACGGTGAATCCGTTTCTTTTTTCGACCAAATGCAGACCCTCTTCATGGGAAGGGGGGTTTTCTATTCGGGGATCACACCCATGGCAGGCACACAATGCTTTTAAGATTCGTCCACTGGCATGACCGGCAGGTTCGCAGGCTCGTAAGGTCTTGGGCACTCAGCTCGCTGCCCCCCCCGCCCCTTTGGGCGTTGTGGACAATGATGGCGCTGTTGTGGGTCGGCTTGGGGCTGACGCTGTACAACCAGCACCGGAATGGCAGCCTATAACTTTTTTCGGGTGGCGCCCCTTGCGGGCTAAAACCAGCGCTCATACGTATGTTCTAATCAGGACGGTCCAGCACACTATGCAAGGATGGCCTGGTTTTGGACGCCCACGCGGGCGACCCACCGGAACACCGAGCTGGTGTTGCCTTCCAGAGCGATCTGGTCGGTCAAAGCTATGAACTCAGTACTCTGAAGGCGCTTTCCCCGGTGGGTTTGCAACGTCGGAGATCCTCTCCCCGGATTTTGGGGGACGATCTTCGCCGCTGGACGGGCCCCCTCCCTCCTCACAGCGATATCGCCCCTCGATCCGGCTAACCTAGGAGCCGCATCGAATGCGAATCCGTAACTATCCTGACCGACCCTTCCTTGCTGCCGTGGTTCTCTGTGCCTACGGCGGCTTGGAGATGACCGCCGGCGTCATCTCCGGCGAGATGCACCGCGTCTTGACCATCTACGACTTCGTCCTCCAGGTCGCCGCGTTCACGCTCGCCGGCGTTTCCATCATCAAGCTGTGGAAGGGAGACTAGCCCGCCTGAAAAGCATCCAGAGACCTACCGCTCTGGGCCATCTCTCGGCCTTCAGCCAGGTTGGTTCGGCACCGCGGCCCGTCCAGGTCTTGGGCGGGTCGCGGAGGCTGCGATACTTGACGGCTGCCGAGGGTGGGCGCTTGCCCTCGCCGGGCTTAAAGCCGAGGGTTTTGATCTCGGCTTCCAGTTGGAAGCGCCGAGCGTCCTTGGCTGCCGCAAGCAAGGCGGTGATTTGCGGGTACGCCTCGATCATCTCGTCCAGTGATAAGGCTTTGGAGGTTGCGACGATGTTGCCATAAATGCTCCGACTGTTTGAGCCGAGGCTAAGCTTTGCGCCGAAGACGGCCAAGTCGGCTTGGCGGGGCATCAAGGGGCAAGGTCAATACTTGCCGACATAGGAGTGGAGGATGAAAACGCCCCGCTCCTCGTCCGAGGCAAACCTGAAGTGAAGCAGGTCGCCATCGTATTCCAGCCCCCACCCCGCCCGGCACTCTTTGTCGGCCATCGCCTCAAGGCGAGGAACGTCGGCGTCCGGAGCCTCCATCTTGTACGGGTATGGCAGGCTCCAGAAGTCGGCCACTATCGCCTCCTGATGAGGAAGTCATCCGGCTTCAGCTTCAGCTTTTTCAGCTCGGCAACCTTGAAGATTTCCGCGGCGACGACCTTTCCATCCATGACGAGAACGACGAGTGCCATTTCGCCGCCGAACGGGACGAAGACCTTGGCTGGTATTTGAACGCGTAAGAGAAAGTGAGAAATTTGGAAAACGTACAACATCAAAGCCAACTACAGTCTTCCGACAACAAATTTCACGTCGGGGCGCCAGATGGAAAGCACTACTGGCTCACACTAAAAGAGCTGATGGATAAGCTACAGGAAGAGTTCGGCTTCAACTTCGACCCATGCCCTTATCCGAAACCTGACGACTTCGACGGTTTTACCTGCGAATGGGGCACCTCCAGCTACGTCAATCCTCCCTTCGGTAGCATTCTCCACGGGCAACAAGAAGGGGCCGGCTGCGTGGGCACGTAAAGCCATTGAGGAGAACGGGAAAGGTAAGCGGGTCGTTCTAGTGTACCCCATCGACAAGTGGGTTCTGATGCTATTGGCTGCTGGTGCGCAGGTCAGAAATTTGGGGGACGTTCGCTAGTGTGCGACCGAGGAGGGCAGCCAGGGTAAGGAGACCGGTCGGCACATTGCCTGCTTTGTTCTTGAGCCAGACAACGACAACCAGCAAAAGGCGAACGTTGCATAGAAAAAAGGCCCCGGAGCGACCGGGGCCTTAAACTGGTGGGGCGGCTACTCTCAGCAGGCTTCCAATGTTTCACAACTAATACCCTCTCGGGACCCCAGAGCCGTTAGAATTGCTATGCCTTTGACGATGCGCAGGCGCACCTTGGCGGTGAGTTGCATGCGCAGGTTTAGTTTTACGGCGGGCTTGTTCATCGTGTTGTACTCCGTTGGGCTTGGGGTCGGGTAGACTTTGGGCTTGACCGGGTACCGTCAGGTGGACGCGCCACGCCACTTCGGCATCAATGTGAATGAGAGGTCGCCATAGTGCCGAGCTCTGCATTCGCGGAGAGGATATCTCACCCAACGCCGGCGCCGCAACCCGGGCTCATCAGTCTGCTCTCTCATCCTGACCTGTGCATAACGGGGACTACCGGGGGTAGGCTGACGCAAAAAGAAGAGCGGGGCTGCGCACCAGGACTGCCAGCGTATCAGCAGCGGACTCGTCGTTCGCCGCCATTCCGGTTATCATCATGACTGCCAAGCCAACCAACTTTAAACCAACGCTACGACGCAACCGAACGTGAACAAGCGCGGCTAATCCTCGTCAAATTCACCAGCCTTTTCAATATCTATCTGGATCCCCTTCCCGCTCATAACGGTCTGGTTGCAGGTTCGAGTCCTGCCGGGCCCACCAATGCGCTTTATTTATTGTGCGGACACTTTGATAACGACTCGATTTCCGCTTTAAGAACGACTCGATTTCGTTTTGAAAACGATCGATTTCCCATCCCTCTGATACAACTACCGAATTTAACCTCGATTTTTCCGGCGATTTTTGAGTGCGAAAAAACCGAGGGGGGTGTTTTGCTCCTCCGGGCAGCCGCAAACTTGCACCAATCCGCCAAATCTACCACATCTTGCCAATCTTGATCTTGCGAGGAGGAGTCCTTGGCTCGACGAATGACGCCGGCTGAGTATGAGCGCTGGGTCCGACAGCAGCAGAACGCGCAGAGAGATGCCATCCGCCGCTACAATCAGGAAGTCGACCGCGTAAACCGAGCCAACCGGGCGGCCGCGGAAAAGTCCGTGCGCGACTACAATCGGGAAGTCGACCGTGTCAACCAGCACAACAGGCGTGAGGCCGATAGGGTCAACCAACACAACAAGCGGGTCGTCGAGGACCACAATCGTCGTGTCCGGCAGAACAATCAGAACGCAGCGGCAGCCGTCAACAAGTACAACAGTGCCGTTCGGGCGCACAACGCGCAGGTCGAACGTGACCGCCAGCGGCGCATCTCGGCCCTCCGGGCCATTTCGAGCACTAATTACGTCGAAGTCCGTCAGTCCACGTTCGACCTGAGCGAGCGCTTCGACAGCGTCGAGCGGTCGGCTGGCACGGCGTCCTACGCCGATCTCCTGGCTCTGTCGGAAAGGGAAGCCAGCAACAGCGCTACAGTGGCCGAAGCACTCGTCGCCGATGAACCCAAGGCTCCGGAAAGCGCTCAGGACACCGGGATTCTGGAGTATCTCGCGGGCTTTTCGCGGGATCTCTGCGACCGCTGGCGCGGAGCGTTGTTCTCCCTGAACCCCGTCAATCCGGACGCCGGCCGGCATTTCTGCACCAGTGTGCGCGAAATCTTCACGGAAATCCTCGACAAGTGGGCCGACAACAACGACGTCCGCGAATCCAACCCGAACTGCGAACTCACGCCCAACGGTACGCCGTCACGTCGCGCCAAGATCCGTTTTCTGCTGAACCGGAAGCGCGCGGACTCTCCGGAGATGCTGGGCTTCGTCGAAAAAGACATTGACGATATTATTCAGCTTTTCCACGTCTTCAACGAGGCCACTCACGGCTCAGCTGGCAAACATGGTTTCGCTAGACTTCAAAGCATCCGCCAGCGTGTCGAAGGCGGTATCATGTTTTTGGCCGCGGTTGCTCTCTAATCCGCCTGCCGAATGAACGCTGCGACCGTAGAAAGGCCGGCCGACAAGGAGTTGGCGATCCTAGCCTCTGGAACGTACTAGGCCGCGCGGGATCTTGAACGATTACGTTGAGACGTCAGGCGGAGATTTTGCCGACGCATTTCCCGTCCCGGGGCCAAGTGAGACAGGCGCTGTTGGCGGATGCATGACCGGAGCCGCGCTTCGGTCGACTTCAAAAAATTTCTTGGCTTTCAGGTGGTTTTCCAGCGCGGCCGGCCTGTAGGGTCCGAAGCTCGTGTAGTTTCGCACCGACTTCATCGCGAGACGCTCATAGACGGTCTCGTGAAGCTGAGCGGTATCAGGAACGTCGCGGATGGCGCGATCCCACTTGAGGAAAGTGCCGCCGACGCCGACCATGCACTCGTCGTGCATCATCCCGTCGCTGGACGGATAGAGCTTCAGCAGGCCTTCGTCGACCATGACGCGGTTTGGCTCGGGTATCTTCTTGCTGATGAACTCGACCATCCACTTCAAGGTGATATCGGAAAGGCGGGATTCATTTTCGGGGTAACTTCCCCCGATGTCGGCATGATTGCCAGCAAACCATATCTGGTCGAACTGTTCGGGCTCGTCCTTCCTGTCCGGCCACTTGACCGTTCTTCGACCTCCCCACGCCACACGTTTGAAATCCTTCCGCCCCTCGTCGATCGACTGGAGGTGTCGCGCATACTGCACGTCGGGCGAAAAGTGCCGGTCATACGCCCAATCCGGGAAGAAACGCTGCACTCCGATCGCTGCGACAGCGTCCCAAATTCCGATGAAATAGGCGGAAGCTCCTGCCGTGCGGCCGATCTGCGAGCCGTAGTCCGCACGAAACTTCGCCTCCCTCTCCGACAGCGTCTTCTCGTCGGTTATTGGCATGCCTAGCTTGTAAAGACAGGCTACCGCCTCCTTCGCGATCCGCCGCAGCGACTTCGGATCGAGGCTCAGAGATTCGAGGCCCGGCTCCTTCGTCGGGATGCCGCACACTTCGAGAACGTGAGAAAGACACCTGGCTGTATAGGCTCCGCGGCTGAAACCGAACAGGTAGATACGATCTCCAGGCTCCCAAACGCCGATGATCGCTACGTAACAATCCATGATCTTCTCGGTGAGGCCCACCCCGAACATCTGCCGGATAGCTTCCTTGGTTCGGTCGATAAAACTGTTGTGCCTGGGCGTGGGCGTTCCGATGCCGGGAACGTAAAAGGCCAGTTGCTTGCTTGGATCGATGATCGATTCCGGCCCGGTCCGTGTCGCACGGTACAACTTGTAGACGTTAGTGCGGCTCTCGTCGGGCAGCAAGCCGCCTTCGTTTCCCGTGCCGTCGGCGAAGATGAGGATGTTCTTGGTCACTTCGTGCTCCTTGTACCTAAGCCAAAGCCGGATCGAGAGAGGCGTCACTGACGACGATGCCGGTTTCTGCTGTGAAGATCACCGCAACATCCTTCGCTTTTTCCCTGTACGCGCTGTACGCGCTTTGGCCCGCGAAAGTTATCGCGTCCGCCAGGCTTGCCACCGGCCCCTGCTTGGCGGTCGTTGCAGCGTCCTTGAACTTGTTTTCTTCCGTCCGCAGTCCTGCGATGGCGGCGTTCAGGTCGGACATGTTCGTCGGCGTCACGAGCTTCCCTCCGATATAGACGACCTGGCTAAGACCGACGATACCGAGGATGGTGTCCGGGATGACGAAGGTGGAAAGTTGCGTCACGCCTGCTGCGATCAAAGCTCCGATCACGACCAGCGCAAAGATGAAGCTCTGATAACGGTAGACGTCGAAAACCCCATCCGTGGTGAAGAAGTCGCGCCACGAGGCGTTCGACGGGTCGACGGTCGCCTTGGCCATCGGAATCCAGCCCAGACGCAGAAGCCACGCCCTGTTCTCGGCGGAAAGGCTATTGCGTTGAGCATCGGCGCCCTTGGCGACCGTAGCGCCGATCCCACTGATCCCAAGCAGTGTCAGGATCGTTCCGGAGATGTCCGTGAGCATTCCTGTCTGCAGAAGCAGTAGGGAAATCAGTGCGACGACGACAAGGGAAAACGAAAGCGTCTGGAAGGTGGACAGACTTCCTTTCCCGTCCGGGCCCGCGGTGACCCGAGCCGGGTTCAGGGCGCGCACGAAGGACGCCAAAGTGTGGTCTTGCTTGCGGAGCGCGAACGCTATCCAGACGTAGAGGAAGAAAAGCTCGACGACGATGATCCCGATACTTAGCCAATAGGGACTCAACCGGACCGTCGTAACGGAAACACGCCACGGAGATTCGCCGATGGGGCTGTTGCAGGTGTACAGATAAAGGTCGACCCGGTTCCAAAACCAGGCGAAGTCGTCTCCCATGTTCAAGGTGACGATCGACTGGTCGGGCTCCAGCAGGTGCTTCTCGACGAGCAGGTCGGACTCCACGGCGCGACGCGTCACCACGTCTTGCCTTTTTAGCAGATAGGTTTCGCCGTCCCTGTAATCGATGCCCGCGAAATACCTCACGCCTTCCACGAACGGCGCTCGCACACCGACATCCACGCGTTGGTTTGTCGGCAGAAAGTTCGTTGCGAACACGATCGTGCCGCCTACCGGGTTTCGGCCGGATTTCAGTTCGACCGCGAACTCCCCTGCTTTGACGCACTGCTTCTGAGGATCGTTACTTCGGGCCGCTGCGACCTCGCCCGTCTTTGTTTCTCTCGCTGGTGGGGCCGGCGTCGAAGCCGGAGGGGAGGATCGTGCATCCGCGGGGGGCTGGGCAGGCGCCGTCTGCTGCCCATCGATCTGAGACGGATTGTTCTGTTCGGCCGACTTCGCCGACGGCAGAAATGCCAAGGCTGACATTCCGACGGCGCACGCTGCACAAATCAGCGATCTGACCATAATCGATCCCTTAGCAGTTTAGGAAGAACCTTAGAATTACCCACGGTTGTCTCGTCATTACAAGTCAACCGTGTTCAATGATGGACGTTTGTCGGGGACAAGTGCTGCACGGTCATCCAACGGGCAATTTTTCATCGAACGACAGCACGGCTGGCCTCGCGCAGCGTCCCAGAAACGCCTTGTCTCCCGCCGGCGTGCAAACTCCAACTCGATCGGACAGCCCAACTTGTGACATTCGCGCCGTAGTATCGACCGCCCCTTTGCGTCCTTCCGACCGCACAGGCAGGCGCTGCGACCATTCCGGAGTTGCCCGGTTGTCCTGACCTTGTCCAAGCAGGCCGCAATAGGCCCGTCATCCGACCTGACCGCACGGTGAAAGTCGCCCAATCGGCCTATCGATTGCGCGAGCTGCTCTGCCTTGGCTTCGATGTCGCCGGCATCGCCGTGAGACATCTGAGCGTAGTCTGGCCAGATGCCAGTTTCACTTGCCGTATCCTGGCACAACAGGAATGACTTCAGCTTCACCCACCAGGCAGGTGCACTAGCATCGCTGATCCCTCTGCCTGCATTCAGTCCCAGGCAAAATGTGCCCCCTGCGTTGACATGCCTCTCCGGGCAGTAGTCAGGCACGAGCTTCACACCAGCTCTTTCCCGGGCAAGCACTTCCCTGCCATCGAAAGCCACCTTCAACGCGTAGAGCCGAGACAGATTACCGCTCGCGCGAACGGCCAGGGCATCGACGTTGATTTCGTTGACGTGGATAAGCGACACTTCCGCCCAGTCCGGAGCAACCCTCATGATGCTTTCGATGGGCTGCCCCGGAGAAGCCATGCCTGTCTACTCGGACTACAGGCTGCTGGCGTGAGAGCGAGCGGCCGGCTGCTCGCGCACCACCTGCACGACAGGTGATGAAACCGCGCCGAGAAGGTCTGCCGCCGAGTCGTACGTCATCAAGCGACCAGCCCCGAAATTCTTGCGCACGGAGAAGTCAGCAACGGCAGCAGCAGCGGGACCGAGACGCACGCCGCCGCCCTCAATTTGCTGCTGTACCCTCTCTGCTCCAACAGTTGCACGGCTTGCCGCACAGCGCACGCTCTCTTCGCCGCGCTGGCCCAGGCGCGTCACGGGCGTCTGGCCATACTCGATTCCGACTGCGAGATCGATGGCGGCCTTCGATCCGACGGTTTCCAGGCATAGATCAAAGGAAGATCGCATCGCGGAGGCACACAACGCCGCCTGCCGCACGCTCTTTTCGGCGTCATCGGCGCGTTCGCCTTCTGCCACGCAGCCGTGGATACAGTCACCGATGAAGCGCACACGCTTGCCGCCGAAATCCTCCTTGAGCACGGCGTTGAGCTCTTCCCGGATGACGTGAACGATCTTGACCGCCTCGCGGATCTTGTCGGAGCCACCGTGGATCGCTTGGTCGACGAAATTGGTAAACCCGTCGATATCCGCGAAGATCGACGCCATACCCATGCGGACTGAATTCGCCGGCGCGAGCTCGCTGAACTTGACCGTGGACAGCGGCAGCGCGGGACGCTTGAAGCGGAACATCGGCTCGGAGGAGTCGAAAGCGACCGCCGAAGCCCCTCAAATCGCCTCTTTTGTGATTCCATCGGGGCCACGGGTGACGGCGTTGAATCGCTGCCAGACGACATCGAAACGCTGCAAGCGACATTGATCGTTGCTCGGGCGGATGCTGCGGCCGCCCGTGCCCGGCAGTCCGACGACCAGGCGTTGATCGTCCATCTGAAGCTGCAGATCGAGAAACTCAACCGCGGTAGCGAAGAGATTATCGCGGGCCTTGTAAAGATCGAAACGCACGGTACGTCGAAGGGCTTGGGCGACCTCCTGCTTACGGCTTGGTGGTCGCTGGGAGATGCAGTGTGGATAGGAGAAATCCTTGCCGCGGCCATCCTTGCGGATGATCCGGAAGCATTGCGTTCCATGCTCGGTCATCATGAGTTGGAAATGGCTGACGCCATAGCCCACCTTGGCGACATATTCAGTGTGGCGTTCGAGAAGGGCCGCAACGTCGAGGCCATCCTCGTCCCTCACCCGCTCACCGGGCCGGTAGCGGTTAAGCATGGCCTTGAAGAACGCGGTGGCGTCGCCTTGCTTTTCGAAGCTGCGCGTCGCCAGCTCCTCGGGTTTTGAACGGCCTCCCATTCAAGCCACACCTGCCGGCGCTACCGCAAACTCGAACTGCGCCTCGC
This sequence comes from Bradyrhizobium sp. 155, assembly GCF_023101105.1. NCBI lineage: Bacteria > Pseudomonadati > Pseudomonadota > Alphaproteobacteria > Hyphomicrobiales > Nitrobacteraceae > Bradyrhizobium > Bradyrhizobium sp. 155. Next base: position 94,779 of record NZ_CP064705.1, on the reverse strand, counting down.
AACCATCATGCGCGCATACTGGCTTTTTGAGAGTAAAAGGCCTCTGGAACTTTTTCCGGCTGCACTTTTTGCAGGCGAACTGGCTGCGGAAAGCCTTGAACTCCTCCCAGCGCGCCTTCTCGTCGCCTATCGAGCCGCCGCCATAAAGCCCGTCCTGGAAGTGGCTGCCAAAATTCTCGATCTCGCCCTTCACCAAGCTGTCGAGGAAGCGGTTGTTGCCCCCCGGCACCAGCGCAGGCGCGAGCTTAGCATCCTTGAGCAGGCCGGCAAGCGCGGAGGCCAACTCGCTGCGTTCGTAAGAATAGGCCCTCTCCAGCGGCCGGATCCGCACGCTGACCCCGAAATCCCGACAGACGCCGAGAAGCCATTCTTCCTCGGCTTGACGCATCTCGTTGGCCGCCGACTGGCCCGCAGCCCAACGCGCCTCGACCATTTCGTCGCTGACCTTGTGGTCGGCGAAACGCGGCCCGTAGGCCGGATCGAGACCGATGATCCGGGTGAAGTGCCACACCTTTGCCTCGAGCTGGTCCTTCAAATAGTTGAAGAACCGCTCGTCGTGGGTGGCAATCAGGATTTGGCTGCCCCCGAACATGGTGGCGATGAGCCCTGCAATGGTGCGCCGATGATCGGCATCGTAGGAGGTAACGATGTCATCCAGCGCGATGATGGGCGCGCCGACGTTAAACTGCTGGATTGCCGCCATCCGCAACGCCAGCGCCACCGAATGGATCTGTGAGTCGCTCAAATAGCCGCCCGGTTGCACGCCAGTGCGATTCTTGGCGAAATCGATCAGGAGGTTGAGCCGCTGCTGGTTCGTGTCGTCTTCCGCCGGCAGCTCCAACCGGATTGGCGCGGCGCCAGCGCCCTGGATCAGCTCGTAGATGTCGTTCATCGGCGTCTGAAGCTTGTCGAGAAGGGCCTGCACCTTCTTGCGGATCTCGGCCGAGATTATCGTCGCCTGCGCCGTCAAGGCATCAGAGAGTTTCCCCAGCTGAGCTCGCGTCCGCAGGGCGAGGTCCCGCTCTCTCTGTAGCTCCAGCAGCCGATCGACCGTCGTCTTGGCCTTGATATAGGTGTGGTCGCCTTGTTTCGACTCTATGTCGACGATGGTCTGATCGAGCGCAGCGAGCAGCTTGGCGATCGCCGCAACGATATCCGCCGAGGCTGGCACGCCAGCCTGAGGCAAGCCGGCTATGCCGGCTTGATACGCGATGAGATCGGCTTTCAGTTCCGCTTCATCTTCGCCGAGGAGGCCAATGAGCCCCGGCAACGCAGCCACCAATTGGGTATGAGCTTTGGTCGCAGCAGTCTTGGCCGCGTCGAGCGCCTTCTTGGCGTCGGCATAATCGGCCAGCTCTTCCAGATGATTGGCGATATGACCCCGGATCGCCTCGGCGCTGCCCGCGGCCGTCTCAGCTACGGGCGTTTCACAGACCGGGCATACAGCAGGGGCCGGTGCACCTTCGGCGAAAAGCGGCTCCGCGGCTTTCCACAAAGCCTGAAACACGGTGCTCGCCGCCTTCCCGCGCTCTTCCGCTTCCTCGGCAACCGCGGCCGACAGCACCCCCACGGCCCCATCAAAGGTCGGAATCGCGCCGCTGGCGACGGTCTCGCCGCTCTCCGCGTCCGTTAGCTCCGCCCATAAGGCGGCCGCCGCATTGCGGATCTGACGCAGGCCTGCAAGCCCGATCTTGTTCTCTTCGGCCTTAGCGCGCGCTTCCAGCTCGAGATAGGCCGGATCGCCAGCCGTCAGCGCCGCCAGCACTAGCGACGCGTCGAGCGGAGCTAACACCGACATGTTGGCGTAAGCAAGTATCGCCGCCGAATCCCAGGCTTTCACCACCTGGGCCGCCTCCCTAGCGAGCTGGGTATCTACACGCTGCAGTGCCGTCCCGTCCTCCGACGCCGCCTTTACCTGCGTGCGCAGCGCGCGAATATTCTTCTGCACCTCGACTAGAGGGCCGAGCTGCAGCCAATTGGCGACATCCGTGTAGCGCTGTTCGGGCGTATGAATTTCGACGAAAGTGCGCAGCGCGTGCCCGCGGATGATTGGTGGCACCGCGAAGCAGGCGTTCACAGTCGTGACCACTGCCGGCATCGGCCGCTTCGCCCCTATCGCCGATCGGCTGCCGCTGGTGGCATGCTTGCCCGAAACGACGCCAATCGTGACCGCCGGAGCGATCTTCGCCTCCTCCGCCAGATTGTGCGCCAGTGCGACCGGCCCGGCCTGGTTGTTGATAGTGCGCAGCCCGAGCCTTTCGAGTGTGCCATCCTTGGAGAACATGAATTCCAGCGCATCGATGACGCTGGACTTGCCGCTTCCGTTCGGCGCAAAGATCGCCAGACAGCGCTTCTTGCTGAAATCGAATGTCTTCGGTTGGAGATACGCGCGGAACCCGGAAAGCTCCAAGGACTGAAGGAAGTAAGAGTCAGCCATTGGCCAGCCCCGCGTTCGGAGGATTGGCACGGTGCGAGTTTCAGGACGGCGTCCTTGGCCTGAGCGACGGCGTTCTGCGCGGGCTGCGCTTTCAGGATGTGCGTCTTCAGGATATCCGCCAAGCCGGCATCGACACCCTCCCTCTGCGTCAAGCCTTCTCCCAATCTCGCAAGAAATGCCTCGGGCGACTCTATAGGCTCTACTTCACTTTCCACGCGCTTATTCCCTATTGTCTGCCTGAGGCACCGAGACTGCCGCAGAAAAATGGCACTTCCTTCAACTTTACTAGCTTAGGAAATTCTTTTGCGGAGACTATCCTGTACCAGGAGCCCAAAATCGCGACACGCTTCCGCTGCTGCGCGATTCGGCTGATTCGTCTTTCTCGGAGGACGGCCAATGGTCACTCGGATCCACACTAAAGCGACCACCGCAAGCAGGAGAGCGATGAGTCTGCAACCCGTGCGATGGATCGCAGAATCTCATGATGTAGCTCCTGGCTGCCCGACGTTGGCCAATGAAGAAGAGAATCAGCGACTCCGTTGGAGAATAGGCCGTGTGCTGATTCGGTGCACGTCGCGCACTCACGTAATGATGCACGATAACTGCGCCACAGCAGGCGTGCGGGTCGAAATCATGCGTGGGGTTGGAGGGCACACAACTAATCGGCCAGGCCAAGGCGCTGGACCGGAACCATAGCTCCCTCTTTTTGATCCGAGGCGCGCCGCCTCGGGAATGAGATCGGAGAAGGCTTGCCCGCGGCAAAGGCGCTCTAAAGCGTGCGATCTCCCGTGGCGCAGCCGCCTTCGGCGGAGCGGCGCTAACGTTATATCGACGTCGGGCCGCAATCCTTGCTTGGGTGGCACGATGTCGGGCGCATCTCGGCGGGCCGGTCGATCTAACCTGCGGTGATTTCCCTTGCCTGGGTGCTGGCCAAAACGCCAATGTCCGCATCATTCCCAACGCAACGAGCTTGGAGCAACTGAAAGCCAATGCTCGTGCTGCGGATCTCATCCTTTCAAAAGAGAAATAACCGACCCGATCTGATCGGCGAGTTCGTCGACATGTCACGGCAGTACGCAACTCGAATGCACATTCTGGACGCGCCGCCTCCGTTGAACGCGATCTACGCCTTTCGCCGTGTGTGATTGCTGCAGACGGCCGGGTGAGCGTGTCGATCGCCGCGTCCGAACTGCGGGCAAGCGTTCGGCTCCGACCAGCTCAGCGCCGCTCCGAATATGCAGCAGCACGATCGGCCCAAGTATTCCGCAGGCACAATCTATCATACATTTTCGGAACTATCACACTCGGGATGGGGTGAAATGCCGAAGAACATTGTGATCTTCTCAGATGGCACCGGCCAGGCCGGCGGCATCAATTTCGACGAGGCTAGAACGAACGTCTACAAGCTCTACCGAGCTTGTCGCGTTGGTCCTGATACCAAGGTTGAGCCATCAGCACAGGTGGCCTTCTACGATCCTGGTCTGGGGTCGGCTTCCGACGGCGGCCACTTCAAGACTGGCTGGATGCGGTGGCTCTACAACCTGGCCAGCATGGCAACGGGCCTCGGGATCACCCGCAACATCGTCGATTGCTACGCGGCGATCATCGCTCTCTACGAAGAGGGCGATCGAATCTATCTGATCGGCTTCAGTCGCGGCGCCTATACGGTTCGATCTGTCGCCGGCGTGATGACCCAATGCGGCATCCCGCAATACCTGCCCGATGGTTCTCCCCTCAACCGCGACTCCAAAAGTATCAAGAAGTTGGCCGAGCACGCGGTCAAGAATGTTTACCAATTCTGCCCCTCCTACACCCGGAAGGACACCATAGGTTACCGAAAATTCCTGCTCGAAACGCGGGATGCCATCGCAGCGCAATTCCGGCGCGAGCATGGCAGTTCACAGACCGTTGGCGAGGTCGAACAGGCCAATGTATTTCCGTATTTCATCGGCGTCTTCGATACCGTCGCGGCTCTCGGGCACAGATATCTTGGATCTGCGCTCGTAGCGCTTGGCATCGCCATCCTGGTCGGACTGCATGCGGGCGGCAGCGTGCTCGAGCCTTACTTTCCGTGGGCTGTATGGGCAGCCCGCATCTTGAGCTATTTCGGCATCACAGCCGCACTGATTGCGTTTCTGAGGAATTATCCCAAGGTCGCGCCGCCAATGCCGGCCTACAGTCTGGCCAAGCAGCTCATGACCCTGCACCTGGCGCCCCCCAAGCACAAATTCTATGACACCACATTGAACCGCAATGTCGGCTACGCCAAACATGCGATTTCGATCGACGAGAACCGCGCCGATTTCAAACGGGTTCCCTGGTCGCCGACTGCCGAGAAGCAGGACCAACGCGATGCTCACGGCAATCTCTATTTCGAGCAAGTCTGGTTTCCGGGCGTACACGCCGACATTGGTGGTGGCTATCTGGAGAATGAAGCGCGCCTGTCGGACGTGGCGCTAAAATGGATGGTCGCTGGGGCGTCGCTCGTCCCCGATGGTCTCAAGCATCATGGCAGCGTCTTGCGGCTATCTCCAGACCCCGCCGGACCGCAACACAATGAGCAAGCGGGCAGCATCCTGACGGCCGGTGTGCGCCACCTTCCTGTCGATCCGGAGACGGGCGAGTCCGCGTCACCAATGCACAAATCCGTCTACAAGCGGTTCGAAACAGACCACATCCTGCTTTATGATCGGATGGCACCTTATCGTCCGGACAACATGCGCGTTCACGTCGATTTCCGGAGCTATTTCGACCACGGGACGCCTCCATTGCCTAAGTGCGTTGCAGACGATCTCGAGTCGAAATGGGAAAAAGCCGACCATGTGGGCCGGCTATAGAGCTTGAGCCTTCACGTCCCTATCGTCGGATAGACGACATCGACGCACGCGCCCGTGCCGCGGTCCTCCTTGATCACCGCTCCTCCACCGGCTGCCCAGCGAAGATTGGCTGCGACCGCGCCGGGAGCGATCGATGTCCCACGAAACTCTGTGAATGGGACCGATGGGCTCGATTGCTTTCGAGTGAAGCAGCAGATCAGCCGACAGCTTTTTGCTTGATCCAGTATGCGATAATGTAGGCTTGGTCCGTAAAAGTCGATGCGATAAGGTCCAAGTCGAGTTTTTTGCAAATCTTGCGCTTTTGCTTTTCGAATTCCATATATTCCTTGGCTATCACAGTCCCGCCAGGAAGAACTTTCTGATTTGACTCCGCTCGAAGAAAGTCGCGGACCTGAGCTATGACAGAATTGGTATTTCCGTTATGCGACTGTATGTCTTGCCCGGCGATGTCGGAGATAAATTTCTGATATCGATACTTCTCTTTGTCCAACACCAAACAACTTTTCCGACGCTGTTGCGCTGTTCCAAATCGCTTCGCTCCCAAGAAAATTCCTAGTTCAAGGGGCATGTTGAACCGCGGTAGTCGACTTGTACTATCCAGCTCAGTTCGACAAAGATCGTGAATGCCATACCGGCATTGTTCGACCAGCTTCATGATCTTTTCGATCCGGGTCCCCCCGCTATCGATACTTTCGAGCGCGCAACGAGGCTGGAAGCCGCAGCGAGCGACAGTGAAAACTATCGCGTCGAAAAAAGGTCTATATTTCTTATCGAAGGGACAATTTATGAAGACAGCCAGGTCCGCAGATGGGCGAGACATTAAGATCTTCCGCGAACACCTGTGATGGCCTTCTCTAGGCGCTGCACACTGAATCCGCGTGGCTTACCTGGCGGCTTCACGATGACGACTCCGTCTGGCGTCGCCCCGATCGGATCGTAACCAGCCGTCTTGTACAGGTTTTTTATCCGCTTCACGCCGGGATTCTTGCTTTCGCCTACTGTGACCCAGCTCCCCCCCGCGGCCTTCTTCACCTCTGCGGGAGGTAGCATTCGGAAGGTTGCTCCAACCAAGTTGCCCGAATGCCCGGTACCGGCGGTGGACTTTTTAGCCGCCGCTCTACTGGATTTCTTCACTGCCATTTGATGCCATGTCTCTCGAAAGTCGCGACTCTCATCTACAGCAAGATGTAAGACCACTCCATCCATACGAAAAGAGGAATTATGAGGTTCTTAGAGAACCACCACCGTATGGAGACGCAAAGAGACCAAAGAAAGTATCCTCGGATCCGCACCTTAAGTAGTAGCAAAATTCTTTCGCAATTACAACAAGTAACTTCGGGATAGCGTCGCGTCCGATATACGCCCAGTATCATTTGGATTCGATCGGTCTGCTGCAGGCACATGAAAGTACGTGCGGCTACTCTCCGGGAGGTCGAGCAGGTATGAGCGTGGTCCACCAAGCATTTGGTGAGCCGCGGCCAAGGAAGCTAACGCGGCCCCGTTCTGGTTTTCGTTCGGTTCGAGAAGCCTTTTTTAGTTACTCAGCGCGAAAAAAGGATTCCGGCTATTATTAGATGCGCAAAAGTGTTTTGAGCGCGAGCATTATCATGCCCAAAAGGACATACCGACCCAACTATTCGCCGCCGATCGGCCCGCGGGCTCAAGAGATCAAGGCATTACGACGCGAGCTGTCCGACCTTCGCCATGACCTGATCCGACTGCAGCCTCGAGCGAGTGCTGACCTGCTGTTCAGCTACTATGGCTGCACAACGAGGGCGTGGGAAAAATGGAAGCGCGATACCGCCGGAGCCGTGATCCAGCACGCCAAGGTCGATCCGGCGCTGGCCTCATATCCCGGCATCGAAGAGCGCGCGGCATGCCCGTTATGTGGGAATGGCACGACCGCATTCGGCGCGCGCGGCGGGTTCGCGTACCCAGGCAGGCTGGAACGTCAGCTGAGGGGTTACGGCAATATGCACCAATGCACGGTGCTCGGCACGGCATTCAAGCTCGCGGCCGATTACCTGCACGAAACGTTGCTCGCCAGTGACCGCGCCGAAAAGGAGCGCGAGCAGAAGCGACGGGAGTTGGAACCGATGGTGCAGCACGCGGCGCAGGCTCCTCCGGCCTTTCTATACCAGAACGAGTGGCGCGGCCCCGCGCGATGCGAAGCAAAGATAGGTGAGGCCGAGCAGCGGCTACACGATCTCGGCTTCGAGATCATCATCGAGGGCAATGTTCGGACCTACAGGTTCGTCCAGGACGACTGGCTTGTCCTTGCCGATCCGCTTGGCGCCAAAAAGATCGAATTCGGAGGTGACAAGCCTCACCAACCCGAAGAAAACGGCGCGGCATTGGCGCGCCGACACCTTCTATATGCTCGAGAGCTACGCACTCGACATCCCGGCAAATTCCCAAAGCGGCTCCAGGAGGCCATCGAAAGCTTCGGTGAGGCGGCGAAGTCGAGCAAGGATTCTATGAGAAGACTAGCACGCCTGACTGGCTGCGCCTGATTGTGCACCGGCGCCGCGACGGAGTCGTCTATGTCCGGCTTCACCGGTTTGAGCCAGTGGACCTCTAGTGTCGCCCGATGCGCAGGTGCGAAATACACGCTGATCGAGGCAAGGTTGTTTCCGAAAGAGACAAAGAGATAGGTAGGGCCGTCGGTCCGCTAATGAGAAGATCATCGACTGGTCGAAGACCAAGAACGACCAGCCCCATGCCGTTCCGGTGCCAGATCTGGCCGCAGAGTTGATCTCGTCCATCAACGTAAACGAACACGGCTGGTTCTTGCCTTCCGCCAAGGACCCGTCGAAGCCGGTCAGCCACGGCACGCTTTATTCGTTGATGTGGCGCCAGCGAGACCGCGGCGTGATCCCCTAAGCGACGAACCGGGACCTGCGCCGGACCGTCAAGACGCTGGCCGGCACAGCGGTATCCCGAAGGAAATCCGCGACCGCCTGCAAAACCACGCCTTGCAAGACGTCAGCTCAAGGCACTACGACCGCTGGAACTACATCGCCGAGAAGCGGGCCGGGATGGCGAAATGGGACAAGTTCGTCCGCGCCATGCTGGCGAAGAAGCGCCTAAAGGGGGCCGCATGACCTCGGCCGCCGAAACCCGCTCCTCACCGCGCAAGGACATTCGATACGGCGCCGAAATAGACGCGCAGACCTATACGGCATTGGTCGCAGACCTGAAGCAGAAAAGTCACGGCGACACGGCACCGGCCGCATGTCGTCATCGTGAGCTGGTCTTTCTCTACTGCACCACCGGTCGTGATATTCTGGATGGCAGGAACGCGAGAGTTGGGGCGCCAAGGTGATCGATCGCCTAGCTGGCGATCTCGCCAAAGCCATTCCAGAGATGACGGGCCTATCCGTCGGAACGTCCTCGCGCACCAGATCGACAGTAATCTGTACGACCGTCAAGGCGGTGCGCTGACCAACTTTTCGCAGACGCTTCCGGCCGAGTAATCCGAACTCGCTCAGCAAACCCTCAAGGCCCCCTGTACGTTCGGCTTCCTCTCGCTTGGGCCTGAAATGAAGACGCCGCTACTGCCGCTCCCATGAGGGCATACGCGACAACGCGGGCCGTTCGTCAGGGCACGAGCCCAGTTTAGCTGGCAACTTGTATGCAGCAGCACAAGGCTACCACTTAACAAGCCATCGGTGAGGTAATCGGTCGAATGGGGCGCCGCAGGGAGGACACCGGCTCCGGGGTTCAGGGCCAAACGGCGTTCAAAAGTGCAGCGAGTCTAGCACCAGCTTTGGCAAGCTGCCTGCGCTTCATTGTGTCAACCTGACGCAGGTAGGCGTCGCGATCGCCATACGTGACGGTCCATCTACGACCGCTCCGGGCAAAATTCGCGCCGGAGAATACCTCCTGAGCAGCCAGAACGGTGTCGGTTGCCCATGCCACCGGCCAGTTTTCAATGCGGCCGTGATCGGTCGGAACCGCTTTCGCGATGGCGAGCAGCTCCGGAGTCATAGCCTCGCCAAGGTCGCCTGGAATGGCGTCCCATTCACCATGGAAGTTGTTGTGATTTTCCAGGATGCTATTGCCGCCCGTGGTCTCTGTCGCAGGGTCAATCGTATGCGTTACATCCGGATCTACGAGACTGCCCGCCTCATCCAGGTACACCGAGCCCACGTGGAGAGGCTGGTGGAGATCCCCCATGAGGTGGGATAGTACAAAAAGCGCTTCTTTTTTATCTTTGATTGAGAACGGAGGCGGTGAAGGCCGCCCGAGCAGGACGGCAATGGTAGCATTCGTGGCTGCAACCAGATCGTGGTCATTTGTGCCTTGGAAATTGCGGTCGAAGCGATCCCGTTGAATCGCGACATCGTCGAAGTGGTAAGTGTTATGGCAACCACGTTCGACATTGCTTGACCTATAGCTGCACTGCGACCAGTTGCGCGCGACATAGTCCTCCATCCGCGGCTGTTCAGTAGCCGTCCTGAACTGGGTGCAGGGGGTCTCGTATTCGGGATGGTTGGCATCGGTCGTGTAAACGAAAGAGCCGTCGTTCTGGCGGGCGACGCTTTTTACGCAATCTAACCAAGGTCCGGCAGTCTTGAGATCAAAACCCAGGATCTGAGCGACCTGCTGCCTAGCATTGTCCGTGAGCATCTGGTCGGCGATGGAGCCGACCACCCGATGCCCCTTGTATCCCCAGGCCAGGGATGATGCAGGATGAAGAGCAACTCCAACTAGTATGGCCAGAGCAAGGTACCGGCAGAAAAGTAGTGCGGGGCTGGCAAACATGCGGTTCACCCGATTGTCGAGCGCCAGAAGCGCTCCAGAGGAAAAATGTATTGAGCCAAAATTCTACTTGAACTTGTGATGTGGTTTTATAACCTGAGGTCCGGGGGTTCAACACAATTTAGCTGTCCCTGATGCTCACGCCATAGCCACTTAGCGCGCGCGGAGATTTGTAGCGCCACGTTGATGGTGGGAGGAGCGGGAGCGCAGGGTCTTCTTAGGCGAAGCTACTGGTGGGTTTTCTCGCAGATTGTTGAGCAGGCGCTCCGCCGCTCCTGGAGATGTTTGCTCTATTCGGCTTTGTAGGTTGGGATCGGCCCCAATGCTTAACGGATCGGCCCTGGCTCCGTTTCCTGGCATCGAGCAGACCGCGGCAATCACTGCTGACAGTAGAACCCGATGTTTTTTGCTCAATCGTTGTTTCATATCTTTTCCCGGAGTTGGACATGCAGCGGGGTTCTTTAAGAATATCTGGCCTGATTGCGGCAATTGTCGTTCTTCCAGCCGCGGCCGCGTACGCTCAGGTTGATCCGAACCTTCAGGTGCGGATTGAGACCCTCACGCCGCCTAGGGACCGAAAGCCAGACCTGCCTGAAACGGAAATCATAACCAAAACGAGGGTACAGACCTACACGACAAAAGAGGTTATCGATGTGCCGCCTGAGGAGCAGCAGCGAAGGTTGGACAAGGTACTCGCGGAGAAGGGCCTCATGCTGCCAATGACGACCGACGCGCGGGACCGGGCCATAAAGAGATACGGCCTCGATCGGGAAACCAGGACAGTTCGGAAGAAGAAGGTGGTCACTGAAAGCGTCGTGGTCGCTAAGCCACGGGAAACTAGAATTGTGGTCGGTGCTACAACTCAATCCGTCTTCGATACCAACGCCGCAAAGACGCCTCACGCAGTTGGAGACACCGTCTTTGGCACGACGGGCTCTATTACCGTAAACGTGCCGGTCGGAGTTGCCGATAGTTTCATCTTCCAAACCGGAGTAAATGACCAGCGCTACGCTAAGCTAGTAGCCAAGAACGTTGACATCCTCTTCAACAGCGCGACCTACAATCAGGTCCTGAAGATTGTCGCGCCGGGCAAGACGGACGGGACCACGACTTCCGATGTCATGAGTTACTCGCTTGGCTCAAGCACCGTGTACGGCTCCGGATTCAATCCTTATCTAGTCGAGCTGTTCACCCCGTCGATCGCCTGGGCCCGTAACAATATGGATTTTGGGGGCACCCTTTGCGGTGTCAAGGGGAATGAAGCGTTCTGCATCGCAGGTACTTTCGTTGCCGAGGGCGAGTTCACGTTCTCCGACGTCGCAACTCAGCGGAACGCCTCTTCGAAACTGGTAGGCGGCGTCACATGGCAAACGCCGGTTGCCGGGCTCACCGCGTCCGCCGGTGGCTTTATCCAGGGCAGGCACTTCACTGAATTCCCAGGTGGTCGCGATGACCTTATCCTTCAGGCGTCTGCACGGGCCGATTGGGTGTCCAACGCGAATGTCCAGCTCAGCGGCGTCCTCCAAGTAACCCAGCAGTTCTCAACGGTGAAGGTTCTGGAGTGGAACGGCCTAGCGGTGTTTCCGTATCTGAAGTTGAAAGTAACGTTCTGAAGCTATTCGCGGGCAACAAAAGCCATTGATGGTAAGCTATGGGATTTCGGACAATTGCAGTTGCGTCGCTCCTCATAGGCATATCCTCAAGCGCAATAGCGTCCCTTGCTCATCTCGTCTCTCCTTGTTCGCGGCCATCGGGCCGTGCCGGCGACCCGAAAAACGCGGAGAAGGAAGCAGCCTGAGGGTTTTTGTCGGGGGACATTTAGCGGGCAAGAAGCGGCATCGCGCTCCAGGTCGCCGGGAGCCCCTGAGTGGCGCAAGGCTCCGCCCAAGCCACTGGAGACCGGTGTCTGGTAGCCTTACTATTTTGGCAACCCAGCGCTCTATCCGTTGGAGGTTGTTCGCCCGGACGCCGGATTAGCCAGAAGGCTGCCGCACCCGAAAATTGCAGCCCGCGCGCCGGCGGCGCACGGAAACTTCCGCAAAGAAAGCTGGGCCGAAAGGCCCGGCTCATCTTGATTATTTGGCAGGTCAACGCTGCCAATGAAGAATGCTCAGCTGCGGCAACGCAGCACTTGTGGAAGGGCCCTTGTCGGCCAGCGGCCCACTCAGCAACCGTGGCGGTCGCGCCTTTTCAAGTCCGCCAGTTGCCGCGGCAGCTTCGTCATGCACCCCTTCGCGCTTCGGCTCTCGAATGACCGTCTTGGTTACCTGTCCAAGGCCGTTTGGGGCGGTAGGCTGAAAAGCTGAGAAATAAGGGCACATTCTCGCTTGGAATCATCAAATTTTAAGCATAGAAGTGGAACCTATTCGTGTACTGGGCCTTTTGCATTTACCTTTGCGTGTGCTGCATTTTCCGGAGGATACTGTCTTCGACAGCTTCATGACCATGTTCAGCTCGCTCTTCGTTGCGGGTCATACGACGCGCGGCGCACAAGTTGCGTTCGTGACCACCGTGCTTTTTTCGGGCATCCAGATAATACTCTCGGCAAAAACCCTCTCGCTTGCTCGGTATCCCGTCAAGCAGCAGTATCGTGGCATCTGGTACGAGCTGAACCTGCTCTATCTTCTGCTCAAGAAGCATACTCTGGGAATAGTGTTGAGGCAGCCGCTCACGCAGGCGGAATTCAAACGTTACGATCGTGCACGCGAGGTCGCGAAGAACATCTTCATCAGTTTCCTTTTCTTTCCGCTCTCTCTTGTAGTGATCGCGGCTGCAGCTGGTTGCAAGAGACCCAGGGACCACAGGTACTGATTACTTCCTTCTCTTCATTTCGATCGTGACCACGATTGTGCAACTTCGGATTTACGACAGCGAAAGACGTATATACAACGGGAAGGCAGTCAACCCATCGTTTTCCAACGCTCCGGAGGAGGTCTCAGTGCCTCCGCGAAACGGAGTGCATGACCTTGGCTCCGGGCTCCAGCAGGAGTCTGCGATGAGTTCAAAACCTATCTATGAACGTATAGACCCAAAGTCTTTTGCAAAGACAGCCAGTGAAGCCAGCAAGAACATCGCCGAACTCATTGAGGCGGATAAACGGAAGACCGAAGACGCGCTCGTGAAATCGAAGTGGTCCAATATGTTCGAGATCTCAGGCGCTCCAGCAAAAGACAAGAAATAGACGATCTGTAAGGGGGGATGGCGGCACGCAAGTGCCGTCATTTTTATGGCATGAAAGTTGTTGGTTTTCACGGGACGACGGAGCAAGGACGTCTCGATATCCAAAGAGATGGGATCCGCACCGCAAACCGGCTCAATCGCCGGCCGAAATGGCTTGGGATGGGTTTCTATCTCTTTCAGGATGCGCCGCAGGCGGCCAGGTTGTGGGCAAGTGAAGTAGGCCGTCGGCGCAGCCAGAAACCAGCGGTGCTCAAAGCGACAATCGACCTGAGAGATTGTGTTGACCTGACCGATATCGCCTACTGGAAGCTTTTCGAGGACAACAAACATAACCTCGGCGTACCAGATCGCGCTCAAATTGGCCCGGAAGCTCTATTTCGAAGTCTGAGCGAAGAGGAGAACAGGGAGCTCTACGCCAATTATGAGGATGATCACTACATCACTGCGTTTGTCGCGCTTCTGGAAAAGGAGGGCCATCCCGTGCGTTCGATTCGCGCCGCCTTCATGGAAGGAAGCCCTATTCATACGCGCTCATGGTTGCTTGACCGATCTCATGTTGCAATCTGCGTGCGCTCGGATGACGTCATCGAACATGCAGAATGGATCTGAGGTGGTAGGCATGAGAAGCTGAGCCCGGACACGAATTGCCCCGCACCGTTCCGATGCGGGCGGGTAGCTCTGCACGTTGCGGGTCATCAGCTGTCAACGGGCTTCGATCATCTCCGAGAGCTGGAGGATGGTTTCCCTCACCACGCCAGCGTGCCTAACCGCTGCTCTGGGAAGAATGTAAGCGCGATTTTCTCCGCACGATGACGCCCGCGCTTTTGACGGATGGCCTTCGTATCGAGGGCGGCATCTGACCCGTTCAGGCAGCGGCGGTTTTGGGGAAGTTGAAGGGCAGCAGGTCGGTGATATCGGCGTCGTCGGCGCGCTGAGGCAATTCGGTGAGCACGTGGCGCAACCAGGCTAACGGCTCGACGCGTGAGGCGCGGCAGGTCAGCATCAGACTGTAGACGACGGCACTGGCCCTGGCTCCCTCGACGGTGTCGCTGAACAGCCAGCTCTTTCTGCCAGTGGCAAAGATTCTGATATCGCGCTCCAGGAGATTGTTGTCGATCGGCATCCTGCCGTCTTGCGTGTAGCGCGTCAGATATGACCATTGGTTCAGAGTGTAGGATACGGCATCGCCAAGCTTGCTGTCGGGCAAGACCTTCGGGGCGATTTGATCGAGCCATTCCTTGAGGGCGTTCAGGACGGGAATGCTGTGTTGCTGGCGGAAGCGGCGAATGCATTGATCTGGCGTTTCGCCTCTGTCTGGTTTTTCGTCCCGCGCCTGCCTTTCAACCCGGTAAAGCTGTTCGAAGAACCGCAGCGCCTGCTCTGGCGGGCCGCCGCCCTTCTTCCTCGCCTTGAGGGCATCGACAAAGCGCCGTCGGGAGTGGGCCATGCATCCAATGTGGGTGGTCCCTTCCAGCGTGCGCCATGCGGTATAGCCGTCACTCATCACGATGCCACGGTAATCGCCGAGGAAGGCCTGCGGGTGGATCTGGCCGCGGCCCGGCTGATAATCCAGAAGAACGATGGGCTCGTGACTGCCCTGGCCGCTGCGATAAGCCCACATGTACGATGTGCTGGTGGCTTTTTTGTCCTTCTCCTTGAGGACCTGAACCGTCGTCTCGTCGCCATGGATGAGAGGTTGCAGTCTGAGCCGCAGCTTCAGGGCGTCTGAGATGCGATGCAGATGCTTCTCGCTCGAGCCGATCACCCAGTGACCCAAAGCGCCGCGGCTGACAGGAACACCTGCGCGTTCGAAGGCCTGCGCCAGACGGTAGAGCGGCGTGCCATCGACATATTTGTGAACCAGCGCGAACGCCAGCGTTGAGGCCGTGGCAACGCTGCCCGGCAAGGGCTGCGTCGGCATCGGCGCGGTCACGACAGGGGCATTGATCCCGGTGCGATCGCAATGGCGGCACCCATATTTGAAGCGCACATTCTGTAAAACCTTCGCCTTCACCTCGATATGAAGTTGCTCGGTGACAGTCTCGCCCATGCGATGCATCTGGCCACGGCAGCAAGGACACGCCTTCTGATCGTCGGGCAGGTCATACTCGACCCGCTCACGCGGCAGGTTCGCCGGCAGCGGTCTGCGGCCGCGCTTCTTTCCCGTTGTGCTTTCGACGGGTGGCAAGCCCGTGTCCGGAAGTTCGGCGATATTGTCCGTTTCGCTGCCGGCATCATCCTCGTCGGCGGCCTGCTCGGCTTCATTGAACAGACGGTCGACGTGCTTTTCGCTGCGCGGCGCAAAACGATGCAGGCGTGCCAGCGCCAGTTCTTCCTCGAGCCTGACGACGCGCTCCGTGAGCTGACGATTCTCCACCTGCAGCGCAGCAATGCGCGCCAACAGCGCTTCGACACTCGGTTCGCCGGTTCGATTCATCGGATTCTTGAATCTGAACCGTACCGACGCGTCAACCGCTCAAGTCGAGAGCTCAGCCGGCAACCTGATATTGCCGCACCGGATGGCGGACCATCGCATCGATATCGATGCCGTCAAGGATCCAGTGCAATTGCTCGGTCGTCAGCGTGACGACCGCCTCCTGGCGGCGCGGCCATCGGAACTTGTCCTCGGTCAGCCGCTTCAGGACCAGCACAAAGCCGGACCGGTCGAAGAACAGCAACTTCATCCGGTCGCAACGGCGATTGCAGAACGCAAAAACCGCCGGAGCGAACGGATCGAGCGCCATCGTCTCCTGGACCAGAACCGCAAGGCTGTTGATGCCAGCCCGGAAGTCGATCGGCTCACGGTGCAGATAGACCTGCAGGTCACCGCCCAGTCTGAACATGGCCCAGGGCTCCGATGATCGCCGTCAATGCATCCACATCGCCGCATTCCAGCGCGACCTTCACGCCGTTCGGCAGCGACGCGCTCACTTTGGCCGGAGAACAAAAAGCTGTAGTCCCCTTGGGTTCCGACCCGCGCACTTCATCGCAAGCCGCCGGCAAACCCACCATCGCCACGCTGCTCCCCCGCGACAGGGCGCGATCGGAAGCCCCCTCAAGTTGAACCGGGATGAACGCCGATGGGGGAGACCGCGGGACAGACCTGGTCGCGGTGTGCTTCTTGATCCATTTCCGAAGCAGGTTCGCGTTGACCCCGTGTTCGAGCGCAAGTCTCGATACCGAAACGCCAGGCTCAAGACAACTCGCGACAAGACGCTCCTTCGATGCCGCCTCGTAGCGCCGGCGACCGTTCCGACCAACAAGCCTGACCCGCAGTTTCTGATCATCGTCTGCCATCACAAGGTGTCCACCTATTTTGGTGGACACCTCATGCATCAGAGCACTCAAAAGCAAAAGGTGCAGGGAAATTCGCGCTTACGGAAGAATCGCACAAGGCTACTTCGCTGAGCCGGCAGCTAATGCGGCCGGCTATGGAGCCGGTCAGGCGCTTCCAGTCTTGCGTTCGCGAATGAAGAGCCGGCCGCTAACGGTTAGGTCGACGTTGAACCCCTTGCCGTCGTCATGCGACCAGGCCGCACCGAGCTTGGTCCAAAACACACTCTCGCCTTCAACCGGTGACTACGAACGCCTCGTGGTTAGGCTTCTTCGACTTCGATGATGACCTGGTGGCCGGCCATTGGGCCATTGTATTCTCCCATTGGGTTATGCCGCGGGCGGCAGGCCGGTCGGGAGACAAAAACATTCCTGTGCCGGTTGATGCCGGCAAGTCGGGAGCGGGTCGAGTATGACCTGCCCGACGATCAGAAGGCGTGTCCTTGCTGCCGTGGCCAGATGCATCGCATGGGCGAGACTGTCACCGAGCAACTTCATATCGAGGTGAAGGCGAAGGTTTTACAGAATGTGCGCTTCAAATATGGGTGCCGCCGTTGCGATCGCACCGGGATCAATGCCCCTGTCGTGACCGCGCCGATGCCGACGCAGCCCTTGCCGGGCAGCGTTGCCACGGCCTCAACGCTGGCGTTCGCGCTGGTTCACAAATATGTCGATGGCACGCCGCTCTACCGTCTGGCGCAGGCCTTCGAACGCGCAGGTGTTCCTGTCAGCCGCGGCGCTTTGGGTCACTGGGTGATCGGCTCGAGCGAGAAGCATCTGCATCGCATCTCAGACGCCCTGAAGCTGCGGCTCAGACTGCAACCTCTCATCCATGGCGACGAGACGACGGTTCAGGTCCTCAAGGAGAAGGACAAAAAAGCCACCAGCACATCGTACATGTGGGCTTATCGCAGCGGCCAGGGCAGTCACGAGCCCATCGTTCTTCTGGATTATCAGCCGGGCCGCGGCCAGATCCACCCGCAGGCCTTCCTCGGCGATTACCGTGGCATCGTGATGAGTGACGGCTATACCGCATGGCGCACGCTGGAAGGGACCACCCACATTGGATGCATGGCCCACTCCCGACGGCGCTTTGTCGATGCCCTCAAGGCGAGGAAGAAGGGCGGCGGTCCGCCCGAGCAGGCGCTGCGGTTCTTCGAACAGCTTTACCGGGTTGAAAGGCAGGCGCGGGACGAAAAACCAGACCGAGGCGAAACGCCAGATCAATGCATTCGCCGCTTCCGCCAGCAACACAGCATTCCCGTCCTGAACGCCCTCAAGGAATGGCTCGATCAAATCGCCCCGAAGGTCTTGCCCGACAGCAAGCTTGGCGATGCTGTATCCTACACTCTGAACCAATGGGAATATCTGACGCGCTACACGCAAGATGGCAGGATGCCGATCGACAACAATCTCCTGGAGCGCGATATCAGAATCTTTGCCACTGGCAGAAAGAGCTGGCTGTTCAGCGACACCGTCGAGGGAGCCAGGGCCAGTGCCGTCGTCTACAGTCTGATGCTGACCTGCCGCGCCTCACGCGTCGAGCCGTTAGCCTGGTTGCGCCACGTCCTCACCGAATTGCCTCAGCGCGCGGGCGACGCCGATATTACCGACCTGCTGCCCTTCAACTTCCCCAAAACCGCCGCTGCCTGAACGGGTCAGATGCCGCCCTCGATACGAAGGCCATCCGTCAAAAGCGCGGGCGTCACCGTGCGGAGAAAATCGCGCTTACGCTTCAGGCACCAAACGACCCAAACATCTTTTCTAGAACATGTGCAGGCCGTCCTGAGTTCGAAGCAGCAATGCCGAGCGCCTCTCGACGCTCGGCATCGGATAAACTTTAGAAACTTGTCCAACGCGCAGTTCGCTTACCGCCTAAGCCAAATCGGCAATGAAGATGCGGCAGACCTCAGTTCGCGCACTTCAGTTGGGGGGCAGTCTTTGGCTGACGGACCGCAACGCTTGTCTTGCACTCTCGGGACCGACCCAGGCAAGCGCGCGCACGACCTCACCTGCTCGACGGTTGGCCAACTCCGCGCGCAGGGAGCGGAAGATCGGGATGCTGCAGCGGGCCGGCGTGCCGACAGCGTCAGCCGAACTGCTGCTCTGGAGAATGCGGCGAAGGCCGACGATCTCTGTCGCGCGCGGGACAGTCTTCAGAAAGCGGCGTCCGCCTGACGCGACCGGTCGTCACTGCGCCTCCAGATCCCAGCTGCCGACGCGAGCACGCTTGACGTAAGGCCGCCGCGCGCGTCGAACAGAAGATCGATGTCGTCTTCCGTCGTGGCCAAGCCAGGATCGATTCTGATGCCGGAGGAGGCCTCATAAGCGCAGATGGCGCTTGTTCCGAGAATCCGAATGCCGGAACCTAACATTCCGAAGCCATCGAGAGCGCGCATGATGCGGGCACCGATCAGAGGGACGCAACCCAAGCCGAGTTGAAACTGTATTTATCATTTAGATTCAAAGGTTTCAACAGTTCCATCGCAGATGTAGCCAAACTCCATTCGGCTGCCGTCCATCCGCCTTGCTACCCGCCCCATCGAACCACCGGTCCAGCGCCTGTCTATCGGTTTCATTTTCCGCGTACGCAACATCGCGATCCAATTGATAGATGAGATCTGCCAACTGTCGATCGTCCAACGAAGGCACCAGGTCGACATGCTTCGTTTTCCAATCACCCGCAGGCGGACGCCTTCTTCGTAGTGCTTGAAAGCTCCTCTCAGATGCTTCGGCAGCCATCGTTCGTAGTTGGCAATATCGACCCGGAGAGCACCGTCATACCAGCTCCGGGCAAAACGGCTACGGAGGAGTTCTTGATACTCCTCGGCCCGCTCAGCTCGCGCTCTGGCCAGACGCGCTTTCTTGGAGATGGCGCGGCTTTCCGGACGAGCTGCGGGACAGCATCCCGGCGCTCGAGGAGCTGCCGGCCCCGCTCCCGCATGCGAAAGCCACCAGGTTCACGCGGCGTTCTCTGCAAAGCCGCCTTCGATATAGGCTGCGGCTCCTACCTGTATGCGGCGCAAGACCTGGTGGTAAGTGGAGGAGCTCGCCTCGTAGACGGTCTCTACGACCGACCCGGGTGCAGCCCGGGGCAATGTCGCAAACGTCTCGTTGAGGACGCGCCCATCCATTTGGCTAGGGGCGACAATTCCCAGGAGATGCAGAATGGTCGGCGCGATGTCGCAGATTCCCGACGGAACTTCTGAAAGGCTGCCCGAGCGGAAGGCAGTCCCGGCGAGAATGCCGACCGCCGCCATCTCTTTATGATGCAAGCCGCCATGTACTCCCAGTCCGATCGGCGCGTCGTTGCTCCAGGTTCGGCCGATGAGTCCGAATGGATCGACTTCACTATCGGCGCGGTAGGAGAAAAGGATGTCGCTGGAACGGGCATGATCTGCCATCACAAGCTGTCGCGCAAAACTGCCCGGCGCGATGCCCTCGACGTCATTTCGTCCAGCGGTGAAGATCGGTCCGCACCACGGCGCCTTGGTCATTGCTGCGACGGCTCGCCGGATCTTCAGCTCCGAGGGGTCTGCCAGATAAATGGCCCCCACCTGCCCGGGAACGACGATCGCATCTACGTCTTGCCCAGGCGCCGAGCCGCAACGAAATCCGGCATCTCTGAGCACTTGGTGAACGTCAGCCTGCGCATGGACGCTCACGTGTCCATGATCTGAGACGGCAATGATGTGGACGTCCTGCCGCCGGCCTTCAGCCTCCCACCAGTCCAGAACGCGACCGAATTGCTGATCGGCCCAGGCGAGCGCTTCCAAGGTCCGTACCTCTGCCGTGCCGCAGTAATGAGACGAGCTGTCCGGTTCGCCAAAGGAGAGAATGGTGACGTCAGGCCGAAGCTGTGGCCAGACGATGTCGAGCAAAGCCGCCGTCAGGTAGCTCTGCGCTGCGAGGTCGGGCGTTCCTGCAGGCGGGGGCGGCGGGGGCGGACCGATTCGAGCATTCAGCGCATCGAGAAGAGATCGGGAAGTCGCGAGCCGCGCGAAGTGCCCCGAGATTGTGGGATGGCCGAGCGTGCGCGCCTTGTGGTTGAACAAGCGGGTCGTCCCGGCAGAATTCGACGCGAGCACCGCGAGCGTCTTGCCGTGGGCGGCAAGAACCTCGCCGAGCGTTGGCACGCCCATGAGACGCCCGCCGCTCAACGTATCCAGGGTTTCGACCAGTTGGTCATCGGCCGTGTCGATGTAGCGGGACGGCACAGCTGCGCGGTCGAGGTATTGGTTCCCGACCATGCCATGGCGCCCGGGTGATGCGCCGGTAACAAGACTAGGCATCGCCGCCCGCGTTTCGCTCGGATAGACGGTGACATTCCGGCCGAGGGTCACGCCCTGGCGCTGCAGCCTGTGAAGATGAGGAGTCGCTGTAGCGTTTATAAGATCGGGACGGAGCCCATCGAAACTGACAAGGATGACGCGGCGGGTAGCAGGGGAAGTTACAGAGGCCTTCACGATAATGTCTTGTCCATGCGGTCGCGCAGCCAGTCCCCCACCAACGAGATGGACAGTGTGGTGAGCGAGATGATCAGCGAAGAGGGGACGAGTATCCAGGGCGCGCGGGTCAGATAGTCACGACCATAGCCGATCATATTGCCGAGGGAGGTGAGCGGGGGCTGCACGCCCAGACCAAGGAAGCTCAGACCACTCTCGAGCAGAATAATATCCGGAAAGGCAAGAGTCATGGTGACGATCAAGGTTGAGGCGATGTTCGGTAGGATGTGGCGCAGGTAAAGGCGGCAAGGTCCCGCGCCCAGCTGGCGTACGGCGACCGCATAGCCCTGCGTGTTCGCGCTCATCGCGAGCGCACGCGTGACGCGCGCGTATCGCTCCCAGCCATGAAGGCCAAGGAGGGCCACGAAGAGCAGCAGAGAGTTACCGACAAAAGCAAGTACGGCGAGCGCCAGAACGAGAAACGGCATGCTGGCCTGGAAATCGACACATGCGAGGATGACCTGTTCGACCCAGCCGCGGAAATGGGCGGCGAGAAAGCCGAGCGTGGTGCCCAGGCATGCGCCTATCAACGTGGCTCCAAAAGCAATGAAAAGGCTCATCCGGATCGATATAAGTAAGCGCGCCAGCAGATCCCTGCCAAGCTCGTCGGTGCCAAACAGATGCGATACGTGCCCCCCGAAGCCAATAGGCGCGGCGAGACGATGCCGAAGATCAAGTGCGGCATAATCATAGGGAGCGAGACGATCTGCCAGGATCGCGATGACGAGCATGAGCGCGAGCCAAGCGATGGCGCCTTGCACAGCAACATTGCGCCAACGAAGTACTCTCTTCTTCTTAACGTGAGCAAACGACATCTGTCCGGCAGACATTTCCGCCATCTACGCTCCTCCAGCAGAGCGCGTATCGCGCAGACGCGGATCGAACATACCGTAAAGGAGATCGACTGCGAGGTTCGTCGCGATCATGGCGGCTGCCACCAGCAGCAAGATGCATTGGACCACAGCCAGATCGCGACTTACGACGGAGACGACGAGCAGACTGCCGATTCCCGGCCAGGAAAAGACGCTTTCGACGAGCACCGTCCCCGCGATTAAGTTGCCTACCATCAAACCCACGATGGTCAACACTGGTATGGCGGCATTGGGCAGGGCATGACCCGTCACGACTCTGCGCCATGGCACACCCTTGGCACTCGCCGTGCGGATATAGGCTTGCCCGAGCACCTCGAGCATGGCGCTGCGGGTGAAACGAGCCAGAACGGCCGCGCCGCCAAGGCCAAGCGTGACCACCGGCAGGACCATATGGCGCACGCTGCCGGCGCCCCCTGAAGGAAACCAGGGAAGCTCGACCGCAAAGGCGAGCACGAGTACGAGCCCGAGCACGAATGATGGCACGGTGAAGCCCGCTACCGTCACCATCATCACCAGACGGTCCGTGAAACTGTCGCGCTTGAGGGCTGCATAGATGCCGGCCGGAATGCCTAGGAGAAGATTGAGGGCGAGTGCCGGAGCAGTGAGCATCAGCGTGACCGGGATGCGTTCGGCAACAACCGTGGCGGCAGTACGCCCGTCCCGCATGGATTGGCCGAGATCTCCGTGGACGACCGCAAGAAGATATTTTACGTATTGGACCCAGAGTGGTGCATCGAGCCCCCAAGCCTTGCGAAACGCCTCGACCGCATCGGCCGACGTTTCCGGCGACAGCATCGCGCGAGCGGGATCGCCAGAGGCTCGCAGAACCACGAAGGCGAATGTGACTACCATCGCTATGGTGAGCACGGCGCGAGCCACCCGAGTCATGATGAAGCGGGTCATCAGGCGACGCTCCCAACATGGAGACCATCCCTGTTGATCAAATGGCAAGCGACCCTGCGTCCTGCGCCTACGGATGTGAGCTCGGGCACAATCCGTGCGCAGGCCGGAAGAGCCGCCGGGCAACGTGGATGGAAGGCGCAGCCGGCGGGCCGCGCCGATGGATTGGGCGGATCACCTTGCAGGATCGTCCGCTCGCTACGCCGTCCAGACCTGGGTACGGCAGAAACCAGCGCTTTTGAATACGGATGCAAGGGGGCGCGCAGAACTGCATCGGGCGAGCCTTCTTCGACGATCGAGCCGAGATACATCACCGCGATGCGATCACTGATCTGCCGAACGACGCGCAGGTCATGGCTGATGAAGATCATCGCCATGCGCCGCCGCTCCTGCAGGTCACGCAGAAGATTGACGACTTGAGCCTGGATCGAGACGTCGAGCGCGGACACCGGCTCGTCGCACACGATGAGGTCCGGATCAGTCGCGAGTGCCCGTGCCAACACCGCACGCTGGCGTTGGCCACCTGAGAGTTCATGAGGATAGCGCGCCCCGTGATCGGTTCTGAGGCCAACGTCAGCGAGGAGCCTATTGATCAGGTCCGCTCTTTCGGACTTGCTGCCGATCTGATGAATTTCGAGCGGTTCTGCGATTTGCGCCCCGATCGTCAACCGGCGATCGAGCGCCCCCAGCGGGTCCTGAAATACCATTTGGATTCGCATCCTGAGATGCCGCCAACGGATATCGCCCATCGGCGGCAACTCTTCTCCGCCGAAGCTGACGGTGCCCGCATCCGGTCGTTCCAGGCCAATGAGAAGCCGGCCCGCGGTGGATTTTCCGCAGCCCGATTCGCCAACAAGTCCGAGCGTCTCACCGCTGGCCAGAGACAGCGACAGTCCATTGACGGCGTGGACCGTCGAGTGACCCCGAAACAGGCCCTGGCGCAAGGAATATCGTCGGACAAGCCCATCGGCTTGGAGAAGCGGTGCGACCGTCATCGTCATGCGGCGACGGTCTCGTCCTGACACCGCTGGCCGGTGACATGCAGGCAGGCAATTCTGTGGTCGGCATTATCCTCCACAGAAGTCAATTCGACAGTGCATTCACCACACCGGTCCGTGCGCAGGTCGCAGCGTGGCGCGAAGGGACATCCTGGCGGAAGGTCCGCCGGGCTCGGAACGACACCGGGAATGGCGGCGAGGCGCTGCCGAGGCCCGTCCAGATTCGGGAGGGCCCCAACAAGCCCGCGTGTATATGGATGAGTGGGATGGTCGAACAGACGCACAGCGGGTGCTTCTTCAATGATGTGCCCGGCGTAAAGCACCAGCACGCGCTCGCAGATCTCGGCGACAACGCCCAGATCATGTGAGATCAGGACCAGCGCCATGCCTCTTTCGCGTTGAATCTCTTGCAGAAGCTTAAGGATTTGCGCCTGAATAGTGACGTCCAAAGCGGTGGTGGGTTCATCGGCGATGAGGATGTCGGGCTGTCCCGCAAGCGCCATGGCAATCATGACCCGCTGATTCTGCCCACCGGAAAACTCGTGCGGATAGCCGCCAAGCCGTCGCGCCGCATCGGGAATGCCGACCTGATCCAGCAGACGACGCGCTTCATTCAGCGCGCTGCGCCTGTCCATCCCACGATGGAGCTGCAGAGCTTCGCCGATCTGATCGCCCACGGTACGCACCGGATTGAGCGCGCTGGTCGGATCCTGAAAGATCATTGCAATTCGGCGACCACGCACCTGTTCCAGATGACGGGCGGGAGCATGGAGAAGCTCTTCGCCAGCAAAGCGTACGCTGCCTGCCGTCCGAGCGCGCGACCCCAAGAGACCAAGCGCCGCAAGCCAAGTCACCGACTTTCCGCAACCACTTTCGCCGACCATGCCCAGCGCTTCGCCACGGCGGAGGCCAAGATTTATTCCACGCAGCACCGGCACCTGGTCGAAAGCAACCTGCAGCCCTGTAATCTCAAGAAGTGGTGTCATCTGATCTCCCTGTCCTGCCAGCGTCGTCGCGGCTGCTCCTCGCGGGCGGCGTCGTAGGGACTGCGGGAGCCGGGCAGCCCACGTGGTGGAGCTGCGCGCAAGCGCAGCAACGCGTCATTCATCCTGATTCAGGTCCGGATCAAGGTGCTGTTGAATGGGCCGAAATTGAGATCGAGCGTCAGCCCCGGCAACCAGGGTATGTCGCGCCGCTTGCCATAGAACTGGCCGGACACATGCAAAATCACACAGGGCGGATCGACCTCATTGATGATCTCGAGCATGCGGCGCACGATTGGACGGCGCTGCTCGGGCTCAGCGGTCTCCTGGAGCTGCGCGCCCAAGGCGAAATACTCCTCGTTCTTCCAGACCCCGACCGACTTCGGCAGGGCGCCGCTGGGGCCGTATTCACGCCAGGGATGGCCGAGATGATCCAGAAACAACGCCGTGTTGGAGGTGTCGAAGATCGCCCGCACCGGCTGGCGCTGAACTTGGGCAAAGTTTTCCATCATCTCGATTTTGACGTTCAGGCCGACTGCACGCCACATCTCGATCATGGTTTGCGCGCCAGAGATCTGATTGGGGTAGTAGTTGTTGAGGAGCCGATAAATGATCGGCTCTCCTTTGTAGCCCGCCGCAGCGACCAGCTCCTTCGCCTTATCAGGATCATAAAGCAGCGCGGGGAAATCCTCGATGTAGCCCTGGCCATAACTCGCGAGTTGATAGCCATTCGGAATCGGCAGACGGTTCGCCCACAGGCTCTCGATCAAGAGCTTGCGATCGAGCGCAAGGCTCATCGCACGGCGGATCCGCACGTCTTTCAGCACTGGATCGTTCTGATCGAGCACGAGCGAGCGGATATTCTGTACTGGCCCGCCCGAGACCTGGAGATCGGCCCGCTTCTCGATACGCTCGAATTGATCGGGTGGGATGTCAGTGATGAGGTCGAGCTCGTTGGCAAGAAGGCCGTTCACGCGCGCGGAAAGCTCGGGAATAATGCGATATTCGACGCCCCCAAATGGTGGCCGTCCGCCCCAATATGCATCGTGCGCAGTCAATGTGACATGGATGTCGAGCTTGTGATTGACGAGCTTGTACGGGCCGCTCCCTACAGGAGCTGCCGTCCAGCGCTCCCACGAGCCCGCGGCGGTGAACGCGCGCTTACAGACGATCTCCGCTCCCCAGGAAGCCAGACGCTGCTCAAGCAGTGCGTCGTTCCCTTTGGCGTGGACAATGACCGTATAGGGATCGACGACATCCACTTTGTCGATCCGATCCAGCGACTGCAGCGCATCGGACATTCCGCTGCGGCCCGGTCCCAAGAGGTGGTCGGGCCCGAGGCTAAAGGCGACATCTTCGGCAGTCAGCGGGCTTCCGTCGTGGAACGCCACGCCTTTGCGCAGGAACAGCCGCAGCGACTGCGCATCAACTCGCTCCCAACGTTCGGCCAATGCCGGCCGCAGCGCCATCCCATTGGCGTGGTCAAAGCCAATGAGGCTATCAAAAAGCTGTGGTATGATCCGCCGAATGGCGGTGTCGGTTGCGATGACTGGGTCAAACGTGCGGGGAAAGCCGGACATGCCAACTCTTAATCGCCGCCGGGCTGGTTTCTTGCCGTCGCTCTCAGCCCAGACGGCGCGCGCGGTCGGCAACAAGCCTGCTGCGACCGCACCAGTCAAAGCCTCTCGCCGTGTCAGATGGCTGCGGGTCATCACCGTCTCCCGGAATTCGCTTCAATCAGTACGGAACGCATAGCCTTGACCTTGCGGTGATCAGCAGATCCTCGCAGAAGCCGAAAACCAAGATCGCTGGATCTCGTGCTTGCCAAACGTGTCCGACGTTAGAGCCGCGAAATACTACGCTGCGATGACATTCATCGAGTAAGTCGATGTTCACGTGCGCAGATGAGATGACATGAGGCTTCCGGGCAGAGAAAGGTGCCTCCTCGGAACTGGCTCGCTCCCCATTGGGGTGAGTGAAGCTGCCTAACTAGAGAGACGTCAGCGCTCTCACTGTTAGCGCAACCAAATATGGCCTCGAGTGATCGACCGTGGCGCAGAGCGATGTTCCCCCCTTTGACGCTCGAGGCAAGTCTGAGATGAAACGAGCCACGAGACCAACATCGACATGTTCGATCACTAGATCGTAGGAATGCGATCACACCATTGGTTGGCCCGTTTAAGAGCAATTAGAAACCGGCACGATTTCCGCTTTTCACTCAGGTGCTGGCTCTTGTCTCTCGTTTTAGACCGACTCAGATGTCGTCCGTCCCTCAAAAAGCCAAGATCATCACCGCTGGCGCGGCCCAATTGCGCGATCAGGTGCCGAGGTGACCCCGCTCAGTGACGGCGAGCCGAGTCCGCGAAAGAAGGATTTTCCGATGTCCTCCGTCAAACGCCTTCGTACTCGCCTGGACGAAACCGGTCTCATCCATGTCATGGCCGCCCATAGCCCTCTTTCGGCTCTGCTGGCCGAAGAGGCCGGGTTCGATGCTTTATGGGCATCGGGCTTCGAACTCTCCGCGCTTTACGGTCTGCCCGATATGAGCCTGATCTCGATGACCCAGCATCTCGACATGCTGCGCTCGATCGCTGGACGCACGACGCTGCCGATCATCGCTGACATTGACACCGGTTATGGCAATGCAATCAACGTGATCCACGCCGTTCACGAATACGAGCGAGCTGGCGCCGGCGCTGTGGTGATCGAAGACAAAACATTTCCGAAAGTGACAAGCCTTATGGCTGGCGGACGCCAGGAACTGCTCCGCATCGAGGAGTTCCAGGGCAAGATCGAGGCCGCTGTTGCGACAAGACGAGACCCCAATTTTCTCGTAATCGCCCGCACCGAAGCCCTGATTGCGGGTCTCGGCGAAACGGAAGCTCTGCGCCGAGCAAAAGCTTACGAAGAGGCCGGCGCCGAAATGGTGCTAATCCATTCGAAAAAGAAGGATGCATCAGAGATCGAAAGCTTTTCGCGCGCCTGGGGCGGATCGGTGCCGCTAGCGATCGTGCCGAACGCGTACCCGGATCTCGACGCCGAGCGGGTCAAAGCACTCGGGAATATCCGCGTAATGATCTACGGCAATTACGGTATCCGCGCTGCTGCAACTGCCATGAGAGAGACCTTCCGCCGAATCATTGCCGATGGCGGCGTCCAGAACGTCCACAAGGATATTCTGCCGGTCGAGGAGATTTTCGACCTCCAGAACGTGGATAGCATCAAGGCGGCCGAAGCTCGCTTCCTTCGCTAGATCTCTTGTCCGAGAGGGCGTCATTGCGTCTGAGCGTAAGCGCTTAGCCGCAACCCTATTGAGGCTGGCTTGACGTTTTGCGGAATCGCCACGGCATGAGGTCTTCGATGCGGCTATGGGGATGGCCGTCGATGATCGTCTCGAGTGTTTCGGCGATGTAGGCGGCCGGGTTGACATCGTTGAGCTTGCAGGTGGCGACGATCGAGGCGAGCAAGGCCCAGTTTTCGGCTCCGACCTCATGACCGGCGAAGAGCGCATTTTTTCTGGTCAGGCAGACTGGCCGGATGGCGTTCTCGACAGGGTTGGTGTCGAGCTCGAGGCGCCCGTCTTCGAGGAAGCGGGTCAGACCTTGCCAGTGATTGAGCGCGTAGCGGATGTCCTCGGCGAGCGTCGAACCGCTGGAGATCATCGACAGCTGTTTTTCGAACCACGACTTCAACGCGGCTACCATTGGCAGCGAGTGCTCCTTGCGCGCGGCCAACCGTATGTCCGGCGATGCACCGCGCACCATGGCTTCGATGGCGTAAAGCTGTGCGATGTGCCGAATGGCGGCCTCGGCGATCGGCGATTTGCTATTGCGGGCCAATTTGACGAAGCGTCGGCGCAAGTGACTCCAGCAATGCACGAGCGTCCAAGGCCCTTGCAGTCGAGCGACTTCGGTCAGTCGATCATAACCGTCATAGGCATCGCATTGCAGGAAGCGTCCGCCAAAGCCATCCAGGAACTGCTCAGCGAAGGCACCGCTGCGACTGGGGGCATATCGGAACAGCACGATCGGCGGACTTGGGCCGCTGTGGCCGCGGTCGTCTGAGGCAATCGCCCAGAAGTAGCCTTTCTTCGTTTGGCCGCGCCCCGGATCGAGTACCGGCGCCTTGGTCTCGTCCATGAACAGCCGATCCGCCGTGGCCAGGTGGTGGCGCATGTGTTCCGCGATGGGCTGAAGATGGAAGCAGGCGCGGCCGGACCAGTTGCCCAGTGTCGCCCGATCAAGCCGGATGCCCTGGCGCGCATAGATCTCGGCCTGACGGTAAAATGGCGTATGGTCGCCAAATTTGGAGACGATCACGTGCGCGATGGCCGCTTCGGTCGGCAGCCCGCCGGGCACGACGTGCTCCGGTGCGTGCGCCTGCACGACGGGGCCGGAGCAGCGGCGACAGATGTATTTTGGGCGGCGTGTGATCAGCACGCGCCATTGCGCCGGGATCACGTCGAGGCGCTGGCTGACGTCCTCGCCGATCTTCGTCATGGCGCCGCAACCGCACGGGCAAAGCGTACTCGCAGGCTCGATGATCCGTTCCACCCGCGGCAAATGGGCAGGCAGGCAGCCGCGATTGCGATGAGAACCATGATCTGGCGCGTTCCGTGATCGGCCCTGGATCGCCGCCTCGGCTCTCTCCTGCGCGGCATCCAGGATGCCTTGCGCGATCTCCACGTCTTCGAGCGGCAAATGATACTGATCTGGTCGCAGCTTCTCGGATTTCGCGCCGAACCTGTAGCGTCGCAATTCGCCGAGAATGATCTCCAGGCGGCGTCGGGCTTCTTCCGACGCCGCCAGCGCCCCCTGATGCTCGCTCAAGGCCGCCTGCGTTTGCGTCAAAAGCGCCTTCAGGCGTTCGTTTTCGTCGCGCAGCGCCGCGATGCTCATGCGCTATTTCGAGCACATCGCCGCCGCGTGTGCCACGATCAAAATAGCTGCCGAGTCATTCTGCCGCAGTTATCCCGCCGCCTGAGGGCGCCGTGCTTCTTCCGGGCGGACCAATCTCCAATCCAGCCCTTCGAACAAGGCAGCGAACATCGCGGGCGACATTCGCATCACGCCGTCTGCGATCGTTGGCCAAACGAACTTGCAACCTTCAAGACGCTTGTGCACCAACACCAGACCCGTTCGATCCCAGACCAAAATCTTGATCCGGTCCGCTCGTTTCGATCGGAACACGAAGGCTGCGCCGCTGAACGGGTCGAGACGAAGCATCTCCTGCACCTTCGCCGCAAGCCCATCGTGGCCACAGCGGAAGTCGATCGGCCGCGTCGCGATGTAAATCTTCAGATCGGCACCGGCCGCGATCATCGTGACGCTCGCATCGCGCGGATCACACGGGACAGCTGCTCGCCATCTATGGCTGTGTCCGTCCGCAGCACGACATCGCCGATCGCGATCTCAAGCTTGATCGCCGGAACCTGACGCTCCTCCAACGCACCTTCCACGACTAGCGGCGCGAATGTCGGCTGCGATACCTCGCGCGGCGGCAACATGCCTCGCTGTCGAAACCGCCGCCGCCAATCGTAGATTTGCCAGCGCGTCGCTCCGTGCTTGCGCGCCACCTCGGACACCTGGGCACCGGGTAACAGACTCTCGGCGACGATCCGAGCTCTCTCAGCTTCCGAACGTACGCGGCGCCCCGATGGTCCTTCAAGAACCTCCAGCCGGCTCACCGATCCCCTCGTTGAGCCGTCCAAATGGACGTCCTTTTTGCTGTCCAATCCCATCCGAAACCTCCGTCCAAGCCGGAGGCTTCTTTCGCACGTTCATTCGAATTCTGAAGCAAGGGTATCGGCTTCGCGCTTACGTCTGAGCTCTGCTCGGGCGCAGTTTTTGCTGTTCGACAATTGCTGTAAACGCCCCTCTCCTCCAGAAGGGGGACCGCGCAAAGAGCGATCACGCCAGCCGATTTAACGGCACGATTTCGTCGCGCCTTTGGAAAATAATGTGCGCAAATAGAAGCGAGCTCGTTCACACGGATTGCACCGCGTCTGAGCGAAATCACTTTCGCGCGCGACCTGCAGTTGGTATCTAGTAACCCGGCTACGATCATCGAATAATGTGATGGACTATTGATTTCTGGCAATGCCCTCCTGCGAGAACTGACGGGCATGCCCGAAATTCCGGAGCACAAAATGGCTACCGAAACGGATGAAGTGCCACTCAATGCGATCCGGGTATTCGTCACAATTGCGCGCGAGGGAAGCGTAACCCGCGCGGCTAGCGCCTTGAGAATGACCCAGAGTTCGGTCAGCCGCTACCTCGCCGTGCTGCAGGAGTATCTGGGCAGTGACCTCATGCAGCGTCGCGGCCGGCGGAGCGAATTGACGGAATTCGGGCGGCTTTTTGCGAACACGGTTGCAGAACCGCTAGATACCGTTTGCTTCACCGCCAAGAGAATGCGCCGACGGAATCGTCGGGACACCAATCGGATTGTAGTCCGCACGTCACTCTCGACTTTCGCTTACGCCTTTCTGATTCCAAATCTCCAAGCTTTTTCTAATGAAATGGGCGGCGTAGTTGTGGATGTGATTAGCTCACTTTCGCAACCGACGTCGTCCGACGATTACGACATTTTGATCACACGGGATCTTTCCGTCATCGAGCCGGCAGATGATTGGGAAATCTACAACGAGCAACTCGTATGTGTGGGCTCACCAAATCACGTCGATGGCAAGAGCCTCCCGGTTGTTCGCACAGTACCCATCCTGAACATCACATCCCGGCCTGACATAATGCCGACATGGCTTCGGGCCATGAACCTGACCCCAAAAGATATAAAATCGGGAGCGCGATATGATCACAATTACCTGGCCCTGCCGGCGGTGATGACGGGCAAATGTCTTCTCGTCGCGCCCGAAATCATTGTAAGTGACCTGGTACGTGGTGGAGCTCTCAATGTGATTCCACGATCGCGCACTCCCAGCGGCATGCAGTATCGCGCCTATGCTGTAGACCGAGGCGATAATCCCGAAATGTCTCGCGCTTTTTGCCGGTGGCTCGTTCGTCTTTGTAAGAAGACCGCCCTTGCGGAGACGGCATAAGATTGTCGTAGCAGCATTCCAACTTGCTTGAAGATCTCACCTAGCACCCGTTTTTTAAACGTGAGAGCAAAGCCTACAACGACGAAGCTCGGCCCAAAACGGTCCTTCAACGCCGTTTGAAAGCCGCCGTATGCTCAGCTCTGATTTAGATACTAATTGCAGAAGGCCCCCGGCGGGCATGCCGGAGGCCTCCTTAGAGGTTAACTTCGTTCTTTGAGCCTTTTCTCCTTCCGCTGGTTTAGACAGAGCCTCACCAGTTCCGCTGAGCCCGCAAGAGCAGGGTCGGCGTGCTCTGATCTTTCAATTCGTAAAGAGCCGCCGGCTTGGCGACCGCAGACTGCACAGGCAGTGTCACTGTACTTCCGCTCGCGTACTTTTGGTCGAGCATGGTGTAGGCGAGATCTGCCGTGAAGGTCAGGTTCTTGACCGGTGTCCAGCGCGTGACGACGCCAACAACCCCATAGTTGAAATCAGGATTACAGCCAGCATTGCCGCTCGACAGCGCAAGGTTGGCTACGAATGCACCGCAGATGTAGCCCTTCGCTGCGCTGTTATACCGAACGGCGCCCCAGCCGCCGTAGATGGCACTATTCCAATGAGGATCCCAGTTGTGGGTGTAACCAGCATGGAAGCCGTACGTCTTGGTTAGCTCCTGGCCCGCACCGGCAACGAACACGGAGTCAGACAAGCCCGCCAGGCCGACGCTCTGATAAGCACCTGCCAGCCCCGTCCCGCCGTACATCGCGTAGGTGGTTGGCATCAAATCGTTGAAGTTGTAGCGGGTCGCGCCGTTGGTATAAGCGCCTGACACGTTGATCGTGTCACCGGCTCCGGTCGGGATGTTCTTGATTGACAAGGCCAAAGCAGCAGCCCAGCCCCACTTGTCGTCCGGATGCCCGGTCGCTTCGTCGCCACCGTAGTACCCAGCATGGTTGTCGTGCGCCGCGAACGACGCCTGGAAGAGACCCCACGCCTGGTCAATACGAACCATCGCGATGAGGTCTGGAGACGATGAACCGCCGATGTTGTTAGTGCCGTACGCACCGGTGGCGAGAGCGGCCGCCGTTGCTCCACTTACATTCCAGATATTGGTCGTGCCGTAGGCGACCTGATCCTGGGCTGAGAAAGCGGCTGTGATGCCTTGTCCGAAGTCAGCGGTATAGGTGAACTGGTTCACGCCGGTGACCCATCCGCCGCCGCCCGGAAGATCATCGAACTCGTTGCCTGGATAGTTGGTCCAGGGCGCCGAGAACTGTGAGACGGCCTTACCCATCGTAAAGCCTGCGAACTGAATGAAGGCGGAGTAGACGCCGAGCGAACCACCAGCGACCTGTGAAGCGGTCGACGTTGTGTAAGCGGTCGCCCCATTGACGGCGCTCGTGCCGGCGCCAGTATAGCCGCCTGACGTCCAGGTGAACACGCCCGAGAAATAGGTGCGAACGAGGCCGTACTCAGTCGCGGTGCGCGTGTCGATGCTCAGTCCTTCACGAGCGCGCCAAGTGTAGCTGTTGCCTAGACGGTTGCGTGCTCCCGCTACGCCATTGGCGGCCGGGTCAAAATCGCTATTGCTATTCGCGACAAGGTCAGTGCGCAGATATCCGCCAAGCTTGATGCAAGTGTCCGAGCCAGGGATGTAGTAGAAGCCAGCGCCGTACAGTGAGCAAACCTTCACGTACTCCACAGCTCTGACTTTGACTGGCAGGTCAGCAGCTTGTGCCCCACTCGACGCGAGAGACGCCGCCGCAATAGTCAAAACAACATGCTTGATTGTTCGAAGTAAGCGAAAGTTCGTTTCTGAGAGTGTCATTGTCCCTATCCACTGGAGGTCAGCATTTGTGCGGCCGACGCAGTATCGTTGGGACGCAATCGTTTGGTGACGGAGATCAAGTAATCCGATGGCACGTTCGGATTTCACGATGGATCACATGAGAACTGGAGTCATCCCATCGACTTCTCGGCCGCAAGATGCGTAGGGCTAAGCGCGTGTTGCTGCGCAGGTCCAGGCGAGCGGTCGGATGCCACCCAGCGACAAAGCGCTGAGCTGTCGTACTGGCCGATGAGCTTCGCACCCTGGGAGCTCGATCCACTTCCAGCCTTCGGCGGCGATCGTTTCCGCCTCTGCCTTTCGCTTCTCAGCGACCAGACCGTCGAGCAGAGCGACGTCCTCGAGCCAGCCGCCGTCGTCGGACTGGAACGGGTTGCGCAGCACCACGCCACGGGCCGCCTCGTAGGCATCTAGGCCAACAAACATGGCGCGACGGTCGGAGGCGCGCGCCGACTTCTCCGTCAGCATGCGGCGGATCTGATAAGGCTCTTTCTACCAAGAGCCGGAGATGGTCTGCCAGACCTGCTCCTGGCGGCCGTGATCCGCGGTGACGGCGAAGGCCATCAACTGCTCGAGCGACATGCCCTCGTCGGCATAGACCTCGAGCAGCGCGGGCGAAACCGAGGCGAGTCGCAGGGTTGGTTCACCACGTTGGGCGAGCACGTAGCTCACACTGTCCCGCGGAAATCGCCGAACTGCGATGAGTGCGGCGCAATTGCCGGCTGAGGCTTTCTGCCATTGCGGCTTCGTCTGTGGCGACGTACCAGTCTATGACATCGCGGATAATCTGGCGGGCAAGGTCACCGCTTGTTGGGGCAGAGGTTGAACCGTCGAGAAGGAGACATAACACGGCATCGGCGCGCACTCCGACTCCCCCGCAATCCCGGTTATCGCGCGTCCTCTTTCCTTGCTCACTGCGCCAATTGATCTCCATTCCCCTCTCGCTCGTCAGCATCGCTCTGGCTTATGGCGACAAAGCGCTCTCGTACAATATCGACCCGGCCTTCAGGTCCCTTGATATTGCCGTCGAGAAAATGATCAAAATCCTCATGACCTAGGAGCGCTTTGAACATCTCTGCAATGTAGCAGCGAATATCATCGTCTGCGTTTTGGATTTCAGCCACGAGTTCCTCTCGCCGTCAACGACGAGAAGGATGTCCTCGATGTCACGGCTGCCTAGGAGATCGTCGTTGCCGCGGCCGAGATATGCTTCCCTCGTTCAGGTGACACGTGACCGCCGTCTCGATGCCTTTGGCCTACCAGCGATTGCTTAAAGCCGAGAATACTTTCATCATCCGGCATGAAATCGACTTTGAGGTCGCCGAGCCGCAAGCGGCAAATGACCGGTCTTCCGGAGATTCCACGAACCCCTTCTGACGCAACTGGTCTTGCAGTTGAGCCCATTGCGCATGTCCGACGAGATCAACGATCAGATCCACGTCATCGGTTGCCCGAACGCCTTCGAGAACGATCTCGTCCGTAATGAAAAGGGCTGTTGTGCAACCGCCAACAAACACCAGCCGCTCGCGCAGTTCATCTCCCAAAGACTGCGCGACCGTTTGCAACATATGAAGCAATTGGCCTTTAACGGTGGTCATTTTCTGAGAAGCCTTTCCGATAAACGCTCGGCCGCGAGCCCAGCCTCCCTTTGATTTCCAAGCCTGACACCATCGATAAGGGCCAGATACTCGTACAGGCGATCGTCTTTTTGAGTGGCCTGGGGTACGCTTTTAAACAGCGGGTCTACCGCCTGCCCCATGTCTTTGCCTTTGGCGTACGGCCAGACGTAAATGTACTCTCCTGCGCTGATCAGAAGATTTTTAAGCGGGGCGGCCGCAAAGGCGGTGGGGATGCCCCGGGTCATCGCACCCGGTTTAGCCGGGAAAACGAACTCCAATCCGTGCACCACGAAATTATAGAGATTGCGGCGGTTGGGCTTTGCCTGGCCGGTTTCCCGATCTTTGACCGCAAGTCCCGACGAAATGCTCCGGTTAATCGACGCATTGACGTCTGTCTTGCTGACACCAAGGGCTGATTCCAGGCTGCGTACTCAGTACGGGTCATCGTTATGCGCAGCCTCCCCAAGATGCGCGTCGCCCTCATTTTTGGCCTGCTCAAGGCTTACAGCTTCAGCAATATAACAAGGTCTTGACTTTTCATACAGATTCGCCCTCGTCCGCTGTCCTAGGACCAGGGACAGGACCCACAAAGGGAGTCTTCGGATCGAGATTAGAACGTACTGCTTTGTGGCGCCCACTAACGCGGAGGTTCATCCCACTTCCTAGTAGTATATTCGATTTCGTGCTACTTACAATTGTTGCAGATTTCAAGTCTGCCCTTGCTTGTCAGCCGATCTCGTAGGCCCAACCGGCCCGCCAGCGTTTCTAACGAATCCATAACCGCTCCCTTGAGCGAGATGGTGGCGCCCGTGTGGATTTCCAGCAATACATCTAGCGCGGTTTGCGTGCCGTGCGCGGCGATCATAGAGACGGCTCCGGATGCCTCGTTGTAGGACCATCGGGCGACCACTCTCTCGAGAAATGAAAGCGGCAGAAGATGCTGTCTTTCACGTAACGTCGTCAGTGCATGCCCAACGTGTGCTGCCGAAGATCGATATCGTTCGAGCCAAGCACCTGCTTCAATCTCTGCTCGATCGCCGACAACGCGTCCTGGGATCCAAATCGCGCGAATCCCTCGGCCAAGTTTAGCCCGTCGATCGGTTCATAGTCTTCCATGGCTGTCCACTCCTCCAGCAGCGGCAGGAAGAGGTCAGCGCCCGGTGCAGCGGCGCAGCATCGATCACTCCTCCCTCGAACATGTCCATTTGAAAAAGAGCTGTCATTCCAAGCACGATGCTGCTGGTCAATCCCGCCCTATCCGATGGAGAGGAAGTGCGTTCCTTGAGGCGTCGCATCGTCCCGCTTAAGATAGACAGGTACTCGCCTCGCCGTGGAGATGTTCTGCGAGGCTGTACGTAGATCGATATTACTGGTGCTCCGGAGGAGGTTGAGAACGTTGCTGGCCTGACTGCCGGCCGTCGAAGGAAAACCGCACCCACTCGCATCGAGCGGAACGGTCCGGCGATCGCGGCACCGATCTCGTCTCTTCATTGGCCTCTCTAACGGCGTGCTCGACCATCTCCCATCCAACGGGATTAGCGTCCCCAGGGCTCGGCCCCCCATCCGCGAACCGCGCCACCTCCATCCGCTGCTCAGCGGCGCCTCCATGACGAGGCTGGAAAAACAGAGTGAGGATCGGGTGGTGTTTTGCCATGACGATCTCTGCGAAACAGCTTTGCGTCGACGCGGCCGCAGCCGGTTGGACTGGCCTCTTCGATCCACGAGAAACGTAAAGGTTTGGGGGCGGCGCCTCATCGCCTCACGCCCGCTGCTTGTCTCGGCGGCGAGAATTGATCTGCGCCATCAGGATCGGGCCAAGCGAAAACTCGCCGACCTCGGCTTTTCGCGTCAGACCGCGCAGATAGCCGCCGGCGGAATTGATCGCCGTCCCGCGCTGCAGGATACACGCGACGACGATGGCCGCGGGCACCTCGCCCATAACCTTTTGAGCCTCCTCCCAGGCGCTCGGACTGATCCCCAGCATCGATCGCACAACGGCCGCGGTAGCGAGCAAATCGCGCCAGTTCGAAACCCCACCCTTCGCATAATCGACGATGTCGGGACACGCACTCAGGACCATTCCCAACGGATAAGCCCCCTCCCCGACTCGCGACGGTTGAGGTTTGGGCTCAGCTCCCGCCGCCCTGCCTTCTCGGAAGACAGGTTCAAGATCAATTGGGGTATCTGGATTTGAAGTCTGTATGTGGTGCTCAGAGTGGGACTCATTGGCGCCCGGGTTCTTGGATTTGATGTGTGCTTCCAGAAGATTGAGCACGTCGTCGGCAAGCTGAGACAACTCGTCGGCGATCGGCTCGAGCTGCTGGCGCGTGGCCGTGCGCGGAATCTGGTCGACGATCGCGCGGAAGGCAGCGTGCACAACCTGCCAATCGGCAGGCCCCTGCCCTCCCCTTCGCGTCGGGACGTCTTCCTCGATGCCAGTTGCAATCATCTTCGCGATGTCGCGCCGGCACAGCGTGATGCGCTCTCGTACGAGCTTGAGTGCGCGGGCCTCGGCTTCGATATCGGCCGCCAGGCTCTCGAACTCCTCCGAGCGCACGACCAGCGGCGACAGATCGAAGCCGAAGGCGAGCTCGATGTCGCCGGCATTGTCCTTCCGCGCATACCGCTTGCCATTGGGACTGTCGCGCCGAACGATCAGGCC
Organism: Bradyrhizobium sp. 155; assembly: GCF_023101105.1. Classification (NCBI taxonomy): domain Bacteria; kingdom Pseudomonadati; phylum Pseudomonadota; class Alphaproteobacteria; order Hyphomicrobiales; family Nitrobacteraceae; genus Bradyrhizobium; species Bradyrhizobium sp. 155. Next base: position 56,807 of record NZ_CP064705.1, on the reverse strand, counting down.
CGCGTCGACCAGCACGGAGAGGTGACGTCGCAGCGTTGACGCTGGCATGCCGTGCGCCCGCCGACTGAGTTGATGATTGGACGGGAAGACAATCAGATCGCCTGCCCCCGTCAGTGCGGTCTCGGGATGGAACGTTAAGAGCGCGTTCAAGACCGAGAGCGAGCGCTCCGACACGGCAAGGCGCGGCCGTGCCGTGCAGATGGCGTGGAAGATCTTCCACTTATGGACGATCTTTTCGGGCGGACGTTCGGTTGCGACCATCTGGCTTGCTACATGGGCAAGCGTCAGCGATCGCCGCCCAAAGGGCGTCGTTGGGGAGTGTGACTGCATGTCTTTGCCTCATGCGGGCAAAGAAAATCCGCTCACCAAAACGGTGCCGTCGCTAAAGACGCTTGACTGCGATTCGTGAAAGTGATTCTCTGTCAGTCGCCAAACGTGACGAGAGAAGGCTTTCGGACGGAGACGTTCCGGGGGCCTTTTTTCTTTTCCGCTATGCTCCTACGGTGAGAGGACGGAAACGCGGGTACGCATCGCGCCGCCCGACCGTGTGAGGTCCAGGCAGCGCCATATCCAAAGCGGCAAGACGCCCGATGTCACTCATCGGTGCCTCCATCGAGAAATGCCCGGTAGAGTTCCGGCAGCCGCGAAATAACAAAGTCTCCAAACGCAGGCGCGGCCTTTTCATCTACAGCTAGCGTGATGCGATCTGCGCGACGTTCAATCTTCACGATCTTTTTGCCTCCGTCGTCCGCCCAGGTTGTCGGCCGTGCAACTTTGGGCTTGCGGGGCGCCAGCGCGGCCATAGTTATCGCGAACCGTTCATCGGAAGTAGCGCGCACAAACCGATCGCTGGCAACGCTGTCGGCCAATACCTTTTGGTCGTGGCGGCCTACAAGCCGCTCCGCCAACTCCATCCAGCGCCGGCGGCCGGTTTTTGGCGCTGGTCCGATTGCATCGAGTAGGCTCCGGGGAAGGGCCCGCGCGACCGTGATGAGGCGGGAGAGCTCCGTCTTGTCGACGCTGAGCGCCGCCATGATGATCTCGCGCTTGAATCCACGATCCTCGAGCGCGGCGGCGTAAGTTGCCCGCTCAATAAAGGACAGATCCTCCCGCTCACCATTCTCCTTGCCTTGTGCCACCACCAGGTCTTCGTCGCTAAGGTCGCGGACCACGGCCCGCGCAGGGCGGCCAAGTTGGGCGAGCGCACGAACGCGACGATGGCCATAGGCAATCTGAAACCGGCCCGGGCTGGACGGATGCGGGCGAAGGAGGATGGGAACCAACTGCCCATTGGCGCGGATCGATTCAACGAGGGCAGAGTGCTTCTCGTCCACGCTCGTCATACGATCGGGAACGATCGAGGCGTCGATCAAATCTGGGGCGATCTCGACGACGATTTGACCGGTGGTGAGTTGCTCGGTCAAGGCCTTGGCGGCATCGCGCTCCGCGGACAGCATCTCGAGTGAACGGCTCATGGCGCCGACCGCTCCGCGCGACCCAAGTGTTGGCTGGGTTGGTCTGCGATTGTCGCTGGGCTCACCTGACGAGGGTTCGTTGACCGCGGTCAACTTGTCATCAATGAGGTCCGCAAGCAGGTTTTTTCGACCCATTAGGCCCTCCCCCACGCAGCCTGGATGAGGCTTTGGATTTCACCATTGACGCTGTCCAGCGATTCCATGGCGCGGTCGTAGGTAGCCCGTGTGAACTGATCGCGGCTGACCTCATAGAGCGTTTGCTTCGTGATGCCGGCGTCCGAGATCGCCGTACTTTTCAGCATCATGTTCGTGACCATGCGGTCGCCAAACAGCGAGCGCATAAAGCCGACCATTTGGGCCTGCGGTCCATCGCCGGGCTCATAACGCGTGACGAGATAGCGCATCCAATCGTAATTCATGTTGCCGCCGGCCTTGGCGACGACCGCAAGAAGGTCGGATGTCATGATTAGAAATTGGCACATCGACATGACATCGAGCATTTGCGGATGCACAGGGATCAGAATTGCCGTTGCTGCGCAGAGCGCAGAAAGCGTGAGAAATCCGAGTTGAGGCGGACAATCGATCACGACAATATCGTAGCGGTCCTGAACCGTGGCGAGGGCACGGGCAACGCGGGCGAAGAACAGCGGGTCACCCGACTGGCGCGCAGCTAGCGCTTTCGGGGTTTCATGTTCGAATTCCATCAGTTCGATGTTGCCGGGAACGATGTCGAGCCCCGAAAAGTAAGTCTGCCGAATGATCTCATTCAGTTCGCGACGCGCATCGTCGTAGCGGATGGCGCCGTACAGAGTTCCGTTTTCCTCGACATCAAACTCGGGCTGATAGCCGTGCAGCGCGGAGAGCGAGGCCTGCGGATCCAGATCGATCGCGAGCACTCGATAGCCCTGTAGCGTGAGATGTTGGGCGAGATGCGCGGCGGTGGTGGTCTTACCGGACCCTCCCTTGAAATTAACGACCCCAATGACTTGCAACTGTTCGCCCGCGACGCGATACGGTCGGTATCGGCGCGCGCCCTTGCCGGATTCATCGAGATAAGCACGAAGACTTTGAATATCGTCGAATGTGTACGACCTTCGACCCGATGGGCTGGTGTCCGGCTGAGGGCCCCTGCCCTCCAGCGACAATTGGCGGAGGTAGCCGTCATTAATGCCGACGAGCTTAGCGACTTCGCCAGATGTAAAGCGGCGCAGATGCTTGCGTGCTTTTGGCGGGAACAGCTTCGTTCGGTGGGCGTGCAGCTTCGCCGACAGTTCCCGCGCGTCTGCCGCGATCGTGTCGTGGATCGCCTGCGGCGCGCCAGGCGTGATTGACGCCATCGCTTGTTGGTCGTTCAGGGCCACGGCTTTCTCGCGTAGTTACGAATTTCGGGTAGACGGCATGCGCAAAGCGTGGCTATTACGCCCGATTCTGGCCGGTCTCGCAATAGTTAAAGGGTAAACCAATCCTTAACGGTCCGAATCGGCCCACGGGTGGTCTAAAGTTGACCGCGGCCAACTCTCGGGCTGTAGCCTGCGCGGCTGCTGCGAAGGCGCCGCTCTTAAACGGAAGTTGACCGCGGTCAACTTTCTCCGACGCAGTTCCCACAATCGACTCGCGCTCGAACTCTATCACCGCCCCATTCGAATCAAAATTCAGCGTCGAGCCCTGGCGCGCTCCGCTCAGCCGCAACCGCAACATCCGCTGCGCGGCGCCCGCGCCGAGACCGTGCAGACGCGAAGGATGGCAGGTCGGAAGGATGGCAGGTCGAGAGTCCCGCGACCCGTCACGAGCAAGTCGTCCAGCCGATCACCAGATGCGGGCGCTTGCGTTTGCACCGATTCGTCACGTGCTGGCTTGGAATGGCGAGCCGACTCGGCCAGCGCTGCAGCAAGGGAAAGTGCCCTCTTTCACCGCTAAAGCCGGCGCGCTCCCAGCCGCCGTTCCACCCTCGAAGCCGCATGATCATCGGCTGCGAACATGTCGCGCTCGCACAGCACGACCGCGACGTCAGCCCGCATAGCGTGACGATCAAGGACTTTGACGGACGATCGGCTCCCAAGCGGCACAACACCCCGGAAGCAGTGGACCTCGCGCGGCAGGCGCTCGAGCTTAGGCACGGGGTTGAGGACCTGTTATCCCTCGCGGGTGTCCTATGCGGATCATCCGCCGTGCCATCCCGGGTTGCTGGATCCCACTCTCCACGCGACTGGCGGGACTAAGAAAGCAGCAGGGATGGCGGCGCGACGGCAAGAGGTAGACCGGAGCCGGTCTGGCGATCAGTGTCGCCGAAACCGGTCTCGGCCAATCCAGTTCGGAAGGAACGGCATCTCTTCATCTTCGCGGAACGGGCCACAATGCGAATCAACGGCGGTGCAGCCCATTTCCCGCTCGCAGCCGAGGGCGAATGCAGATGTAGTCGGCGGAGGCTTCCTCAGCTCCGCCTCCTTGGCGCGTTCCAGCATCCAGGTCGCACCGCGCCGAGGGTTTGCCCGAGCGGGTCTCGGATCGGTTGTCTTGAAACCACGTAAGCGCGGGCGAGGGCATCGACGAGGTTGTGGTCGTCCGGGACGGATCGAGGTCAGCTAGGGTGGCAACAATGGAAACAAAGCGCGCCCCCGTGTCCGGAGACGGAAAGGGCAGGGTAGGGGAGCGGAAAGGACGGAGGAATAGGGGAGGCGTTTATCAGCCGTTAACCATAAAGTTCCAGTCAGCACCACAAAGAGCCGCACGTCGGCCTGAGGCCGCCCGTCACTGGAAAGCCAGCGATCTTGGCGGTCCTACTAACAGCGACCTGCTCCCGTATTCCGTGTATCGAATGACCGGAGGTGGCGTCTAGAGGAGCATGCCATCGCCTTGCACATCGAGAATCCGCAGACCGAAGCGATGGCGCGGAAAGTGACGGTGTTGGAAAAGGTCCGCCTCACCCGAACAGTGCACCGGCACGCGCTCATGAGCTCGAGAGCCGAGGTCGTTTTTCCTCGACCGCGGCGTCCAGTTCTGCCCGGATATGCTCCAAAGGGGGCAACTCCGCGGCGGACGGCCCACCAAAAGGATTCCGCGACGGCCCGTATGAGGAGATTCATCGGCGTATCGCCCTTCATCGCGCTCATCAGCGACTGAGACGAGGCACGCGAGCTATTGGCTCGCCTGCAGGAAATCGGAACGCGTCTGACGTCGCCGCAGGCCGTGGGGAGGGCGGTTGCCGTGGCGCCAGCACAAATCTTTCGGTCAGCGCCACCGCGGAGGCGCTCGAAGATTAGGTAGCCTGATCCTCATTGCCGCAGTCCCGGTGCAGCCTGTTAAGGGCGGTCCGGCGGGCGTCAATTTCCGGACCTGTTTTTACCTACGCTTCACCTTGCATTCCGCGCAGCCTGATTTTCGAGGGCGCCTGCTTTGCCGGGGAGGGCACAGTCACCGGAGCGGCTGGTCCGGAACAGGGCAGGGTTGGCACGAGTGGCGATTTGTGGTTGATCTGAAGCTTGGCGCTGGTGATTTGCAGCGCTGCGAGTGCTGATCGCACTGCGGCCGCACCCTATCGATAAGGCGTGCTTATCGATAGCGAGAGGGGAGCGGGAACAGGCCTCGCTATGACGGAACATAAAGGTGTGTTAGGTTCCGTTTCGCCGTTTCCTCTTAAGGTTATCAAGGCCTTGTCTTCCGGCTACAAAATCGCCGATCCGCTGCCTTGGGCTCAGCTCGCGGGGCCGCTTGCCGCGGCCGAGGATGCCGCCGCCCGCCTCGACGAGCGACTGGCCAAAAGCCCAATCCGTGACGGTGCGATCAGCCGAATGCACTTCGCCGAGGCTTGCGCCACTCTGTGGCTTGACGGCGAACTTGTCTACCTCGATGACCTCGTGCTCCACGACGCCGGCATGGACGTCCGCGCCCCCACCCACGAGCTGACCCGGGCTCACGCCGTGCTGCGCGCCCGTCGGCGCATTGCCGACGCGAAGCCCAATTGGGCGCTGTCGGTTTCCGGACTGGCTGACCTTCGGGGCCGGCGCGAACGAGAGGAGGTCGAGGAACGTCTCGGGCTCAACGAGGACGCAGAGCGGGACGCGGTGGGTTTCGACGGACCGCTTGGCGTCATGAACACCGATCTCCATCTGGCCGCAGCCTTAGCCGCGGTCGACGCCGCCAACGCCAAGGCGGAGCGCAGACTCGCCGACGAGCTTCGGTCGTGGCCAGAGCGGGACTCGCTCGTCTACGATCCGGACTGGGACGAGGACGGCCGCCTCGACGACTGGCGCGCCGTCGTCGATGAGACCCGCAAGCTGCCACCGACTCTGGCGGCTGCAATCGCCGCGGATGCCTGGGACGCGATTGAACCGCTCGAGCACACGCCTTGGCTAGGGTGCCTGCTCGCAGCTAGCGTGTTGCGCGACCGCGGCAAGACACGCTGCTATCTGTTGTGCCTGCATGGAGGGCTGAAAAGCATCTCGCGTGAGCGTCGGCGGGCACGCGACGTCGCAGCGCGGCTGGTTGTGCAGCTCGAGGCGATGACGGCCGCCGCCGAGGCCGGCCTAAAGGACCACGACCGCTGGCTGATGACCAGAAACCTCCTCGCCCGAAAACTCGCCGGCCGGCGCGCCACTTCGAAACTGCCGGCGCTCCTCGACTACGTGCTGACCCGGCCGATCGTCTCGGCCGGCATGATCGCGGCGGAGCTTGGGATCACGGCCCGTGCGGCCCAAAACCTCGTCGCCGAACTCGGCCTTCGCGAGACGACTGGCCGGGGACGCTATCGCGCGTGGGGCATCCTGTAGAGCGCGAGCCGCAAGCAACGTGAATTCCGTGCAAAGAGCGTAATGGGCGAGCATTCGTGCGCCGCAGAACATCAGTGAGGCAGCACGGAAAACGGGATCCCACAACGCGTCGATGGATCGCCGCTGCCGCAGGTATTGAAAGAGTTGACGCGGATCCACACGCCGCTCGAGAAGCACTAGCGCGACATGCAGGACACCGAGTTTACGGTTGAGCAGGCAAGCTATAGATGCTTCGGACCCGCGGCGGCACATGCCGACTTCGTGGTGCTTCTTCGAGATCATGAAGGGCCTGCCGGTAACGATCGGGCTTCCGGGTACCCTTCATAAATTCCTGGCGAACACCGATGCGAGGTCGAGGGAGTGGCCGCACCACAATGGTGAGACAGTGGGAAACACAGCGAGTCCCCTTATGATACGGGCGTGCAGGCTTCTGACCACTCACGTTGACCGGATGTTTATCGTTACCATGAGCGGCGTTTACCAGTGCACGCGGTCACTGCGTGGAACCACCTGTGTTCGCTTGCGTGCGCTGCACGCGCAACGCCGATTAACGCCCCAGCAACCTAAATTAGATACTCACGAGAAGACTCGAATCGCACGGATGTACTGCGGTTCGATTTTTCTGGCGTAAGCGTAGCGTGCGCGTAGCGACTTGTGTATTTGCATACCCATCCGAAGGGCGCGCGGTTCGCGTCCTTCGGCACTGGTCTCTGCATCTTCGCATCAACGCCAGAGACCGGCAGTAGCACACCGCCTCTCCGCTGGCGCCTCAGCCGTTCGCGCGCCGCCGCTCGCAATCCCCAATCGGTCCCAGGCCCGAGACGCTGCGCGCTCGCTGACGATTCAGCCGCTCGAACCGCTGAAGCAGGCGGAAGCACGCCAGAAACTCTGGAAGGCGATGCTGGTGACCAGATCTGGCTGCCCGAGGTCGGCAAGTCGACGCACTACCACGCCTAGTGGGTGCGTCCGTCCTGGCTGGCCGAGATGAAGAAGATGACACGAGCGCCGTTCACACCTTCTACCGGCCTTGCGCCTGGGGCGAAGCCAGCGAGGAACCAAACTGGGGCATCCCGCGCAGACCGCCGCACTCTCCCCCCCGAACTCGCCGAGGAAGCGAAGAGCTCGGCCGAGATGGCGTGAGCGAACGGCGGTAACCTTTCTTACGTCTCCCCGCTTGCGGGGAGACGTAAGATCGCTCTTGCGATGCGGGCGAGGGGGTACAGGTCTTTCGACAGCCGAATACGTGGAGAGATGCCCCTCACCCCAGTCCTCTCGGCGCGAGCAAATCTCGTTGCGGCCCCGTAGGAACGGGGAGAGGGAGTAGACCTCCTCAGGCCTCGATATCCAGCGCACAGTCGAAATTCGGCGCTGAATGCGTCAGTGCGCCGGCTGAGGCGTAGTCGAGGCCGGTGGCCGCGATGGCTGCGATCGAATCCAGGGTGACACCGCCGGATGCCTCCAGTTTGAGGCGTCCCTCGTTGAGCCTGACGGCTTCGCGCAGCGTCGCAATGTCCATGTTGTCGAGCAGCACGGCGTCGGCAAGGCCGGTGTCGAGCACCTCGCGCAACTGCGGAAGCGTGTCGACCTCGATCTCGATCTTGACGAGATGGCCGGCCTGGGCGCGGGCGCGCTCCAGCACGGGACGGATGCCGCCGGCGACCGCGATGTGGTTGTCCTTGATCAGGATCGCGTCGTCGAGCCCGAAGCGGTGATTGAAGCCGCCGCCGCAGCGTACCGCGTATTTCTCCAAGGCGCGCAGCCCGGGCGTGGTCTTTCGCGTGCAGCAGATTCTCATCCGGGTGCCCTCGGCGCGCGCAACGTAGTCCGCCGTGAGCGTCGCGACGCCCGACAGCCGGCCGACGAAATTCAGCGCGGTCCGCTCCGCCGTGAGGATGGCGCGTGCCGGCCCCGAGATCGTCAGCACCTGCTGCCCGCGGGCGACGCGCGCGGCGTCGCGAACATGTGCGCGTATCTCGATGTCGGGCGAAAGCTTTTGCAAGGTGGCGAGCGCCAGCGGCAAGCCGGCGATCACGCCGGACTGCCGTGCGACCAGGATCGCTTGCGCCTTCGTTGCCTCGGGGATCGTCGCAAGCGAGGTAATGTCGCCGGCGCGGCCGAGATCCTCATCGAGCGCGCGGAGCACGGCCTCGTCGATCGCGAGCGGGGAGAGAAAGGCGTCGGGATAGAGCAGAGAGGTCGGGGTGATCATGGCAGACTCCGTCAGGCGATCATGGGTTGTGCGGTGCGCGGTGTCGGGCGTTCGCTCAGGCTGTCCGCGACCTCGCGTACTGCTGCGAGCGTCGTCATCGTGCGCTGCGCGAGGGCGGGTACGTCCGCGGCATGGTCGGAGCGGAAATGCGCGCCGCGGCTCTCGCGCCGGTTCCAGGCCGACGCCGCCACGAGCAGGGCTGCCGTTGCCATGTTGCGGACCGCGATGCTCGTGGCCTCTCGTTCGAGCGCGGCGAAGCTGCGAACCGCGTCCGCAAGCCCGTAACCGTCGCGGATCACGCCGACATGCGCGCTCATCAGCATCCGCAGCCGCTTCACGGCCGCAGCATCCGGTGCGCCGCCGCGCGGCGTCGCCGCGTCCGCAAGGGGGGCGGGCGAGGGGCTGGTGCGGCCGGCGATGTCATCGGCGATGCGTGCGGCGTAGACCACGGCCTCGAGCAGCGAATTCGACGCAAGCCGGTTCGCGCCATGCGCGCCGGTGGACGACACCTCGCCGCCGGCCCACAGCCCGTCGATCGAGCTGCGGCCGCGATCGTCCACCGCGATGCCGCCCATGTGATAGTGCGCCGCCGGTGCGATCGGGATGGCCTGCGTGGCGGGGTCGATCCCAGCGGCGATGCAGCTTGCATGGACGGACGGGAATCTGTCGGCAAAACGTGCGCCCAGCGCCTGCCGCGCATCGAGGAAGGCGCCGCGTCCGGCCGAGATCTCCGCGAACACGCCGCGGGCCACGATGTCGCGCGGTGCGAGCTCGGCGAGCGGATGGCGCGCCGCCATGAAACGCTCGCCACGGCCGTTGATCAGTGTCGCGCCTTCGCCGCGCAAGGCTTCCGTGGCGAGCGGCGCGGGATCGCGGCCGACCATGATGGCGGTCGGGTGAAATTGCACGAACTCGGGATCGGCAATCACCGCGCCGGCGCGTGCGGCGATCGCAAGGCCGGATCCGCTGGCCTCGCGCGGATTGGTGGTGACGGCATAGAGATGGCCGATGCCGCCCGTCGCGAGCACCACCATCCGCGCGGCGAGCAGGATCGGCTGTGCTGCCGCGTCGCCAGCTTCGCGCAATCGTAGGCCGGCGACCGCGCCGTCCTCGGTCAACAGCGCTTCGGCGACGAAACCTTCGATCAGCCGGATCGACGGCGTGCGCCGCACGGCTTCGCTCAGCGCCGCAATGATGGCGGCGCCCGCGCCATCGCCACGCACATGTACGATACGCCGCGCCGAGTGTGCGGCCTCGCGCCCGACTGCGAGCCTGCCTTCGAGATCGCGGTCGAACGGCACGCCATAGGCGAGAAGGTCGTGAATCCGCGGTGCGGCCTCGCGCGCGATCCCGAGTGCGACAGCTTCGTCGACGATGCTGCCGCCAACTGCAACCGTGTCCGCGGCGTGCGCTTCCGGCGTATCGCTTTCAGCCATTGCCGCGGCGATGCCGCCTTGCGCCCATGCGGACGACGCGCCCTGTCCGAGCGGCGCGGCCGAGATCAATGTCACGGGCCGCGGCGCGAGCTTGAGCGCGCAGAACAATCCGGCAAGGCCGCCGCCGACGATGACGACGTCGCCGGAGCGGGGGAGGGTGTTGATGTTGTTTGTCATGGCTTTATCTCAGTTCTTCAAATTGATCATCCGCTCGACCGAGCGCCTTGCGCGGTCCGCGAGCGCGGGATCGATCGTCACTTCTTCGCGAAGCGTCAGCAGGCTCTCCAGAATGTTGGCGAGCGTGATGCGCTTCATGTGCGGGCAGATGTTGCAGGGGCGCAGCATCTCCACATCGGGCAGCTCGGCGCGGACATTGTCGGCCATCGAGCATTCCGTGATCATCACCAGCCGCCGCGGCCGTCGCTCGCGCACCCAGTTGATCATGTGCGCGGTCGAGCCCGTGAAATCGGCCTCGGCCAGCACGTCCGGCGGGCATTCGGGATGAGCGATGATCTGCACGGAGGGATCGGCCTCGCGGTAGCTACGCAGCTCGGCGCCAGTGAAACGCTCGTGCACCTCGCAGGCGCCCTTCCAGGCAATGATCTTCACGTCGGTCTTCGAGGCCACGTAAGTGGCGAGATAGCGGTCGGGCAGGAAGATCACGCTTGGTGCGCCGAGACTCTCGACCACCTGGACTGCGTTCGACGAGGTGCAGCAGATATCGACCTCGGCCTTCACCTCCGCGGAGGTGTTGACATAGGCAACGACAGGCACGGCGGGGAATTTTTCGCGGAGCAGGCGGACGTCGGCGCCGGTGATGCTGGCGGCGAGCGAGCAGCCGGCGCGCGTATCGGGGATCAGCACCGTCTTGTCCGGATTGAGCAGCTTTGATGTCTCCGCCATGAAGTGCACGCCGCACTTGACGATGATGTCGGCCTTCACCTTGGTGGCTTCGACCGCGAGCTGGAGCGAATCGCCGCCGATGTCGGCGACGCAGTGAAAGATCTCCGGCGCCTGGTAATTGTGCGCGAGGATCACCGCGCCCCGCGCCCGCTTCACCTCGTTGATCGCCTTGATGGTCGGCGCCAGCAGCGGCCATTCGATCGGCGGGATCACATGTTTGACGCGCTCGTAAAGCGGCGCGGTAGCGCGCTCGACCTCCGGCGTCCATTCCAGGGACGGCCTCGGCAATGCGGGCCTCGAGCGCGCTGGGACGGAACGCGGCGCAGCGGTGGTTTGGCCCTGCGGCCGGTTAGCAAAGTCGTCGGGGCCGTAAAGTCCAGAGATCGGCATGAAGCCTCCAGCACATATTAAATAAGCTCAATTTGAGTACATATGGAGCCTGAGAAACCCGGCCGAGAGGCCGGGTTCGATTTCAGCAGCGCTCAAATATGCTCAATGAGTAAATTAGACTAGGACAACTAACACTACTCCAAGAGCTCCACGGTCGAATTTTTGGATCTCGACTGAACCTATAAGGGGCGACCAGGCTGCAAAGTGTGAAGTCGCATAACACGTCGAGTAACACGCGCTCGTGGACGGCAACTGCGACAGAGACGCGACAACGCAATGCGCTTGAATCCCGCGTTCAGGCCATCAACTTCGATGAATTTCACCGCAGCGCCTGTGCGAGGTTGCGCCCCAAAGCTGCTCAGTATGGAAGCCATTTCGAAGCCGTTGCCCGGGATCCGGCAACAGACCTTCGAATTAGCGCTTTCGAAGCGGGCGAAACGCCGCGCCGCTGCGCGAGACTACGGATCGAGATCTTCCTTTGAACGTGCATTTCGGTGAGATTACTCGCATTCGCAACTCAGCTAGGCGCGGCCGCCAACGGCGGCCCGAGTTTCTCGTCGAAAAGCCAGTAATCCGAATCACTAGTAATCGTTCTTAAATCGTGGGCGCAGGTGAGCGCGTGATGCTTGCACAGAATCGCTGCAACGAGCAGAGATCCTCTATTGAAATCTTGTCAGTGCGAACGAGCTCTGAGGATAGGGCCTAACATCCGGTGGCGCCGCATTTGACCAAGCCAGCAACGCAAGTCGGGAACGACTCTGCTGACACTCAGCTGCTGGTGCGGCGATTAACGTTGGAGGTCCGATCCCTCAACATCTGTCTGGAGGATTTTCTTCAAGTCCGGGCCAAGGCACTCGGCATCACTGGACCACAATTGACAATCTTGATGGCAGTGACAGACCTGGCGAGCGAGGGGGATGTTGCAGTCAGCACGGTGGCAAAATTGCTGAAAGTTGACCCGTCGTTCATTACAATAAATTCCAAGGCGCTGGAGAAAGCCGGATTTCTGCGGCGCAAGCCCTGTATCAGGGATGGTCGGGTCGTCCACATGTCACTGACGGACAAGGCTTGTAAGCGCCTCGCGAACGTCGCTGCACAACAGAAGGAACTCGATCAATTTGTGTTCGGTGAGCTTGGCGTCGAGGAATTGACCAAACTGTCCAGCCGATTTGCAGCGCTCAGGCGACGGCTGGACGGGGCTCGTTTAAAGGCCTCCATGGATATTGGCGCGGTGACAACCCGAGGCAGGGGACGACTTCAGTCGACGAAGGGGAGCTCGTTGGATCGCTGATGGTTGCCTTTGCGAGGGTACCACGCACGTCCAGGCACCGTCATCATCAACCGCCCATCGGCTCATCGCATTGCAATTCCGCCTCGGCGTTCGACGAGCGCCGATCTATCAGGTGCTCGGGTCCAACAACTTTTTGCGACGACACGGTCACATCCGCTTCGTGAGACGTTGCAGCAGCAAGTAAGGGCGAACCTGGCTGGCTCATGTCAAAGTCAATGAGCAGATTTGCCATCCCGGCCCATACGATGCTGATCCTGGGCTCATGCCGCTTTTCTGGAAGTCCCGATCAAGATAGATTCGGTATGCGGCCCGAGCTCTACGCGTGGGGCGCAGAGTTCTGGAGTGGCTTGACTCATCGCACGCGGAGTTGGTTTCTAAGCGTCTCGGTGCGGCATATCAAAGTGCTTGCAGATGGTGACGAACGCCTTTTTCGCCTCGGCATTCTCGAAGCAAAAATGTGCCCCCTCATCGGCGCGCTCAATCGACCAGTCGATTTTGGCAGCCCGTGCAATGCGCGATGCCTCTTCGCGCAAGAGATCCAATTGCGTCCCATGGGCCCGAACGATCACACAATCTGGCATTTAGAACCCTCGCTAACCCGAATGTCCAGTTCACGATGTATGGCCGGGCTCACATCGCCATTAATCCAGACCATGGCTCTTGCAGTCCTCGTGATATAGCTGACCTCGTCGAGGCAACACCGTTACGCGCTTTGATGCAAGCCACGCCGAAACAGGTCCGGGCCGATTGCACATAATTGGAAACAAGGCGGCAGTGATCTCTTCCGGACGCATCACCCTTTCGAGCAAACCCGGATCGGCGCGCGTTAAGGTTTCTGAACGGCGGAACTATGAAGAGACACGTTTTGTGTGTAGGGTCGCTGGCACCGGCGCTGGACCGCATTTTTTCACGATAGGCATTTTGAACCCGGGCCGCCGCCAATATTGTCCGCGGCCTTTTTCAGCAATAACCCGATTTGGGACTGGCCTACATGCGACGGTTTCGGTGCTTATAGCCGCAGCTCGGATTATGATGAATTAGCTGGCCAGCACAGCAGTGCCGCATGGGGGCCGTTAATGCACGATTGGAAGAACGAACTTGACGCACTGGCCGCGGAAACGATGGCATTTACCAAATCGCTGAAGCTAGAGATCCAGCTGCCCCGGTCTCTGCCGAAGGAAGCCGTCGAGCGGGGTGACCTGAGCGCGTCAGAGTATGACGGCAGCGAACGTGAAGAGATCAAGAAGCGGGTCGAGAGCTTCAAAGCGCACCAAAAGCACTTCACGCGCGAGCGCGAGGAATATGCCAATTCCCAACTGCGCCGGATCAGACCGATCACGAGAGCCTAGACGAGCTTGAGCCCGCCGAAGCTTCCCTGCACGCTCAGCGGCACAAATTGAGGTGACAGTGCGGCGATTTGTGCTTGATAAGTGCGCGGGTTTGCGGCTGTCCCAAACCGGCTATTGCCGCGCGCGGAGCTCCCAAGCTCGGATCGGCCTATTCTCCCAGGTTTTTCAAACGCACGAACCCCCACCGCGCTTGAAAAATGCATTCCATCCGCAAAACTCGCAGGAAAGCTGCTCCTAAACCCGAGTGCCTGACGCTTAGACTTACTTTGAAACCGATCGGTCAAACCGTCTACTAAGCGTTTTGCCATTGACCAAGATCAAAGCGTCAATTCTACACTCTCTATCCTCTCAAGACTTCACGGAGGCTAGATCATGCGCAACCTTCTTTTTATTGCTGTGCTTGCACTTCCCATGCTCGTCTGCTTTGGATCACCTTCGACCGCCGCTCCGCGGGCTCGTTCGTACATCCCCTCAGCTCGGCAGGACGTTTATTGCCTGCAGGGACGTACCTGGGGATATCCTGGCAACTGCCAGTTCTCAACCTACGATCAATGCATGGCCACCGCATCCGGCACCCTCGCATATTGCGGTCTGAATCCCATCTACGCGTTCCAGCGACAGGCAGGACAATCACGCTGATCTGCGATCGCCACGAGATCGTTGTCAATTCCTGGTCGAGATTGTCCCTTTTGCGGACCTCGACAACACCGACCAATATTCTTCCCAAGGCCAAGACCTTTGTTTTCAAGTTGCCCAAGACATATCCAAAAGACTTCAGTGCGTAACCTTATCTCGATGAGAGAGGAGCGATTTCCCGACCCTTAGACCAGCGTCAAACCTGTGCGTGGCCGGGCTCCATATTTCTGCATCGACGCGTGATCGTTTACGACCCGAGACCATAATTGCGTGCGATGGTCATCGAGTACGACGTGAGCGCGAGGCAGTGCCGGCGATGAAGCTCGCCGCCGAAACCGATGGTGTAGCGCGCGGCCGCAGGCGACTGGGCCCTCGCGCCCCATGTAGACGACAACGAGCTAGATGAAGTGACACTGGGAAACGTTTGAGGGTAGCAGCATTGGGCAGTGCAGGACGAGTTAAAGCCTGCCTTGTTTATTACGCAGAAAATGCCCAAGAGCGGGGCCGGCCGCAGCGTGCGCGGTGCCGGTGTCGCTGCGACAGTCGCCGGATCATTGCTTCCCGCGTGCCAGCAACGTCCAGACCGGTGACGTGCCGTCCCAGCGCTGAAGCCGCCCGTAGAACCGCACCCGAACCCCGGCCTCTTTCAGCCGCTCGACCACGAGATGCAGCGCGATCACGTCGCCCTCTGCCAGCTCCACGCAACCGCGCTTGCCAGACCACAGCGAAACAGGTTGTACTTCAGCCATCGGCCGCCGCGCTTGGATAGCGGTTCTAGGTCTACTTGTGCGCCGTTCCCAGGCCACAGGCCGACATCCGGCCGACGGAGCAAATTCGCGATCCAACCAACTAAACTCGGCTCCTAAATCGAGGCAGTCTTTCGGTACAGTCGCAATAGCAGTGCACAGGCCATGTTAACGAGGCAAGCCAAATGACACGAGAGATGCTCCGCCGTTCTCGGGAGCAGATCGCGGCCGAAGGCACTGCTTCAGTAAAAGGTCCGAATATCTGGCATCCTGAGCTTCCAGAACAATAGAAACCTGGCGTTGAGCGGAATGGCGAAACAAGAAGCCAACTAGCTGCCGATCTGTGCAGCTGCATCAAGGCTATGGTCTTTATGGACGCAGTTCGTCGGACGGACTTGCGTGCGTCGGTTCGTGTACGATAGCTGAAGCGAGGAGCGCAACGACGTTGGTGGTGAGCTCCTAGTCAGTGTTTCTGACGGCCTCAGCCAGCATGGAGTAGAGCTGCTGCTTGCTGAATTCCTTGGGCTGTTGCCTCTCCGCTGTGTTCCGCGACACCTTCCGTGCGACTGGACGAGCGCAGGCTGCCGACGACGTCGGCCTCAGCTTCGGGGACGGCCTTATCTTGGGCGTTGCTGTGGGCGGCTTGTGGCCGCGCTTCAGGCCCAGACGGGTCAGCATGCCGCAGACCGCGTTACGACTGCACCCGAGACGACGCGCTATCTGCGCCGCGCTCTGTCCTGCGGACCAGAGCCTATTGAGGAGCGCTATGTCATTCGCATGCCAGCCCATGACAAATATTATACCCCTGGCTGCCGAACACGCTAGTCTAGTCGTCGTCCGGCTCGCGCACGACCGGCGGTTCGTCAGCGTCATCTTCCTCTTCGTCGTCTTCGTCCTCCTCGTCTTCATCGGGATCTCTTGGCGGCATTGCGGTGCCCATAAGCACAAGCGGTGTCCAGTAGATCGCGGTGGTGGAAAATGCTTCGAAGGTATGTTGCTTCATGTGGCTGCTACTCCTCGAAAACACGCGTAGTCGCATATTCATGGCGGACGGCACGCGCGCCCAGGGCGCGATCGGTGCAAACGAGATGGGAACATCAAGTCGACGACATGAGCAAAGGAGGGCATCCGCCACGCAAATGGCAGCGCTTTCGGCTACTTTATGCCCGAGTACTCATTCGGCTCTACTGGACTGCACCTCTTAAGTGAGACACGATACTTTCATGCGGGGCTTCGTTCAAGGTGCGGATCGCCAGCAGATGCCGCTGTCGCCGGAATGCCTCGATGATTGGGTCGGATGAGAGCAATTCTATTAGCGCGGTCGATGTGTGCGTGGATGCGTTAGATCCTCGCGACCTCGGGTTCGAATGGCCGCGCTCCTGAGCAGCCGACTACGGTTTCGGACCGGGCTTGAACGGGCGCTTCGAGATCGAGAGGCGAGGGTCAGGCTGCTGGCGGACAACATCGCCGATATTGTCATCGTGATGGATAGGAAGGGGTACCTGCGCTACGTGTCCCCCTTAGTCAACGTGCTGGGGAAAACTGAAACCGACTTCCTGGGACGTTTGTGTCTCGACGTAGTTCACGAGGATGATCGCGAAAGGGTCTTTGGCGGCAAGCCGGGAGTTGAAGGGCGCGACCGCTTCTCGTTTCGGTTCGCTTTCGCATGCGGCGCGGCGACGGCGTGATGATCTGGCTCGAGGCCAATTTCAAGATCGCCGAACACTCGCCGGGCGATGACCTGGAACTTGTCGGCGTTCTTCTCGACGTTTCCAAGCAAAAGCCCGTTGAGGATGAGCTATCTTCAGCCAACCTGAAGCTGGGGCAGCTTGCGACGCCTGACGGGCTTACGGGCTGGCGAACAGACGCAGCTTCGATGCATCCTTCGCGAAGCCTATGCCAAGATCAAGTGCTTTCTGTGCTCTTGATGGACATCGATCACTTCAAAGGATTCAACGACGCTTTCGGTCACCAGGCCGGCGATGCTTGCCTTCGACGCATCTCCGAAGTGATTGGAAGTGGACGGCAAACACCGGAGGGCTCTCAGCGCGATACGGCGGCGAGGAGTTCGCGGTGGTCCTGCCGGGTGTAAGCGAGGAGAGACCAGTCAAAGTTGCTGACGCAATCCGGTTGCTGGTCACCCGATTGCACATCTACCATCCTGGAGCACAACGACAATATGTGACGATCAGTGTTGGCATCGCGGCGAAAAGCGATGCGACGGCAGATGAACTAAGGCTGACGCGCGACGCCGACATAGCCCTCTACACCGCCAAAGAGCACGGAAGAGATTGCACCATCGCGAGTTCCACGATGGTCGCCTCGCGACAGGAAGTGACATCTCTCGCGTCTTCGCTCCCAGATATGGAGCGAGCCCAATTATCCCTGACACTCCCGGGGCTGGAAGCCGCCGCCTGCGATCATTTAAGCAGGCGGCGTTTTTGCTTCGACGGCCTCTGCGAGCAGAACGGTGTCGGGGTGTGGCTCAAGAGTGTCCGAAGGCGGACGGCACCGGCCGCCCGTACTGGCCTGTTCTCGAACATCACTCCTCGATCCGGGCAGCCACAGGCCCAGGATGCGTTCCTGATTGGTGGAGCACGTCAGCCTCTTATGAGGACCGTCTACGAATCCCAGTATGGAATAGGCGGGCGAGCGATCATCAGCCAGAAGATAACCAGCACGGCTGCGAACGCCGGAAATCCGAAGGCGAACCACCACCGAAAAAGTCGGTAATACCGGGCGGGCAGCTTGGCGTTGGTCTCTACCGCACCGACGGCAAGATCGCGCATTTGCATCTGCATCCACACCACCGGTAGCCAGCAGGCGCCGGTCACCAGGTACAGTGCGATGGACGCCGCAATCCACCCATCGCGGAGGGAATATCCGCTCGACCAAGCGAGCCATGTGCCGGTGATCGGCTGCAGGACCACGGCACTCGCCGTAAATAGGAAGTCGGCCAGTACCACCGTCCGCGCGACCCCCGCGATCTCGCGCGGGTCGCCGCGCAGATGCGCCACCAGCATGAAAAAGGCGATGCCAGCCCCAGTACCGAGCAGGACGGCAGCACCAATGATGTGCACCATCTTAAGAAGGAAATAGAACATCAGCGATCCTCCCGGATCGCCATGGCAACCAGATTGAGCATCAGCACCGGCCAGATCTTCAGCATTGGTCCAAGCGGATCGGCCCACAGCCGCGGCACCAGCGCCGTGCCGATCACGAAATAGGTTAGCGAGATGATCAGTGCTGCCCAGAGCCCGTAGCGGCTCAGAGGCCGCCAAAGAATCGCGAGGCCGATGCAGATGTCGGCGAGCGCGCCGGCGATGACGGTGAGAGAAGCGACTTTTTCCGGCACCCTGCCTTCCCGTAGCAAGGACATTCCAATTTCCCAGCCAGGGCCAAGCGAGATGATGCCTGTGACGATCCAGAACAGGCCGAAGACGCCGAATATCAGCGGCTTGAGCGCATATAGCCGGGCAAACCAGCGTTCCTGCACGGACGCGGGCTCGCGTGCGAGCGCGCCTGCAAGATCGCGCGGCCTCAAGCCGGTAAGCTGACGCCAGGGCTCGGGATCGCCGGTCGCACCGCGCCGCATTTCCGCCTTTGCCGTCGAACTGATGGGCGTTCCCCAACCCAGCATCTGGGCCAGGTCCCCCGCCCGGTAAGCGCCCGAAGCCACCCAACCACGCAGGTGCAGGCGGTAGGCGGGCCTCCAGCGTAGCCATGCGCGAAACAGCGCCACGGCTTCGCTGAAGGCGATCTGCCGTGGACCGGCTAGATCAAGTGCGATGCGCGAAGGAGCCCCGGGTTGCAGGAAGAACAGAACCGTTTCTACCACATCGTCGAGATATACGGGCTGAATAGCTGCCGTGTCCGGCATGACGGGTAGAACCGGTAGTGATGCCAGCCCTCGCAACAGCGCGCTGCCCCCATAGGCGGGCCGGCCCACCACCACGGAAGGCCGCAAGACGACCCAATCGAGGTCGCGCGCCATCAAGGCGGCTTCGCCATCCCGCTTGCTACGAGAAAAATCGGTGGGCGCATCGCGGTCGATGCCGATCGCCGAGAACAGTATGACCCGGCGGACGCCTGCGCTTTCGCACGCGGTATAAAGAGCTGCGCTGCCGGCGACGTGAACCCCTTGCATGTCCTGCCCCTGCAGGGCACCCGCCGCATTGATGACGGCATCGACGCCGGCAACAATGCCCTTCCATTTCGCAGCGTCGGTGGTCCTTGCAACATCGAGGATGACGTGTTGAGTATCAGGCGCCGCGTCCGGATGGCGCGACACCAATACGCATTCATGCCCCTCGGTGGACAGCCTGGCGTCGATCGCCGATCCGACAAGCCCCGTGCCGCCGACGAGAAGGATGCGCATTGACCGGGCCCTTCGATCGGCGGCCGGATATCGCAAGCCGCCCATCAAATTCTTGAACGTGCGGAACGACTAAAGCGGAACTGATGCAATCGTTCCTCCGGGCGGAACGGATGAGTCGCGGCCGCAGGCAGAGCCTTGTCTTTGGCAAGCATCGCCCTCGGGAGACGACGCTTGCCATTAGTGTTGCGGCGCCGCCGATATCGATGGGCCCTTCGTTCAAACACCCTGGACTAGCGCAGTTACGGCCTTCCGCTCGTGGTCCATTGCGCTGGTCGGCGAAGCAGCGACATTTCTGAAGCGAGAGGTAGAGCGAAAGTCGTCCCGCTGAGTGGCCTACCGCCACCTTTGACCCGCAGCAGACATTTGCCGGAGGACTCACGCGCCGCGCAGACAGGCATTCGCCTGCAGAATGTCTCGCTGGCCGTAAAGATTTGCGGGGCGCTATGGCTCCTGCTTCTCAGCGAGTTCTCGCGCAGCTAAACTAAGCTCCAGCTCTCTGAGCTGCTCGATCAGCCGATCAACGATCTGCTCGCAGTCCGATGGCGTCAGTGAATGCACGCCGTGTAACGTCAGTTGGTTCTGGAGGATCGTCGCCATCGTTGCTTTGACGCTCATGGGGACCTCGACTGAAAATCAGTTCGTCATCAAATTCAATCTGAAGTAGATGCCAAAGATGGCGGATGCACAATGGCCGTAAGATTGCGGATACGCGAGGTGGCAAAAGCTTTCGCGCTGCCCAAAGGCGAGATGTGTCGCGTCGCGCGCTTTTTGGTCTTTCGAGCTGATCCGCCACCGGCGAGGCGCCGCGGCTACTTCTTCAACAATATCCCCCATCGTTCGCGCCATTCGCCTCACTGATCCGGCGTGGCGGCCCAGTTCGGCGGCAATCTTCGATACACCAGCTCCTGCCCGCGCCACTAAACAATTGCTGGAGCTCGCGCTGGGCCCATTGCTTCGGCTTCGGTGTTTTCATTGTGCGGCGCTCACAACCTGCCGCTCTGCGTACCAGTGAGACTGGTGCCAACTCTTGGGAAATTTACGGGTGGTGTCTTTCCGCAATCACGAAGCTAACGTGCGACGCCGACTAGCCACTGCGAGCTCGCCAGATGGCCGTGTGCGCGTCCCGATATGTTGCGGAGTTGGGATCCGATCGTAGCAGGGGAGAGTGGCGCGCCGGTGGGCTAGGTCCTCGTAGAACCTGCCGTATGCGAGCGCCGGACCGCCGCTTCTGGCGTGTCGCGTCAGTTGGCACAGCGCAGCGGCAGGTCCTAAGCAAGGTTGGCGCGCAAATTTGCCGTTGTGTATCGTTTGATACGTCGCGATTTGGTCTGCCTTGCTACTGTTTCCCGAACAATGGGGAGCGGGCATGGACCGGCAAAAGGAAGCACTTGGGCAGTTCGAACACCCGGACTGTGCGAATTGCCGCACCCCCATGAGATGGTTTCGCTCGGATCTGGTGCGAGATACTCTAGAACCGATAATCGCCCACCTTTTCGTCTGCCCCAACTGCAAGCGCGCTCAGCGGAGCGATACAGCCCTGACCGCGGTTCGCGGCCCGCCTGACAAATTGGCGATCCCGCGGTTTCGTGTCTTAAGGGGTGGAAAGTAGACACACCTCAGTGGCCGTCCTCTTTGTTCCCGCATGCAAGTCCGCTGATGGCCTGAAGGCCTAGATCGCGATGGCGTCAGCCGCGTCGGGAGGTGAGGCGAGACCGGCCACGGCGGCCAGCAGTTCGACGCTCTTGACGTTAGCAGGCAACTTGTGCCGCTGGGCGACCGCCTGCTAGGAAAGTGCTGATTTCCGGGAACTACTTAGCCGCCTGCCCCTACAAACTCTAATTGCCCGCTGGCACGCCTGCCAAGCTTAGGCCCTCGTAGATGCGCTCGCGCTGGGCCAGGAAGGTCGGGTTTTCACTGCGTCGCTCGTTTCGAAATCTTGCAACAGTAAAGTGCGGGTCCAGCTCGAGGCCGGCATTCCGCTCCTCCCGCGCATCGGCAGCGCGGCCGCTCAGCGCGAACGCCGCGGCTAGAAAAAAATGAGCCATCGCGACGTTCGGATTCATGTCGACCGATTTGCGGAGCCGATCCAACGCTGAGTTGAGCCTGCCGAGGAACAGGTCGGCGATACCGAGTAGGGCATACCAGCGATCGAGCGCAGGGTCCCGTGGGCTAAGCCGGATCGCCTTTGTGAGGTCAGCTTCTGCCTCTTCAGCTCGCCCCAGTAGAACCTTCAAAAAGCCTGCATCAGCATGGGCCCAAGCTAGATTACGATCGAGCGCAATAGCGAACTGAAGTTCGCGCAGCGCGCGTTCCGTCGCGCCTGAGACATGGAGGAGATTGGCGTGAACGAAATGGGCTAAAGCGTTGGAGGGAGCAAGCCTCAGTGCCTCAGTGATGGCCATGTGGGCGATACGTAGCTGTTCGTCCCGATTGGTCGAGGCGAAGGTGCGAAGGTGGTTGCCATGATAGAAAGCAAGACCGACCAACGCCTCGACGTTGCGATCGTCCAACCGGAGCGCCGCGTCGAACAGGTCACACGCGGCGCGGTCGCGGCGCAGCGACAAGGGTTGGTTGAGGATTGCCCAGCCGCGCATGGCCAAGTCCCCGGCATCCATATTGTTCGGTCGTTCGCGTTCGGCGCGGCGGCCCTCTGCTGCAACGAGCTCGACACCCACGGTCCGGGCGAGGCGCGTGGTGATTTCGTCCTGCATGTCGAAGATATCGGCGCGCGGCTTGTCGAAGCGCTCGGCCCAGAGGTGTGCGCCGGTTTCCGTGTCGATGAGCTGCGCGTTGACGCGAATGCGGTCCCCGCCACCCTGCACGCTGCCTTCCATCACGTAGCGCACACCAAGTTCTCGCCCGATCACCCGGACGTCCACTGGCTTGCCTTTGAAAGTGAAGGCAGTGTTGCGAGCTATGACGAAGGCGCCAGGAATACGCGACAGGTCGGTTGTGAGGCTTTCAGTGACACCGTCGACGAAGTAGTCCTGCTCGCTGTTGCCATTGAGATTGACGAAGGGCAGGACAACGATGGAGAGCCGCGGTGCGACGGTCGTGTGCGGCGCCGCTGCTGCGGGGTGCGCGGCTGAAATCGAATAGATCTGCACGAGCTCGGCGATGTTCTTCAGTTGCTGCTGCCCGCGATCTTGCGCAGCGATATCGAGTTTGCCACGTACCTGGTCATAGGCCGCACTGGACAAGCAAATACCACCAGGCTCGGCAATCCCTTCGAGCCGCGCAGCCACATTGACACCATCGCCCATGAGGTCGCCATCGTCCTCCACGACCACGTCACCAAGATTGATGCCGACGCGGAACTCGATGCGCCTGTCCTGTACGAGGCCAGAGTTGCTCTCAGCCATGACCTGTTGCATATCGATGGCCGAACGAACTGCATCCACGACCGAGGCGAACTCGGCCAGCAAGCCATCCCCAGTCGTTTTGACGATACGCCCGCGATGGGCGGCGATCATAGGATCGATGAGATCCTTGCGGATGGTCCGGAGGCGATCGAGCGTGCCTTCCTCGTCAATTCCCACAAGCCGACTGTAGCCGGCTGCATCGGCCGCCAGGATTGTCGTCAGCCGTCGGTTTGGCCGCTCGATCGCCAAAGCTCTCTCCTGGCTTGTTCGGGGCCAGTCTACGCATTTGGGTGCAGGTGCCAAGGGAGTCGACGATGAGGATCGCGGTCGAAATGTCCGTTGATCGCCCATCACGTCGGTTGGCACACCGCAGTGACATGTCTGGAGCGAGAGGTAGAGCGGAAGTCGTCCCAAGTCCGGGTCCGACCGCCGCCTTTGACCCAATGCAGAAGTCATCTACTCGGCCCGACAAACGCCGCCCCTGCTTCGGTATGACGTAGGCCAGCAATCGCGCCGGGGGTTGAAAGCGCGAATAGAGGGTGCGTTCAGGCCGTGCGTCACTGATGGTCATTCGTCGAACGCTTGATTGCTCCCATCGATCAACTGTGTCATCGGCACCTCACGAACACGTGTCCCGCAACAGAGCATGGACGCGAAAATCACCATTGCAGTACGACCGTAATTTCATATTATGACCGTAATGGCATTGAGCTGAGCCGCTGTTTGGCGGCAGCGGCATGCCGCCTAACAGCTCTTTGCGAGGATCTCATGGAAGACATGATCGCCACTGCACGCCAGTTTGCATCGCGAGACACCACAGATCTCACCTCGCTTGGGCTCGCAGCCGCTGCAGCAGCGGTTGGCAACGGCGACATCACGTCGGAAGTCTACACTACTGCGCTTCTGCAGCGCGCCCGAGCGCTTGCCGAGCTGAACGCCTTCATCACCATCGACGAGGTCGCTGTGCTCGAGGCCGCGAGGGACGCGGACAAGGCGCGTGCGGCCGGCTCGGCGGCCCCGCTCCTTGGCGTGCCCCTCGGGGTGAAGGACAGCTATTTGACGAAAGGACTGCCTACCAGCCTGGGCGTCGAAGGCCTCTCTCATTTCGTGCCGCGCGAAGATGCCGACGCTGTCCGGGCCATTAAGGGTGCGGGGGCTTTGGTCTTCGGCAAGAACAACCTCGTCGAGATGTCGTACGGCTTGACCGGTCACAACGCACGTTACGGCCAGGTGAAGAATCCGCACGCACGAGATCGCGTGTCGGGCGGCTCGTCGAGCGGCTCCGCCGCATCCGTGGCCGCTGGGCTCGTTCCCGCGTCCTTGGGCGGTGACACCGTTGGGTCCATCCGGGTACCCGCATCGTTCTGTGGCGTCGTGGGCTTCAAGCCAACGACCGGGCGTTGGCCGCGCTACGGCGTTGCGCCGATCTCCCATACGCTCGACACGACGGGCGTATTCGCCCGAAGCGTTGAGGACTGCATTCTGGTGGATCAGGTCGTGACTGGTGAAGAGGCTGCGGAGTTCTCCGACGGCGGCTACGGCCTGAAGGGAGCCCGGCTGGCCTTCGCGCCGCGACAGTTCCTGGATCTGGTGGAGTCCGAAGTCGAGACCCGCTTCCGCGCGGTGGTTCGGCGGCTGCAGGACGCCGGCGCCGAGGTCGTTGAAGTAGACCTTGGCGAAGACTTCAATGCCCTCGTCCAAACTGCGACGTGGGGCATCTTCGCTCATGAGACGATGGGCGCAGTTTCGGAATTTCTTCGCCGCCATGACATTCCGACCACGTTCGAGGCCATTTACGAGGGCCTTAAGCCCCAACTTCGGCAGGCGTGGGGGCACATCGTACTGCCGGGTGGTGCAGGTGCCACCTCGGCAGAGGCCTATCGGACGGCGCTCGATGTGAGCCGGCCGGAAATCCAGCGACGGCTCAACACGGCGTTCGTCTCTCATGGGGCGCTGGTCATTCTGCAACCGACCACGCCCTGCACGGCGCCTCTGATCGAGGAGCGGGCGACCGTCCATATCGCGGGGCAGGAAGTCAGCTACCTCGCTTTGGCGAACCACACCGTGTCGGCAAGCAGCGTGGGGCTGCCGGGTATCAGCCTTCCTGTTGGCTTGTCTCGCGCGGGGCTGCCGATTGGGCTCGAGCTGGATGCTCCCTTAGGGAGCGACCGGGGGCTCCTGCACCTTGCCCGCGGCATCGAAGGCATCTTGGACGAAAAGTCGCGTGCGATCTAACGCCGTGGCCGCTTCGCGTGGCGAAGGGACCGCCTGCAAACAACGACAACCGATTAGAGGATCAATAGATGGCCAATGCACTGCACTCAACGCGGCCATTCCGGTCGAGCACGTCACCATCCGCTCAACAAAGCCTTTCGAGGACGTTCGTGCCAAGCTCGCGACCTTGGCACCCCGCATCGATGACGGGATCTTCACTCTCCTGCGATACGGTGAAGGCACGCGCGCGCTGCGAGAGTTGGAGGCCGGTCCGCCGCTCACCATTTTCAGTCAGCGTGACCATGGGGCACTCCTGGCTATTGCTGGGCTGACGCGCCGATCCATCCAGTTCGATATCGGAAATCCGCTCACCGCAGCCAAGATGACCCGCCATCAACTGTCTGCGGGGCTATATGCGCCCATTCGCGTCCTATTGCGCGAGGATGACGATGGCGGTGTCGCGTTTGAATATGATCGACCAGCATCCGTTTTCGGTCAGTTTGGCAGCGATAATGTCGATGCAGTAGCCCAGCAGCTTGATCGCGACCTCCAAGCCCTGTTGGAAGCGGCTGCAGCCTAACGGCTGCGGGATATTGGTGGAGTGGAGAGAAGATGCGTTTCGAGAAAGGTCATAAAGCAGCGACGCGGCGGCACATCGTCGATGTAGCGTCGAAGTGCGTGCGCCGAGACGGCATCTCCGCCGCCGGGATCGCCGGGATCATGGGCGAGGCTGGCCTGACCAAAGGGGCTTTCTCTCCGCACTTCGAGTCCAAGGAGGCGCTCGTCCGCGAGGCGCTGGCGAGCGCGCTCGGAGACCAGCAACATCGGCTCGATGAAGATCAGCAGAGGGGCCTGGCCCTCGAGGGGGCGATCCGGAGATACCTCAACCGCGCTCACCTCGAAGACCCGGCGGAAGGGTGCCCTTCGGCGGCGTTGCTCCCGGAAATCGCCCGCCAGCCCCTGTCCACTCGGCAGGACTACGAGAAAGCGCTGCGAAGCTACGTTTCGTCTCTGGCCGCACTGCTTCCGGATGCCGATTCTGCAGCGAGCCGCCGCCGCGCGACCGCCATCTTCGGCCTCATGGTGGGCACCCTCCAGTTCGCGCGGGCCGTCCCCGACGCTGTCCAGGCGGACCAGATCCTGGAAGGCGGCGTTGAGGCCGCGTTGCACTTGGCGCGAGTTTGATCTTGCTAGATTAGGAAGGGCGGAGAGGTGCGAAAAGACTTTCCTTTCTGGCCCGTCGCCGACCTTCGTTTGCAGGGCCGCTATGTCTGACTTGAGGAGATAAGCCGACCTCGGTCCATGGCTGATAGAAGCTGCAGGGTGTCTACCGCCACACCTTGTCGATTCACGCGCTCAAATATGGTCGCAACCGTGGCGCGGTCCTCGATCGTCGAATACTGCACCGGCACTCGCATTTCCTTAAACACGGATTGCATCTCATTAATGCGCTTCGCGTCTTCGTCCTTGAGGTCTTTGGTTGCTGCGCGCTAGGGGACGGTGTCAAACAAGGCTTTCAGAGGAAAATACCTGCCTGGATCTGCTTCCGAGTCGGAGAGTGCAACGAATTGCGTGTCCTGTGCGCCGCTCTCGGCCTTCCCTCTCGAAGAAGATGTTCAGCCTGGGGCAACGACCCTAAACCAGTCGCGCATGGTCTGCCGATGCGCTCGACCTGTTCAACAGGAACCCGACTTTTCGAGTTCCTTTATCCGGAGCTCATTTACCCGTGCGCATCTAATAATGCGCGAACAACCAAAACTGTGAACTGGCTCTCACAAGCAAAGCGCCGTCTAGCGTAACGTAGCGATAAGAAGCCAGTGATGTAGCATCGCTACCCGTCGAACAGGCCGATTGCTGCATACTTGGTGGTGCTTTTCGTCCCATGGGGCTTATTTTTGCAGGAGCATCCGAGATGCAGACGCTTGGACAGACTGCGCATTTCAACATCCAGTACGACGAAACCCTGCTCGGCCCCGATGGCAATCCGAACGCGATCTCGCGGGCTCAGCGAGTCCTGGGAGTCTGTGAAGCTGAATTCGGTCTCTTGGCTAGCTGGTATAAAATCACGGATGGATTTGGACCCGACAATCGCGTCACAGTTCAAATCATTGCGGACTTTGCAGCGGGTGGGGCAAGCAACAACGGGTACAAGGGAGGCAACACGATCATCAAGATCGGCAACCAGACGGCAAACGCGAACGCGATTGCTGCAGGTCAGAGCAGCTGCATGTCTTTTGTGGCTGAATTGGTCGAGGTCCTTGCCAGCTATCGCAACCAGCACGGAAACGCCGCCTGGAACGCGAGTAAGAGCGATGGCGAGGGCCTGTCGTTGCTTTGCGCCCGCGAGCGCTTCGGCACAGGGTATTCACTGTTTTTCGGAACGCCATGGGTGAACAGCTGGTTGCAGTCCAGCCGCGACACGCAGTGGATCAATGCCTCCGAGAACACCGACAAGAATCCGCTCAGCTTCGGATTGTCCCTGCTGTTTCTCTACTATCTCAAGAACCAACTGAACCACTCCATTCCGGACATCATTGCTGCGGGAGGGGACAGCCTTGCGCAAACTTATCAAAACCTTACAGGCAAGAGCGACGCAACCGCAGCCTTCTCGCAATTGATCAATAAGTATTTCCGGCCGGGGAGCACGCCCCAGCTCGCCACCGAAAATCCTTTTCCACTCTTGGAGGGATTGCGGCGGGAGGTAAAGCTCTCGCTTGACCCCGAGCCCGAGGGAAAGCCGTTCCACGTGGATGAAGGGGTGGCGTTGACGTCACCCTTCTTCACCTGCCCAAAGGATCTCTACAAGTGGTTTGTCGACAGCGCTCCGAAGAAAGTGACTTGCGTTGCGACTGTGCGTGGATTTGGCCTTCCCATATACCGATGGCGAGTTAATGGGGTCGACCTGAATCCACCGGCGCAGCTGGACCAGCCAAACGTGCAGGGATCCATCACGGTCCAGGCGACAGTGGCGACCGATCATGCAGCCCAGCCATCTACGTCAGCCCTGCAGGACGTCCTCATCAACTATGGCGTCGGAGAAGACGATTTCAGTTCGAACCTGGTCTTTGACTTGCCGGGAGTCGTTGGCCACGTCGATTTGTCAATCGAGGCAAGCGCGAGCGAGCGGTTTGCGTCGAGCGACGTTAGTTGGACGGCTCAAAGTATAACCGTTGATAACGAAAGTCTTCATTGGGAGGCACGTTACTACACCGACCGAGAGCGCTGCATGAAGCCCTTCCTTGATGTTGCGGCACGTTATATTCGGTCCGACCCGTTCTTTAGTTTGGTGAAGTCGCTGCCGGATCCTCCGCAGGAATATACTCGAGTGATTAGAGAGCTAACACAGGCCTCCGCTCAGATTGCTACTCTAGCGCAGCACGCGCCCGACCAGGCACGAGAGTTGCGCCACGCTATGTCGTCGGCGCTGGGTATAGCTCCTGCCGTTTTGGACGAGCTCGGCAAAGCGAACATCAGGTCGACCGCGGTGCCCCACGAAGTGCCGGAGACCCTCCTAAAAGGAATGGGTCAGCAGAGTGGCTAACTATCCTGATAGTCATGCACTGCCCGCAATACCAGCGATGAAGCGGTTAGCGGCGCCATTGTCAGCGACTTAGCCTTTTCGCGCGCCTTAGCGATTCGACGATTGGTCCGATCCTTTCATCCACCGTCTTGTTGCTTATGCTGAAGGAGATATGCGATCCGTGCTCCTAGCCGAAGTATCAATGCGGGCCTTTTGAAGTTTTGAAAGATGCTCATCCTCAGGCCAGAGCTCATCTTGGACATGGCAGAAACCAACCGTTCTGCGAGGGTGAAACCAACAGAAGTTATTATCCGTTGATCCAAGTGCTACGTGATGCTTGTTGGATGACAGGCGTTCCTCGAGCTCAGCCGCCTTCAGGGCGGTTGCAATCTTGTCCATGACGGCCAATGAAGCAAAGTCGCGCTTCTTCTCCCAATACTTCCGATCCGTTCGTTCAGCCTCCTCCGAAGTATGTGCTTCAGGGGTCTCTCCGGTAACGTCCAACACAGTGACGCCATGAAGAACCACGTTGCTTTCGTCCAGCTTAAAAGCTCCGCCCTGCACTGCGATCATCGGCACTGAACGATTGAGGACCCGTAGCACGTTGAAAAACGGCTCGTGATTCTCTCTGCGACAATTACGGCTGTGTGTTCTGACCCGGGACGACGCTGCCGCTCAACACCCCAATATTCGATGGTGCGGATATGTGACTCTCGTCCAACGCTCCCAGCATTACCTCTTCTTCGTAGAAGGTGTCCGCTTCCTCCGAGTACATCAGGAAGTCGCTCTTGCCGCCATGCGGCTGACGGCGCTCTCGCGCGAGACTTCAAGCTCGCCCAGACCAAGTATGCTGGTATCGTTCAATATCTGAGTCTGGAGCCACTTCTCGACCAACCCAGCTGCGCGAAGTTCAACCGCTTCAATGTTTTTCAGCGCGAAACCCGTTCCTGAGCTGCACCCCGGTTCCGAAGACACGGGGTGTGTTATGGGCATGCTCGGCGACTTTGGCCCTGCGACATGTCGACAGCCTGCCAGGCCGGCATGACTCACAATATTCGAATGTCAACTCGGCGGAGAGACCGGCCGTCTATTCAGGATCGCGCGCTCATTGTCGTTCGTCGTTGCACCTCGGAACACAGCAACAAATCGATCGCCTTGCCAAAGCTCAACGTCGTGCTCGGCATGCATTTGCTCGGCTCGACGCCGCGCCGCCTGCTCGTCAATGCAGTCGAGCTTCGCCACGCAGATCACTTGCCCGCTGCTGTCCACCACGAATGCTTTGTACCGCATTCCGCAATCCGATCCCAACGGGACCGTCATCGTAATCGAATGTCCGTCTAAGGCGGCGGGCAAACTAAGTGTGGGCGGGCGGAACCTTTGTACGTGTGGCAATTCGGCTATACTTGAAATTCATCGATCGCGCAGCGGCGCGCGTACGTGCCTAGGCTATTGCGCTACCTCACTGGCGTAATCTCACTGCGTGCCGAAGCGTGCGGTTCGAGGTTAGGATTGAGAAGCCACCAAGCATCATCAGCAGCACACCTGACCAAGTTGCCGTCCAGCTGCGTGCCTCGTCGTGCGCCTCTGCAACGCGCGCGCCCATTGGCATAGCTGGAGGTGAGCCGGCGGGCGCGAGGAGCTGCTCAACGTCAACTTGGCCGGGCACGGAGTACTCAGGCGTAGGCGGCCGGCTGTGAAGATCGGTGGGTACCGCTGAGGTCATGGTGGTGCCCATATCGAGCACGGAAGCGGCATCAGCCACCTTGATTTCGGCTGCAGGCGGCTGGGAGGGCTCGGCCCGTGCGGAGCGCAGCAACTCCGCGCGCGCATCAACCACCGCGCTCTTCCTGGGCCGCGCACTCCCGTTCTCGTCCAAACTGGCGGTGCGATCTTCGGCACCGCGATGACGAACTGTCTTCTTCACCTTCGCCATACCCTCGGTCAGGAACCAGCATTTACGGTGACCGTCGAACCGATAGACCCAATGCGCCCCGTCCGCGGTCGTGTTGCCGGGTCGCGGCAAGCATTGCGCTTGCGCCAAAGAGGTTGCTGCGGGCTCGCGCGGAGCGCCATTGAACAAGTCGGCAAAAGGGTCGGAGACCGCAGGTGTCGCCGCAAGACCTCCAACAAGAACCAAACCGGCGAAGCAAAATCGCAAATAACCGGACATCGAAAACTCCCGGTGTTGCGCCCCTCACCGGGACCACCCTTCGCGGCCACTTAGGCTGCCATGCGGCTCAACTCTGGCGGCGCCATGGATTCATTGTGGGCCTGAAACGAGATCCGGGTCCGAATTGAAAACCAGTGCTGCAGCCGAGTTCGCCAACCGTCGGGGAGGTTTTGCTCCCGCCCGAGGGAGCGGCACAAGTCGGGAACTCGGATCGGCCGCGAATGCGGAAGCTGTTCCGTCGCCCATCATTAAACCGGCCTCAGTGTTTGCGTGCTGGGGCCATCGCATTTCCATGTGCGACCTGACTACCATTCTGGATCGTCGAAGCCGCCGTAGTCCCGAACGATGTACTCTCGGGTGAAGCGCTCGACCGGACGCCAGCGCTCGTGAATAACGATGGTTGCAGTCGGCGGCCTCCAATAATCAGGATGGATGACGATGGTCGGGGACGGCGGGTAGGGATAGCGCAAATGAATGCGCCAGCAAAAATCCCCCTGGCATGCGATGGCGGCCGAGGCGCTCGCGGCGGAGAGGGCCAGGAGACCGGCAGCGGCGCTTGTTGCAATAAGAAGTCTCACAGGCGTGGTATTCATTGTCTTCCTCCTCCTTCTTCATTTTACGCACCGTAAACGGCCGTGCTTGTCGCTTCGTTTCAAAAAGCAAGATTAAAACAGGAACGCAGGAGTTCGACCGCTGCCCACGGCGCAGCCGAGGGGCCTGCGTTTGCGGCGCAGCACGCGGTTCTTGGAGCAACCCGATCCGACGATAGGCCTTAGCGTAAACGAGCATCGCAAACGGACCACCGGTACGGTATCGTAGGCGAGCTCTCGCCCGACGGAGGCGCACATGAAGCGCAGCTGGTCGATGTTGATCGCCGTCGCTGGGGTGGTGATTGTGTTCTTCTCCATGCTCGCCATTCGGGAGCAGCGCGCCGGCTTCGATGCGTTTGGCAAGCAAGGGGCACCCGCAGGCGTCGATCTATATGACGATCCCGCTCTCCGGGAGATCAGCGAGCGTAGCCCCTACATGCGCAACGAGCGCTGAGTCGGCTTGCTTCCTGCGGCGATCCCAGGCACCCATCACAAATCTTCCCGCAGACCTTGAAGATCGGGTGGCCGGACCTTCTTCTCCGCCCACTTCGCGCGGTACTCGACCTCGGCCAGCAGCTTCGGCCCGACCCGGAGGCCCTTTTGGCGATCCGCTTAGCGACGAAACGCGTGCCCCGTGAGCCTGCTTCGTTGGCATCCGTCCATGCGTTGCGAAAGTCGGCGACGGCGGCCATCATCGCGATGCTGCCCCGCCCATCCAGAACTTCAGATCCGATGCCACTCAGCCACTCCGAGAGACGGCGCAACCAATGCTCGGAAGAGACCTGCGGTTTGATAAACCTCAATCGTTCCGCCCAATCCAAGGCCTCACCCGGAACGGGAACTTGCGTAAACAATGAGCAGCTTGACACCCCTTGTTCTGGAACGAACTGTCGCACGCAGACATTCTCCAACTCACGAAGTGAAGGAGAATAGGATGCGCAAGTACTTGTTTGCTGCGGCGATCGTGAGTGCAATCGCGACACCCGCAATCGCGGATGAAGTCGGTGTCGGCGTTCAGGCCGGTCCGGTCGGCGGAGGCGTCACAGTCGGAGAGTCTCACGAGCGCCGGCCCGTTGATCGGGACCGCACAACGGTCATCAGGGAGCCTGAGCACACGGAAAGTGACAGGACGACGGTCATTAAGAAAGAGAATGAGGACGGCAGCCGAGAGAAAACCGTCATTCATCACGACAACGACTAACACAAATGTGCCCGGACCACCGTCCGGGCTTTTCTTTTGCCTTGCGACACAGAGACGATTCGTTTGCTTCGCTACTTCTTACTCGGATCGTCTGCGGGATTGACGTAAGTTATCCCGAGTGGCCCTTGGCCATGAATTTGAACAACGGAAGGACTACTTGTCCAACCATAGTGGTTCATTTTGGCAGGCGCTTCGGCGTATCCGCCCGCTGTTAGCTCGATCGCTTTCTTCTCATCGAGTTTGTCGCCCATTCCGATGTGAAAGTTGCCCGATATGACGGTAGCACCTTCATCTGTTGGATGATTATGGGCGGGAATTTTATAACCGCTTGGCATTCTTAGGCGGAGAACGAACAGCCCTTCTTTGGACGGGTCGCCCGAGAGTACCGCGATGTCGGCCCCCTTCGGCAAGGTGGGTGGTGCTGCCTCCCATTTAAGCTCACCAGAGTTAATCGGCATTTTCATATCATC
Source organism: Bradyrhizobium sp. 155 (assembly GCF_023101105.1). Taxonomy (NCBI): domain Bacteria; kingdom Pseudomonadati; phylum Pseudomonadota; class Alphaproteobacteria; order Hyphomicrobiales; family Nitrobacteraceae; genus Bradyrhizobium; species Bradyrhizobium sp. 155. The sequence continues at coordinate 23,701 of NZ_CP064705.1, read as the reverse complement.
GGCAATGGCTGTGTTGGCACCTGCCAGGACGAAAGCCGAAGCGAGCAAGCGACTGAGCATGATCTCCTCCTTTTGGTGAGCGACCATCGTGTGCCAGCGGTGAAGCAAGTCAACTGAAAGTTAGCCTGCCGCTGCCGCATTCTAACGATTGGAGGCCTTAGCAGATTTATGATCAAGAGTGACAGCTCCGCTGACCTTGGCTTGCCAACGCTCGGACGAAACATCGAAGAACTCGGCCCGTTGCTTTTTCTCGCTCGAAGCTTACTCAGCTACTGCTCCAACCCAGGAGCCCATGTTTCAGCTTAACGCTGCGTGGGTTAACCACACCAAGCGAGCAGCCTCATTTTGGACCAACTGATCATGACCGTTGGGCCGCTCTGCACGGGGAGCCGCCACGTGATTAGAATCGTCGTGCTTGGAGTGGCTTGCCTAGTTGGACTGGGCGCTATTGCTGCAGCCGCGAAGAAATCCGGGCCGCCGCCCGCGGCCGATGTGGTCATGCCAATAGTAGCCGGTAACAAGGCTGATCGCCTGCCATTCACAATCAAAGTGGATATGCCAGCTGCCGGTGAGCGCGCGGATGTTGCGTACGTCCAGCCTGGCGAAGAAGAGCAAGCTGATTTACCGCCATCCGCACCAAAGCAAGTCGCTCTTCCACCGCGTCGCGACTTTACGCCTCGTCATTGGCACGATCCCCATGACCTGAACGCCAGGGCCGCAAACAAAAGAGCCGACACCGCGAAAGGACCAAGAAAGGGCGCGGCTGATCAGCCTCTAAAGCAGGCTGAGGCTAAGCGGTGCCGTTCGGACGGGCTGGATCCCCTGTTAAGAAAGCTGAACTTATCGGCGCCGTGCGATTCATGACCCCACCTCTAGTCGCCCGCTGCGCAATGGTTCTAATCAATATTGATCTGGCGGCTCATTCGCCGTTAATGATTGATTCAGTTTGCAGCATGATCATTGGGGAGCGACAAGGGATGCGATCATGCGATTGCGCCAGGCGAATACCTTGGAAGAGATCGAGGCGAGGGTCGCTGAAGCCAGCGAAGACCCAATGGCGCGTGTGACGCTGAGCGCGCGGGATTTCTCGAGTGCCAGCCGAGAAGAGGTTCTTGCATTATTGAAAGCAGACGGCGATCGAAAGCGCACCAATTGGCTGGTCGCAGGCGCGGTGATCGCTGGTTTTGCGTTGGGATGGGCTGCCGGTTTTGGTCGGTACGGTCCTATAACTTTCGCGTCGCTCAATTCAACCACTCAGACAGAAACGCCTTCGCGTCGAAACGCCGAAACGAAGTCAGGCCGCAGGACCGGAGGCCCGCGAAAGACGGTATCGACTTTGGGTTTGCGAACACCGCCAGGCGTAAGTCAATTCTCCGCAGATGGAGCGAGCATTTCCGCCGAACCTACAGCCACATGGTCCGACAGGGCTCATCAATCCGTGGACGTATCGAGCACCGTTCCTCAGGGCATCGAAGCAGATATGACGGCGACCGGCTCGATAGCGCCCAGCGGGCCTCTCATGCCTGCCCCGGAGACAAGACCAGCAACCATTGAGGGTTGGACCGTTCTTGCAGTTCGCGGCGGAACGGCGGTTCTCGGAGGGCCCGATGGGGTTCGGATGGCAATGCGCGGCCATACAGTTCCCGGCATCGGGCGAATCGATTCGATCGTGCGTTGGGGCAGCCGGTGGATTGTAGCGACAGCTACTGGATTGATCTCGACTCCGTAAACGGCGCGCAACGCCCGCGGGGAAGCGGTACCTGTCGTCCATTTGCGAGAGGCATTCGGGATGAGCCAACGGCAGGCGTGTAAAGCCATCGGCTGTTGCCGCATCACCGTGAGATACCAAACACCCGGGCTGACGATACCAGCCTTCGCCAGCGCATGCGGGCGATCGCCCAGGAGCATCGCCGCTTCGGTTATCGGCGGCTGCATGCTCTGCTCAAGCGGGAGGGCTATCTGATTAACCACAAGAATGGGATGGCCTCTACCTTGGTCGCCGCAAGGGCGAGGAGCTGATCTACGCGGGCAAAGTTGATCACGGCTTTTCGCCAGCCGACGCGAAGGAGCTTCAGAAGAAACTCAACCCGCTGATGCGCAAGACACAACCCTACACGAAGCGCATCGCGCATCGAGGCATTTGGGGTGAACCGCAATTGCTGGCGCAGATCGAGTACAGGACCAAGAGCGCCGAAGGAAAGTGCGGCATCTGCTCTTCAAGGGATTGAGGAAAGTTTTGGGATGACTGATGCGTTCGACCAATGGAGAGAATGGGCGGGAAAGCCTCCGGGTGATCGGCGCACGAGCCCGGCTGAATCGTACCACGCTGTCATGGACCTTCCGCCTGAGGATCGGTTTGACCGTGAGAAGGTCAACGAGGCGGCGCTCAACAATGACAAGAGTCTGTCTGGATATACGAGCATGGTCATAAGCGCGCGGGCGATGTGGATTGGATAAAGGTCTTTGCCACCTAGGAGGCCGCAAGCGCATGGCTTGCCGAAAACGATCCTGAAGGCGTGGCGTGGGCCCATCCGATTGAACGGGAGAGACAGCGATGACCAGCGTGGGGTTGTATGTCAGCGCTGCCGCCCTTCGATCCGGCTAAGTAAGCCACGGCTCAGAGCTCGCTGTAGATCGGGATCGAAGCGGCATGTGCGTCGACGACTTCGACGACTTTCTTTTCCAGCGGGAGATCGCCCTTGCGTTCCGACCATATCTTCTTGAAGCGCTGGACGATTTCCGCGGCCGTGTCGACGGCCAGCTTTTCCGAGATCTTCGCCTTCGCCGCCAGATGCGTGAGCTCGTCCTTGGAGAACTCGGTCATCTTCTTCGTGCGCGAGTAGTTCAGCGCCATCTTGTCGTCCGCGATGTAGGGTATCGTAGATAGCAAATCGTAGGCGGGGGACAGGACGGGCGTGCGGCGGTCGGGGTAGATCAACGACCAATTCTTCAGATGCATGTCGGCGTTGCCGATCAGCGTGCTGAACACGAGGCGTCGGACAAACTCGGCGACGCCGGCTTCGCCGGTCTCGATGCCGAGAACGCGCGCGATGCTCCGGTAGTTGGCCTTGTCGTACTTCTCGTCCGGAAACACGCCGAATACCTGCGCGAAGTCCTCCATGTGGACCGGTCCGTCGGCGGAGCGGTCGAACCGCTTGACGGCGAGCGCACGTCCCTTCAGCTCGCCGATTCCTTCCGGAAGCCCCTTGATCGACTCGACGTCGATCAGTTGGAGCTCGGGCACTTCCATGCCCATCTCCTTCGCCAGGGTCATCATGGAGAATTCGTTTTCCGGCACGCCAGGGTACTGATGGGACGGAAGCTTGACTATCCACGAACCGCCGACGCCCTCGACGGGAATGGTCAGACCGGCGTTTTTGGGATCGTTCTTGAGCGCCGAGAACTTCAGCTGCACGCCCGCGAGCGAGAAGCGCAGCAAGTTCTGCCGCTCGTCCGGTGTGAGATCCTCCTCGACTTGGGAAGGCAACGCTTCTCCTTCCGCCGGATGGACTGACAGGGCGCCCGGGAGGTCCCGGCCCAGCATCCAGAGAAGAAAGAATTCGCGCTTTTCCTTCACGCCCGCGCGTTCCGCGAGGTAGCGACGCAGCGGTCCCTCCGGCAGAAGATTGGAGAAGAAGGGCGGAACGACCTGCTGATACGGTTTGAATGAGGTGAGCAGATTTCCGAACGTGTCCTTGAAGGACAGGCTCAATGTTGGGCGTGCGGCGTCGTCGATGTAGCTCTGGTTGAAGGCGAGCAGCGACCGGTCGCCCTGTATGAGCGTGAGGGTCGCGATCGGGTTGTCGTGCAGGCGTACGTCCAGGACCGATACGTCAGGCATCGTCATCCTCTTCGTCGAGAGCGTAGGCCGGGCGGGGGGCTTCTACGGGATGCGCGATCCGGTTGCGTAGACCTTGCAACACGCCTGCCGAATTTTCCAGCACTGGGTTGGGGATAGGTTCGGCGCGATAGCCTCGCAGTGTATCGACGACGTCTTGGACAAGGTTCAGGTCAGTTTTCGAAAGATGGACCTGCTTCAGAAAGCGCAAGTATTCGGCGATGCGGTCGAGCGCAGCGGAGCTACCGTGGCGCTTCCTTTGTCCGGAAACGATGCGTTCGGCCTTCACGAAGAGGTTTGAGGGTCCTTCCTCAAGGGAGAATTCGTTGAGGTTTGAGCGCAGGATGCCCTCCACCGCGGGAAGCAGCTTCTTGGGCACGAGTACGACCTCGAGGTCGAGTGCCCGGACCATCTGGATGAAGCTGGACAGGCCCGGTTCGACCCGGCCGGTCTCTATCTGGGAGATGTGCGCCTGGGTCAGACCCGATCGGACCGCCAACGCACGCTGGCTTATGCGCTCTTGCGTGCGTTTCGCCTGGACAGTCCGGACAAGCTCTTCGCTCGGATACGACATGATATATAATCCTAATCAAAGGATCGTTTCGATAAGAATATATATCACGGTCATGCCTCCAGTTTCAAGCTCGATAACTATTCTTATCGTCACGGCGGGCATGATAATAATAATATATCAAACAAGTAGGACAACCAAGGACGCGACAACGTAGCTCCATTTCTCGAACGCCATGGTGAGCCGGCTCTGAAGCCCCCACATGTCGGTTCCCGGCCGTCGATCCCACCGGAACACTCACTTTGGGATTTTCGCGCGAAAACCCCGATTGGCCTCCGCGAGCCCAGCCAAACTGCCGCGGGCAGAACACGGAGGTAGAACGATGTACGCCGACACGGAAGGCTATTTCGGGCAGGCAAGCGGGATCCCTACAGTCGGCTCCACGAGCTTCGGGTCGAGATATCACGAACTTTCAGGACAAGATCGAGCGTCTTCGCCGCGAGGGAATCCGGCTCTCACCAAAGCTCGAATGGGATGCATTCGTGACGGCCTATACCCTTCACGACGAAGTGCCCCTTCATTCGTACCCGCGTCGCATCATGCCCTTGATGCGGCAGCTTCGGGAGCAGGAGGAGCGAGCACGCGCGAACATTTCGGAGTTCGATCCTTCCACATTCGACAAGAACGACGCGGCCGAAGAGCTCCAGTTCCGCTTCACCACGAATGCTTCTCTGATTGGCGATTTGTACCTCGTCTACATTCGGGAAGCGCTCACGGCCCATGAGAAGGAGACCCTGGCCGCCGAAGAAAACTGCAATCTGTATTGCGCCGCGGCCGCTCTGCAGACTCTCGTCGATATATGGGACGAAGCCGCGAGCCTGATCTCAATGTAGGCGCCGAGGGCCAGCTCGGCTTCGAATTTCTGGGCATCGAGGAAATCATGACTGTCGCGACGTCGCAGAGAAGGCATTCGACTTTTATGCGGAGGTCGAACTCGTCCTCAAGAACGAGATGACCGACACGCGTACCATCAATCTGGGCCAGTTCCGCAGACGGAATTCGCGGGTCCCGCGGGCCGTTGCAGCACCCGATGCCGCCCTCGGTTGGCGTCTCGACCTTACGCGGCGCGAGGACATCCATCTGCTGCCTGGCGGTGGCGATCACGGCCGCTGCGAAGGTATTGAAGACGCGTCGATTACCGAGAATGGGCTCACAATGTTCGCTCGGGTCGATAACCGCGACAATTCGCTAGGCACCCACGACGCCTGGGTCGATTGCTCGATCAGCCTGAATCGCGACGAGACTTTCGAACTGCCGCCCAACCTGCGGTCGGTCCACATCGACGTCACAACGTTCGACCGGCGATCCCGGGTGTTCACCGGCGCGGGATCCGACCGGTTCTTCGATGTCAAATCCGAAGGACGGTCGCTGATTTTCAGACCGCGCCCTCCGCGGGACCTCTAACGACCGCGCGTTCGAGGGGCCATCAGCCCCTCGCATCGCCTTGAGACAGGAGTGGAATCTATGAAGCGAAGCATCCTTGGCCTGGTCGTGCTCTTGATGTTGCCGCTGACTGGATCGCGGGCAAGCGATGTGGTCACGGTCTGGGTCGAACCGTCGCAGAGCGTCGACGTCTATTGGGAGGTGAACCTCTCGGGCAAAGTGTACGTGGCAGCTGATATCGACAGGAGGCCCGCCTGCCTCGAGTATTGGTGGATCCGGTGGCCGACGACGTCGATCAAGTCGCTCGGCCGCCGCTGTGGCGCGACATCCTTCTCGGTTCGCGGACTTGCCGATCTCGCCGTCGGTGGCAAGCTGCGCGCCGGCAGTGCGGAGGCCAAGACACGCATCCGAGGTACGGCCTCGGAGCGGGTCGCGCACGATCTCTTCAGGGTTGTGTGAAAGAGGATCTCGTTGTGAAAGAGGATCCCGGAGGAATTATGGGTCAGAACAAGGCAGATCGGGTCGTCGGTTGTCCACCGCCGACCCTGTCGTCTATGTTGAACGCCGCCTTCGACGCTGGAGACGAGCATGAATCTGCCGACACGCAGCAAACAGAAGGCCAAAAACGAATCCTATGCCATTCTGATCTACACGCTGCGCAACGTCGAAATGTTTCGGAACATGACGGGAAAGCAACTACGGCATCAGGGCGGGTGACGAATAACTAATGAAACACAATTGAGATCGTCACGGTCCCCACAATCCGCAAAACCGACGGGACTCGCGATGAGCAGTCGCAACCGGTATCTCATCCAGGAAGAACGTCGGCGCGCCGGCGCCATCAGAGGTGGCCTCTTCGCGGCGCGCGCTGAGTTTCAGGCAGGAGAGCGCGACGGGAAAGAGCTGCTGGTTATCGCCGAGCAATATCTGGAGACCGTCGACCGCCTGCAATATCTCGAGCTTTTCGACGCCGATACGCTCGAGCCAGTTGAGAGCCCGCTACATCGGCCTGCCACCTTGTGCGCGGCAGCCTACATCGGCTCGACGCACCTCATCGACAACGTATTGCTCGACCGTATCTGCCCCGTAGCGGCGCCAAGCTGCCTATGAGCTCTCCCCCGATACGCCCGTCTCATGCTCCTTCAGATCCCTATGATCCGCTGTTCCGAAAAGCGGCTGCGCTTCATGCTCCAGTCCGTGTCGTGGGCCAGTACGAACTTCAAACTGGATTAAATCCGCGGGGCACGGTCAGACCGCGACTACCGAACAAGTTGGTTGCAGATCGATCGGTCTCCCGCCGCTTCTGATGGAGGCGATGAAATCCCTGAAGATAGCAGTCAAACGCAGGATTTAGGCGTGAGCTCGCCACTCATTGCGAAAATGCATACGATCTCTTGGGGCATGCTCGACGACCAGCGTCAACTCCGGTGCATCTAGATGAATCATGTTACAGCAAATAGACATCGCCGCGAAATGTCGCTCATGACCGACGAACAGTGCGAGCTTGAACGCTGCAAGCAAGAGATTACGCGTCTCAAACAGTTGGTTGTGCAGCTGTCTGAAATTGTTCTACGCAACGTTGTAAATAGCGCAGAGGCACGAAGCCCAGCCCCATGAGTCGCTGAGCGCCCCCCGCCGGCCGGCGGAAACGAACGTAGTAGCGCGCTGTTCTCCGCAGCGCGGCACCCACCTTCCGGGCTGCGGAGCGCCCTCGCACTGGCCGCCGGGTAATAGTTGGCTTCGCGAGATAGCAGCCCCACTCCAACCCACGTACCTCACGTTGTTGTCTTATCCTGCTGCGAGCGATAAGTCTCTGCGAGTCGCAAGAAGTTTTTAAGCACCACGTGCCCGTCTTGGGTAAGTATCGATTCCGGGTGGAACTGCACACCAAAAGTTGGTTGATAGCGATGTGCGAGGGCCATGATCTCGCCCTCGTCGGAACGCGCTCTCACCGTAAGATTCGGTGCGCATGACTCATCGAGCTCAACAACAAGAGAATGGTAGCGACCAACGCAAAGTGGCGACGGCAGCTCCCTGAATAGCCCTCGGCCGTCATGCGTTACATACGAGGACCGACCGTGCATAGGGCGACGTGCACGCGCCACCCTTCCGCCGAATACGCTCCCAATACACTGGTGTCCCAGGCAGATGCCGAGAATTGGAACGCGACCCGAAAGTTCACGGACGACGGCCGTAGATACTCCGGCCTCAATTGGAGTGCACGGACCGGGGGAGATGACCACTGCGCACGGCTTGAGGTCAATGAGGTCGCTGACGCTGACCACGTCGTTCCGGAATACTTCCGTTCCTTCACCAAGCTCCTGGAAATAGCGGGCAATGTTGAAGACGAAGGAGTCGTAGTTGTCGATGATGACAATCAAAGCGCACCGGATGTTTCAGCACCAAATGCGTCAAAGATTCGCTGCGCCTTGGCAAGCGTCTCCTCGTATTCTGCCGCCGGGTCCGACATCGCCGTTATACCGCTACCTGCATGAAATACAGCCATATCGTCGTCGATCGTTACAGTGCGGATCGCGATATTCGTATCCATCTGCCCGTTGAAGCCGATGAAACCGATCGCCCCGCAATAGACCTCGCGCGCCACACGCTCGATTTCAGTAATTATCTGCATCGCTCGCACCTTGGGCGCCCCCGTAATGGAGCCACCAGGAAAGCAAGCTCGCAGTAGCGTAACCGCATCTTCGTCTCCCGCAAGTGTACCCGTAACGATGGAGACGAGGTGATGCACTGAGGCATAGGACTCGAGATCGCACAGGGCTGGAACGTCGACTGAATGTGGAGTGCAAACACGTGATAGATCGTTGCGCAGGAGGTCGACGATCATAATGTTCTCGGCTCGATCCTTTTCGGACGCAACGAGCACGTTAGCGCGGCGCTGGTCTTCGTTGGAATCAGCCGAACGCGCGATCGTGCCTTTGATCGGTCGTGTTTCGACCTTTGTTCCGTCGAGCTTCAGGAATCGCTCAGGCGAGCTCGATGCGATGGTCAGCTTTCCGTACCGCAGGAGGGCCCCAAAGGGCGCCGGGTTCAATGACCGCAGTTGACGATAGAAGGTGAGCGGATCGAATATAGTCGACAGCCTGGCCGTGAAGCGCTGCGCAATGTTGGCTTGGAAGAGGTCTCCGGCCAGAATCAAGGCGATGACGCGCTGTACCGCCGCAATGTATGCTTCTCGGCTGAAGTTTGAATTCCATGCACCCGCTGTGCCGGGGAGCACGATCCGCGGCGACTTTGGGTTGGCAAGCAGGGCTGCGAACTCATCGGCTCGACGACGTGCGCGCTCGCCGCGACGTGCGGGATCCTGCTCCGGCCATCCGGTCGAGACGATCCAGCATCTGTTGTTCCGGTGGTCGTAGCTGACGACCACGTCGTAAAGATGCAGAATGGAATGGGGTAAACGCTGACCGGGAATTGCCGGCGCCGGCAATCGCTCCAGCGTCCTGTTCAAATCGTAAGCGAAGAAGCCAGCCGCGCCTGCCTGAAATGGCGGGAGATCGGGACGATGCTCTTGCGGATAGTTGGCGAGAAGAGTGCGAAGAACTTCCCATGGATCGCCATCGATATCTTCGCCGTTGCAACTCGCCCGTCCCCCCGCGACTATGTAGGTGCTGAATGGATCGCAGGTCACATATGAGTAACGCCCGAGCAACTCATGCGTTGCTGCGCTATCGAGAAACGAGAGGTGCGGTCGATGCGCGAGACATTGCACCGCTGTGATAGGCTCAATCCACTGTAGTTCACGGACGTGCATCGGCTATGAGTCACCGGCGACTGGCGTGCTGTGAGACACGCTTCGAATATGATCCCGACCACAACGAGAGCGACGCTGGTCGGAGCGCCGCAAGCTCTCGAGATTGAGTGTCAGGCTAAGCCCCGTCGGTGGATGCGATGCGCGGACTAAGTTGGACTACGCCTGCCGCTGAGACGAAACGCGCATCTGTTGATAAGTCATAGTCGGCCGCGAGGCGCAGCTCGCGCAGCGGTCGTGCTCGCCTGATCGATTCCTGGTAGAGGTCATGCGCTTTGTAGGCTGCGAGTTCCGTCTCGTTGTCGAACTCACCATAGACCACGACGTCGATATCGTTGCCGAACTGGTCGGCCTTGCGATTGCGAGCAATCTCGAGCCGCCGGGCATGCGAGATCGTGGTGAGAAGCGATAGGCCTTCGATCATTTGGTCGATATGGGCCTTATCTTTGGCGGTAAACAAGACGATGTGACGGATCATGGATGGCCATAGGTTAAAATCGCGAGCAGATCGCATAGCTATCTTGGAATCGAGCCCGCTGCAACGCTAGCGCCACATGCCGCCTCGCGCGGCAAACAGACAGGGTTTGACACTCTTGCGATGGCCTGCGGTCTGAAGCGGAGCCCGCCAATCTCATTCTGGTCAGGACGCGGGAAGGGCAAGGCGCTCAATCGTTTGAATGTGGCGTGAGAGCAGGTTGCAGGCTTGATCGACGTTGCGCGCTCGCAGTGCCTGCAGAATCAGGCGGTGATCCTGATTGGATCGCGGTCGCCCCCCAGCATTGCGCGCCATCGCGAACACCAATCGCGAATTTGCAAGCTGTAGTCCGTCGAGACTGGCGAGCAGGCGCGGCATCGCGCACGGCGCCACCAGCGCCTGGTGAAAGGCGCGGTTGGCCATCTCAAAATCCTGAATCGTCTGGGCATTGTCTCCTTCAATCAGGGCAAGCTCAATTCGTGCCAAATGGGTGGATGTGAACTTTGGCGCCGCATTGCGCAATGCGACCACTTCGAGCGCGGCACGCATCTCGGCGATCTCTTTCACTGAATTGGTATCAAGCGGGGCAACCCGAACGCCGCGACGGGGCACAGCGACGACAAGATGTTGCGCCTCCAATTGCCGAAAAGCCTCGCGTACCGGGACGTGGCTCGAGTTGAACTCCCGCGCGACATGATCCTGCCGCAGCGGGGCATCTGGCTGGATGGCGCCGCTGATGATGCGCTCTCCGATTGACTCGGCAATGCGCCAGGCAACGGTCGTACTCTCGCTGTCGGTCATCATAGATTATCTACCGAAAAAACGGGTGCGTTCGCAGGCGGTGTGGATTAGCATCAAGCGAAGGTCAACGATCATAGATAATCGCCAGTATTATCTATGATCAATCATTGATGGGACCGCAAGTCTTAATGATTGCCTCTGGGAGAGTAGAACGGAACGACAGTAGAATCGGCGCACAGCTCCGCAGTAACTGGGAGCGCGCCGAGGCCCAAGCGCTCTACAGCCTGCCGTTTGCCGACCTGATGTTTCAGGCGCAAAGCGTTCACCGCGACAACTTCGATCCAAACCACGTCCAAACCGCAAGCCTGCTCAGCATCAAGACGGGCGGCTGTCCGGAAGATTGCGGCTACTGCTCCCAGAGCGTGCATTACCAGACCGGTCTGAAAGCGACCCGCCTGATGGATTGCGCCGATGTGGTCGCCAGCGCACAGCGCGCCAAAGATGCCGGCGCGAGCCGCTTCTGCATGGCCGCGGCCTGGCGCAGTCCAAAAGACCGCGATCTCGATCAGGTCTGCGATATGGTTAGCGCGGTCAAAGGTCTTGGAATGGAAACCTGCGTCACGCTCGGCATGCTGACCCCGAACCAGGCCATACAGCTCTTTGAGGCTGGACTCGACTTCTACAATCACAACGTCGACACCTCGCCGGAGTTCTACGGCAAGATCATCAGCACCCGTACTTTGCAGGATCGCATCGACACACTCGCACATGTTCGAGAGGCCGGTATCAAGGTGTGCAGCGGCGGCATTGTCGGCATGGGCGAGCGCGTCGAGGACCGCCTTGGCATGCTCGTGCTGCTCGCCAATCTCCCCAGCCATCCAGAGAGCGTTCCAATCAACATGTGGAACGAGGTCGAGGGCGTGCCCGTGAACGACACCGCGGAGCGTCCCGAACCCTTTGCGCTGGTCCGCCTGGTGGCGACCGCTCGGATCATGATGCCGAAGAGCGTCGTCCGGTTGTCCGCTGGACGGCAGTATATGACCGATGAACTGCAGGCGCTGTGCTTTTTTGCCGGCGCGAATTCGATCTTCATCGGCGACACACTCTTGACCACCAAGAACCCGCAGCGCGATCGCGACGCGAACTTGCTGGACCGGCTCGGCATCGCGTCCAGCCTGGCCTGAATCAATCAGAGCAGCGCGCGGCCGCGCGGAAATCCAGCTTGGGCGAGAAATGCAGATTACTTTGATGAAAGGCAAAATCCATCGCGCCTCGGTCACCGAAGCCGACCTGCACTATGAAGGTTCGATTTCGATTGACGGTGCGCTGCTGAATGCTGCTGGATTCTTGATCAACGAACGCGTTGAAATCTACAACATCGATACCGGAGCGCGGTTTGCCACCTATGTGATCGAAGCGCCTCCAGGATCAGGCATCATAGGTCTGAATGGTGCGGCAGCGCGACTCGCGATGCCAGGAGACAAAGTTATTATCGTTGCATATGCCTCCTTTGATGGAGCCGAAGCAAACAATTTCAAGCCGCACGTTGTGCTGGTCGACCGAGCAAATCGCATCTTGCCAGGCTGAAGCCAAGGGCCCGAAACTGAAGCCTTGTTCTTCGCTGCCATCAGACCCTTTGTAAGATCGATCGCTACTGTCCGAGTGAAGAATGAATCCAATCCATGCGACCAAAGTTGCCGATTATGTCGTAGCCTTGCATGCCCTGAAAGAAGACGACCGGCTGCGCGGCCTCAAGCCGCGTGCGGGGATCGATTTCGCGTCGAACGACTATCTCGCGCTGGCGAGCGCACCGCGCATGAAAAAGGCTGTCTTGGACGCGATCGAGGCCGGTACACCGATCGGTGCCGGCGGGTCGCGGCTTTTGCGCGGCAATTGCGAGGAGCACGAACGTCTCGAAGCAGAAGCTGCAAGTTTCTTTGCGGCGGAGACAGCGCTTTTCTTTGGCGGCGGTTATGTTGCAAATTTCGCTGTCCTGACAACGCTGCCGCAGCGGGGCGATTTGCTCGTTCTCGATTCCCTGGTGCACGCGAGTATTCATGAAGGCGCGCGAGCTGGCCGGGCCGACTTTCGGACAAGCGCGCATAACGATCCCGAGTCGGTCGAAAGCGCGATTCGTGACTGGCGGGCCGGTGGCGGAATGGGCCGGATCTGGATCGTGGTCGAAAGTCTCTACAGCATGGACGGCGACTTTGCGCCTCTCAAGGATATGGTCGCGCTCGCCGACCGGCATGATGCGTTCCTGATGGTAGATGAGGCCCACGCAACAGGCGTTTACGGCGAGCAGGGACGAGGACTCACCGCGCCCTATGAGGGACGCGAAAATCTGCTGGTCGTTCATACCTGCGGCAAGGCGCTGGGCGCGGCCGGCGCGCTCGTCACTGCATCCGGCGTGCTGCGAGACTTTATGGTCAATCGTTGCCGTCCATTCATCTTCGCGACCGCGCCGTCGCCGCTGATGGCTGTCGCCGTGAGGGAGGCGATACTGATCCTGCAGCAGGAACCTGAGCGACAGCAGCGTCTCACCAAGCTGGTCGCGCTCGCGCATCGGGAGATGAGACAGCGCGGTTGGAAAAGTCCTTCGGATTCGCAGATTGTCCCATGCATCATAGGCGACAATGCGCGCACGATGCGGCTCGCCTCTGCATTGCAGGCGCGCGGGTTCGATATCCGCGGAATCCGGCCGCCAACCGTGCCGGCGGGCACGGCCCGCTTGCGAATTTCACTGACGCTTAACGTGGGGGAGGACGACGTGCGTGCAATGCTCGATGCCTTGATCGAGGAGACGAAAGGCGAGCTTCAATGAGTGCCAAAATCGTCGTGACGGGCACAGGTACCGGAATTGGAAAGACGGTGTTTTCCGCGGGGCTCGCCAATCTCCTCGGAGCGGACTATTGGAAGCCGATTCAGGCTGGTCTCGAGGGAGAGACCGATACCGAGGTCGTCGCTTGTCTTGGCGGCCTCTCGGCCGATCGCGTCCTGCCGGAACGCTACCGCCTTCAGACCCCCGCTTCTCCCCATCATTCTGCCGAACTTGACGGAGTTCGCATCGAGGCGGATTTGCTCGATGTGCCCGATACCGGGGAGCGACCATTGGTGATCGAGGGCGCGGGCGGGCTGATGGTGCCGCTTAGCGGCGACACACTCTACATTGACGTCTTCGAGCGATGGCGGCTTCCAGTGGTGCTTTGCGCAAGCACTGCGCTGGGCACCATCAATCACTCGCTCCTGTCGATAGAGGCTCTCCGAAAACGCGAAATCCGCATTCTTGGGATCGCCTTCATTGGCGAAAGAAATGCTGAGACTCAGGTTGCGATTCGCGAGATGGGGCGGGTGCGCTGGCTAGGGCGATTGCCATGGCTTTCTCCCCTCACGGCAGACACGCTGCAGGCCGCATTCCAAGCCTCATTCCGTGCTGATGATTTCAAGCCGTGATGCCGAAGACAAAGTCGCCGATCTGGCATCCGTTCACGCAACACGCGCTTCAAGGCGAAATGACAAAGGTTGTACGTGCTGATGGTGCTTATCTTCACACAGCAGATGGGCGCCGTATTATCGATGCCATTTCATCCTGGTGGGTCGTAACGCACGGTCATTGCCATCCACATATTGTAAGCGCCATTCAGGAACAAGCCGGTAAGCTCAATCAGATCATCTTTGCCGGCTATACCCACGATCCGGCTGAGGAGCTTGCTGCGCAACTTTTGAAGCTCGCACCCCGTGGTCTCGACTATGTCTTCTTCTCCGACAGCGGCTCTACCAGTGTCGAAGTAGCCTTGAAGATGGCACTCGGGTATTGGCATAATATCGGTCAGCAGCGAAGACGCATTGTCGTAATGCAACATTCCTACCACGGCGATACGGTTGGGGCGATGTCCGTTGGTGCCAGAGGCGTGTTCAACGCGGCGTACGGTCCGCTGCTGTTCGATGTTACCTCGATCCCGTTCCCCGCGAGAGGTCGTGAGCAGGCGACACTCGCTGCGCTCGAGTCGGCATGCCGAAACGAAATGCCAGCCGCCTTTATTGTGGAACCTCTGATATTGGGGGCGGGCGGGATGCTGATGTACCCAGCCTGGGTGCTAACAGTGATGAAGCGGATCTGTGAGGCGTCGGACGTGCTGTTCATTGCCGACGAGGTCATGACCGGCTGGGGCCGCACCGGATCGCTATTTGCTTGCGAGCAGGCCAATGTCACGCCCGATATCGCTTGCTATTCGAAAGGTCTCACGGGAGGGGCGCTCCCACTCGCGGTTACGCTCTGCCGTGCGCACATTTTCGACGCGCATTATTCGAAAGATCGTATGCGTACGTTTTATCATTCGAGTTCATATACGGCGAATCCGGTAGCCTGTGCCGCTGCAAAAGCGAACCTGGATCTTTGGTGGCATCGGGACTCCCGCGAGCGCGCCGCTTCGCTCGCCGCCATGCAAGAACGGGCAATTGAGCCATTCCGCGCCGACGCGCGCTTTGAAAACGTTCGTCGTTCCGGGACCATCACAGCGCTTGATTTGAAAACGAACGATGGCGGCTATTTGGCGGACATCGGTCCGAAGCTTCAGGCTTTCTTTAACGACCGCAATCTGCTGCTGCGCCCGCTCGGCAATACCATCTACGTGATGCCGCCCTATTGCGTCACCGCGGCAGATCTCGACGAAATCTACGCTGGCATCAGCGATGCAGCCGATGCGCTGGTTTGAAGGCGCGCTTTTCGAGTTCGGACTCGCGCTCCTCCTTCGTAGCGATTCTCAACATTCCAGAAAGAAGGCCAAAAGACGTTCTCCGGTACAAAGCACGCTTGCGTTAATGAAGTCCGTGACTTCCCGGGAATTGACCAATGAAGCCTGGGAGTGACGGACCATGTCGGTAGCGCAAGCCGGCTTGGTGGCTTGCAGTTCCTGATGTCAGTCCGCATCAGATTTTTGATCTTGCTGCCGCGGAGCTCCCCGGCACGATCACGAAGCAGGACCAGTGCTGACCGCAGGTCGCCAATAGTAGAGGCGTTGAAATCCACCGAAGAATCCGGAGATCCAACAGGATTTGAGCGCGATAACGGGACGTGTTGCATTGATGGATTGTCCGAAGTGCTCCAATATGAAGCTGAGACGACGCAAATGTGAAGCCGAGACAACGCTCTCATGTGACTGAGACTAGTTGAGTACCATGTCTGGGGAGCAAAGGCGCAAGATCTGGCAAAGTCAGCGTGCCCCAGCCAAAACATGGGGCAACGCCGCTGGGAGATATGATGTTAGACCGTGACGGTGACTTGATCTTTCAGCTTCTGCTTTACCTTAGTCTATTGCTTATTGTTGCGTCTCTGATGGGCTTAAGCGCGACGGGGATTGCAGCATGGTCGAGCGAATGACCCTCAGCAAGTATCAGTTCGCGGGCGAGCTGCGGCAGTTGATCGAGACGCACATCGGCCCGTCGAGCACGTTCGAAGACTACGTCCTCATAATCGGGGAGCTGGAAGGGGCGAAGAACAGGCTGGAGCTGGAGTCCGAGAAGTTCTCGGACGAGGAGGTTGACGCCTGCGAACTATAGCGAGCGCTTCGCACTGTACAGATCTGGTAGGCGGAGGATACCATGTCCGAGTAGGGCAGAAGGCGAGTTCGTGCTTCTCGCGAAAGCTAGTCGAACGTTGGTGCGCTGTTTGATGACAAAACCGCACCGCGCGGTTTTTGCCGCGACAAAGCCGCCGAATCGACGATCAAGTGGAGAGACGACCACCTCAGGCTGCTCTCCCGCCTATAATAGATGCCGTTGAATTCCGTCGAAGAACATACGGTCAAACGCAGGATTTCAGCATCGTGGCGCGGCACTTTGCATTAATCAACATTGAAATATGGTTCCGGTCAGCACAGAGGAAACACACATGCGATCGCAGAGCGCATATCTCCACGTCCAGCAACACCTCGGCGAATCTCGGAATGTCGCTTCTCCTTGTCGGTTCGGCTCTAGCAGCGGAGCTCACGTTGAAAGTCAAATGGCGGGATTTTTTGTAGGAACCGCTCCAATCTGAAGCCCAGACGACACACTCAGGTGAAAGCGAGATTTGGTCGTTCGTTACGTACCCTGTTTGTCGTAGCAAAAGCCCCCAACTTCGCCATCGTCGGCGGAAACGAACGTTGCACAGTGGCGCGCTGTTCTCGGCCAACATGGCTTCCTGGAGCGGCCTTGTCTCCAGGGGCCTGCCCCAAGCTGTAAGTAGCTATTCGAGCAAGAGAAACGTGAGGGAGCCTATGACACGCTATTTCTTCAATGTCGGCGGCAGCCACCCGTTTCAGGACACCCTCGGGGAAGAGTTGCTCGACGACAATGCGGCTTGGCAAGCTGCTCTTGATATAGCGCGCCATATTGCAGCAAGCCTAACGCCTGGCGACGGGTGTCGGCTTGAAGTGATGAATCTGGGTCGGCTAATCCATTCTATAGAGATTACTACCCAAGCATTTCACACTCCTGCTTTGGTTGATCTATCACACTAAGTGATGTTGACCCGGATGACCTCAGCTGCAGAGCTGGCCCACAACAATAGGGTTCTCCTACCACCATCAGCCTTTCAGAAAACTCTTCGATGGCCTCGAGCGAAAGCGATCCCTGCCTCAATTGCCTCCATTTGCTTCCTGCTTCCGCCATAAAACGTCTCGCAAGACTGATGTCCCCGTGTTTTGACTCCAGCACCTGGTCCAGTTCAGGACCCGGATCGACATTTGCGATCTTCAAAAATGCGAAGTCGATGCACGCCTTCGATCAGTATCTGCCAATTGAGCGGGCTCTCGGCATCCTCGCGGTCGCCAAACTCGATGAAATTTTCTTGCAGCTTGCGCGAATTGCTTCTATGCGGCCCATGGCCGTGAAAGACAACAAGCCCGTGGCTCACGGCGTTTCGCAGGTGGCGCAGGGCTGTTCCATATTGTTGGACTTAGGCCGGAAAAGTATGACGCTCTCTTTGAGCGAGCTTTATTCCATTGTGAAGCGGTCATACCGCGACACATTTTCCTGAAGCGCCGCGTGCATTGCTAGACCATGATCGTCAAGCTCGGCAAACTCCTCGTCCTCGCGCAGTGTCGCCAGCACGCCCGCGCCGCAATCGGCCGCAACGAACTCGAACAAGGACGGCCGCGCCTGGAAGGCAAGGATGCCCGTTGCGGCAGCACCGGAATGCTCGTGAATGTTGGATTCCATTTCGCGCAATGCGGCGGTGAGGCTTTGCGCGACCGGCTTGAGAAGCCCGGCCGCTTCGGCCGCTGTCCGCGCCGTGATCAGAAACCGGTTCCTCTGAAGGTCATCGGCCTCGACACGTGGATCGAACGTCGTGCGCATGAACCCGCAGCGGCGCGTCTCGTCGAGCCAGATGTTCTGGTTGCTGGCGAGGGCCGCTCGGAGATCGAGTTGCGTGATGGAATCGAGCCAGGGCGTTTGCAGAAGCGGCCCGGTCCGGCCGTTGCTGGCTTCCATCATCAATTCGATCAGCGGGCACATGTCCGTCGCGGCATAACGAACCTGCGGCGCCCCGTTGAGCCGGCCACGCGCATGGGCCCCGACAAGATCGTCGACAACCTCGAATGTCAGATTTGCCCGCGGCAAAGGTTGATTCGAAAAATCCACGTTTGGCTCAAATTGGGATTGAAAAACCCGGCTGCCGGGAGGGCACTTTAGGCGAGTCGACCCGTCCGGCGTGAGTCGATTTCTGCCCTTTACACCACCATTTGCGTTCGGACGCGCCAGACCGGGTCACCTTCGAACCGCATTCCGCCAGCCCCGCACAAGCTTTTAAACTCATCGCCCAGCAGGTTCGATATGCGGTCCATAAGGCGGGTAAGCTCACAGACGGCCGACGCCGGCCCGCTCATGCGCTGATCGTTTGTCGGTGAGCTCTTCGGCACAGCTGGCAGGGGGAGGGCCGCGTCGACCCTGCTTCCTGGGCCGTGATACAATGTCGTCATGACCGAGTCTCAGCCCAAACAAGACAGTGCCCCCAACCCCGGTATTCTTGCCGGAAACTTGGCCGCACCCGTCAAGCTATCGGGTTTGCAACTGCATGGTGTCTCTGCGGACGCGGCCCGCGGCGGCGACACCGTCAAGGTCTGGACACGGCTAAGCCTGACTTCGGACGACCACTTTTTTCACCGTGTGGTGGAAGGTCTGAGCAATCATATTGAGCACATGGCGCGGCAATCCGGACAGACCGTCAACCTAAAGCGGGCGGACGTCGCCTTGCTGGTCGTGCGTCCCGACGACACGGGCGACCTTTGGGTAGACGCGGCGGCCGTCGCACTTCAAATCATGGCTAAGCGAAACATGGCTGCTGGAACGGTGGTGTTTGAAAATGACATCGGCGACGTCACCGGAATGGGCTTTCCCCTTGTCGCCATCGGCAAGAGAGATCGTGTCGTTTGCGTCTTCCGGGAAGGCTGGCGCTTTGCCCTTTTCTTCGATTTCAATCCGGGTGGCGACTTCTCCGTTTCCGATATGCAGCGTGACCTCGGCACGCTGTACCGTAGGCTGAAGTACCGGGATCTCTACGATGCGATCGCCGATCAAGCCGTCTTTTCCCAGCTCATCGCGGCAGGCTGGTTTCCGTTCGTGGAGATTCTCGGGCCTGAGTTTCAGGGGCTGGCGAATTCAAGCGAAGCGCGATTCGATCTCGACGATGCGGAAGCAACGATCCTTGCGAAGTTTGACGCCGAACGCATCGAGCGCATGTTTACCCGGTGGATGGCGAAGGCGCACTTTGCGGGCAAGGAACGGCTTCTGCGCTCGGCGCTGAAGTCCTTTGCCGAAGGGGACGCCATACCCGTGCTCAAAATTGCCTTGACCGAGATCGAGGGGATTTTGGGTGACGCCTATCGCAAGGTTTATGGCAAGGGCGCAAAAATCAAAAAGCTTCTGGAGTTTGCGGTTGCTTCCGCCGAGGCTAAGGCTGGGCAGTCAGACACGTTGTTGTTTCCCGCAGCCTTTGCCCATTATCTGAAATCTCACACCTTCGCCGACTTCGATCCTGCAGCACGCACGGGCAATGCCAGTTCCCGCCATGCCGTGGGCCATGGTGCAGCAGCAGCCGAAACGTACACGCTGGTGCGCGCGCTCCAGGCCCTCCTCACGTTAGATCAGCTAGCCTTTTACACCTGAAACTCCGTTCCCGGATGCGACCCAACATGTCGAGCCTGACATCGGGCCCTGACGAGGCAGGCTTGGACGCGCTGTGGACCAGCGTTTAATCGGCCGGCTGTGCGGATCGTTGCCACAAAGTCCGGCGGCTCATTTGATGCGGAATCCAAACGGGAACCTGTCGTGATCGCTGATGACGTGGATTTCGCGGAACGGCAAGGTGCTGGCCACCGAACGCAGATCTTCCTCAATCCGGCTCCAGCGTGCCTTCGGCAAACTGTGCAAGGGCGCTTCGATCAGCAGATCATGCCCTGCGTATTTCGGGTGATCCTTCTTGCGAAGGCAAGAATTGATGCGGTTGCCGATGACCTTCAACGCGCCTTCCGAACTGTGCATGATGCGAGACCGCGCCAAGCGTTTCTTGAAAACCTTTTCCGGGGCGTCGTCCGGTAAGCCGAGATATCCCGGGACCACTCCCTTTTTTTCGTTCATCTCCTGGCCGAGCCGCTGTTGCTCGCGGGATTGCGCCACCGTGACCTCAAGACCCCGTGGCGCGGCGTTCGGCTTGTCGCGCAACCAGCAATCCGGCACGTCACTGCTTAGCTCGAACCGGATGTCGCCTTTTGCTTTGACGAACTTGACGTGATGCAAAACAGGCACCACCTCATCGCGCAGCTTTTTTACCGTGCCGGGTTTGGCGCGGTAATCCGCCAGCTCGGCACGCTGGCCGTGGTTCGCTAAAGTAGTCTGCCAGCGCCTGCTCGAACTCGGCAAGCGATATCCGATCCCTCAAACGAGCATACAGGCGTCCAAGTGGTCGTATCCGGGTTCGGCACCATGAAAGAATCCTAGGTTGCCGGCATCGCCTTACGCGTTCCGGCCAACTTACTGATTGTAGCGCAAACGGCCCAGAAAGGTCCGCGCGGTCACCAGCACGATGTGAAGCCGGAAGGTGCTGTGATCTTCATCCGACAGGCCGGGATGCGAGCCGTCCGTGTGAAGCATCTTGAACAGGCCGTTGATGTAGTTCTTGCCGTCTTGCGTCCATTCGTTGCGGGTTTCGGAGAGATAGCCAATATTCGCCAGCCACGCGCGTCGGTTCTCCGATGTTGGTTGTGCCGATCGATCCGCACCTTCGTGAAAGGCAATCGCGTCAAACAGCCCTTCAAGGAACGTGCGAAACTGAGCGTTTGCCGCCGCCCAATCGCCCCGCGCATGCGCCTCGATGCCCTGACTCAGATGGCCAAGCGATTCCGTGAAGCCGAACTGCTTGAGGAGTTCATGCACTTCATTGTCCACCACCGATAGGCCGAGTTCTTCCGGCAACGCCGCACGTAGCGCCGGGCGTTCTCGCTCATCGAATGCAACGACGTACCCGTCCCGCGCCAGGCCGCGCGCCAAGTCGGTCTCCAAATCATTCACCGGCTCAGGGTGCATGAGCTGGACGGCCTCGCGAATAACCGCTTCCGCCAGCGCGAGCGTGCCTTCCAGCGTTTCGACGGGATCGGCTGGTCGTTGCACGACAATGCGGCCCAGAAGGCCCGCTTTCTTCGCGACGCTGATCGCTGTGTCGAAGGTGATCTCGTTTTCAAGGCCGAGGCGCAGAACCATGTGGTTGAACGGCGCTTGGTACATCTTGGTCAGGAATGCGACGGCGGAAATGACCGTCGGCCGCGTGAAGGGAACGGCAGTCATGTCAGGCCGGAACCTTCTTGAGATGATCCGCCAGCGTGTTCAAGGTGCCCATCGCCACGCTGAAATCCGGCTTGTCGCCATAGACCATGTCACGCTGGAAATTAGCAAAGTCGTCCACGAAGACCTTGTCGTTGGGAATGCCCTCGATCGCACGCAGCGTCTCGCCCAGCGGATCGTTCTTCCATGCCGGGAAACTGTCGCCGCGTGTGGCGGCATCTGCGAGCATCACTTCATGGGCCAGCGTGGCGGCCTCCTTCACATCGTATTCGTCGCGGATCATGTGAATATCATAGATATGCCGGACCAGCGTTGGGTCGCGCTCCTCACGCAGGCCCTCCAGCTCCGAGCCTGCACGCCATGTCAAGGCCACGAATTTCTCCGCGGCGGTTTCCAGAACGGATGAACAGGCGATCTTCGGTAATTCCGGATCGCGGCCGTAGGCTTCTGCGATGAAGGAGATCACGGACTTGTCCACGGTCTCGCGCCGCAGCGGCCATACCGAGGTTTCAATCTGGACATTGGGCCGCAAGATGCCCTTGCCCTCGGCGAGGGCTTTGTAAGGCAACTGGTATTTGGTGTAACGCCCTTCGTACATCGTGACGCGGTGGTCTTTGTTCTCAGGATCGAAGACAAAGCCCGCGCCCAGCAGCGCATCGGTAATTGTTTTGCGCAACTTGCGAAGCTCGCCGCGCGTCGGAGCCTTATCGCGGACGATCTTAAGGTCGACATCTTCCGACATACGCTTGGTCAGCTTGTAGGCGCGGCTTAGCGCCGTGCCGCCGCCGAACACGAGGCGGAAATCGCCGGTATCGACTGCAGCGATGGCGGCCAACGCCTTGACGACATACCAATCCTTCTCGACAAGCGTGGGGCCCGGGAGCCCAAAATACTCCTGGACTTCGAGCAGCTGTTCGAGGGTTGGGTTATCGCTCAAGAACCAGCTCCGCGTTGCGGTAACGTAGATGACGTGAGAAGCGACCTTTGACCCGCACCACCGGGTTCACGGGGACCTGCGTCGAGCGGCCCTCATTATACGCACGTTGGGCTTCGGTCGGCTCCCATTTGACGCCTAGCTTGTCGAGCGCCTGACGTGCCACGCCGGCGAAGCCGTCACGGCTATAGAGCATCGGCTTGCCGCTGAGGCTCGAAACGGTCGCACGCCCGTAGACGCCATAGCCGAGCCGCACCAAGCGGCCATCGTCCACGAGCTTGCGCAAGACGCGCAGGACCTGATCCTCGCCGCCGAGCGTCTTGAATTCACGCGTTAGGAACACGTCCTCGCCCTTCTTGCGGGCGATCCGCTGTTCTATCTTTTCGCGCAATGTGTGCTTGCGAGGCATATTGGTCCTCCTTGCAAAAACCGCATTGAATATAGGCAAAAACCCGACGTCATTCAACAAATAGTGCAATAGATTCAATAATATAATGAATATCAATGACTTAGATCAGTCATTTACCCGCTCGATCCCGTCCAGCGCCTGCGGCATCGGCTGAGCAGAGCGAAGCCAGCGACTCGGCGTACACTGGCGGAGGCGAAAAGAAAGATTATCGGGTGGGGCGGCCAAGCGATGTCCGACAAGATGAAGGGAAACATCCTCGAAGACCTGGTTGCGATGATGCACCAGGTGCCAGGCGTTCGCGTGGAGAAACGAAGGAAGCTGCCCGTTCTGCGAAGCAAAACGAAGCGGAAGAGAGAAATTGACGTTCTGATCACGTCCAGGGTCGCGGGCTACAAAGTTCAAATCGCGCTCGGATGTAAGAACGAAGCCACAGCCCTCAAGACATCGGCGGTTGACAACTTCGTCGGGATTTTGAACGACGTCGGCATTCCCATACAGCAAGGCATTCTCGTCAGCGCGAACGGTTACACGCGTGACGCGCAAGATGCCGCGGACGCGCATGGGTTCGAGACGACACCTTCCAGGCCGAGCTTGCAGGCGTGTGCGAACATCTCGCGTCCCTCGATCTCGAAGCTTTCGCTGAACTGGACGTCCGTGCCATCGACGATCTTCCGTAGCTCGGCTTTCCTCTGGATCAGCGGCAGCTTCCGAAGATCGCGGCCATTCAGATAGAGCAGATCGAACGCCACCAGCACGATCTTGG